>JBDNIV010000033.1:0-18771 GCA_041688145.1 Chlamydiia bacterium | reverse complement strand
GCACCGATTGGGTAACCTGCACCGATAGGCATGTCTTGACTTGCTTCAATCGTGTTATCAGCTCCAATGGGGCCTTCATTGTGAGCACCGATTGGGTAACCTGCACCGATAGGGTAGTTGTTTAAACTGGTGATTTCCATAATAGAATCCTATGTCCAAGAGCTTTTCAAGGCCGCTCTTATTAGCCTTTTTTTTGTTTGTAATTAGCGAAAGATTTCTTGGGTCTTTCGTCTGCAGATTGTAATGGTTAATCTTTTTTTTGTAAAAAAAAATCTATAAAAAGATAAAAAAAACCCTAAGAAAGTGTTTTCTTAGGGTTTTTAAGTCTATATAGACTTTTAATTCAGAAAGAAAGTGTTAGCGATTATAGAAAGTTGCAACGCCTTTTTCAGCTTGTTCTAGGCTTGAGATAGTCTCACTTGTTTTTTGTTGGTCTGTAGTTGCTGCTTGCACTTCTTGATCTGCCATAGCTCCACGAAGCTCAGCTTCTACACGGCTAGGCTCTAAGAATCCTCCATCAACAGCTTGCTGAGCAACTGGAGAAAGATTTTGGATTAGAGGTCCCCAAGTTTGACCAGCTACTAAAGTAGCGCCAAAGGCAGCAGCTGTAATGGTTGCTGCACCTGTACCTTTCCATCTTACTGCTGAGATGTTTTTAGTTATCCAATCTTCTTTTTGCTCAAGAGCTTCGTTGCGTGATCTTTTCTGTAATTGGCCAACTTCTTCTAGCGTGGCAACTACTTTGGCTATTAGCTCTACAGTGTCTAGACGTGAGTAGGTCTTTTTAATGCTAGAGAGGGTTTCAACCTCTGGTGATCTTAGTGCTACTGCTTCTGCCATTATATTTTCTCCTTAAATATTAAAATAATCTATTTAAATTGTGTTTATCCTCGAACAAGGCCGCTCACATCTCGATACCTTCGAGAGAGCTTTTTTTGCATGCTCGCTAATTTTTTTACAGAGCCTGAAAGGCGCTCATTAAGTTTTTCAAGCTCTCTTTGACGCTCTAGGTCTGTAGCTTTATATTGGGCCATGTCCCAATTACCTTTTGCGCTTGCAAGTCCTGCCGCTGTTGTAAAAAAGGCTACAATTCCTTGAGCACCTGCTTTAAAAGCATTCATTGTATCTTCTGTTCCAGTAATAGCTTTTATGTCCCAAGGTAAGGTTTTAAGCTGAGGTCCTGTTTGATAGAGATTTAATCCACCCAAACCTAGCGAGAGCCCAATGCGAATAGCCATTAGGGCTGTGTGGGTTACTTTTCCATCTAGTTGAGCGCGCTCAACTAAAAAGGTCTCTAAGTAGTCCCAGCCACCAGTGAGCTCCATTGCTCCGCTAGCTAATGTAAGTGCAGGTACAATACCACTTGTTGATAAAACAGTCTTTAAAGAAGCACCAGCACCTAACTTCACAAGCTGGGTGATTGCTCCAGCGCATCCGGCTAAAAGAGAAGCGTACGTTGCTTGTTTAGCTTTAGTCTCCCAGTAAGTAGGAGGTTCTATAGCTAAACGGTTATCTTCAATACGCTCAATATCAGCTTGGGTCTTTTCTATTTTTACACGCTCTTTAGTCTCTATCTCATTAAAAAGAGCTTCTTGGTCGTTATAGGTTTGAATAGCACGCTCAGCAAAGCCAAGGCCTCTACTGTCTCGATCAAAACTAGAGAGGGGTGCATTCATGTTATTAAGCTCTTTTTTATCCTAGTATTAATTAATGGGCTTTTCCAACACGCAAGAACGCTTGATGAACGCGATCCATAGAATCAGCTGTGCTTTTAGCAATCTGGTTATTCACGTAAAGTATATCTTTGAAATAAGACAGGCGGCTCATGATTGTTTGGATGTCCATTTCTACTTTGCGGTTGCTTGTAGAAAGGCCACGCTCGAACTTTTTAAGTTCTTCTTTTGTAATCGGTATATGGTTATGGTCATTATTTTGAGCTTTGCTCTCTAAGTTCTCGACCCATTGGCTCATCATGCCTGCAAGTTCAGGTGTGCTTACATCTTTAATATGCTCCCAAAGCTCTTGAACACGGGAAAAATTTTCAAACTCAGGCGCTTTTTTAGAATCTTTTGCAGCTTCTTTAGTGTCTGCACAGATATTTAGAAGTTCATTAACTGCTTGCAGTTTTTCTGTATTAGCTTCAACACCTAAGTGGTGTTCATAAAGAGCGTCGTGCTGACTCATTACTACATCTGCTAAAGCGTAGTCTGGACGGTTTATTCCTTCTGCCATTTTTATCTCCTTTTAATTCATGATATCTTCCTATTTTAACAATTCTTATCTATCGAGTCAATTTTTTTCTCTTTAAAGATTTGTATAAAAAACATTTTAATGGCTTTTTTAGTTTTAAATTATAAATAGTTTAATTTTTATTAATATGTTATTTGTTTGATTGCGATTCTTTTTTGAGATTTCTTATACTAAGTAGTGCTTAGGCCTAAGTACTAAATAGAAGAAAATACACTAATAAATGGGGGGAGCATAGATTAAAAAAACAAGATATCAGGAATCATTCTAATCTAATTAAAATGATTCTTAATATGTTTTGTTCCACTTAAGTGCTATCTTGCCCTCGCGGTTTTGCATAGTCTCTAGCTGCAGCATAAGACCATATTGCAGATCAATGTCGATATTATACTTAGCAGACTCAGCCGTTGTGCCTTGTGTCATAGTGAGCAACACTCCTCGAGTGATGTACTTGCCGACTTGTACAGCAACAGGCACAGAGGTACTATCTGCTGCATCTGTTGAGGCGTTATCTGTGTTGGGGTCATTATCTCCTGAGTTTGAGTAGGTCGAAGAGGTAAAAGAGAAAACATCTAGGCCCATAGAATTCTGAATACGGTCAGTGACACTGACCTCACCACTAGAAAGCTCAAGTGCTGTTTGAGCGAGTTGGAGAGCTTGAAAGGGGTCAATTTCCGAGATGTCCTTATTGAATAAGATTCGGGAAAGTAGATTGCTTAGAGGGATGTCAGGCACAGAAGAAAGGGTCAGTCTTGGAGAGGCAAGTGGGCCTCTAAGCGCTATATAGACGTTTAGGTCATTTACGGCTTGTTCCGCTACTAAGCTAATCGTTGTTTTTCTCAAAGGGCCATCAAAAGTGATCGTGCCTTCAGTAAGGTTAAAGGAGATCTTGGCGAACTTAAAAGAGCCTGAATGGACAGAGAGCTTACCAAAAAGCTTAAAGTCCTCAGAGCTTCCTTGAGCATGGACTGAGCCGCCCCAGATAGACTTAAGGCCTCGCCCTTGTACAGTCAGAGTGTTTGGGGCATTAAAATGCACATCGAAATTAAGGACCATAGGGCTCTTTTTAAGAGCTGTTTTCGGCTGTTTTTTACCTCCCACAAATTCGATATTTAAAGAGGGAGGTTGCGCTTGAAGTTTGTCCGGGATATCAAGGTTAGCAGAAGATATGTTGAGCTTTCCTTTTAGAAGCGCTTTTTTGAAATTTCCTTTTAAAGACAAAATGCCTGTACTTTTGGCTGTGTTATTATCCAGATTCACAATAAGCGCTTCACTAAAGATTGCTTTTAGATCAAAGGGGAAGTTGTCATTAAAATTTGCATTAATGGTGCCTTTAGCTGTGATGCGACCTTGCTTAGGGTCGTAGCTAGAAAATTGCTCTAAGTCAAGCTTGTCTCCACGGCCGATAAGATCAAATGAAAAATTGCGCAAGATAAGGCCTGACTCATAGTTTTCATATTGCCCATTTGCAAAATTCAAGCTTCCTGTAATAGAGGGGTGATTGAGCGTTTCACTAAAAGTAAGACCTCCTGATACATGTCCACTTAAAGAGTGGCCACTAGCAGAAAGATATTCAGAAAAATCAGCTATATTTGTATCAAGTTGCACATTTGCGTGAAAGGGCTTTGAGCGGTCGAGCTCCATGTAAAAAGGGTAGGCCTGAATCTCTACAGGGATAGAGGCTCCAAAATATAGGTCTTGCTTGCCTGAGCTTTGTACAGAGGTAGAAATAGAAAAGACATTTTGCTGAAGCTTAAACCTTGTAATAGCCTCTTTATCATGGAAAACAGGCCAGTGTACATATTCAAGTGAGCAGTCACTAAAAACAAAATGCGCATGAGCATTAGGATTTTGAGCTTGACCTTGATAGATAAAGTCACCACTGACCGTGCCTTTAGCGGTGATCTTGGGGTCTATTAAAGAGATGAGCGCTGTAGGAACATCTTGTAACTTGACGCTTAAGCCTACAACATCGCCTGTATTTATAGATGCTGCAATAAAGCCAGTACCTATTTTCATAAGCATAGGCTCTAAACGGAAATTCCCTTGAGAGAAATTGAACTCAGTAGAATTGCCTATCTGAAAGTCAAACTCACGTATATTTCCAAAAACCTCTCTGAGATAAATGGCTATGTGATCATTGCCGTATGACCAGCGGCCCTTAGCATTTAAGGCCATGCACTCTTCAGGCAAGTGTTCTAGGCGGATAGAAAAGGCGCCTTTACGGCTGTCAATCTGAGCATCAATATCGACTTTCGGTACATGAACTTTAGAGATATGAACGTTTTGAAGAGAAAGATTTACATCACCTCTGGGTGTAATAAAAGGATTTGAAATATCAGCGTTTATATTTGCATCAGAGGCAAACATCTCTTTAAACTCAAGATGTGTGATATCCCCATTAATCTTAAGACTTCCTGTATCATCGTCTTTTTGTGAATAGTTTCCTGTAGCTACAAAGTGCCCTATTTTAAGATCTGTTGCTTCAGGTAAAAGGTGCTTTTGGAAAAAATTGGTATTTTGAGTATCTAGGGCAAAATCAAAAGTATCCCAATTCCCTTTAACAAAAGAATAAACACCCTCTCCTGTAAGGCTGCCACCAGCAGACTTAATAACCAGTGGCTTAATAACCAAGTTTTTTCCTAATTGGCTAAAGATAAATTCGGCATTAAAGCGCCTATTTTCTATATAGAAAAAGCTTTCAGCTTTGCCTGAAAAGTTTCCCTTTTCTAAATTTGAGGTGATTTGACCTGAAAGGTTATTAAAAAAGGTCGAATGAATACCAATATCTTGCTTATACCACTTACATATGAGTGCTAAATTTTCAAAAGGGCCTTGTACTTTTGCTTCTAACTGAAGAGGCTTTTTAAGGGCAATATTTATGGAAGAGGCGCACTTTGGCCATGAATTGAGCTCAATATGGGCATCTAAGCCCCGTACACTTTTCTCCTTTAAATTGATCTTGCCTTGCACCTTTCCTAGAAGGTAGGCGCCTTTAACTGAGCACTCCTTAATTTCTAAAATTTGCCTGTGTGAAATAGCAAACTGAGCTTTAGCTCCTGTGGTTTGTGAAAAAAAGCAACGGAGCCAAGGGTTTTTATCTTGAGTCTCTTTGAAGCTAACCCGTGCATCGAGTGATCCGCGAATGGGGGGGAGAAAAGCTAAGTTTTTAGGATGGTGGTTTTTAATAAGAGCAAGCCAATGCGCTATGTGCCCACTTGCTTTTACGTTTAAAGCAATAGTATCAAGAGGTAAAAAGCTTTTAAGTTGCTCTTCAAGCCACCCTTGACCTTTTTCAAGAAAGTTAGCCTCTAAGTGAATAATCTTAGTTTTTTTAGATGCTTTAAAGCCTAATTCTACGACTTCTTCATAAGGAGCTTTTTCATGAATTTTTGTGTTAAGCTCAATTTTCTCAGCGCCTTTAGAGATGTATCCTTTAGCGTTTACAGAGAGAATAAAAGGCTTTTCTCCAGGCTTTAGGAAGGTGAGCTCTACAATGTTTAAATTGCGCAAATTGATACCAAAAAAAGCATTAGGCCAGGTGATAGGTGTTTTTTTGTCTACAGAAGTGTGTGCACTAAGCTCTAAGCGCGCGCGCTTTACAGTAAATTTGTCAATTCTAATAGAACGTTTAATCATAGGTAGTTTAGCAAGCTGTACAGAAGTATCTTCCATCCTAAGGATGCCAAGCCCTTTTTTCTCATAAACAAAGTGAGTGATATGACAGCGGAAAGGAAACCAGCTCTCAATACGATCTATCTTAAGCTCAATGCCTTGCTTTTTTGCGTACCCTTCAATAAGAGGAATAGCAGCTTTTGGTGTGTAGAATTTTAGCCCCATAACAATAAGGCCTATGAAGATCGCTGTTCCGAAAATCCAATGCTGAAGCCTTTTAATCCATGGCTTAGGCAATTTTTTCGGAGCTTTTGAAAAGCGTTTTTTCATCATTATTACCTATTAAAATGTTTGTCCTATACTGACATACAACTTTAGTAAAGAGTTTTCATAGCCTCTTCTGCGATTTACAGGAAAGGCTAAGTCTATACTCAAGGGGCCAAGAATAGAGAAATAGCGCCCACCTATGCCGACTGATTGTATAAGATGGAAGTGGCGGTTGATAAAGCTTTGAGGATAAACCTGGCCAATATCGTAAAAAAGCACAAAACCTAGGTTTTCTGCAGAGCGAAAACGCAGCTCTAAGTTGTAGATGAGCATGCTTTTCCCTCCAATAGGCTGATTGTTGCTATTGAGAGGGCTGACTGTTAAGTAGTCATAGCCACGTAAAAACTGTTCAGTACCTGCATAAAAACGCTTTGATGCAGGAATACGCATAAGTTCAGCCCCAATAATAGAGCCAAAATATGTGCGCAATGCAAGCATGCTATTTTTAGAAGGGGAGAGGGGGAAATACATAGAATGGCTAAAACGCATCTTGAGGTAACGCAAACTCGGTTCAGCTACATCAAGTGTTCCTGTAAAACCAGCATTAAACTCATTACCTTTTACAGGGTTTAAAGGATCTCCCGCTGTAGACCATCTAAAGAAAATAGGGGCTTTTAAGAGAGTATAGTGGCCTCTTGAGTAGCCTGTCTCATCACGCAAATTCTCAACTGTCCAGCCCCAAGACTCTTTGAAATAACGATTTACATTACGGTCAAAACGGCGATATAAAGCGATTGACTTTGCTGAAAAGCTTTTATACGACTGTGTGCTTGATTCTACTTTCCACGTGCGAAAGCGGCCCTTTTTTTTTAAGTTAGGCTCTCTATATGAGGCGGCGATGTCCTTAAAGTGTTTAGAGATGTTTGCCTGAAAGGATAAGCGTTGACCTAGGCCTCTAAAATTGCGGTGTTCCCAACCCAAAGAAGCTCCAAAGCCATCAATAGTAGCGTAGTTAACACCGATAGAAAAGCTGCGCTGCTTAGCCTCTTTGACTGAGATATGCATGGGCAGCTTTTCCCCATTATGGATATCTTCAGGATATGTAATAGAAACATAGCTAAACAGGCTTGTATCAAAGTAATTAGACTGAGTCTGATGAATTAGACCAATGTCAAAAGGTTCACATTTATGCCAGTTAATGAGGTACTTTGCATATTCAGGATTTACCCTATGAAGACCTTCAATACACACACCTCCAAAGTAGGCGTAGGGCCCAGGGACTACATAGAGAGTAATTTTTACATCACGCAATTTGCGATCAGCAATAGATTTTCTATCAGTAATTTTTGCGAGCGGGTACCCCTTGCGTCTAAGATGGTGTACAATCCGCCTTTCAGCTTCTAGAATAGTAGTTGCATCTGCAGGCTGACCTAGTTCAAGGCCTAAGTACTTCAGCGTGATTATCTTGATTATATCATTTTCTTCTTCAAAGGTAGCAGAGCCAGGAGATGATGCATTTATAATATTAAACGATTCTAGTTTGTACTGAATACCAAGCTTCACATTGACATGTACTTCTAAAATGCCCGAGGGTTCTTTTAATAACTGGTTTTTGATAACAGCATCGTAGTAGCCCGAAGAGTGCAGGACTGCCAACATAGGGGAAATATCTTTTTCTGCTCTGAAGTGCAAAGCTGCAATGGACTGGATAGGGCGGTTTTGTAAGCTAACAAGCTTAGACTGATCTTGTAAATTTTCTAGTATTTTAGGAGGTAAATCGTAAGAGAACTTTACTTTATAGTAGAGAAGAGCAGCATTAGGCTTTTTGCCATATGTAGGACAAAGCACGAGACACAAGCATACAACTCGCAAAAAAAGGCCAAAGCCCATAGCTGCTTTCATTGACGATAAAACCTCTGCTTATAGGGTCTCTATCATGCCGGCTAAGCTAAGCTGCGTCAAGAAAATCTAGTAGGAAAATAATTAGAGAAGGCGATAGGGGATTAAAAGAGCCTGTAATCAAAAGCAGGAGCTTTTTATTTTTTTTTGAAGAAGTCCTTGAAGCTAGGGAAATTGGAAGGAATCTCTTTGTCTTGCGTATCTTTTTCAGGATGCATTTCTTCTTTTTTTTCAGAAAAAGCTAAAGTGCGCACATCATTGCTTGATTCAGCTATAAGAGTGCGCTTGCCATCAAACTCGATGAGATAAAGAGTAGATTTAGGGGAAAGTGCTTTTCTCTCAATGATGTTAATAGCAGCTAAAGAGCCTGTCTTAAACGCTCTTTGCGTTGAGACGCGTCTAAGCACATAAATTGTTGCAAATAGAAGCAATAAAATAGCTCCTAAAGCCCCCAGCATACGGATCATTTCTTTGCTGAAATCGACTTCTAATGGCTGAGCTTCATTGTGGAGTTTATTTGCAGCTTCTGCTTCAGCAAGTGCAAGCTCTATCGGCGTTTTAAACATCGCGTCATCTAAAGCAGTATTCCCATTTGCAGCGCTTTTATCTCCCATAGCGCAGGTAGGGGCTATTTGGGTAAAAAGCGCAAATAGAGATAAAAAAATAAACGATCGACAGTGGTGCATAAGTTGTAGCTCTTCCTTAAATTCGATCTTAGCTATTTTAAAGGGTTTTTGACTATGGTTTTTATTCAGATATTAGCTTAAGATAGCGACTATGCAAGACATTCTAAAATTCAGATTTTTACGCTTTGGTCTTTTGGTTCTGCTTTTTAGCGGATCTATCCTTTTTTCAGGATGTTATCGTTCTGAGCCTGAGGATCACTTGCACAGAGTGCCAGCGACCAATAACCAGGCCCTTATTGAAGACTCAGGCCGCTCTATGGTCTCTGTGCCTCACCAGTTCTAAAGCCACTTTCTCCAATAGAACACAATCAAAGCTCCAATAGATAGAATCAGTGAAAATCCCAAGATTCCTAAAAAAGCTATGGGACTTGATGCAAATGGCAAAGCCACATTCATCCCATAGAGACTTGCAAGTAAAGTAGGAATCATAAAGATGACTGCAAGCGATGTTAAGATTTTTGTGGTTTTATTCAGAGTGTTGGTAAAGATCATTTGATAGCAGCTTCTTAGACTTACAATGCTCTTTAGATGGACACGCGAAGATTCTAAGCTTTGCTTTAAAGCAATCAGGAGGTCTTCTAGCAGCTCTTCATCTTCTTCATGTAGGGGGAATATTTTGCCTTTAGCTAACTGCTCAAGCGCATTACCCAGAGGCACAAGCGCGGATTGGTATTGATTTAAGGTCTCTTCATTTTTTGTCAGAGACAAGATATGTTTACTATCGGCATGCTCAACTTGTCCTTTTGTTTTTAGGACATTATTTTGGACACTGCGTATTTTAGCATGAAAAGCCTCTGTAATTTTGGGCAGTACATAGAGGACAAATTTTGTCTTTTGAGTCGTGTGGAGTTTTGGGTTTTTAGCAAGAAGCTGGGAAATAATAGAAGAGGCTTTGGGGCACACAGTTACAATAATTTCCTTGCAAAGGATTATGGTGAGTGTCTGAGTGTGAAGGTCCTCTCCACGTTCAATAGGGACTCTTGCGAAAATAAGGGTGTATTTAGGGTGCTTTTCTAATCGTGGGACTTCATAGGGATCAAGTGCATCACGCACGTCTTCTAAGTCAATATCAAGCTCATTACACACCTCTTCTAGATCGGGCAAGCTCGCATTATCAATGTGCAACCAAGCGCCCTTTCTAAGAGAGTCTATCTTCTTAAACGTATTGTTTTTTAATGACTTATAATAAATCTGTCGCATAGTGCCTGAGGGAAAAGTGCCTTAGCCTTTTTCTAACAGATTATTTGGCTATTAGCAAGAGAGGAGCCTCATGCTTTTTATAAATGAGGTCTATGAACAGACTTTTGCTTCTTCTATTGCTTTGATCTTATCCTCAAGTTCACCTATCCGCTTAACATACCCCTCTAGGCGTCTTAAGTGCGCTTGGATGCGGTTATGCTCTTTGATGGGGATAGCGGGGGCTCCATTGTAAATGCCGCCAGGCTCTTCAATAGATTTACTAAAAGCGCCGCGTGCAGCAAGTGTAGTTTTAGGAGCTATTTTTAAGTGGCCAACACTTGCAGACTGACCTGCAAAAACGCAGAAGCTGCCAGTGGTTGTAGAACCTGCTATGCCTGTTTGAGAGACAATGAGGTTACCCTCGCCGATAGAGACGTTGTGAGCTATCTGACACAGGTTATCTATTTTAGTGCCTTTTTTAATGCGGGTCTCTTGGAATCGAGCTCTGTCTATCGTGGTATTTGCTCCAATTTCAACGTCATCTTCTAAGACGACAATGCCAAGTTGAGAAAGCTTTGTATGTTCTCCTTTTTCAGAAGTAAGATAACCAAAGCCGCAAGAACCAATGACGCAGCCAGGCTGAAGTATAACGCGGTTATGAAGAATGCAGCCCTCTCTTACCACACTATGGCTGAATAGAAGGCAGTTTTCTCCGATCTTAGCGTTCGTGCCTACATAACTATGGGCAAGAATTTGTGTATCTTTTCCAATAGATGCTCCAGCTTCTATAACAGCATAAGGGCCTATAGAGACGCCTTTACTTAGCACTGCTTCAGGATGAATAACACTTGTAGGATGAATACCAGAAAAAGAGGTGGTAGGGGAAGCTTTACAAAACAGCTCTAGCCCTTTTTGAAAAGCTTCTGAGGGATTGTCTACAAAAAGGAGATTTGTCTTAAGACTTAGAGCTTCAAGCTCAAGTTTTTTTGCTTTATCCACTAGAACGCAGCCAGCTTCTGTACGGCGCAAAAGAGGCAAATAGCGCTTGTATCCTTCTTTACTTAAGAAAGACAGATCGCGCATAGATGCATTTTCCAGGGTTTCCACACCAAAAATAACGCAGTCCCCATTCCCGAGAACTGCGCCATTTAGTTTTTCTGCTAGATCGAAAAGCGAGATGCCTTGCATAGAGTTATTTCTTCTGCTCAGCTGTTTCTTTTTTTGGAGTAGCATTCTCTTTTACAGCAACTTCTTCTTTAGTCGCTTTTTCAGCTTCTCTTTGCTGCTTATCGTAAAGAGCGTTGATCTTTGTGATTACATCTTCAGTAAGGTCTAAGTTGTCGTCGTAGTAAAGGCAAGCTTCTTTAGCGATCACGTGAGAAAGCTTTTTTTCCTTAGCAACCTTTTGAGCTGCATCTCCTAAAGAGATCATAAATGATTGAGAAAAAGCCATTTGCTGTTGTTGCATAATCTGCTGGAACTCATTTTGAGTACCCATAAGCTTTTGCATTTCAGCTTGACGCTCTTTCTTTAGGTTTTCTTCAGCTTCTGCTGTGATGCTATCTACATATTCGACATTGTTTAGTTTTTCATCGATCTCTTTACAATGTTTTTGAATTTCGTCAATTCTAACACGGAATTGCTTGTCAAAGTTTTCAAGCTCACGGCGTTTGTCTTGAGCTATTTTTGCTTTTTCCATGCATGTCTGGAAGTTAACAACTCCAGGAGCACCTGCGCTTGTAGCGCCAAGAGCAGCTTTTGTGCTGATTAGGCTTGTAGCTGCGAGTAGTAAGAAAAGCTTTTTATTCATGGGGTTTGTCTCCTATGACTTTATAGGGTTTATAAATTTAACGGTTTTATCAGTACTGTACACCAATAGAAAATAGAATGTTGTTTTTATTGACACGCTGGTCTTTTCTGTTTTCAGGATTTATGGGCCTTGCATAAGCTATCGTAATAGGCATCTGTCCTAAGATATCAAGCCTCACGCCTGCTCCACAACTCATGCGGATATGGTCAATCTTAAATCTTCTTAAAGATAACGACCCTGCGTCAAAAAATGCAAACAATTGAATGGGGTCAATAATCGGATAAACGTATTCCAAAGAAGCAAAGCCGTAAGAAATACCTCCAATAGGGTTGTCCCAGCCACCTTTATTAGGGCCTACGCGGTCATTTTTATAACCTCGAAGATCCGTTTCTCCACCTAAAAAGAGGCGCTCAGCAAGAGGAAGAGGACGGTCAAAGCCTTTGCCTTCAATAGGTGTTTTTCCAAAAGGAGAGATAAATTTTAAGTTGCCGCGGAGCTTAAAAAACCCTGCATTTTTACCTAGAGGCAAATATTGAGTATTCAAGTAGAGAAATTTCCAATAAGTGAAATTTCCTCCAACACCTGTAAATGAAGCATCTAAAGTTGAACGCAGGCCAGCAGAAGGGCGTCTTGGGTGATTTGTTGAGTCGTGTTTAAGGTTTACACCCACTGTAGAAGCAAGACCGCCAGGTCCGACTGCGAGTCTTTGGTCCCACGTCGCACCATCTTTGAAGCGGTTTTTTGTGTTCACAAGGTTGTAGTGCACCCCAAATGTCCAAAAAGAGGAGAGGGGATACGTAGCATAGATTTTTTCACCCAAGCTTTCGTAGTCAAAGTTTTTTGCTTGGTTACGGTTATAGGTCTTATTGATATCAAAACCAAAGCGCCATAGGCTGTCACCCGCATAAGGGGTCATCCACGCCATTGTGTAATAAGTAATCTTATTACCCAAATTGAAGCGCAAGTGAAAAAATTCACCGCCTCCACGCATAGATGAGAGGCCTTTAGAGAAAAGAGTTGAAAGGCCGCCAATATTAAAATTGTTTTCTGATAATTCTACAGCTCCGAAGAAGCTGTCAGTGGTAGAGCCTCCGCCAGAAAGCGTCGCATGGCCTGTTTGACCCTCTTCTACCTCGATATAGATGTCACGGTGCTTTAAAGGCTTTTTTTTTCGCGCCTCTTCTTTCCCATCTTCAGTAGATCTAACAGGAAGAGGGTAAATGTTAACCTTTTTAAAATAGCCTGTTCCACGTAGACGCTCTTCAGTCGCAGCTAGTTTTCTAGAGTCAAAAACTTCGCCAGGAACAAGGAGGGTCTCATTGAGTATAACATTTGGAGACGTGTAGTAATTTCCTAAGACCTTTACTTTCCCTACACAGTATTGCTCAAGTTCGTAAATCTCAAAGTGGAGATTATAGTCATGAGACTCTTCAGAAATAAGCGTCTGCTGATAACTCACTGTAGCGTCGATATAGCCGTTTTTTCCATAGAGATCTTTAATCGCCTTCACAGTGTTTTGGATCTGTTCCGGGGAATAAAGGTCGTCTTTTTGGATAGCTAAAAACTTTTCAACATCTTCATTAGAAAAAGCTTCATTTCCTGTAAAAGTGATTTCGTTGATTTTATAGATAGGACCAAGCGCAATATCAAAAACGATATCAATTTTGCCTTCTTTACTCTCAACAACTTGAGGAGTCACATGGACATCAGCATAGCCCTTATTCTGGAAGTAAGAAATAACAGACATGCGGTCTTGCTCAACAAGCTCATGTTGATAGATACCTGTCTTTGTATACCAACTTGTAAGCATTTGGTGAGGGCGTGTAAAAAAGTGCTCTTTTACTTCTTTAGCTTCTTTAGAAGAGATACCTTCCAGACGCACTTTAGCAATTTTTCCAGGCTTGCCTTCTGTGATATGGATGTGGATTGAGACTTCGTCATTTTCTTCATCAAAATCAGTAGAGTAGGTGAGCTTGGAATCAAAATAGCTCTTTTTGAGGTAGAACTCTTTTAGACGAATAAAGCCTTGAATAAATTTGGCTCTGTCAAAGGGTTCACCGCTATGAATTTGAAGCTCTTTTTTTAATTTTTTGTCTGATAAAGACTGATTGCCCTCAAAGGTAATCGAAGAGATTTCAGGTTTTGGTTGGAGGTGAATAGTGACAATAAGCTTGTCGCCTGATTCACGAATCTCAGGTTCTACAATTGAAAATTGGCCGTTTAGGTGTTTTAGGTCAGCATCAAATTGTTCTTGGGAAAACGTATGGTCTGTCTTGGTTTTTAACTCAGCTGCAATAGCATGCGGCTGATAAGTGCCTTGATAACGCTTAGGAAGGATGATTTCAACACGCTCTATACGAGATGATTCATAATTAAAAGAAGCTCCAAAAGAAAGGGGCTTTCCTAAAAAAAAGGCAGCAATGAGTAGATAAATCAGACGTTTGCGCATGAAAAATTCCAATGTCAATTGTCGCAAGCATAAAGGAGAGAAATGGATCTTGGCAAGTAAAAGGTCACTAAAAATGTGCTAAAAATTTAAGCGCCCTGACATAGCTTTACCTAAAGTGCCTCCATCTACAAAATCTAAGGCACTTCCCATAGGTAAACCGTAAGCAAGTCTTGATATTGTAATATTTGTATTTGAGAGCTCTTCTTTCAGAAAAAGAGCTGTAGCATCCGCTTCAATAGTTGAATCTAAAGCTAAAATAACTTCTTTAATGCCTAAATTTTTTATCCTAGAGATGATGGCTGTAGTAGGTAAAGCGTCACTATTGAAATTGTCTACAGGGGAAAGTAGCGCCCCTAACACATGGTATAAGCCGCTGTATTCATGCGTCTCTTCCATAGCAAAGGCATCTTTAGGCGAATGGATTAGGCAGAGAAGTTCCGGATTTCTAGAACTGCTTAAGCAAAAAGGGCACCTGCTTTCAAGCTCCATACAACCGCATTCAGAGCAGAAAGTGAGCTTAAGAGGAGTGTCTGAGATGACAGAGGCCATTTCTTTCAGCACTTCTGGGCTTTGTCCTAGCAAATGGAACGCAAAACGCTCAGCACTCTTAATGCCTACTCCTGGCAGTTTTCTGAGGGTATCGATGAGCCGGATTAGATGGTGGGGATATTTAGTCATGTGTTTTCAATTTAAATTTTGAAGTGTTTTCCGAATCCAAAAACTATCACAATAGGGATACTTCTGTAAACATTGCTTATTTTAATTTGTCTTAAGTCGATTTTTAGATGTTTTCCAAGAGGAGTAAAAGGTGATTTTTTAATGAAATTTCATCTAATTAATAACTTGTCACTCATTTGCTTTTATTCCCTTTTTGGGGTATGATAACCCTATTATTAAATAAGAAGGGGCTATGACAGAGCCGAAAAAAAAAAGTGCTAAAGTTGTTTCTTGGGGGAGATATCTTCCTGAAAAGATCCTTACAAACGCAGATCTAGAAAAGCTTGTTGACACAACCGATGAGTGGATTACGACGCGTACAGGCATCAAAGAACGGCGCATTGCAGCAAAAGATGAGTTCTCATCAAATATGGGAGCAAAAGCGGCTCAAAAAGCTTTAGATAAAGCAGGGGTGTCTGCTGATGAAGTTGATCTAATTGTAGTGGCAACGCTTACCCCAGACTACCTTTTTCCAAGTACAGCGTGCCTTATTCAAAAAGAGCTAGGGGCCAAAAAGGCTGCTGCTTTTGATTTTCAGTCTGCGTGTAGCGGCTATGTATATGGCCTTTCACTTGCTAAAGCGTATGTAGAGTCAGGGATGTATAAAAATGTTCTTTTAGTCGCTTCTGAAAAGCTTTCAGCGATCACTGATTATGAAGACCGCTCGACATGTGTTCTTTTTGGCGATGGAGCCTGTGCTTGTTTAATACAGCCAGCAGAAAAAGGGCTAGAGATTTTAGGCATAGAGATGGGATCTGATGGCAGCCAGGCTGAGATCTTAATGCAGCCAGGAGGCGGCTCTCGCCAGCCTCCTACTCACGCAAGTATCGACGCACGGGCACACTATGTAAAAATGGATGGTGCTGAAGTTTTCAAGCATGCGGTTAGGCGTATGATTCATGCGTGTGAGACAGTTTTAAAGAAGAATAAGCTTAGCGAATCAGATATTGATTGGCTGATTCCCCATCAGGCGAATGAGCGCATTATTGATGCGATAGCTAAGCGTTTTCATATTGAAGATAAAAAAGTCTATAAGACGGTGGCTAAATACGGCAACACCTCAGCTTCTTCTGTGGGAATTGCTCTTGAAGAGTGCCTTTCAGAGCATCCACTTAGAGAAGGGGGCCACATCTTGCTAACAGCATTTGGCGCAGGGCTTACCTGGGGCGCAGCTATTTTAAAAAACGTATAGGCTGCGTAAGGAGCTTTTAAAAATGTCAAAAAAAACAGCTTTTCTATTTCCTGGACAAGGAGCCCAATACCCCGGTATGGGCAAAGACTTCTATGACGCTTTTTCGGAGGTTAGAGAGCTGTTTGATCAAGCTAATGATATTCTGCGCTATAAACTATCGGATATCATTTTTAAAGGCCCCATAGAGGCGCTAACAGAGACGCGCCATAGTCAGCCGGCTATCTTTTTATGCAGCGCAGCTATTTTAGCTGTGATTAAAAAGCACTTTCCAGACCTTTCACCTTTTTGCTGTGCAGGTTTGAGTCTTGGGGAATATAGCGCAGCTTATGCGGCTGGTTTTTTACCTTTTGAATCTATGTTAAATTTAGTTCAAATGCGCGCTCAGCTCATGCACCAAGCATGTGAGACTCATAAGGGAACAATGGCGGTTGTTTTAGGTATGAGCGATGAGGCTGCTATAGACCTTGTTAAAGAGATCAATTTACCGAATGATTTATGGGCAGCTAACTTTAATTGCCCAGGCCAGGTTGTGCTTTCAGGGACTTCTAAAGGAATAGAAGCTGCGATTGCTCTTGCTAAAGATAGAGGCGCTAAGCGCGCTTTGCCTCTGCAAGTTCATGGAGCTTTTCATTCAGGCCTTATGCAAGAAGCGGGTGATCTCTTAGTCCCTTATCTGGATAAAGCCTCTTTTTTAGAGGGCGTATGTCCTGTAGTCTCGAATGTGAATGCTCAGTTTATTGAAGAGGCCGAGGCTTTAAAGCGAGCGTTAAAAGAGCAGGTGACAGCTCCTGTTCTTTGGATAAAAGGAGTTGAATTGATGGAGTCAAAAGGCGTGCAGCTCTATCTAGAGATTGGCTGTGGTAAAGTGCTTTCAGGCCTTAATAAGCGCATTGGCGCTTTAGGGACAACAATTAGCATTGAGAAGGTGGAAGACTTAGAGAAATTAAGCATTCAGCTGGAAAAAGAGGAAGTGTAGGCTATGAAGTTACTTGAAGGCAAATGGGCTATTATTACGGGTTCAACAAAGGGAATTGGAAAAGCTATAGCACATACTTTTGCGAAAGCAGGAGCGAATATTGTTATTGTAGGTACTAATAAAGAGCGAGGAGATGCTGCTGTAAAAGAGATAACAGCCTTAGGTGTAGAGGCCTTTTTTGAAGCGCTAGATGTCTCTAAATATGACGCTTGTCATGAATTTATTTCTCGTGTACTTGCCAAAGTTTCTAAAGTCGACATCTTAGTCAATAATGCAGGTATCACTCGAGATGCACTTATGATGAAGATGACAGAAGAGAATTGGGATGATGTCTTAGATATAAACTTGAAATCTGCTTTTAACCTTTGCCATGCTTTAACTCGTCCTATGTTGAAGGCGCGCTCAGGTAAAATCATCAATATCTCATCTGTTGTCGGGTTGACAGGAAATATAGGTCAGGTTAATTATTCTGCTTCGAAGTCAGGTATGCTTGGCTTCACCAAGTCGCTTGCGCTCGAATTTGCGTCTCGCGGTATTAATGTAAATGCAATTGCTCCAGGGTTTATTGAAACGGAGATGACAGAGTCAATCCCTGAAGAGCATAAAAAAGTTTTTTTAGAAAAAATTCCATTCAAACGGATGGGCACAGGAGAAGAGATTGCTAAAGCAGCTCTTTTTCTCGCAAGTTCGATGTCCGACTATATCACAGGGCAAGTGCTTACCGTAGACGGCGGAATGGTCATGTAATTTAACAACCCAAGGGAACTAACCATGGCAATCAAACAAGAAGTTATTGATATCGTAGTCGAACAGTTAGGAGTTGATCCTGCTGAAGTAAGCGCAGAGAAGTCATTCATTGAAGACCTCAATGCAGACTCTCTAGACTTAACTGAGCTTATCATGACTTTTGAAGAGCGTTTCGGCTTCGAAATCGCTGAAGAAGAAGCAGAGAAGCTTAAAACAGTTGGCGATGTTGTTAAATTCATCGAAGAGAAAAAAGGTTCTTAAAGGTCTTTTAAAGGATCAACGATCTTTGAAATAAGGCATCCTAAGGCGCTTCTTGTGTCTGGATGCCTTTTTCTATTTTCAAGTTAGGTTGAGATCTTTAAAAAAGCTTTTAATGCTCCTTGCATCAATACCCTCTTTTTGCCAAGCGATGTAGCGATCGGGCCGAATGAGAACAAGCTTTTCGCCTGATGCGCCATATGCTTTATGACATCTGCCGCTAGGGTCAAATAAAACCCCTCCTTCCGCATAAGGGGCAAGAGCTATAATTACGCAGTGAATAAAGGCGCACTCAATCTCTTTTTTTAAGAAAAGTCCAGCTTCAATAGAGCGCCTGCTTGATCTTGCAAATATAATCAGGGTAAAGCATTTAGGGTCTAAATGTTTGAAAAGATCGCTTGTACTTAAAGGGTAATCAAAGGCATTCATGCCGGTTGGAATACCGTCTAAAGGGAAAAAGTCACGCTCACATAACACATTTCTAGGATATTGAAAGTAGAGCTGAGAAAGCTTTTTTGAAGCTTTAGGAACTATAAATCTTTGTCCAAAATTCCGGATAACAAAGTTGCGTATTTTTAGCTGCCATGGCCTGTATAAAGTTGCCATTTTAGTCATAGCATTTGAGATGCCAAGTACTTGTTTGCCTGTATAGTGGCGCTCTTTTGCATACGTACTTAACCATGATAAAGGAGCGTTGTGCTGTAAAATAAAGGCAAGCTTCCAGCTGAG
>JBDNIV010000032.1:0-7557 GCA_041688145.1 Chlamydiia bacterium | reverse complement strand
TGTTCTCTCAGGGCTTTTGAGACTTGCTAATTCTTCATCGGGCACTATATTAAATTCGATGCCAGATGCTTTTTGAAGCTCCTGTAATTGGATAACCAGGATTGATTCAAATTCTTCAGCAGTTTGCTTAGTTTGTTCAGTCATTTGTGTAAATCCTGCTCGTAAGATATCAGGTGTGAGGCCGAGCGTTTCAGCAGCCTGGCTTAGTTCAGTCTCTGATGGATTTGAAGCTGCATTCAATACTAGTTTTGCTTGATCTTGCATCACCTTCGCATTTGCTAGTACCATTTGGATAGCTGCGGTGTAATATTGAAGATTAGGGTTTTGTGCCATGATAAGCATTTGCTCTTGGGGGCTATGCTGACACCTCTCAAGGAGGGGCTTTAAGCGTTCAGAGTAATCTTTGAAAAGAGCGCTGTTTAGAAGAGTTTTTAGGTTGCCCGATATAGTTTCTTGCCTAAGCAAAAAAGCTATCTTAGGTAGAGTTTTTACGATCTCAGGCTCAAGCAGTACATTACGTACAATTCTTGGGAAAGTAAGCGCTTGTACTATATCTGCATATGGAAATACTGTTCGGATATCAGCTGGAAAGGCATCTAAAAGGGTATGCCATATTTCAGGCATTTCATTAAGATAGACACCGTCACTAGCCGCTTTAGCTTCTGTGCAAGCAGCTCTTTTTTGAGCTTCATTAGGCTTTTTTTCTTTAGTGGCTTTTTGGCGCTCAGTTGTGGCTTGGGCTAGTTGCTGCTATAGTAGGCGCAAGCTCTTGAAAGCGAGCAGTAAAAGCTTGTTTAGCTTGTTCTATTTCCGCTCGAATTTCTTCAGAGGCTTCTGTTAGTGCTGTTGTAACAAGGGTGTTGATAGTATCTTCATATGTTGAATCAGCAGGTCCACTTAAGGCTTCTTTTACACCCTCAGCTACCGGTTGTTGCGCCATCAAATTCGCTAAAGAGGTTGCAAGAGTCTCCGGATTGTGGGCGCTGCTCGCAGCTTCTTCTTCCAGACCGGTAGGTGTGTTAGGTGGCGCTTCTGGTCGGGATTGATCAGCTAGAGGAGTTGCACCTATTTGGCTATCTTGGGCATCAGCTAGGTCAACGGGTAAATCATCAGGATCATCAGGGAGCGGTATTAAATCAGGTGTTTTTAAATAGTTCATGCCTGTATGTAGAGCGCTTATAAATGTTGTAAAAAGTGCTAAAGCTACAAAATGCGTACGGCCATATCCGGCTTTGAAAACCATTCTAGAGATAAAAGTCATAGCAGCGCTTACACCTACTGGGATAGCTAAATGTATGATCGCTTTTCTTTGGAGATTATCTAAGGGTCTATTTCCACTTGAGCCAGGGTAAGTGGTATTTAGAATAAGTGCGGTAATGCCTTGCACTGCATAGCTTATTCCATATGTTAATCCAGCTAATGCAATAAGACCTTTTGTGAGTGGAGGTGTATTTCGAGCAGCTCCTTTGCAAAATTTCGTCACATAAGAGGAAGCGCTTAGTGGGGGTAAAAAATTACTTGATGCTCTGGTTGTCATAATCAATTCTCCAAAAAAGTTTTAAATATTTTACCACAAAAGTAATTAGAGATCTAGAAAAGTGCTTCTAAAGAGGTGGAGTTTTTGCCTTATTTTTTTTATTCAGGTAATATCTCGGTTTTTATGGGGCGTTAGCTCAGTTGGTAGAGCGCTACAATGGCATTGTAGAGGTCATCGGTTCGACTCCGTTACGCTCCAATTCCCCTATTTCTGATAAAAAGCTTTTAGCTTTTCTATGATAGCCTCACTAGGCTCTGCAATAAGAGGGCTTGGGGGAAGGCTTTTCAAGATCCTTTTACCGTATGCTTTTTGAATCAGGCGGCTGTCTAAGCAAATGATGCACCCCTCATCTCTTTTAGAGCGAATAAGCCTGCCGAAGCCTTGCTTGAACTTCATAGTAGCCTGAGGCAGGGCATAGTCCATAAAGCCATTTTTTCCCTGCTGAGCAAGCTCTTCCATCCGCGCTTCATAAAGAGGCTCAGTAATAGAGGGGAAAGGCAGTTTTACTAAGATAAGTAGGCGCATAGAGCCTGCGACGTCGACACCTTCCCAAAAAGAATCTGTACCAAAAAGAACCGATTTTTTGTCGTCGCGGAAGTTATCCAAAAGCTCAGTGCGGCTAAAGGTTCCTTGACGCAGCAAAGTAAGTTCTTCTAATTCAGGATCAAGATCAGCGAGTCTGTGCATCTTGTCTAACATGTCATAAGAGGTAAAGAGAATAAATGCAGAGCCTTTTGATGCTTTCAATGCTTCTTTAATCAAATCAAAAGCTGTATGAATAAATGTAGGATGCATAGGGGATGGTAAGTCTGTCGGAACAAAAAGGCGCGTTTTATTTTCGTAGTCAAAAGGGGATGAAAAGCACGCGCTTAAGTTTTTATCCTTGTTGTTTAGACCAACACTTTCAAAAAAAGCATCAAACGAGCTGCCGGCTTTTAGAGTAGCGCTACAAAGTGTTGCCGCTTGTAGAGGTTCAAAAAGAGCTTTTAGGTTTTTTTGTGCACTTAGGTGGGCTGAAGATAATGTCAGATCAGAGGTTGGTGAAAGCTCAAGCCATTTGAGCGCTTCATCGGTTGGAGTTGTTTTAGTAGCTTGCGCAAGTGGTGGGAAGAAAAAATCTTTAAGTAGTAGGTGGCTATCAGTAAGCTTTTTGCAAAGACTACTCACATCAACATCTTCTACCTCATAAGTCTTAAAAAAGGATGCGAGCTTCTCTTCCAGGCTGATCAAGCTTTCTATGAGGCTTTCAAGCTCAGCAAGCGATTCACCTTCTGGAGAAAAATTTTTGAAAAGGATTTTTTGCCCCAGACGTATGCTTTGTGTGAGTAACGAAAGGGCATTTTTACTCAGCGTTTTTAAGCGCTCTATATGAGCAATAATGCCTTCAATATCACTTTTCAAAAGAGCATTTTGTTTTTGCAGAGTGTTAAAATCCTTTTCCTTGGAGTTGTGCGCAAGCATCTCAGGGGCTTTTTCTAAGAGTTTAAAAAGCGCGCCTCCTCTTTTAGGATGGAAGTGGACAAAAGATTCTAAAAGTGATCTAAGTGCTTTTTCACTCCAGGACTTAGCAAAAGCTTTTGTACAGACGCTTTCTAAGTGATGCGCCTCGTCTACAATAAGAGCATCATACTCAGGCAAAATCGATACGTTTTCTTCTTCGCGCCTTTTCAAGTCGAGTAGTAACATGTGGTGATTTGTGATAATCACCTCTGCTTGAGAAAGCTTTTTACGCGCTTTGAAAAAAAAGCAGTCACGGTAAAAAGAGCACTTTTGATTATTGCACGCATCTTTTTCACAGTGGATGCGCCTTTTTAAGCTTTGAGGAGGTGGAAGATCTTGTAGGCTATTTGCTTTTGCATAGGTTTTTTGTAGATCTTTTTGCACTTTATGGCTGAGCTCTGAGGGATCTGAATGAAGAGCTTCTAGTTTCCGTAAACAGGTATAGTTGTTCATTCCTTTCGCAATCTGAACAGATACATCAATATCAAATGCTTGTAAAAGAGTGGGTAAATCGCGCAAAGCGATCTGCTCTTGCAAAGCGATGGTGTGCGTAGAGATTACAAGACGTTTATTATTTCGCTTAGCCCATACGATAGCCGGCAAAAGATATGCCCAGCTTTTACCAACGCCTGTGCCTGCTTCAACAGCTAAGAACTTGCTCTCGTTTAAGCTTCGAGCAACTAAGGCGGCCATTTCCATTTGAGATTCGCGCGCTTCAAAGTGGGGTAAAAAAACAGGTAGGGGCCCGTTTGGGCCAAACCAATCCTTGACAGTTTCCTCATTGAGAAAATCTATTGCGGCTTTCACGAGAAAGCTATTCTCCTTCTAAGAGGTCTAAAAAGGCTTTAAGCTGTTTGGATCTTGTTGGATGACGTAACTTGCGAAGTGCTTTCGCCTCAATCTGACGGATACGCTCACGGGTTACTTTAAAGACAAGGCCTACTTCTTCAAGTGTTTTAGGCTTGCCGTCAGCTAAGCCAAAACGTTGTACTAAGACAGTTTTTTCTCGATCACTTAAACTGTCAAGAACTTCGGCGATTTTGTCTTTTAAGATAGTGTAGCCAGTAGCTTCTGCTGGAGATTCAATCGAAGTGTCTTCTAAAAAGTCTCCGAATTGGCTTTCGCCCCCTTCTCCTACTTCTGCTTGTAGCGAGATCGGGTGCTGGGCAATCTTGTAGATTTCACGTACACGATCAGGAGTCAAACCAAGCTCTGTAGCAAGCTCTTCAGGAGAGGGTTCGCGTCCTGTTTCCATCATAAGCTTTTTAGCGCCTCTAAGAACCTTGTTGATCGTTTCGATCATGTGAACAGGTATACGGATTGTCCGCGCTTGATCAGCAATAGCGCGAGTGACTGCTTGGCGAATCCACCAAGTAGCATAGGTTGAAAACTTATAACCACGGCGGTATTCGAATTTTTCTACCGCTTTCATAAGGCCCATATTTCCTTCTTGGATCAGGTCTAAGAAAGAGAGGCCTCGGTTTGTGTATTTCTTTGCGATAGAGATAACAAGGCGGAGATTTGACTCGACCATCTCTCGCTTAGCTTCTTGGCTTTTATCCATCCAACGCTGAAGCATGCGGACATCTTTTTTGAACTCGCTGTTTAAGCGCCCAGCAGCAAGTTCTCGTTTCTTGAGTTTACGATCTGTAGCCAGAAGCTTTTGAGCTGCGTACTTGTTTTTTTCAGCGCGTCCGAGCAGTTCACTCGATTCTTTTTCAAGTTTTAGTAAGCGATCAAATGCGCGGAAAATCACTTCACCGAAGTCATCAATAATAGAGGGGCGGAAGTGAAATAGTTTTAAACAAATCTGTAGACGTATCGTGCATTTTTCTACGTCTTCTTGCACTTTTGTTTGAGCTGTTTTTTTTAGTGTAGGGTCACTTAGCTGAGCAAGTAAGTTACACAGAAGAGCGTCTTCTTTTTTTAAGAGCTCACAAAGCTTTGGAAGCTTTTGTAAAAACTTTGCCTTGTCAGTAATCTCTTTTTCTTGAATCACTTTGTCAAAGCGCTCTTTAGTATGCATGAGGTAATAGCCAATAGAAATAGCTTCTCTGGTTGCATAACGGAAGCGGGTAATGATTTTTTCAATTTGGATCTGCGCTTTTTCTATACGCTTAGAAATTTCCACTTCTTCTTCACGGGTGAGTAAGGGTACAGACCCCATCTCTTTGAGGTACATGCGCACAGGGTCATCTGATGAAGATTCAGAACGTCTAGAGGTCCCTTCGAGTTCTTTCGCCTCTTTTTTCTTCTCTTTTTGCCTCTCAACTTCTGCTTGGTTGAGGACCTGTATATCGAGGCCAGTTAGGAAGATAAGAACGTGGTCAAGCTGCTCAGGAGAGTCAAAGCTCATAGGGAGAATTTCATTAATCTCCTCATAAGTAATATGTCCTTGCTCTTTAGACAAGGCTACGAGTTCCTCAATTTTTTGTTGCTGTTGAGGGCTGAAAGAAGTTTGAGATCCAGAAGTCATGGGCATTTAGATTAAGGATTAATATTCGAGAAGAGCCCTCGCGGCTCCCCTTGACAAGTTGCATCTGCATCATAGCAAAAAGAGGCTTTTTATGGAAAAATAGACCTCATAAAAATAGCCCCTACTGCACAAAATAATTTTTACAGGGGGCCAATTTAAAATTTAAAAGAACTTGAAGCGGCTACTGCTTAGGTAGATTTGTTTCAGAGCTTTCTTCTAGTTGTGCAATTTTAACATCAATTTCAGCAAGCCTTTCTTTGAAATCTTCTTCTAGAGCGGCTTGATCTTGCTCAGATAAGCCTTCGCGCATCTCAGTCAGCATCTCTTTTTGTTTTTTCAGCTCTTCGCATTCATTTGATGGCGCTTTAGCCTCTTCTCCAAAAGAGAGGTTTAGAGCTACAAGGCTCAGTAGAAAAACAGAAAACTTTCGCATGGATAAATTCCTCAGGTTAATTAGTAGATTGAATCTTTAAGCCTAAGACATTATTAATTTTTGGGCAATGGTTTTGGCTCAAGGTTTTTATGTTGAAAGAGAGCCGCGGCACTTAGGCATAGAGCACTTGCAAAAAATAACACCACACTCGGTGAAAAAGCTACGCAGATTGCAGCGCCTAATGCGGGAGCAAAAGAGCCCCGAACCCCTAAAAGCATCAAATTCACAGAGCTGTAGCTTGCACTTTCTTTGGGGCCTGAGTAGTGCGGCCCGGATAGGTGCCATAAGAGGTGGACAGCAGATTGGGTAATGCCTCTTATGAAATAGGCAAGGGGTAAAAATAAGAAATGGAAAACGCCTAAGGGCAAAAGAGCAATGAAAAGGGCAAAGAGCAAGAAAGTGTAGGTAGCAAAGCGTTGCATAGGGATTTTATTCAGCAAGCGTCCCCAGGCCTGGGCGCTTATCAAAGAGCCAGACCCTTTACAAACTGTAAAAAGGAGACTCATTTGCAGGTAGTCGAGGTTTAGAATTTTTACAAAGTAGATAGCGGTTGCTGGATGTGCCATCATCATAGCTATTCCAAAAAGCATAATACGCGCTTGCAAAGCCCGAAAGGGTTTATCTTCCTTTAGGACTTGAAAAGTTTTTCGCCAGGGCGCTTTGAGCTTGTTTATAGCATTTTTTTTATAAAGCTCAGATGTTGTGCTGTCAGCGTTATCTTCTGAGCTAGCAGGTAATTCAATAGCTGCTTGAAAGGGTAAAGAGATGAGCCCTATCAGAGCTGAAGCAAAAAAGGCCCACTTCCAAATCAAGCTAAATGACGGTGCGATTAGAACTGTAAGTACAAGTGCAACTAAGTAAGCGCCTGCCATGCCAAAAGCAAAGGTGCGGTGTCTGATGTTCGATGCAAGCTTGATGCGCATCACTTCATTCCAGCCGGGCATGCTTCCTGAGCTAAAGAGTCTGTAGAGTGTTGCTATCGCAATGATTGCCCAAGGGCTTGAGACGAAGGGAAGCGCAAGCCAAGGAAGTTTAGCTAGAGCATGTCCGAGGTTTACCCGCTTTAAAAGCTTATGTTTTTTTAAGGCAGAAAAATAACTCCAATACATTGCTATGAAGGAGATCAGTGGATGCATTGTGACAAGCACTCCGATCTGCAGAGGTGTGGCATGCAGCTCTTTGATAAAAAGCGGCACTAAAAGCGCATAGCAAAAAACCAAGGGTTCACTAAGAACGCACGATAAGATCGTGGCTAAGCGCGTTGTTTTGCAAGCAGGCATTTCATTCATAGTTTCAAGATATGTTTTATCGCTCATTATAACAGGCTCAGGTTAAAAAAGAGGTGCTGTCAGTCAACAATTAGCGATTTAATCAGCTTTGCTAAAGACTTTTTCAATCCATTTTAAGTCTTTTTTGAAAGGGCCTAAAAAAGCTTTAGGAAGAGGAGAAAAAAAGCACATCGATTTTTTTAAACCAGGGTGGGTAAAGATCAGCGAGGATGCGTGCAGGCCTAGACGATTTATAGGGTTTAGGCGACTGTCTTCTTCAGAGCCATATTTTTTGTCCCCTACTATAGGCAGTCCGGCTTCTTTAGCTTGGACTCTTATTTGA
>JBDNIV010000031.1:0-17967 GCA_041688145.1 Chlamydiia bacterium | reverse complement strand
GCTTTACTTATGGGCTAAGCAAGATAATATGTACCTTGGTGAAACAGTTTCAGGTGATACCCGCACACTTTTAAATCCTAATTTTCATGCGAACCCAGGATTTAGAGTGGCTTTTGGCTATCGCAACTATGAGTGTGATTGGACATTCGGTCTTAGCTGGACATACTTTAGAGCCGATCCTAGAACATCTATAACAGCGGCTACTATCAATGGCCTTGAGTCTGCACAGACTTTTACAACAGCTACTCAAGACTGGAAGCTTACTTATAACAGCGCTCAGCTTATGCTAAAAGGGCCTGCCTCTATTAATGGAGATTTATCTCTCAATGCAGCGCTTGGTGTTGAAGCTGCTTTTTTACATCAAAGAAGGGGTCTTGATTACGTAGGTTCTCCTGACAATCTAAGCATACGCGATAAAAACAATTTCTCAGGAGCGGGACCTAGTATTGCTTTTGCAAGCCGCTTTGCTCTTCCGTGTCACTTCGGTCTTTCAGCAAACTTAGGAGCAAGTCTTTTGTGGGGAAATATTAAAGCTTCAAGGATTGCGTCAGGGGCCTCTGAGTTCGAGGCTATTAATAACCATAATAGAGTTGTGCCAGCTCTTCATACAAAAGTGGGCTTTGATTGGTCAGGCTTGCCTAGATCAGCGGGTATTACGCTCTTTTTAGGATGGGAGATGCACCATTTCTGGGATCAATGGCAAGTAGATGGATACGGAAATTCTCTTCTAAACCCTAAGGGCGGCTCAGTAAGTATGTCAGGCGTTGTTTTTAGTGCAGATGTTTGCTTTTAAGCAAAATAGCATGGTATTCTCTTGAAAATGATGAAACGCGTATCACTCTTGCCTAATATTATCACAGCTTTTGGCCTTGCTTGTGGTCTTTTGATTATTTTTAAGACCAATATTGTAGAAGCTGGAGAAAGTCTTGAAGATTTCTTGCGCGTTTCAGCTATTTTACTCGTAGTAGCTGCTATTGCTGATGTGCTCGACGGCTTGGTTGCTCGTGCAACAAAAGCAGAGAGTGAATTTGGCATGCTTTTTGATTCTTTGTCTGATGCAATTACTTTTGGTGTAGCCCCTGCAGTCCTTATGATTAAAAGCCTTTCTTTTGGCTCAAAAGGAACGCCGCTCGGCTTTTTTGTGATTATCTCAGCTATGCTTTACTCAATCTGCGGTGTGTTTCGCTTAGTACGCTTCAATACCAAAAAATCACAAGCCAAAACAAAAGCAGATGAAAAAAAACAATTTACAGGCTTGCCAATTCCTGCAGGAGCTGCTGCTGCTGTTTCTATTAACTTCATACTTTTATCAGAATGTGCTCGGGATCTTTTTCCTATCACCGACAGTCTTAGAGCTAAGATCCTAATCGGTGCTATGGTGGTGATAGGCTATCTTATGACTAGCCGTTGGAAGTTCCCAAGTGTAAAAGCGCTCCAATCGCGTGTACGGAGCTTTTATCTCGTTTTTTTTACAGTTCTTGCTGCTGTGATTATCATTTATGGCGTTTTGTATAATTTTGCTCTTCTCTTTTTTATTGTTTCCTGGGGTTATATTATTATCGGCTGGACACTTTCCATCATTCGGCTTTTTCTTGGCAAAAAGTCTAAAAGCCTGCAAGGCTTTTACCCCGACTCTGAGATGTTTCGGTAATAGCTTTAGCTAGCTTTTATTGTCAGCTAAGTACTCTAAAACAGAAAGAGCCGCCTGTGCACCTAAGCGAGTTGCTACTCTAAGTCCTTGAGATCCTGCTTGAGCTGTTACATCAAGTACAGTTCTTCCCGCTTCAAGAGCAGCTGCCGTTTGTTCTTCAGAAGGAGCCATGCTTCTTACAATTTGTACAGCTTGCTCGGTCCTTGAGGGAGGAGGAGGAGGAGGAGGCTCTGAGAGCTGGCTCCAGGTCATACTAAAAGCTTCTTGGACCTGAGAGTCCGAGAAGGTAAAGTTCACTTCAGCAAACTGACCTAAAAACTCAGGGTACTGTTCATTTGAAAATAATGAATGCCAAAGCCGCACATTGATACCATCAATAGGGATCACAAGGTGCCTATAGACTAAAGGAGGGTTGCAAAAGGCTTTTTTCTTATGGTGGGGGTTTATATCTAAGGCGCACCTAAGTGCAGCTTTAGCACCTTCTTCTAAGCTCTTAGCACTCTCATTGTGATAGACACATAGTACATCTACAGGCAAAGGTTCTTTAAGAAAAGGGTAGCCATCTTCTTCACACCCTCTAAAAAGAGGTGTGCCAGGCACATAAAGAGCTAAACCTTCAGCGCGCGCGCTTGCTTGATGAATTTTGTCAGGACGAAAATACCCTGTAGTAATTTCAGAAAGTGCTGTTCTTCGAGCAAGATCGGGTTGCACGACTTCGCCATTAGGGCACAGCGTAAGAATAATAGGTGGACATGCTGGGTGTTGACCTTGGTGTTGAGGGGTGGAATAGGTTTGGATAGCAGCTAGGGTATTGTAAACCTCAAGAGGACCTCCATCAGTCATATTTAGTTTTGTTCGATAAAACTTTTTTTGGGAGATGTCAGGGGAGTTAGCTCTATCTTGAGGTTGCATTTCTTCTAAGAGGCCATCGTCATCAATATGTATGAAATCTTCTGCTATAGAAGAGCTATCTTCTGAGTGGAAGACAATTTCTCCCCAAGGAACCCGCACTTTAAGCTCTACCTGGGTAAAGGGGGTTCCATGGGGCAGGTCACGTTCTATCAAACCTACGTGCGCTTCTACTGGCACACTTGTCCATTTGTATCCTGAGTGCCAAGCAAGAGTGTTTTGCGCTCTTAATTGGAGAAGCTTTTCTGTTTTATTATCAGAGGTATTGTAAAATAAAGCCCGCCACTCATTGGCATTATGCTTATGGCCTGGCAGGTAAGCTATAGGAGAGATTTCTCCATGCACCTTTATGAAGCTGAGCATAGCTTCTCTTAAAGCTGGTCTAAGACGTTCTTTTAACTCTTGATCTAGGTTAGGTGCGCAGCTTTTAATGAGATATGTCGTTAAATAAAATAGAGTGGTAATAGCTAGAAAACAAGCTGCTATTAATATTCGGTAGTCTTTTTTGCCCTTAGTATGAAGAGCAAAAGAAAGCGCGCATACCCCAATAAGGCTCGGGGCCCATAGGCCAAAAGAGTGGGGGATAATAAGCGGCTTTCTTGTAGCTTCAGCGCTGCTTTCTTGTGCAGAGGGCATCCAGGTAAGAGGATGCCTTAAATGGTAGGCAAGGGTGGAGAATGTACTCATATATTATTGCCATGAATGTTCATAAGAAGAGTTTTTCTTTATCAGAGGAAGAGCGATCACTTTGAAGAGATGATTTTTTTGCAGTCTGTTCCTCATCAAAAATTATACTGGCTTGTGAGATGGTCTTTACTACCTCTGTATTCAATATATCAAGACCTTCTTCTGTATCTGGGGTCTTGATTTGGGGACACTTTCTTAGAGTGAGGCCACCGCTACATTGGAGTTTAATACCTGCGTTTAAGATAAGCTCGCCTACTTCTAACATAATAGGACCCGCACATGTGATTGTTACAGGAGAGTTGATAACCATTTCGCTAGCCTGGATAAAAAGTCCGCAATTAGGATTATTTCCAGAAATGGTGATCTGTCCAATGAATGTAACTCTATAGGCTCTAAGAAAAGTAAGTTTTTTTGATTCAGAAAAGGTCACATTGTTAAGCTCAAGCTCTCCTCCTTGAGCGTCGTATATAGCGCCGCCAGCTACTGGACCTTTAATAACAATTTTTTGTACTTTAAATCCCTTTTCAAAAGAGCCCTCTTCCACTTTTATATCAGCGTGGACAGCTTTTCGAGCTAGATTAGTTTCTTGCTGAAACCTTTTGCAAGCAGCTTTATGAGTTTTCCAGTCAGCTTTTTGGTGCTTGTTAGAGCAATAAGGGGTGCGATGACAGCGAGGGCATGTATGTTTCTCTACGATACTTTTTGCGCAGCCTGATAAGGCGCACTTTGCTGAAGCAGTTGCCATAGGTGAGCATCTCCTTGAAAGATTAAAAAGAGAGTATTACAAAAGAATCTTTTGACACCAAGGTCTTTTTAGAAAAAGGGAGTTTTTGAGGTAAGACTCTTAATTTAGACTTTTTAGAGAGCTTTTCCCTAAAGCCTTATCAGCTAAAAAATCATTGCCTTCACTTTGCCATTTGCGAATAGCAGCACTGGATAGAGGCAGACCATCTAAAGTGATCTTAGGTAGATATGTGAGGGTAAAGTCCATCTTTTCAGAAAGAGGGATGAGTTTTTTTTCTGTACCTAGTCTTTTGTGCCCTAAAGCAGCTCCTTTCCCTAGGGTAAGACTCTTAAAGGGCATGCAGCTATAAATATTTTTTAAAAAAGTTTCATAGCCCATTTTACTAATAGAGTGCGTGAATTCTAAAGCGATTAAAATATCGATGCCAGCTTCTTCAATAAGTTGTTTTTTCTCTTCAAAAGAGGTGATTAGAGGGGTGGCAGTATCGGGAAAGAAAAAGTGCATAGGGTGATTGGTAAAAGTAATGACACACGATAGGCCTTCATTTTTTAGGTGCTGGAAAAGAGCTCTATGGCCTAGGTGTACACCGTCAAAATTCCCAATAGTCAAATGGATAGGCCGCTTCAAGATCTCTTTAAAAGAGGGCTCTGATAAAGCCTCTTTAGACACAGCTTCTAATGAGGTGAAAAACTTCATAGATGCCTCAAAAACTCTTGCCAATTAGAAGGTTCTAGCGTTTCTAAAGAGACGCATTCGTCTAAAGAAAAGTGGCCTGAGCGTGTGCGGACAAGGCTTTTTAAGTGAGCGCCGCAGGTGAGTTTTTTCCCAATTTCATCTGCAACTGCTCGTATATACGTGCCTTTAGAGCAGGTGACATCTATTTCCAGCTCAGGGTAGTCATAGCGTATAAGATTTGTTTCTAAGGTCACGAGTTGAGCTTTGCGTTCTATGGTAATTCCTTTTCGAGCAAGCTCATAGAGCCTTTTACCTTGAACCTTTTTAGCTGAAAACATAGGAGGGATTTGTTCTTTAGTCCCTTGCTGCTCTTGAATTGCAGCTTTTACTTCTTCTAAAGAGGGGGTGTAGTCAGAAGTACTTGCAGTGTCTCCCTCAAGGTCAAACGTAGAGGTGTCTTCTCCAAGTTTCACGCACGCTTTATACGCTTTATCAGAGCTCATAAAACGATCGCTCATCTTGGTATAACTTCGGCCAATCAGCATGACCATAAGTCCTGAAGCAAAAGGATCAAGCGTGCCAGCGTGGCCTATTTTGGAAATTCCAGTGATTTTACGTAGCTTTCGAACAAGGTCAAACGACGTGTATCCACAGCTTTTATTGAGGAGTAAGATGCCCTCAGATTTAAGAGGCGTCGTCATGGGAAAGTCTACTTTTTCTCTCGTTTTCTATTTTAGTCAGGACATCGTGGATGCGAAGCTCGTGTTCAAGCGCTGTGTCCATATGGAAGGTGAGCTTAGGAAAATAACGTATTGTGACTTTTCTAAGTGAAATTGCTGAGATGCGAGGGGATTGTTCGTTAAGAGCATGCAGGGTTTCAGCTTTTACTTTGTCACTGCCCATTACGCTAATAGCTACTTTTGCACTTTGCAAATCGCTTGAGACTTCAACGCTCATAATAGTCAGAAGATCACTGATGCGAGGATCTTTGACATCCTTGCGGATGACTTCAGAAAGCACTTCTACAAGAAGAGACTGAATCTTTTTTTGTCGTCGCATTATAGCTCAGGCTCATGGTAGATGACTTCAAAGCACTCTATCTTGTCGCCTTCTTGGACTTCATTTGTTCCTCTTAGGCAAATACCACACTCAATGCCTTTAGAAACTTCTTTTACGTCTTCTTTTACACGCTTAATAGAGTCGATATTACCTTGCCAGACTTTTTTGCCATCACGGATTAGCTTAGCTACGTTTGTGCGGCTAATAGTGCCTTCATCTACAACACAACCTGCAATAATACCAAGGTGTGAAGATTTAAAAGTCGCTTGCACAGTTGCAGAGCCTGAAACTTTTTCTTCAGGGACTTTATCTAGTAGTAGACGCATCCGCTCTTTAATATCATCTGTTGCATGGTAGATAATGTTGTGCTGAAGCACTTTGACTCGTTTCTCCTTAATAAGAGGTACTGCGTGGCTTTCTACTTTTGTATGGAAGCCAAGGATCACTGCATGTGAAGCAGCTGCGAGCTCGACATCAGACTCAGAGACTTCACCAATGCCAGAGGCAATGACGTTGACTTCAACTTTTGTGCTTTTAATCTTTTCAAGAGCTTGCATGAGCGCTTCTAAAGAACCCTGCACATCTGCACGAAGAACAAGGCTTAGCACTTTCTTTTCTACCTGCTCTTTTTGAGCCAGCATCTCTTCAAGTGATGTTTTTTTCTGTTTTACACGTGAGCGCGTTTGCACTTCCGCACGAGCAGAAGCAATGGCTTTAGCTTCTTTTTCTCCAGCCTTAATCACAATAAATTCACAGCCTGCTTCTGGAAGACCTGAGAGGCCTGTGACTTTTACAGGAGTAGATGGAGCTGCTTCTTTTACAAGTTTTCCATGCTCATTATGCATAGTTTTTACCCGGCCCCACTCTGTATCAAACACAAGAGAGTCTTTAGGGTAAAGCGTACCATTTTGAACAAGAAGGGTCGCAACAGCCCCTAAACCTTTATGCATTTCAGACTCGATGACAACGCCGCGTGCACGGGAATTTGGATTTGCCTTCAGCTCAAGTACTTCAGCTTGGAGGCCTAACATCTCAACAAGGTCATTGATTCCTTCACCATTTACAGCAGAGCAGTTCACGGTGATTGTCTCTCCGCCCCAGGCTTCAGGGAGCAGCTCATGCTCTGAGAGCTGACGATAGATATTTTCAGCATTAAAGCCAGGTTTATCGCTTTTGTTAATCGCTACAAATATAGTAACATTAGCTGCTTTTGCTTGCGTAATCGCTTCAACTGTTTGCTCGCGAATTCCTTCATCTCCAGCAACGACAAGTACTACAATATCAGTAGCAGTAGCTCCACGCTCACGCATAGCAGAGAAAGCTTCGTGACCTGGAGTATCGAGTATAGCGATATTGCCATGAGTTGTTTGTGCAAAAAAAGCGCCGATATGTTGCGTAATAGCGCCTGCTTCTCCTGAAGCTTGATTTGACTTGCGGATGGCATCAATAATACTTGTTTTACCATGGTCGACATGCCCCATAAAGGCTACAACAGGAGGGCGTAGGACTAGAGACTCAGGGTCTGATTGTTGGATCTCTTCGGTAATTGTCTGATCAGTCATTTGTAGACGTTTTTCTTCTGTAGTATCGATTTTGATTTCACACTGAAACTCATGGCCGATAAGCTCTACAGTAGTTTCATCGCCTAGCTCATCATTAATGGTGACTTGAAGGCCTTGCATCATTAGCTTTGTGATGATTTGAGAAGCCTTTAACTTCATTGCAGAGGCTAGGTCTTTTAAAGAGATAGGCAAGCGTATAGAAAGCTCACTAGGACGCACTACAGGGATATCGCTGATAGCAGCTTTGCCGCGTCTTTTTTTGCGCCAACGCGAACCTTCATCATCTGCCATAAGGCCTTTGCGAGCACGGCCATCAAAGCCGTCAGTACGCGCCCCACCTACTAAGCGTCTTGGACGTACATCTTGAAATTTACGCTCAGAGAACTTAGGTGTTTTTGTCTTATCATAAGGCTTATCTGAAACTGGAGCATTAGGTGAAGGCGCATTTTGTGAGGCAGCTGGAACAGGGGGTTTAGGTCTAGGCTTTCTATCGAGTACAGGGCCTAAAGGACGCCTTGGAGCAGACTTTTCCTTTAAGGGTGGCTGAACAGGAGGTGCATTAGTTGCAATCGCTTCAGGTTTGGCTTCCAAAGGTTCGGGCAGTTTCTCACTTTCTACCTGAGGCTCTTCTAAAAGAGCAGGTGTAGCCTCTTCTATAGGCTCAGGAGCAATAAGTTCAGGCTCAGGGGGGCTTTTTTCATAAGAAACATCAGTTGTACTTTGTTCTGTAGGCTCTAGATCTGCAGTAGAGATAACCTCTTCCTCAGGTTTATCCTTTGCACGTAAACTGGCATCAAAAAGCACAGCTTTAGGCCTTTTCTTTAAAGAAGCATTTTCCTCAACTTCTTGTTCAGGCTCTTTTTTCTTAGCGGGTTTCTTGACAGGTTTGAACCCCTGAAAAGCTTCAGCTAATTGTGTATTTTTGATGTTGAGTTTCAGATCTTTTGCCAATTTAACTCTCGGGGTTGTGCAATTGCTCTAAGAGCTTTTCTAATGCTTCAAGGCTAATGTTTGCCTCTTTACAAATTTCATCTTTAGATGTTTCTAAGATTTTACGCATAGTCGTAAAGCCTGCAGTTTCCATACTGTCTCTAATAAGAGGGTTGACCCCATCAAATGTAAGAAGTGCGTCAAGCTCGCCACTTTCGGAGTCTTTAAGCGAATCCATTCTTTCTTCAGAAGCTACTTGCATCTGACGATGGTGCTCAGTTTCTTTTTGGACTTGTAGATGGTAGCCTGTAAGAGTCTCATTGAGGCGCAAGTTAGCACCACGGCGACCGATTACAAGTGGATAATCTTCATCATTTACAATACAGATAATAGTCTTGTCTTCTTCACTAATGCTGAACTTTTTAATCTCAATAGGATCTAGCGAGTTCTGAAGAAGCTCAATAGGATCTGCAGAGTAGGGGAAGATGTCGATTTTTTCGTTATTAAGCTCACGGATCACGTTTTTTACACGTGTACCACGGACACCTACACAAGCGCCCACAGGGTCAACTCGAGGATCTGTAGAAGTGACAGCCATTTTTGTGCGGTAGCCTCCATCACGACAGATTCTTTCGATTGTGACAATGCCATCCGTTAGTTCAGGTACTTCTTGGATGAAAAGCTCACGGACAAATTCAGGAGCGCTTCTAGAAAGAATCACTTCAGCACCACCATTTTCTGTATCACGCACTTCGTATAGAAGAGCTTGTACACGGTCTCCCATATGGTAGCGCTCTGTACGGGGATAAAACTCTGTAGGCATTACAGCTTCTACTTTTCCAAGATCTACAATTACACCTTTTGATCGGATGTATTTTTTTACTGTTCCTGAGACGATATCACAGATGCGGTGTCGAAATTCTTCGTAAATTACATCACGTTCAGCGCCGCGCAATTTTTGTGTCATCATCTGACGAGCAGCACTCGCTGCAATTCGACCGAAGTTCTCTTGAGGGTCAACAGATACTTGAATGTAGTCACCTACACCTGCTTCTGGATGGAGCTCTTGTGCTTCTTCTAAAGAGATTTCTTCTGCTGGGTACTCAACTGTGTCTACAATCTCTTTTTTACAAGTAATTTCTAAATCACCTGTTTTAGGTTCGATAGTAACCACAAGATCATGCGCACCCGGCATGCTCTTATAAGCTGCTGCTTCCATAGCTTCTTCAATTGCTTTTACTACGATATCACGCTTAATACCTTTTTCGCGTTCCATGTAGTCGAAGATAGCGATTAGCTCTTTATTCATCTGTTGCCTCTTAAGCCTGTTGTTTCAATAAAAAAAGCCAAAGTTGCCTTTGGCTTTTGGAAAAGGGCCTTTTAACCCCTTGCCGCGCGGCAGCACATACCACGCTCTAGGATGGAGCTGCTCATACGAGCAGCCCCGTCCTTTTACTCTTTACCCTCGTTTTTTTCTTCAGGTGTCTCGTTAGAGTCATCTGAGATCACAATCTTATCATTATTTGAAGAGTCCTCATCTTTCATAGAAAGAGAGATCTTCTTATGCTCTGAGTCGACCTTAACGACGCGCGCTTCAATCATGTCGCCTTCGCTTACGATTTCTTCAACCTTAGAGAAAGAGTTGTTAGAAAGCTCTGTTACGTGAACAAGAGCCTCTAAGCCACTGCCTTCTAACTCTACAAATGCACCAAAGGCTGTGACTTTCACCACTTTACCTTTTACAGGTGTACCAACAGGAAGGCTTTTTTCAATACTTTCCCATGGATTTTTTGTGAGTTGCTTGATACCAAGGGTGATTTTACGGCTGTCTCTATCAATAGATAAAACAGCTGCTTTTACTTTATCACCAATTTGGAGCATTTCTGATGGATGAGAAACTTTCTTAATCCAGCTGAAGTCCGAAATGTGAATAAGACCGTCAATACCGGGCTCAAGGCCAACAAAAGCGCCGTAGTTAGTTAAGCTTTTAACTTCTACTTCTACTTCTTTATCTACACTGTACTGGTCTAGTGCGCGGTCCCATGGGTTTTCTTGCAGTTGCTTGATACCTAAAGAGACTTTACCTTCTTCCTTTTGGATAGATAAGACAATCGCTTCTACTTCATCACCCTTTTTAAGGATTTCATTAGGGTCAGTTACATTCTTAACCCATGACATTTCAGAGACGTGAATAAGACCTTCAATGCCGGGCTCAATCTCTATAAAAGCGCCGTAAGGAACCATGTTCACAATCTTGCCCTTTACATGAGTGCCAGCAGGGAATCTACGCTCGATATCTTCCCAAGGATTTGATTCTTTTTGCTTAAGACCTAAAGCAACGCGTCCTTTGGTATGGTCGATGCTGAGGATCATCACCTCTAACTCATCACCTAGCTGCACCATTTCAGAAGGATGGCGGATGCGCTTCCATGTCATATCTGTAATATGGAGAAGGCCGTCGATGCCATCAAGGTCTAGGAAAACCCCAAAGTCAGTAATATTCTTTACAACACCTTTAGTAAGGTCGCCTTCTTGTAGAGTTGCTAAAATATCTTGCTTCTTAGATAGACGCTCTTCTTCAAGAATTTCACGTCTAGAAACAACGATGTTTTTGCGCTCTAAGTTAATTTTTAAGATTTTCAAGTCGAAGCGCTGGCCGATGTACTCATCAAGGTTTGCGATACGCTTGTTGTCAATTTGAGAACCAGGTAAGAAAGCTTCGATACCAATGTCGACCATAAGGCCACCTTTAACCTTGCGGACCACTTCACCATGCACGATAGAGTTTTCTTCGCAATGGTTGACAATGTGCTCCCATTGACGCTGGTGACGCGCTTTTTCACGAGAAAGTACAATCTGTCCTTCATCATTTTCAGCAGCTTCCAGCATAACTTCAACTTCAGTGCCAAGCTTAATTTCATCCATGTCCCTAAATTCGTTAATAGGAACTAGGCCTTCTGATTTTAGACCCACATCGACAACAACAAAGTCTTTCGTAAGTTCTACAATACGGCCTTTAAGTAGAGTCCCCCTTCTTAGAGTAGAAGTCTCTTCATTAGGTGTTTCTATACCTAAAAGGCTGCGGAAGATGCTCGCATCTTCCTCTGTAAAGGTCACATCATCAAGTATTTTACTGGTTTCCCAGTCGTAGGTTGCCGATTGGTTCATTAGTTTTTTCTCCTTAGGCTCTGTCATATAACCCTAAGTTGCTCTCGTTAAAGGGTTTAAAAAGAATGGCGAGCTCTTAGGTGTACTAAGTAACAAAGCGCCACCTTTAGGTGTTTAAATTGCGGCTTTAGAGTAACAAAGAAAAGCTTTTGGAGCAAGGTAAGAGGTTGTTTCTCGCGAAGGAGGTTTGATGGGTGCTTATTTTTAGAGTGGATGTTCTAAATAATCTTCGGTTTGAAGATGAGGGCAGCTCGGTTTTCATATAGAAAATATTTGGTTGTATTTAAATTTTACCATTTCTTCTTTATAGGTTGCGCTCTTTTCAACTTAGCTTCAATTGACTTAAGAGGCTCTTTTTCGCTATCTTCAAAGCGAGACTAAAAGGGCCTTTTCTATGTCACAGATCGTACTTAAGTTCGGAGGTGCAGCAGATTCCAGTTTAGAACATTTTGATAAGATAGCGCACCTTATAGAAGAGGTTAGGTCTGAGTACGAAAAAGTTGTAGTTGTCATAAGTGCTATGCAAGGCATCACGGATCAACTGATAGATATGGCTAAGAAAGTCTCTTCATCTCCCTCTAAACGCGAGCTAGATATGTTGCTAAGCGCTGGTGAGCGTATTAGCATGAGTCTTTTAGCTATGGCTTTAGAGAAAAAAGGTCTAAAAGCTGTGAGCTTTACAGGTAGTCAATCAGGGATTATTACCTGTTCAGGTCATACAGAAGCTTTAATTATAGATGTAAGGCCTATTCGCATTAAAGAGCACTTAGAGCTTGGGGATGTGGTGATTGTCGCGGGCTTTCAAGGAGTCAGCCTTAATAAAGAGATTACCACGCTCGGTCGTGGGGGCTCTGATACAACAGCTGTTGCCTTAGCTGTGAGTCTTGCAGAAAGTAAAGAGGGTGCTCAAGGTAGGAAAGTGGTTTTTTACAAAGATGTGCCTGGCGTTTTTGATAAAGATCCGAAAAGACATTTTGATGCTAAGCCTTATAAAACACTTTCATTTGATCAGGCACTTGCTCTTGCAGACTCTGGGGCTGAGGTGCTTCATAAGCGCTGCGTTTTACTAGCCAAGCAAAACGGTATAGAACTTATTGTGCGCAGTTTCAAAGAAGAGGGGTATACGCAGGTCGGCGAGGCTAAAGCTTGCGAAAAGGCCCTTTTTGAAAATAGAGAAAGTGGCAAAAGTGCGCAGCTTATCTAGAGGAGGTCAAAAAGCTCTTTAAGATCTCCTTTAAGATCATCTATAGACGTTTTTTTGCCCTGCAAGTTAGCTTGAGAAACATCAAAAACAAAAGCACCTGGGTGGGCTGTAGGGTGGATGTTGCCTGATTTATAAGCAGCATGAAGTTTATCCCACTCACTTTTCAAGTAGTGTGCGTCCTTTCCCCTTTTCATTCCTTTGTTTTCATGACGTTCTAAGGATTGAGAAACAATTGCCTCTACGCTTTGCATTATTTCTGCGTTTAAAGGTGCTTGAGATTTGCTAGAAGCCTCTTTTTCTAAAGAGAAAAAATGGGAAAAGCTTTGAAGGAAAAATCCAAGGCCTCCTACAGGAACGGGGTGCTCGGGCTCTTTACCTTTGCACGCTCTTGCAACGAATCCTGACACAAGATTATCTAAAGGTCTATAAAGGCAAATAAAGCAGATGCCCTTACCAAGGTCTAAGGGGCCAAGCTCTTCGCTAAAAGAAGTGGGGCTTTGATTAGAGTCTATGATCAGCTCACACTGTCTATTATATGATGAAAGCTTGCCGTAGTGGCTTTTGATATAAGATGCGGCGGCTTCCTCTTCGCAGGTTCCACTTTCTACTAAGTCATCTACAGAGATGCCTTTACATTGAAGCTTTGATCCAAGTAAATTCATAAGTGTGGATTTACCAACTCCAGATGGTCCCATAAGAACTATGACATGGGCATGTCCTGAATGTAAAAGCTTAGCTAACTTGTTTGGTTGGAAAAGATTTATGTCTTCTGTGCTAAAAACTGAAGGGAGATGTGAACGGGTAACTGCTGCAGCCATGTTTGTTGTCCTTACAGGAAAATGATATTCATAAAGCCTGAGAGTTTAACATAAAACTCATTTTTTTAGCGAGCTTAAGATGCATTTTCTCCTTGGCGATAAAACGCAATATGTTAGGATAACCCAAAATCCACATTTCCTAATTTATTATGAAAATTGAAGTTGCCCCCTCTATTATCTCAGCTGATTTTGCAAACTTAGCAAGTGAAGTGAAACGCATTGAAGAAAATGGTGCAGACCTTATTCATGTTGATGTTATGGATGGCCACTTTGTGCCTAACATTACACTTGGTCCAGCAGTTGCAGCAGCTATTAGAAGAAGCACCAAGATGTTTTTAGATGTCCATTTGATGATCTACAACCCGTTTGATTACATTGAACGCTTTGCTGAAGCAGGAGCAAACCGCATTCAAATTCACTTCGAAGCAACAGAAGATATTGAAGATACACTGAAATATATTCGGAAGTGCAATATGGAAGTAGGTCTTGTTTTTTCGCCCCCAACATCTCATGAGATGATTCCAAAATATCTTGATCTGTGTGACACGGTTTTAATCATGACAGTCAATCCTGGTTTTGGAGGGCAGTCTTTTATGCCTGAAATGCTGGAGAAAATCGCTTTTACAAAAGCGTGCATTGACGCAAGAGGCTTAAAGACACGGATAGAAGTCGACGGGGGAATTAACCAAGAGACAGCGCAAAAGTGCATCGATGCGGGCGCTGAGATTTTAGTAGCGGGCAATTATTTGTTTGCAGGTGATATGAAAGAAAAGATAAAAGGGTTTCATGACATTAAGCGCAGTTGAGCAGAATCCAGAAAAAAACACATCAGAAGAGGTTTCTAAAAAACTTAAGAAGGTTGTAGTTATTGGGGGAGGAACGGGCAACTTCGTTGTTTTGCGCGGTCTAAAGGATTACAATTACATTACACTTACAGCTATTGTTTCTATGGCGGATGATGGAGGAAGCACAGGTATTTTGCGCGATGAACTAGGCGTGCTTCCTCCAGGTGACGTAAGGCAGTGCTTGGTTGCTTTATCAGAATCAGATTTGCTGTTACGCAGTCTTATGAATTACCGTTTTGAAAATGGAGGGCTTGGAGGTCACAGTTTTGGAAACCTCTTGCTTTCGGCTTTAGAGAAAGTGACGGGAAGTTTTGAAAAAGCAGTTCAAGTAGCGGGTAAGATTTTAGCAACTAAAGGGGATGTGATCCCTGTGACGACACATAAAGTACGTCTGAAGATGATTTTAAAGGATAATACTCTTTTAGAAGGCGAGGGTAACGTCTATACATCAAGGGACATTGACCAAGGGTATCGAGATATCTATTTAGACCCTTATCCCAAAGCTAATCCAGCTGCTTTAGATGCTATTAGAGATGCTGACTTGTTAATTGTAGGCCCAGGGGGCATTTACACCTCTATTATCCCAAATTTGCTTGTAGAGGGCATTAGTGATGCTATTAAAGAATCTAAAGCGGAAAAGCTTTTTATAGTGAACCTTATGAATAGAAGAGGGCAGACGACTCACTTTAAAGTAAGCAATCACTTAAAAGAGATCGAAAGGTTTATGGGCGAAGATGTGTTTGACCATGTACTTGTAAATACGGCAAGGCCTTCAGACAAGCAAATAGATCTCTATTTTGAAGAGGGGCAGCTGGTAGAAAATGATATGACCTCTGATCCGCGTATACTCAATGCTGCGGTGCTTGATCAAAAGCCTCAAGAGAGGCAAAAAGGGGATACTTTTCAAAGAAATTTGATTCGCCATGATGCTAAAAAACTAGCCGAAGAGATCGTTAAAATTGTTGATAATCTTTGATCTAGACGACACGCTCGTTGATACGTTCCGATGTTTGACACTTCCTAAGCTAAAAGAAGCGCTGATCCATATGGTTCAAGGCGGTCTTAAATTGGATTGCTCGTTTGAAAGGGCTTGGGCAGACCTTAAGAAAAGCAATGTAGAGGCTAAAGATGCTAAAGAAGCCCTTGCTAATTTTTTACCTGATTTTAAAAATGGTGAGCTTTTTCTTGAGAAAGCGATTACTTATGTCTATGAGAGTCCTGATGAAGGCTTAACCTTGAAGCCTGTTTCTGGGGTGATAGAAGGGCTAAAAAAGCTCAAAAAAGAACATACATTAGCCTGCGTGACTAAAGGGTTCAGGGGTAGACAGCTTCGGAAAATGGAAAAAGCTGGCATTGATTCCACCTTATTTAGTAAAATAGCCGTAACCCAGTCATCTAGTAAAAAAGTTTCTTACCAGAAAGTCTTGCGTGAATGTGGATTTTCTGCTGAAGAAACCTTAGTCTGTGGAGATAAATTTGATGTCGACTTAGAGCCTGCAAAGCGCATGGGGTGCCTTGTAGCCCACGCGCAGTGGGGTCATAGGAAAAGTGCACCTCGTTCAGGCTTTAAATCTGATATATGCGCAAAAAATTTTGAAGAGATACTAACCTTTATAGAGCAACATCATGACCGTTAAGAAAAAACCTGTGCAGCTGACTTCATCACAACTTATCGTGGGTATGACAATTCGTGCCGATAAAAAAATTTACCGCGTAGAGAGCTGTGTTGTAGTTAAAGCGCCGAGAGGAGCTCCTTTCGTTAAAACCAAGTTAAAGCAGCTCAATACCGATGAGGAAATTGAGAAAAACTTTAAGCTAGACCAGCCTATTGAAGAAGTATCTCTTGTGGAAAAGGCGCTGACTTATCTTTACTTAGAGGGTAAAAATTATCTTTTCCTTGATGTAGATGATTTAGAACACGTAGAGCTCTCTTCAAAGATTGTTTCTGATAAATCAAACTTTTTAAAAGAGGGTATTGAAGTCAAAGCGAGTTGTTTCGGCGAAACAGTTTTTTCTATAGATCTACCTCAGTTCTTAGAGCTTATGGTGGTGAAAACGGATGAATCTACAGAGATGATGCCGGTTTCAAACACCACAAAAAAAGCGCAGCTTGAAACGGGTGCGAAGCTCGATGTCCCTTTATTTATTGAACCGGGTGATGTTGTAAAAGTTGATACTCACCAAAGTGAATTTATCCAACGTCTGTAGGAGTGTGTGATGGCATTTGATGATAAACGCATTAAAGAACTTTCAAAGCTTATGGATCGCCTAGGTCTTTGTCGCTTGGCTTTTAAGGAAAAAGGTGGAGAGATAGAGCTTGAAAAAGCGCCTGTGCATCCTCCTCAGGCGCCTCATTATACTACGTCTCCTCACCTAGCAGCTCACCCCTCCAATATCTATCATCCACCCGCTCCTCAAGAGGGGCAGCAAGGGGCGCAGGCTTCTTCAGGAAAAGCTATTAAGTCGCCCCTTGTAGGGACCTTTTATGTGTCAAATGGTCCAGGTGAAGCCCCTTTTGTAAAGGTGGGAGACACTGTTTCAGAAAATACGGTAGTGGCTATTATCGAGGCGATGAAAGTAATGAATGAAATCAAAGCAGGGGTCTCAGGAAAAATTACAGCGCAGCTTGTTGAAGATGGTCAGCCTGTAGAGTTTGATTCTCCACTTTTTAAGGTAGAGTAATGCATAAGGTTTTAATTGCTAATCGTGGTGAGATTGCGCTTCGCGTGATTCGCGCGTGCAAGGAGCTTGGTTTACAAACCGTTGCGGTCTACTCTAAAGCGGATAGTGAGTCTTTGCATGTGCTTAGTGCTGATGAGGCTATCTGTATAGGAGAGGCTCCCTCTAGCCAGTCATACTTAAAAATTCCAAGTATCTTATCAGCCTGTGAAATTACAGGAGCTGATGCTATTCATCCAGGGTATGGCTTTTTGAGTGAAAATGCGAAGTTCGCTGCTCTTTGTGAAGAAAGTGGCATCGAGTTTATTGGCCCAAGTTCTAAAGTGATCGATTCCTTAGGTAATAAGGCACAAGCAAAAGCGACTGCAAAGCTAGCTAAGTGTCCTGTTATTCCGGGATCTGATGGGATCGTCAAAGACATCAATGAAGCTTTAAGAGTAGCTAAAGAGATGCATTACCCTATTTTCATTAAAGCAGTTAGCGGCGGTGGCGGTAAGGGAATTCGCATTGCGCATGATGAAGAAGAGCTTAAGAAAGGTTTTAAATCTGCGGCTACAGAAGCCGAAGTAAGCTTTGGCAATCCTGATTTATACCTCGAGAAGATGATTGTTAATCCGCGCCATATTGAAGTCCAAGTGATTGCGGATAAGCAGGGAAATACTATTCACTTATACGAGCGAGACTGCACAATTCAGCGTAGGCGCCAAAAGTTAATTGAAGAGGCTCCTTCACCTATTTTAACGCCTGCACAGCGTAAAAAAATAGGTGAGTCAGCTGTCAGAGTGGCTCAGCAGGCAGGATACTCATCAGCAGGCACGGTTGAGTTTTTGCTCGATAAAAATGGTGACTGCTACTTTATGGAGATGAATACCCGTATCCAAGTAGAGCACACAGTCACAGAAGAGCTTACAGGTTTAGACCTTGTCAAAATGCAATTGGAAATAGCCTTAGGAAAACCGCTTGGTATCAAACAAAAAGATGTCCAGATGCGAGGGCATGTGATTCAATATCGCGTTAATGCTGAAGATGTTTCTC
>JBDNIV010000004.1:0-18311 GCA_041688145.1 Chlamydiia bacterium | reverse complement strand
GTATAAGGTTGCCTTGAATGTTCATGGCATGCAGTAAATAGATATCCAATAAAGTAAAGTTTAGGAGTAGTGAGTGCGAGAGAAGCAAATCTATTGCCTGTATAACTTAATGCAAAAGCGGTGGCTGTAGAAACGGCGCCTACTACAAAGCTATGGATAGTGATTTTAGCTATATCTAATGCCATGATGGACTCCATGATAAATATTTAGTTCCCAAAGGAGCTGCTTTAATACGTGCTTTTCTTAAGGGAAGTTTTGCAAGAATAATCCTATCGTAAGAAGCTAAAAAAAACAACGGAGATTAACAAAAAAACTTGAACCTAGGTTCAAGCTTTGAGCGCTTTGAAAGTAAGCTTTTATAGGAGCTCGTTATTCCTCAGCAGGTTTGCATACGACTTGCCCAAGCCACAAAAGACCTGCAGACAAAAAGCCATTTCCTATGTCTCTATTCATCATGTAGCTAGAAGCTACCCCTGCAAAAATAAAGGCTGCTATTTTTTTTATATTATTATAGTAGAAAAGATTGCGTTTCATCTGAATGCGTGCAGTTAAAATACCTCTTGTTGTAGCAGCTTGTTTATCTTGGTCTTCTGTATGCTGAGATGTAATATTGCCTACTTGTCCAATAATGCATTGACCGCTGATTTGCTGAAGCTCGGCGTCTGATTTTGCGTTAAGTTCGCGGGCTAATCTAGCCTGATCTGATTCACCAGCACTAGCTGCTGCATCACCTAAGATTGGAGCTAAAGCATCTCTGGCTTGAGTTAGAAAGCCTGCTTTTGTTTGCGCTACGCCCGCATTGAAATTATCGTGATAAGCTTCTTGTATTTCTGCTTTAGCATGTTCTATTTCTCTTGCATTTTGCTGCTGAGCAGCCTTGTCACAACAAGTGCGCACACGATTTGTCAGCTCTGGAAATTTTTTCTCTAAAGTATTTTCAATAGTACCTAGAAATGTAGCGGCAAATATCCAAGTAAAAGCACCTTGAAAAGCAAAACGGGTAATCTCATGGCTGCTATTTACTGCGGCATCAAGAGCCCAGTTAACTCCAGATCCTAGGCTAGAGAGTGAGATTTTAGGAAGCTGAAAATTGGGTAGATAAGCTGCTATCATAATTTCCTCTTAATTTATTGATTTAATGCCTTATATTTTATCTTATATTTGCTTTTGCGTCAACTAAAACGGTTTTTGTGTAGTTTTTATTGATTTTTGTTTGCCTGTGTGAAAATAGGTAAACAGGAGCTATATAGCCTCTATTTAAATTTTTATTATCTATTAATGAGTGCGATTAGCAATGGTTTTTAATGTACAAGGATCTTGTCTTCACCGACCACTCTGAAGGCTTCTCTTTTCTTCGGCTCTTCAGATTTGCCCTTCATGACAAAACGCAAAGGAGAGCCTGTAAACCCAAAAGCCTCTCTAAACTGCCCTGAAAGGTAGCGCTCATAGTTTGGGAGCATGAGCTTAGGGTTGTTCACAAAGAGGACAAAAGTAGGAGGGGAGCTAGAGGCTTGCGTCATATAATAGATACGTAGACGCTTGCCCTCAACCATGACAGGGTGGTGCTTCAGAACAGCTTTTTCTAAGAAGCGGTTGAGTTGCCCTGTAGTGATACGCTTTTTGCGCTCTTCCAGAGTTTTATCAATGAGGTCAAAAATTTTGTTTAAATTACGCCCTTCTTTAGCTGATATGCAAAGAATTGGCATATGGTGAAGTGAAGGAAGCTTTTCTTTTACCTCACGAAGAGCAGATTCCATCTGTACGCTGTGAACGAGGTCCCATTTATTAAGCAGTATGATGCAGCTTTTCCCTTCTTTTTCAATGCGACGAATAAGCTTTTTCTCTTGTGTGCCAAGACCTACGCTAGCATCGACTAGAATTGCGCAAATATCAGCTCTTTCTAAAGCTCTGCCTGTGCGAATAGCAGCAAATTTATCTACAGCAAATTTTTCTCGTGATTTCTTGCGTACGCCAGCAGTGTCAATAAGGAGATAAGGCTTATTGTCATAGGTGCACAAAACATCGACCGCATCGCGGGTTGTGCCTGCTATCTCACTGACTGCGCATCTGTCTGACTCAGTAAGCTGGTTCATAAGTGTGGATTTGCCTACATTCGGCAGTCCCATAAGAGCAACTTTAGGTGCATCTAGAGAGTCAGGATCTGAATCTAAGTCATCTTCACTGGGAGTATGTTCCGCAATTTGCTCAAAAATAAGCTCGAACAGCTCAGCGACATTTGTACCATGAAGCGCTGATATCGGAAGCATGGCTTCAATGCCAAGACCGTAAAAGGCGTGTTTTTCTACTTTTGAGCTTGAGTTATCACACTTGTTGACTGCAAGCGCTACAGGCTTATTCATCTTCAAAATCTCTTTTGCAAGCTTTAAGTCGCTATCCATAGGGCCTACTTGCCCATCAACAACTAAGATAACCCCTTCAGCTTCCTGAAGCCCTATACGCGCTTGTTCTTCAATTTCTTGAGCAAAAGGGTCTTTCTCGCTAGCAAATAGTCCGCCTGTGTCTATGATTTCAATAGCACTGCCAAAGAAGTCAAATTCTCCTATTAAGCGGTCACGCGTTGTACCCTCAAAAGCGTCTACAATCGCACGTCTTTTACCAAGAAGGCGGTTGAAAAGGGAGGATTTGCCGACGTTAGGACGGCCTACAATGGCTATTTTTGTTGTTTTTTCCATAAGGCTCTTCAAGATGAAATTTCCCCCATTTTATAACAAAAAACAATAAAAGTGAAAAGTTATTTTTCTAATTATTAACTACTATAATAATAGGTCTTGATTATAGAGAGTAATTAGGAGCTATTCAAAGCTGTTTAAAAAAAAGCTATAAGAGATATTTTAAAGCAAAAGCTCAGAAAAAGGGAGGGAGGATGTGTTATATAGAGTTTTTTAAAAGTCTATATCTAAGCAGCATGCGTATTATATCAGTGAGCGAGCCTTACTTAGCTTTTAGTATAGGCGTAGGGTCTGAGTTTAAAAAATCATCCCAAGAGAGCTTTTGATTTCCTTGAAAGCATAGCTCTAGGCGCTTGTTATACAATTTATGAAGGTCTATTTGCAGTGATAAGAATAGGTTTAAATCAAGGGAATCATCCCCAAAATGCAATTTATTTTTAAGGGTATACCACGATAATTTTTCTCTAGAATAAGCAGATGTTGTGAGAGGGGCAGAAGGAGTTAACGTTCCTTCACTTACATCTCCTGCAACCGCAGCAGCTGGAGTAGAATGCGCCATGGGACTCGCTAAAGTAGAAGGCGGCTTAGGGCTCTTTGGAGTGGAAAGGGGGCGTTTTTCTGCAACAAATTGGCGCACTAGATCTTCTTTATACGCAATCTCTTTACTTAATTCATTCAGCTCTTTTCTAGCTTGCCAACTAGGCAATCCTGACCTAACTGTAATATAAGCTGTAATAAAACAAGCCGCTACAAATGAGCAGCTAAGTGCATACCTTGTAGAAGGTTCGATATACTTTGCAGCTACATGTTTCAGCCCATCGGTTAAAGCGCCTCTACTAGAACGTGAAAAAGCCTCAGAAATATACGACCAGCTGTAGGTATGGTAGTCACGCGCCAGCTGCTCTGCTCCCTTAAAGAGAAAAGCCCAAGAGGCTACTTTCCATGTGGATTTAAGCAAGTCTCCATGGCGATTTAAGGGATTCATATGATAGCGAATATTTTGCCAAATAGACAAAAGCTGAGGGGGTGTATAGTAGGACTGGGTTGCATTTGTCATGGAAAACCTCTATCAAGTTTTCCAGCCATTCTAGTCACTTTTGGAATAAAAGTCTATGGGGTCAGCAGGCTCTACTTCGGGGCGCTTGTAGTCAGAAAACGCAGCTCCTTGAGGGGGATCCCACTTCCATTTGCGACCATGGATAATACGGGTAGGGTAGATCCACGCCTCTTCATTTTCTCGCATCAGCCGATCGCACCCCATAACAAAACCTTTAAAAAAGCCATGAGATTTGATGGACTGCAGGGTGTAATGTGAGCTTGTAGGTCGGAAATGGCTCCTTTCACCTTGAATCGGATGCAGCACTTTTTGATGAAAATGCACCATAACTTTTCCGAATAAAGTGAGGGGATTGGAAGACGTTTTTTTTGCAGAAGCTTTTTGAGATTTAGATAGAGCTTCTTTTGTCAAATCACTATCTGAGCCCCACGGCTTTTCTGCATAAGTAGTACAAAGGGGAGCTATGCAGATTATATACCCTAACAGGCACCTTAAAGTAGTGAGAGTGGTGAATCGATAGATAGAGCGTCTTTTCGTAATCAAAATGCAAACCTTAGCTGCAATTGAGGCCCTAAGCGGTGCTGCTCAGACAAAAAGCGAGCCTGACCATTATAGAGGGCTTCATTGTACTGCTTAGCTGCTTGCGCTGAGCCGTAAATGCCTCCAAAATACCACCCCATCTCAAAGCCAGTCGTAATAATGCCTGCCGCAATATGGCCATGGCTATAAAAGGTAGCAGCAGCTGTGATGAAAAGCGTATTAATCAAAAATGAGGTGATTGCTGCGCGCTTTTGCCCTACATAGAGGTAGCCTGATCCGGGTAAAAACATACTGAGCGTTGCAGCTTTTTGCATTGACTTTTCCTGACCATGGTAGCTTTTTTTAAAAGAGTGCAAATCTTTTGCATATCCTAAGGGAGTAGCATACGTTTCCATTGCGCCAAAGTGCCCAACACTTAAAGCATCAAAAAGGGCTACTTTGGTTGCTAAGGGTTTATTTTCCTTTTCTAAAAGCTTTAAAGCTTCATCAGCCTCATCTTCGCGATTGCATTTGAGATAGCTCTCATGAAGCATAATAAGTAGGTCGTGGAAAGCTGGGAACTCTTGTGTGATATGAGAGCGCAAGTAGCTCGACTCAAAGTAGTACGTTACATCGGAATACTTATTCGCAAGAAAGTAAGCAAGCAAGATCGAATACTCGATTTGCATCTTGCGTGAAGAGGGGGCATTTTTGGCTAGAATATGCGCTCTTTTGAATGAGGTGATCGCGCGATAAAAATCGAGGTCTTTAGCAAAAAAGCTTCCGACTAAATATTCAGATCCCCATTGAGTCTCGAGCTCTTCTGAAGAAAGCTTAGTAAAAGCCGATTCAAGCTTCCTAAGCTGACGGGGGTGAATAGGACAAAAGACTGTAGGTTCGAGCGTTTTCTCCGGACGGTAGCACGAGGTCATTGCAAAAAGCAGTGAAAAAGCAAAGGGGAAAACTTTCTTACTCAAGCTCATCTATCGGCACCACCATGTCAATCGCATCATCGATGTCATACTGCAGTTCTAAAGCTTTTGCCTGCTCTCTGAACACATCCTCTTGCTGCTCAGTCATTCGAACTAACTGCTCATCTGTTGTCACAATCTGAGGACGTATGAAGATAATGGTATTCGTTTTCTGGTTAGTCTTCTGGTTTTGAGCAAAAGCAGCTCCAATAACAGGAAGCCCTCCTAGACAAGGAATCCCCACTTTACTGCGAGCGCGCGTATCACGTAGCATTCCTGATATTGCAATGAAATGCTCATTAGGCACATGGACACGGGTTTGCGTTGTTTGCTTTGAGATGGTGTTGTTTTGAATAGTCTCATTCGTGTCGATCCCTGTAGGGAAGTCAAGCTCAGTGAAGTCTTGCTCAATAATAAGTGTGATCACATCGTTAGACCCTAGAATAGGTGTGATCTTTAAATCAAAACCTACATCACGGTAGTCATTTGTATTAGTCGTATCGGTAGAGGTACCCCCTGTGCTCGTCTGTGTGAATGTAGATACAGAAAAAGGACGATTTGATCCTGAGAACATATGGGCGACTTGGTTGTCTTGCGCTATGATTTTAGGATTTAAAATCACCGTCGAGTTGCGATCTGTTTGAAGAGCACTCGCTAAAGAGCCTAGAGATAAATAGACATTAGAGCCATGAGAGATAATATCGCCAATGATCCCGAAATCAAAGCCACCAGGGCTGCCAAAAGCTGAAGCTGCTGTGGGCAAAGTACCCGCTACACTGTTTTGTATTGTAGTCCCTAAGTTGTTTAGGCTGCCTGATTGCTGGTACCCCGCATCTGATATGGTCGGGAAGAGGCCTAAAGAAGTAGATAGGCGATTATGGAGCTTGCCAGCTCCTCCCCAGCGAAGACCAAAAGATAGAGAGTCAGTTAAGCTTGTGTTAATAATAAGGACTTCTAAAAACACCTGACGCAGAGGCATATCAAGCCTGCGGATAAGACCTTTAATCTTATCAAGGGTGGCCGGCGTGCCTGAGCAAAGAAGAGAATTTGTCATCTGTAGCCACTGCATAGAGGCAATTGCATTTACTAAGGAGTTGTCTACCTGAGGTTTTGCAGCTTCACTTTTACTTTGATCCGCATCATTTTGCTCGAATTTTTTAAACTGCAATCCTATAGCCTGCAGAGCTTGCATGATCTCTGTACCCTGGTGGTACTGAAGCTTATAAATTAAGAAAGTCAAGTTATTAGCATCGTGTCCAGTGACTGAACCTTTAGAGGCGTTGTCGAAATTGCGAATAAGCTCTTTTAGCTTGTTAATGCCTTCTGGAGCGCCAGAGAAAGTAAGAGACTTTTTATTTTCTGCAAGGTGCATAGAGCTAAGCACTTTGAAAAGAGCGGCATCACTAAGGCCTGTGTGCTTTAAATTTTGCTGTGTATTTTTTAGCCACTCTTCAAGGTCTTCTGCAGAGACATACTCAGGAGTATAAATTAAGAAAGAAGAGTTGCCATCTTCTGGACCTATCTTCTCAGGAGTATCGAGCTGGGCGATCATCTCTTTCACTTGCTTGATCGATTCTGCGTTGCCTGTAACAAGAATAGAGCCTGACTTAGCATTCCACTTAGCTTTAGAAAGTGTTGCAAGCATAGTGCGATCTACAAGCCCAGACTGTTTGAGGTCATCACCCATTTTATGCAGGTGGTCTGCAAGATCTTTACCCGGCATGTACTTGGGGTGGTATGCAAAAAAAGCTGTATTTTGAGCTGTTGGGGATCCTGCATTTTTCTCTGTATCAAACTGAGTTAAAAGCGCCTGTACATGAGCGATGGCGGCCTTTTTACCTCTTAAGATAATCGAGTGGCTATGACCAGCTACCTGAGCATGTTCAAGAACATAGACCACATCCTCATCAACATTTTTGCCTTTTTTTAGGTTGCTTTCGAGTTCTTTGAGGTAGCTGTCAGCGTCGGCAGCAGAGACATTTTTTAAAGTGTAAACTTCAACGCCCTGAGCAGAAGTTGATGGGACATCAACTTGAGCAAGCAGTGCTTTTAACTTCTCAATAGCTGCTGTAGAACCAGTGAAAATATAACTGCTAGAACTGCCGTCCCACTCTCGGGATTCTACTAAGTAGACAAGGTCTTGTCCTGCGTTTTCCTTCTCTAACCGATCAATGATATTTTTTAAGCTAGAGTCTAATTCGCTATACGTTTGGTTTTTTGGGCGGTAAATAAAAACCGTTGTACCCTTGGCATAGTTGCTTGTGATATCAAGCTCTTTAAGCATAGATTTTAGCTTATTTGTCGTATACTGTGAGCCACTAAAAGAAATAGAATTTGTATTCTTAAAAACTTTTGCAGAGTCAACTGCATCTAAAATGAGCTTTTCATCTTCTCCTGAAAGCTGTTCAGAAGCTTCTTTCAAGTTGTGTAAAAGCTCCCTTGGGGGAACGTGTTCTACTTTATAAATAAAAAGTTCATGATTGAGTCCTGCATTAGGACTATCAATCGACTTGAGCATTTGCTCGATGTCTTCTATTACAGGTTTACTTCCCGATAAAATAAGAGAGCCGCTTTTAGCTGACCAAGTAGCACTTTGGATTGAAGAGAGAAGAGCTGGGTTATGTAAGCCTGAGCGCTTCAAGCTAGACTCTAAGGTATCAAGTTCTGAAAGAAGCTCTTTACCCTGCAGGTAGTGGGGGCGATAGACAAGAAACTCTGTAGGATTATTTGTTGCATTAGCTTCTGTATCAAGCTTAGTGAGCATTTCTGAAATCTCACGCAGCGTGACCTCATCACCTGCAAATATAAAAGAATGAGTCTGCTGAATGTATTTTGTATGTTTGAGTGCACGGATCAGATCTTCATCAGGATAGGGGCCTGAGTCAAGTTTGGTAGCTATTTGGTCTAAAGAAGATAGTAGGTTTTGCTCAGAGACGTACTTTATGCTGTAGATAAGATATGCGCCCTCTCCAAAGTTAGAGATGTGGCTAGTGCCACCAAATTGCGCATCAATGTTTTTTAGTAAAGCTTTGATCTCAGAGAGTACTTGCTCACTACCTGTGAACAGCACACCTTGAGTATCTATAATGAGTTTAGCGCATTGAATAGACTCTATCACGGCAGTGTCTAAGATTTTTGAGTTCTTAAGCCCTGATGCGACCTCTTTTAGAGTTTGCAAAAGCTCTTTAGGCTTTTTGTACTGAGGGCGATAAAGGAAAAATTGCCGCTCTAAACGGGTCACAGACTCTTTATTATCAAGTTGTCCTAAGGTCGCTGTAATTTGCGCTAAGCTTTCTCGAGATCCTGTAAATGTCAGCGTGCCTGTTGCATTCGAGTATTTAGCGCTTTTGAGTGCAAGAGCGACATCTGTAGCAGCTTGATCTGATCCAGCAAGTGCTAGTGTAACATGCTCTAAAGCTGATTTTAGGTCAGGGTATGAAAGAAACTGAGGTACATAGACTAAAAAGCTGGGCGCTGCAGCCATTTTACTCGTATCAATATCCATCGTAGCCAAAAGCTCAGTGAGCTTTGTTAAAGCACCTTTATCTCCAAGAAAGACAATAGAGCCTGTTTCACTAATCCAATGCGCAGATTCAATGGTTTGGATGAGGTCTTGGTTTAAAAAGCCACTGCCTTGCACTGTTTTTTCTACAGTAGAAAGAGCTTGAATAAGTTCTTTTCCCCCACGAAACTTAGGGGTGTAGAGGAAGACATTTTCATGCTCAAGGTTTTTAGGTAAGGACTTACTCTGAACAGGTTCCTCGTCGAGCTTTTCTAAAATGCTTAAGCTTTTTTCTGTAAGAAATGGCGTTGATATAATCAAAATAGCATTAGCATTTTGCTGAGGGAGCAGCATAAGAGGCGTTTTGCCCGCCATGCTTTCCATCACTTTTTGTGTAAGCGTAGCTAAAGCAGAAGCAAAATGGTTTTGAGCGCGGAAAATGGAGATTTCGTAGAGCTCATGAGGGTGATTGAGGAGTTCTAAGTATTTTTCTAACTGAGTGATATTGGTGGGCGTATCAGTGACAATAAGATAATGCGTTTCGTCAGAAGCTTCAGCTAGAGCAGAAGGTGAGATCATAGGTTGTATAAGAGCCAGCGCTGAAGAGGGTAGAATGTTTTCTAGCATGAAAGCGCGTGCAACCAAGGGCGTTTTTGCAAAAGCGCCAATGGACTCAAAATTATCAACTAAGGGAGCGGCTCCTTTAACTTTACCTTCTGCACATATAAGCAACATGCCTTTGCCAGGCACAAGGCTTAATCCATGGATGCGTAGAGTCTGCACAAGGGTAGACAAGATGTCAGAGATATGAGCGGGTCCTTCAGAGACCATTGTGATAGCAAAATTAAGCTCATTAGGATCATACGAGAAGTTTAGATTAGCTACTTTTCCTACAAAGCGAATGACTTCTTTGACATCAACATTAGTGTAATTGACTACATAGCGGTCTTTTTCTGACGAAGAAAAAGGACTTGATTTTTCTAGATGTTTGCTAACCTCTTTAGGAGAGATTTTTTCGACTTTTTTTTCAGATTTTTCTGTAGTTAGGGGCTTTTTTGCAGGCGCTGGTTTTGCTTCTGCTACAAGAGGCGCTTTTTCTGGCGATACTTGAGCATTAGAAAAAGCTGGGCCAGAAAAGCCGATAAGCACAAAGCTGAAGAGAAAGGCTTTTTTCGACAAAGATCTCATACAGCAGCAATACCTTCTTTCGTTCAAAGCAAGCGCGCAAGAAAAATGTGAGATACACTCCTTCGTGCTAATAAGCACTTTAGGCAGGTCTCTTTCTCTTGAACGACGCGGCTGTCTTTATTGTACGTTTCTAAGATAATTAAGTAAAGAGTGTGGGCTCAATGAAAAGAGGCTAAATTTTCCCTATAGTAAAAATGGGAAAGTCCTTTTGAATGGAGGCGTTTTGTTCGAGCTTAGCTTGTAGTGTTTTTGTGATTGATGCGGTGTCTGATACGAGATCGAGCTCTGCATTTTTTGCAGCAAGGCTCAGCGTATTGTTATCTCCTGGGAAAAGTGAAATAATCAGATGGTCTTCATCCCAGAAATTTTGTGCACTAAAAGAGATGTCATTTTCTGAAAGAGCGCCGATAAAAGGATGCGCGTGCGAGACGCGAGTCGGCAAGCTGCGAATAGGTTTGTACCAAAGCTGCGCGTATCCAAAAGTTGCAAAAGTCACATGGTCTAAAGAAGAAGATAGAAAGAGCGCTGCTAATGAGACTACTTTAGGAGCTTTAAGCTGCTTGAATAAAGTATCAAGTTCTAAGATAAGCTCAGGAGCGCTTATGGATTTGTCAAGTTTTGACCGAAGAGCTCCAAGTCCAAAAGCAGAATATAGAGCGCTATCAATATGAGAAGTTGCACTTGCTAAAAATAAAATAGCAGTGCGGCCATCTTGCAGTCGCTTCACTTCTACAATGGGCCGAGAGATATCGGGTCGCATTGATTTTGTGCCTTCTATTTTTAAAATACTTGGCAGATCTTTTGTGTTGCTAAGCAAATCCTGAGCAATTTGAAATTTTGCAGAAAGATCACTCATTGCTTCTGAAAATGAGGTGGGACGAAAACCTTCTTTTTCGAGGTAGTGAACAATTTCTGCGATAAAATCTACAACATCTTGGGTGCGTTTTTTAGGGTCGGGATCAGTGGCTTTTTTTATAGCTGCGCGAAGGTGCTTTGGTAAAAGCTCATATTGTAGTATGCCACAAGAAAGCCGCCCAATAAGAAGCTCATAAGTTACGACCCCAAGCGCATAAACATCAGTATTGAAAGAGACATTTTGTGGGTTTTTTTTCTGCTCCGGGCTCATGTAGTCAGGAGTTCCCATAAATGTGATGCGGCTAGGAGCAAGAATGTTATTAAAAAGCATAGCGATGCCAAAATCTATGACTTTCACATCGCCAGAATTGGTGAGTAAGATGTTTTCAGGTTTTAAGTCTCGGTGGATAATTCCATGTGCATGTAGGTGACAAAGGGCATACCCTACTTGGAGTGCAATTTGTAGGGCTTTTTTTTCAGAAAAGGTATTTTGTAAAATAGGCTTTTTTAGAGAAATACCATGAATGAACTCCATTGCAATATAGATACCGCCTTCCCAAGAGCCTTGGTCGATAAGTTTTACTACATTGGGATGGTTGGTCATTGTGATGATTTTTGCTTCTTTGAAAAACCTATCTACCATAACTGCGTTTTCACGAAGAGTATCTGCTAGAATTTTTATAACAACAGGTCGATGCGTTTTAGGATCGAGGGCTAAATAGAGTTGACTGATGTGGCCTGTATCTAAAAGGGCCTCGATTTTATAGGGGCCAATAAAGCTCGGTAAAGATGTCGGCTCTAAACCAGGGGTGATAGGTTGAGTTTTCTGATTAAAAAGAGGAGAACTCATAGGCGCCCTTTTTAGTTTATTTAGATTGCGCAACAGCTGTTAGGCGTACACCGATCAGATCACCTAACTTCACAAGTTGGCCACTGGCTACTTTCGTGTCTCCTACCATGCAGCTGACACCTTCTTCTATATGAATGCCAAGCTCAAGTATTTGCCCAGGAGCTAGGTTCAGAAGTTTTTCTGCTGTGATTTCTAAGCGCCCGATCTCTACATGTACATCTAAAGAAATATCGCCTGGATTTTTAAGATTAGAGGCCGCTTTTTTCATAACAGGCTCTTGTATGTTAGGTCTACTCATTTCAGCTGAAGCTTCTTCGCCCAGAGGGGGGAGGCCAGGCTCTATCCAGGGATTAGCATCGCTTGCAGCTTCTTGCTCAGAGGGATTTTCAGAAGAGTTTAAAGGCTTGTTGTTATTTGGGATGGCTGGGTTTTCGGGCATTGCATGTCTGGGGTCTTTGGGGTTTTTCGGCTCATCGTTCATAGTTTTTAAATCTCCTATAGTATCGAATGGGTATTCAAGTATTTTAATCTGACCCTCTTTGATTTTTCCTCGAAAAATGGGCTTTTGTTTTAAGCAAAAAGAAATATTACCATGCCCACTATCAGGATCTATGGAACATCTATCTAAAGTGACAAAGTCGCCTTCTTTTAAGCTAGAAAATTCACTAAGTTTCATAGAAAACTGGCCAGCTTCTAGGGAGATTTCCGTAATAAGGGATTTTTTTAGACTTTCAGGAATCGCAGTCTCTTTTTCTGGTTTTGCATAGGCCTGATAACTTCTTAAAAAATCTGTAGTCGCAAAAAGGTGAAAAGGGATTTTATGTGCTGAAAAAGTCAGTGTTAGAGGATAGAGGCATCCGGGTATAGTAGGCGGTTTTTTTTGTTCTATAAGGGCGGATGCGGCGAGATTAAACCTTAAAGCATTTAAAGCTACTAAGACTTCTGTGACTAAAAAACGTTTCATTCCTTCTAGAAAATCGTGCGATGCGATTTCATCTTCTTTCGCTTCTTTGTGTAGGGCTAAGTGTGCGATTTCTTTAAGGCTTTCTGGCGAGATAATGAGATAAAGCTCACCTTCTATGGGAGGGAAAATAAGGCGTTCAAAAAAGACATTTTCAGAAAAAAGATTTTCAAGATTATCTTCTGGAATAATTTTTGCATCGCTACTGGTTAAAGTAGGTTTTTCAATATGAAAAAGCTCTGCAAGTTTATCTAAAAGGGCGTCTGTAGGCACTGAAAAAGCTGATGTATTTAAGGGTAAATCAAGCGCTTCAATAAGGCACTTTTCTATGTAAGGATAAGGTGAAGGTTCCATATTTACGATTCTCCTTCTTGGTCACTATTTTGACCCTCTTTATCAATGTCTTCTTTGCGACGAATCAAGTGGCCTGAGTCGATGCGATTTATCTTGAAGGAATGGGGCTTTGAGTGAAAAGCTTCCATAAGTTCAGAAGCATGCGTACTGAATAGCTTGCTTGCCTCGTTAGTAGCGCCGAGCAATTGGATATTGTAATTTCTAAGCGCTGTAGAAGACTCAGTTAAGATGATTTGGCTTCCCTTAAATGTTCCTGAAGAGAGCGTGATAGTCACTTCTTTGATGCCTTTTTGTGATATAGCTGTGATATGGCTTACAAGTTCAGTAAACAGGCGAGCAACCTCTGGATGAGAAAACTGGCTTGATACAGCTCCTTGAATAGGCGCAGTGTTATTCACAGTTGCATGTCCAAGAGGATTAAGAGTATGGGGTTGTAAGGGTAGATCTCCTTTAGGGGACGTGCCCTCTTTGTGAAGGGTATCATCCTTTTTGTCATGCGGTTTTTTAGGGCTGAATTCCGGGGATGTTGAGGTTTTTTCGCTCTCTTTTTGAGTATGAGCGTCCTTTTCTTTAGGTAAGTTTGATTCTAAAGGAGAGTCTAAGTGGTGCATTTGTTCATGATGCGCTTTATGATGAGCTTTTGTCTCGTGAGCAGGCTCACTTTTTCCACTATGCATGGGTTTTTCTAAAGGGCTATTTCCTAAAGGTTTTAAAGAGGCGCTTTTAGGGCCTTTTACTAAGCCTTTTTTATCTCCAGGCGTGTCGATCTCAATTGTTTCCATGAATTCAGGTAGATCTTTTTGGTCAGTGTCCTTTTTAGAGGTATCCTGTTTGCCTTCGGGGCTTGTGTCTTTGCTATCAGATTTTGAGGTTTTGTTGGAGTCTTGCCCCTGAGTATTTTGTGAGGAATTCGGGCTACTTATGTTATTAGAAGAGTTGTTCGAATCGTAAGGAGACGAAGCATTTGGATTTGGAGCGTTTGATGTGGGGGTATAGCTAGGATTACTTGGGCTGTTATAGGTATTAGATTTAGGTACTTCATATGGGGAATCATTTTCAGTGCCCCATTTTTGTTTTTTGCGATTTTCAGGGTCAACTTCTTGTGTGCGTTCAATTTTTTTGAACTTGTCACCTACATTTCGCATCTTACGCCCTGAGCCTTCTGGCTCGTGGGGATCACTGGAGGGGGATATTTTTTCTATACTCATCTTTTTCCCTTACGTTCGCGCTTGCGCTGTGAGTGTATTGCTGATCCTAACTCATCATGCTCGATTATAGCTAAGCGGTTTTTTTCCTTTAGGTCTTCTTTTTGCCAAACCTTGCGGTGTTCGGTGAGCTTTTGTAGATCAATGCGCCTTTGGTCTAAAAGAGCCTTGGCTTCATCAACTGCTTTTTGCGCTTCATCACGCACTGCACGTTGCTTCTCAACTGCTTTTTTTTCCTCTGCAAGTTTTTCCAAAGTCGCTTTTAAGTGATCTTTGATTCGATTGACTTTAGAACTTGTCGTTCCCTCGCCTTCAAAAGAGGAATAAAAATCATCGAGCTTTTCATTGTAGTGCTTTTGTGTAGCTTTAACCTTATCAATACACGCTTGGAGTTTTTTTTCCTCCTTGGCGAGCAGCTCTTTTTTTTCTACAAGCAGCTTTTCCGCATCATCTACACGTTTTTGTTTAATCTCAACTAGTTGCTCTAGTGGATACTCAGTCATAGTTGTTGTCTATAGCTACACTTATCGTGACCTTTCACATTTGGAGCTCTAGAGAGATACAAAGGCGGCCACATTCAGCCTAAGCTTAACACAAGCATCGAGCTTTGTACAAAGCTTTTGATGTATAAGGGTTATTGCGAGAAAAAAAAGCCGCAAAAGTACTTATCAGAAGTGCTAGTGTTTAATTCTAAAAAGTAAAAAAATAAACAGATAAGGAGAAGAAATTAGCATTTTATAAATGCTAAAGCTTAAGAGGGCTCTTCTTTGCTAGGAAGTCGGATTTTTTCTGCAATTAGAGCAGCTTTGTAGGCCTCTTTCTCAAGTTTTTCTTCAATAGCATCAATCATCCAGCTCTTCATGGAATAACTGCCTTTTATCTTACGGATAATCGACATCTGGTGCATGAGGCGAGAAAGTGTTTGTGTATCTAATTCTATGAGAATAGCGCTTGGTTTAGGTAATTTAGGAAGCTCGCGGTGCTCTTCTAAGTCGAGCTTCTCTTTGAGTGCAGATAGAATCCAGCTCCGCTTACTAAGGTAGGCATTTTCAATAAAATGTAGGCAAAATAGATGTTGGTCAATTCGTTTTACAAGCGTTTGGTGTAGGCGCAAGGTGTAGCGAGATTTTTCACTTTTTTCGTTTTCAGAATGCTCTTCCATAAGCTTTTCCTCAAGAAACTCACTCACACTCAACCCGTTGCTTTTTTAGCTTAAATAGAAGATGCGCTACTGGATATCTACTTTAAATCTATAGCCATAATCTTACTTTGATCGTAACCTCTTTGGAAAATAATTTAAACAATTGTACAGCAGCGTTTTACAATTAAATCATAATAGTTGTTGAACGCCCATATAGATATATTAAAGAGTGTTTGTCTAGATGTATTAAGAAGAGAGCAGCTGAAATAGCTTAGAAAAATTCTAACGGAAAATGGCTTTGAGCTGTTCTATCGCTTCAGTAAGAGTCGATTTTTCATTAACTCTTTGGCATAAAAAGCGGTTTACTTTGTCGATGTATTTGATCGCAAAGTCAGCTTTGGCATCTGAGCCAGGCTTATATTCACCGATCCGAATAAGCAGTTCATTTTTCTTGTAATGAGCAAGAACTTCTCGGACTTTCCCTATAAGTTCTAAGTGCTCTTTATCGACAACAGAAGTCAAGATCCTGCTAGCAGATGAGAGAACATCTACAGCAGGGTAGTGGTATTGACGAGCGAGCTCTGCGGATAAAATGATGTGGCCATCGAGTATGGAGCGCGTCTCATCAGCGACAGGCTCATTCATGTCATCTCCAGCGACAAGGATAGTGTAAAAAGCTGTAATGGAACCTTCAGCAGAGTTTCCTGAACGCTCAAGAAGTTTAGGTAATGTGGCAAAGACAGAAGGCGTATAACCTGCGCGAGCAGGAGGCTCACCAGCAGCGAGGCCAATTTCTCGAAGAGCGCGTGCATAACGCGTAATTGAGTCCATCATAAGGATGACGCTTTTCCCCTTAGAGCGGAAGTACTCAGCAATAGCTGTGCCTATGTATGCGGCATTTAGGCGCAGTTGTGAAGGTTGATCAGAAGTAGAGACAATTACAACAGAGCGTTTGAGGCCTTCTTCACCTAAAGAATCTTCTAAAAATTCGCGTACTTCACGGCCCCTTTCACCTACAAGAGTGATGACGTTGATGTCAGCTTGAGAGTTTCGGGCAATCATTCCAAGTAGTGTTGATTTACCTCCTCCTGCTGCAGCGAATATACCGATACGTTGCCCTTTCCCTGCAGTCAGAGCTGCGTCGATGCAGCGCACACCCACAGATATAGGCTCTTTAATAATGGCACGATCGAGGGGATTGGGGGGTGGGTTCATGATGGGGAAGGTCTCATCAAGCTCAAGTGGCCCCTTTGTCTCAGCATCAAGAGGCTCTCCTCGAGCGTTGATAACGCGGCCAAGCAAACCTTCACCAACTTTTATAGTTGCAGGAAGTCTTAGGGGAATGACTTCAGAAGAGGGGCCTACACCCGAAAGGTCTCCTAGAGGAGAGAGGTAGACTTCACCTTTAGTGAAACCAACGACCTCAGCAAGAAGGGGCTCTAAGCCGTTTTTCTTGATGAGGCACATATCGCCCATCTTCACTCCAGGCACACTTGCTTTAATAAGCATGCCAATGACTTCATTGATGCGGCCATTAACTGTTGTTATCTGGACATCTTCGAGTTTTGAGAGAAGTGATTTTTTTGACGTCATGATGGACTTAGTCTTAGATGTTGACGTTCATAAGTTTATTCAGGGCGTCTCCGCCTTTACCCAGGATCTGTGAGGCAAAATCAAGGTTTACCATAGCAGAAGACATCTTCATTTGAAGCGCGAGATAAGTACCTGGATCCATATGTCCCGATTTGATCATAGAGGGGAGTTTTTGTTGGGCTTCGCGCATCATTTGCTGCCCATTGGAAAGAAGCGAGAGCCATTTGGCTACAGGGCCTTTCCCAGTCGTAGGAGCGGGCAAGTTTTCGGTATTTAAACCCAGCTTTGTGCTAGCGCCTTTTAGGTCGGTATTAGCCGCAGCAAGTTTTTGTGAGAGAAGATTTTGCTGGGCATGGTTCAAGGTAGACGGCTTTGCTGTTTTAACCTGCTCTTGGACATGGTTTGCAAGGCTTGTTGCTTGTTGAAGAGAGTTTGTGACGGTATGAGCATCTGCTTTTATAGGCGCTTGACCACGGCCTGCTTTTGCGAGATCAAGAGGAGATGTGCCTTGAGCATTATTGGCAGCTGAGCTTGGATTAGCTGGGCTGCTTTTTTGCGTCATAGCACGGTCGAAAGCGCCTTTGGTGTCAGCCGCTGGGTCTTGCTCAGGAGTCTGTTCAATACGAGGTAAAGGATCTGAGGGCCCCTTGCCGCCGCCTGGATTAATTCGGTCTATCGACATAAAGCTGAACTTTGGTTAGTGAGGACGCTTTTGCGTTTTCTTATGTAAGTTTAGAGGAGAAGATTTTTTATCCCCGTGGCCTTTAGCGTGATGCTCGGCAAATTCAAGAGCAGAGCTCGCAAATTGCTTCATATCGGGATCTTTAGTCTCTTTCATGATCTTTTCACAAGATTTTTCACCCTCTTTCAATTGCTTGGGATCCATAATTTGGGTCCATGCAAGAAAGGTTTTTGCCATTTGATGGTGGGGGTCTCTAGCAGTGACTTTACTAAACCACTTCTTAGCTTCTGGAATGTCGAGCTTGTGAAGGGCTGTATAGCCTTTGCCGATGTCGCACATGTTTTTGTCGGCATCGAGAATTTCAGCTGCTTTAAACAGCCGTTTTGCCGATTCGAAGTCGGCTTGATTGATAGCGATGAATCCAGCTTCTAACAAGAGCAGGGCATCTTCTTTGAAATCGTCGATGGCTTTCATGGGGCATCCTTTTTTTAGAGTTAACCTTTAGCTTACGCTCCGGCTCTTTGGCCTTGGATTGAGTTCTTAATGACAGAGTTCGCATTCGCAATAATGTTGGAGATACTCTCACCAATTTGAGCTAAACTTGAAGTCTTCATTTGCAAGAGCAAAAATTGCCCTGGATTTGTCGTCGATGGGTTAGCAGCGACTTTTTCAAGCTCTTGAGTAAGCGAGCTGTTGACCATGTCATAACTTTTAAGCAGGTCTGATAGGTTGAGGCTTGAAGC
>JBDNIV010000030.1:0-24516 GCA_041688145.1 Chlamydiia bacterium | reverse complement strand
TACCCCCTCTTTAAAAAATCAGCAACAAGACTATTTAGAGATGATTTATGGTTTTTTTGGAGAAAAGCTGCCTGAAGAAATTTTTTCTGAACCCATAGACTTTAATATCTCAGCTAATGAATCTGAAAAAATCTTGGCTCTTATACCCAAAAATCAGAAAGTCGCTTTAATATGCTCTCAATCTGCTTGGGATAATAAACGTTTAAAACTACGCGCTATGACTAGCTTTTTGCAACGCGTGCAAGCAGCTACTGGCTGTAAGCTGCTCTTTGCTTGGGGATCTGATATAGAAAAATGTAACGCAGAGAAAATGCACTCAGATCTCGGTGACAGCTCTGAAGTTCTTCCAAAACTTAATCCCCTTGAGCTCTATGAAGCTATGGACCGCTCGGACTTAGTCATTAGTGTGGATTCTTTTTCACTCCATCTAGCAGCCACAACTAAAACATCCACTTTTAGCATATTTGGCCCAAGCCTTGCCTCATACTATGCTCCCATAGGCAAACAGCACACTTTTTTCCAGGGACAATGCCCCTATAATCTAAGCTTTGAGAAGCGGTGTCCGCTTTTACGCACCTGCAAAACAGGTGCTTGCACAAAGCGCATTGACCCAGATCATCTCTTTAAAGTCTTTTCAAAAAGTACAGGCTTTGAAGCCTTGCAAAAAGAGAAGATAAAAGAGGCTGACTTGGCCAAAGTCTAAAAATAAATCTTTTCTTTAAAAGCTTGTCTTAAGATCAAATCTTATTGAAAATAAGCGCAAATTCTTTTAAAATCGCACTTTTAACCTTTTAAAAGAGCTCTGCATATGTCTACTTTGTCCAATATTGTCTTTGAGTCACGCACCCTTTTCACCTTAGGAAACGCTGCTTTAGCTTACGGCGCTGTAAAAGCAGCTCCTAAGCTTGCAAGCGCTATTGCCGCTCAAATCTTCCAAAAAGGCGCACCTGAAGCTCTTACTCGCCTTTCCAGCTATACAGCTATACGTCTTTTGCCTGCTCTTCCCTTTGCATACATGACTACTTTAGCTCTAGTACATATAGCCATTTGCAAGTGGGATTCAGAGCTTAATGGCTATGCTCTGCGTGGCACAGAAGAGGAAATCATTTCAGAAACCTCTTTTAATAACATGCCCTGTATGGAAAAGCTAGATGCTGCGTTTGACAAGGGAAAACAAGCGTCAATTCTATTTAACATTGCCTTTGCGTCACGCACCCTTTTTGCCTTAGGAAACGCTGCTTTAGCTTACGGCGCTGTAAAAGCAGCTCCTAAGCTTGCACATGCTATTGCCGCTCAAATCTTCCAAAAAGGCGCGCCTGAAGCTCTGAATCGCCTTGCCAGCTATAGGTTTGTGCGCTATTTTCCTGCTCTTCCCTTTGCGTATATGACTATGTTAGCTCTAGTACATATAGCTACTCATAAATGGGATGAAGCAGACAACTCTTATAAAATAGACAAAAAGGTTGACTCTCGTGAAGCTGTTATTTTCGACAACCTACCCTTTATGGAAAGACTACATGGAGCCTTTAATTGGGCAGCGCTGACACCTACACAAGAAGATTTCGAATATTAAGAAGCTTAGGCAAGGAAGCGCACGCCTCTATTTGCTTACCTGTTAAAGGGTGTTTGAACTCGATTTTACTTGCGTGGAGCATCATCCTTGGAAAAAAACCTGAGTCTCTAGCATAGATCACATCTCCGAGTATAGGATGGCCAAGCTCTTTCATATGGATACGCAGTTGATGAGTTCTGCCAGTTTTGGGCCTGCACTCAACGAGGGTATTGCCCTCTTTCTCCGATAAGACTTTCCAATGGGTAATTGCCTCTTTACCCTCGTACTCACCTAAGCCTTTACTAGACCCATAAAGCGTCTGTCCATCAAAGCTACCTTTTTTAATAAGATAGCTCTTTATGACCCCCTCTTCTTTACCCTGCTTTTTTTTGACACTACCTTCGACAAGAGCATGGTAGACTTTTTCAATTAGGCGATCTCTAAAGAGGTCTTCTAGTGCTTCTTGAGCTTCTGTTGTCTTAGCAAGTATCAATGCTCCTGATGTGGCTTTATCAAGCCTATGAACGAGGTAGAACTTCTCAGAAAAGAAGTTAATAATAGCTCTTGGACTACACTCAAGACCGCAGGGCTTGTCATAGATCAGCAAATATTCGTCTTCATAAAGAATAGATTTAGGATCGAATATAATTTTAGCCGTTTGAACAGAATTTGGCTTTGATAAACTATCAGAAAGATGCAGCTCAACTACATCACCCCTATTCAGAGCTTTGGAGCCAAACTTTTCTAGCTTTCCGTTAATCAGGCAGTGGCCTTGATCAATGAGGGCTTTAATAGCTTTACCTGAGAGCTTATCAGAACCTGCAGACTCTTGCTCTAAAGCCTCTTTTAAAAAAGCGCGAAGAGATTTTTCAGGCTTTTGAATCACAAAGCGCTTTTTCATTTGAAATTTCCCTAAAGCTTTATAGTCTGCTTCTTAATCAAGGCTTTCTAAAAACTCCATCAAAAGACGCACGCCGTACCCTGTTGCGTGTTTTGGGAAGTAACCATACGCTTTATCTGCATAAGCAGGTCCGGCTATATCGAGGTGCGCCCATGCTGGGCAGCCTTCGGTAAACTCTTCAAGAAAAAGGCCTGCTTGCAACGACGATCCAAACCGATTGCCTATATTTTTTAGATCGGCAATATCAGATTTTAAAAGATCGCGATACTCTTCTACAAGAGGCATAGGCCAAAGCTTTTCTCCTGTAGTATAACTTGCTTGCATAAGCCCTTTTTCCAAAGCGCTATCTCGAGTCATAACAGCTGAAACATACTCTCCTAAAGCAATAACGCACGCGCCAGTAAGCGTGGCAACATCGATTAAGCGCGTCGGCTTAAGCTCTTTAATAGCATAGCTCATAGCATCAGCTAAAGTCAGGCGGCCTTCAGCATCTGTATTTAGGACTTCTACGGTTTTACCGTTGTACGCTTTAAATACATCCCCTGGACGGTAGCTTTTAGGGCCAATGGCATTATCTGTTGTAGCAATTACAACAGTGAGGTTTTGTTTGATTTTCAAATTCTGAGCAGCTTTCATAACACCGAGCACGCACCCCGATCCCGACATGTCGGCTTTCATTGTGTCCATACTCGCTGTAGGCTTAAGGCTTAAACCCCCTGTGTCATAAGTAACGCCTTTACCCACAAGCACTGTTTTGTCTTTAGAAGAGGGATTGCCGCGATACTCAATAATGATAAAAGCAGGCTCATAGCTCGAGCCTTCAGCAACCGCTAAGAAAAGGCCCATTTTCTCTTTTTCAATACGCTTTTTATTAAAAACTGTTGTTTTAGTTTTTGCGTCTTTACCAAGTGTTTTAGCCACATGAACAAGATGCTGCGGGGTCACAACATCTGCATTATTCGTAATGAGATCCCGAGCTAGAAAAACACCTTCCATAAGAGCGCTTGCTCTTTGAGCAATTTTTTTAGCATCAGCAGGGCCCCCTAAAATATGCAGAGATTCCCATAAAACGCTCGGTCTTTTTTTCCCTCTAAGATGTTCAAAGCTCCAGTTGCGGAAGATAAAAGCTTCAACAGCCTGATCAAAATGCTTAAGGTTTGTCGCAAGGAGGTTGATTTTCTTAAAATGCTTTGAGTGGCAAAAAACGCATGCATTTGCAAATGCTTTTCTTGCATTATCAAAGCTAAAGTCAGCTTCTTCTCCAAGGCCAACAAAGAGAATTCTCTTCTCTTTTATATCTGATGAACAAAAAAGAAATGTCTCACCAAGGCTTCCTTTAAAAGCAGAAGCTTTTAGCTGAAACTTAGCTTCGCGATCAAGATCTCCTAGTGAAGCAATAAGAGAGCACTCATGTAGAGCTGATTCTTTGTTTTTGGTTTGTCCCTTACTTTTGCTAGAGACTTTAGATCCAAAACAGGGAACTATTAAAACATCACCACTCGAACGTTCACTAAGTGAGCCACTGGAGAAAAACTGCATACGACCTCTCAATCCTTTTTAACAACTATTTTGCTATTCCTAAAGCTTTAGGATTAAAACGGCAAGTCATCTTCAGGATATGATGATTCTGGAGCTGAGCCTCGTACAGGTGAGCTCATAGCAGGTTGCGGCTGAGCTTGAGTACTTCCCCCACTAGATACTTGACTCTCTTGAGCCTCATCAGGATTGCGATCACTACGTCCAAAGGGACTAAATGAAACATTGTAAGCTGTCATATTAAGACTTACTTGAGGTGTGCCATCTTTTGCTGTATAGATCTCAGGCTTATGCATATCGCCAACAACCATGATAGAGCTGCCTTTTTTAAGGTGAGCAATCAATTTATCAAACTGATCTCCCCACACAGTCACACGCCACCAGATCGTCTCATCACTGCCACTACGTCTTGCCTTTGCAGCAAGTCTTAGTGTCGTCACTTTATTTCCATTAGGTGTGAAGCGTACTTCAGGGTCTGTGCCTAAGTTCCCAGCTAGATGCATTGTGTTCATAAAAATCTCCTCTAAAAGGTTAGTGTATTAAGGAGTCATCGTAACAAAACTATGCCTTATCCGTCAAAATCAGAAAATATTATCTTTTGAAAATGATTTTTAAAAAATAACCCAATTGGTTATATATCAAACAAAGACACTAAATTAGGATTTCTTTGGAAGAAAAAAAGTTATCTTTTACTTATGCATGGACTAAAGCCTCTCTTAACTACCTTTTAGAGATTCATGAAATTGTCTCCCAAATGCAGGCTATCGCTCTTCAAGAAAAGGGGCGAGCCTCCTTTTCTGGGATCAGTGAAGAGGCCCATAAAGAATTCTTTGAGAAGAAAAAGCTTCTTTCAGAGATGATTGATGGTGGAGCAGGCGCCCGCGCGCCCCTATGTGCCATTGGTTCAGTACCTCTTTTTCTGAATATGATACCCAGCACTCTGCAAGCAACTACGCAAAAATATGACCTCAATCTAGAACCTATCAATCTCTATACGGGTTATGGACAAGAAGGATTTGACTTTCTTACCTTAAGAGATCCTCATGCCTTTGCAGATGACCCTCAGCCAATGACCCTTTTTGGAATTGCTCTAGAAGGCGGAACTAGCCATATCAAGTTCAATGTAAAAGCAAGCCTTATTGATGATATCTATGTGGGAATGACGCTTGTATTTACAAGTGGCCCAGGAGCGCACCAAAAGGTGCTTATCACCTCTTATGATGGCTTAGAGCAAACAGCCCAGTTTGAATCTACGCTTGAAACCCCTATCAGTAAAGGTACAGGCTACCTTATTGAATCGACGCATCTTAATGAGCATCTCTACTCTATAAATGGTAGTACTTACATACCTGTAGCTTCTCATATTTGGGGAGCCGATAGCTATCGCAGTGACTTATTATCTTTAACATCTACTCCTAGATATCAAAGCTTCACTGAAGAAGAGAGTCTTTACCGGATAGAAAATGACGTCTCACCTGAAGATTTCACACCTTATACCTTAGCTGAGAAAAAACTTCGCAGAAAACTCCAGCTCTTTGACCCCGACTACGGCAACTTAGCAACAGCAGAAAATAGTGCCCGAATGAGCGATATTTTATCTCAAGCTCTTGATCAGATAAAAACACTTGCTGTAAAAGAAAAAAAGAGAATAGCCGCGATTGAAAAGCTCTTACCCCAACACATGTTAGAGCATCGTGAATTGATAACCTTTTAAGGCTTTAAACTTATGCATAAAATCCGTTACTACAATTTATTTGCAGCCCTTTTACAGGTAGTTGTAGCCTTTATATCAGCAATGAGCGGCTTTGGTGAGCGTAGCACCGAGATAAGTATATCTTCTTACTTAGCCTTTTCAGCGCCTTACATCTATAGCATCTGGTGGGTGATTTTTGCCTTAAGTATCGCTTATGCAATCTACATGCTCTGCGCAAAAGAGGAAAAAGCAAAAAAGTTCGTCGCTGATGGAGATGAGCTTTGCCGCTATACAACAGCAGCTTTTCTCTTAAACAGCGCCTGGATGCTCGTAGCTAAGTATTGCCAGCCTCACTTTGTGTGGCCGACCCTAATTATTATCTGCTTAACCTACATTTGCCTTTTTACTGCTATGCGCCTAGTAACTGAAAAGCCTTTTCGTCGACTCTCACTTAGCTACCGCTATAAAGTGGTGCCTATTTGCTTGTGGGCTGGATGGACAAGCCTTGCTCTTTTTATCAATATAGGTGCTATTGTTGATGCACATAACCTAGCTCTTTTAGGCCTATCAACACTGCAAGCGTCTACAGCTCTTCTAATCGGTGCTACGATTTTAGCAGGCTTTGCCCTTTACTATTCTAATGCAGAACCTAGTTATGCCATAGCTCTTATATGGGGCTTTGTGGGTATCTATATAGGTAACTTTGCAGATACAGAAAGCCGCCTTATCTCAGATACAGCAGTAGGGATGGTGCTGATTCTACTAGTCTTATGCTTCTGGTTCAAACGCTCTGAAAAAGCTTAAAGCTTTTTTCAACTAAAAGTTATTTTTATAAATTTTTTCTGATTCTCAGGAATAGCTCGTATTAATCAATACAGAGGCGGAAAATCACTGTCATTAATCGCAGGTTGACTGCCTCCTAGAATATCCCATAATGTGAAACTCGCTTTTTCACCCCCTCTTTTAACATCATCTGGGCAAGAAGCTGATACCAGATGATTTTCTCTAGGAGAGACTAAGCAAGAAACGCGCCCACTCTGGGGAGGTGACGACAGAATTGATTTTGGACCCACCCTCACATCCCAGAGCTTAATAAGATGGTCATCCGCCCCCGTTGCAAAAATTTGAGGCGTAGCATACGCAATACACCACGTGCGCCCTATATGTTCTTCAGCATTAAAGGTGATCACAGACTTTTCGATATTTACGATGCGAACAGCGCCAAATCCCCTATTGTTTTCAAAGCATGTATAAGCAATCTCAGCTATATTAGCTGCCCCCCGGGCAATAGCAGATATATGCGGCCTTTGGATTTGCCCTTGTTGGGAGCGGCCAATTTCACCTCGATCTTCTGCGACAGGACGCGAAAAAAACTTCCATCTTCCAGCTAGACTCTCGTCTTTTTGGTCCCAGATTTCAAGAGCTGCACCAACAACAACTACTAATCTTTGATCTCCAAATTGAGAATCAACAGGATCTACGCAGTAGACCCAGTCATTGTCATGCACCTTTGTTGATCCTACCATTCTTATCTTGCCCCCCTCCGCATCTAACACGAGCTTATGAATACGCTGAGGAGTGCCTGCAAGAAAAGGCGTGTTACTACCTTCATCTGGTAGAGCTGCTAGGCACGTCACGCGATGAAGGTTTCTTGCTTTAGCTTTGTGTTGCCCACTATCTGGGAAAACCCAAGGTTCGGGTGTATAAGGCTTGCCCTTAGGACTCCATGCAACTACTTGCCCATCCCTTGAACCGCTAAAAAAAGGTGTTGCGTTGGGGTGAGAAGCTAACGCAGTAACCCAGTATTTATAATCTATCGCTCCTCCATTTCCTGAATAGACGACTCTATGCTGAAGATCTGGTCCCCAACCCTTGATAGTCCCATCTTTGGAACCTGAAACAAAGCCCCCATTATATTGGATAAAACCGTGAACATCATCTCCATGCACATTTTCTGCTGAGAGAACAATTTTTGGCTTAAGTGGAGTAGGTCCTTGAGAAGCAGGATTAGATTTTTTTGGGGAAAGGGAAACGTTAGCTTTAATGAGCTCTTTCAGTTCATTAAAGGGTATACAATCGAGTACTGTATCATCTACGGGACATCTCTTATTGTTTGCCAAAACAGCTGCATCAAATAAGTGCTGACAATTCAGGTTCATAACAGGATTTTGCATCACCTGATGGCCGAACGTACAATAAAAAGCCGGTGGATAAGCAGAGGGCCCCATATGAATGCGAGCTGTCGCCATACTAATTCTTCTCCCAACTATTTAAATGTCGGTGATTTCGTTTTCTTGGCCCATCGCCATTGTAGTCATTTGCCTGTGCATCTCCTAGATCATAATCTCCTTGATGAGGCCGTTTCCTCGGTGTTGGGTCAAGGCGCAACTTAAGAGCAACTACTCCAGATGCTCTCTCTCTTTCTGGATAACTACGAATGCCCGCATAGATACTTACCGCATGCTGAAGACTTCTAGCATCTGGCACAGATGCTGTATAGCCATAGTATTTAAGCATTTCTTCAAAGGTATCAAACTCTTTGACTTCAGTAACTGTTACATAAACATCATCGCTTTCATTTTGCTTGTAAAAGAATCTAAACCCATCACCACGATGCAATTTTTTAACATAAAAGGAACCTGCATTAATTCTTCCCTCCACTGTTTTTTGACCCCTTTGGATAAAATTAACATACTTTTTCATCAGAGTCATAGGCTGATAAAAATGAGGGATAGGAAGTACGTCAGGAGCAGCTATAGCTAGAGAGCGATGCACGCTAATAGCCTCTGATCCTTGAGCTGAAGGCACAGAATCCAACTTAAGTGCTTTTTGTAAAGCCGTAATGCTTTCACACTTAAAAACAGTAGAGCCTTCATCTTTAGAGTGGATAGTAAAGCCATATCTCTCAAGCAGTTTTCTCATATTTCTGTCGGTATTTGGTATGGGGAAAATAAGCGCTTTGGCTAGCTTATCTATTGCTCGAGATACAACAAATATGAGGAGGTCTAATTGGAGCTTGCTTTCCCCACCTCCATGCAAGAAGTGGACTCGTAAAGCTTGAGAAATGTCCTGATATTGAAAAGGCTTTTTATCATAGCAAGCAGCAGCCTGTACAGAGATTTCATTCATAAATAGATCACAATCATAGCAGCGATCTTCAATGCGCTTAAGGACTTTATCAGGATCAACAGTAATATGCTTAATTGAGGCGTCAAAGACTCTTTGAAAGCGTGCAAAGTTTTCTTGTGAAGCCTGTACTAACAATCTTTTTGCTGGGTCAAGTAAGACAAATCTACTTAGACCACTTGATTCTGCGATACCTGCCATAATCTCAACTCATTGTATAAATTGAGTCTAATCTTACTAAATGAATTTTTTTTTACATAGAAATTTTTATAAAATAAAATATTTCTTGCTATTTCTTAAGCTTTTTGACACATTCAAGAATTTCAAATCCCTTGAGGAGACTTTTAATGGCATCTTCTAATGTTTCTCCAGATCGCAATCCTTCTGCGTATCACACTCTTGCTCCAAACCGAATTTTCTACAGAGCAGATGGCATTAGACTACAGGAAAAAATGGGTATTATTACTGATATTTTTCAACGGATTTTGACCCCTCTTTATGGTCGTCAGGATAAAGCGCTTGAACAAATCTCCCAAAGCAAAGATCGTGTTTGCTTTGTTCTTTATGAAGGAGATACCCCGTGCGGTATTTTACAGTTTAAGACACAGCTAAGCAATGAATATGCTGAATACGGGTTACAAAATAGTGTCGAAATTAAATCTCTTTTTGTCGATCAATCACAACAAAATTCAGGACGTGGACTAGGCTCATCGCTCATGAATAAACTGTTCGAAGAGGCTCCAAAACGCTGCAATTCCTTTAGTGGATACCATGTAACTGTAAGTGAGGACAAGAAGGATTCTCTGCTCTTTTTCCAGAAAAAGGGATTTAAGATCGTACACTCTTGGAATGGGCGATACCAAGAAGGCAAACTAGAACATTTACTCTACCTGCCATTTCAGGCTGGTCAGCCGCCGGAAGAAATGAGCCATCGAGGAGAAAGCTTTGCTCGAGGTACGCATAAAGATGCCCCTGAGCTTGTTCATGTAACGCATGATGCACACCAGGATGATATACTAAAGATGGTAATGCTAAGCGATGGTACATTTCTCACTGGCTCTAAAGACACAACAATAAAAAAGTGGGCTAGCTCAAACCGCGAACTCGTAACAATTGTTGCTGATGTAGAGCCTGGTATGCAAAGAGATGAGTACTGGGTCACAGATATAACTCCAGTATCTTCAGCTTACTTTCTTACTGGCTCACGAAATGGCAATATCTCTTTATGGACTACTTGTGGAAGGTTTGTTCGGACTATACCGATTAAGCGCCCCCCTAGAAAAGGGGCTCATTGCATGGAAGCAAATGCTCAGAGAGTGAACTGCTTAACAGCTTCTATTAATCCGACTGCCCCTGGTTTTTTTGCTGGATTTCCAACACAGTTTGACTTCTACAATTTATGGGAGAACCGAACGGAGTCAACGACCCGTGTGCACGAAAGAGATTGGGTCTTTTCAATTCACCATCAAACCCCCGATCAGCTTTTAGCTGTTGTAGGCTGTGTAGTACAATCTTGGAAAAAAAAGTCAGACATTTGGGAAGATAATGGCATTATCTTAAAGGAAGGAAAGCCTACCGCTCCCCCTCAAGGACGTAAAGGTAAACAGCGCGCTTTTATCCAAGATATGCACCCTATGGCTAACGAAATAAATACTTTTGTTCTCGCATTTTTGACAGGAAAGGTCGGCATTTTGGACGTGAGTCAAAAAAAACTTGTACACGAGTGGTCAGAGCATCAAAGACGCGTTTGGTCAGCCCTGCCTCTCGAAAGTCAAACCTTTGCAACTAGTGGAGAAGACCAAACAATCCGGATTTGGGACATACGCAAACCAGCTAGTGTTCACACAATTCGTAGCCATGTAGGTCAAGTTACTCAGATGCTCAGGTTAGATGAAAACACATTAGTTGCTGCTACTTCTCCAGATGATCGATCATGCGGAGCTCAGATTCGCTACTATGACATTCGGGTCTAATAATTCCCCAAATACCCCTCCCTAAATATAAGAGATAGGTGGAAATAGGCTCAGTTTAGTTAAATCAATACAGGGTAAGATTCTTTTACTATTTAAATTCTAAATTTCAATAATTTTACTGCAGCCTAAGATTAGTTCTATCTATTTAGACCATAAAGAGAAAAACAGCTGGCTTATCTCTTAAAGACCCTGCTTTACCTGAGCTAAAATAGCTTTTCCACATAGAGACAGGCATCACCTCAGCTGTCTCATTGGGAAGCATCAAAGAGTGCACAAGTGCCAAAATAGCTCCTTGTGGAAGAACTTTTATAAGGCTCTCTAAAAGAGCTTCATTTCGGTAAGGCGCTTCAATAAAAATCTGAACAGAATTAAGCCTCATGCTTTCTTTAATATGCGATTTGATTTCTTCTTCTCTTTTCTTAGGTTCTTTAGCGAGATATCCATGAAACGCAAAGCGGTTACCAGAAAAGCCTGACAGTATCAATGCCCACAAAATAGATGTAGGCCCCATATGGACTTTGTGAGGAATATGATGCTCTCTAGCATAGCGTACAAGCAAGTGGCCAGGGTCTGCTATCCCAGGAAGCCCTCCATCACTGACATAGCCCCAAGTGCCCCCTTTTCGAATAGGCTCAAATAGAAAATCTAAATCTGTTTTAGGCGTTTTTTTATGGAAAAGAGCAAGCGGCATTTTATGCGGCTCTATCTTCAGATCTTCTCTGAAGTAGGATAAAAACCTACGCGCTTCTCTTTCACTTTCTGCTAAAATACCATCAAGTGTAGCGACTTCGGCTTTAACCACTTCACTAAAATGTCTTTTTCCCTCTTCAATAGGCAAAGGGCCTAAAAGATTCCCAAAGACAATGAGCTTGCCCTCATGCTTTTTTTTAGGCTTAGGCTTTTGGGATGTATCATATGAATCTTTCATCTAGAAAATCTTTTGTAGAAGTATAAAAAAAAGAGCTCTTAAGTGGGCTACTCCTAGGTTGGACTTTCTTATAAATACTTCAAAGTCAAAAATTGCAATAAGCGCTTTTCTCAAAGACTCCATAGACACATTGTCTACGCTCTGAGCGATCTTTTTCAGCCTCCAAGGAGTGAGTCCCGGCCTTTTTTTAGCTAAATGCTCTAAGGAAGAGGCGCACTCTTTGACTTCTGCTGCTTGAGTACACTGGTAGCGAAACTGAGTTACAAGCGAAACAAGCCCTGATTCATCAGAGCAAAGCTTATCAATAAGCGCCTCTAACTTTGACCACTCTTTATCGAGCGTATACTTTAAAGTCTCCCACCCATTATCTGAAGCCTGTTTTTTACATAATAAAGCGATATCTTCAGATGTAATCTCAACCCTTTGTCCTAAAAATTGGATAAGCTTTGCAATCTCATTTTTTAGACCCTCTAGGCTAGAAGAGACTTGGATAAGCTCCTCCAGAGCCTCCTGAGATATAGCCTTATCCTGTTTTTTTACCTCTTGAAAAACCCACGCTTTTAGCCTCCCCAATTTTTCCCACGGCTTTTCATCCAAAACGCTATGAGACTTGGCGAGTTTAGGCAAGAGCTTTTTTGCACTGCTTGAAAGCTTTGAGAAACCTAAAATGACAATACTTTCAGCTGATAGCGCAAGTGCTTCTAGCTCTTTAAACTCTTTTGGGCTTAAAGCTTCTACAGAATCGAGTAAAATAGGTGCGTTAGGGCTGAATAGATCGCCTCCTAAAAGAGTCTCTTTGAAAGGAGCTATGCCTAAAGCGCTGTCCATTTTAATAAGGCTAGGCAACGCTTTTTTAATCTCTTTAATGAAAACAAAACGCTCATCATCTTCAGCTGCTAATGCAAAAGCGCCTTTCTTAGTTTTACAAAGCGCATCTAAAAAGCTTTTCTCAGACATGAACCCCAAGCCAATATTCGAATAGAGCTTTAGAAGTGGGTACGACTTTAGCATGAGCTTTTAGCTGATTAAACTCTTCTATAGAAAGCCAGCCCATCTGGGAGTACGCCTCTTTAGGAGCGAGTTTTACCGGCTTTTCATTTAGCTCTATGACTACACAGATATCAAGAGTAGACTCTTCTGTATCTTCAATAAGCGCAATAGGGCGGATGTCTTTTACAGCACTTTTATCAATGCCTGTATTTTGTACAAGCTCTGTTAAAAGCTGCTCTGTATTATCGACATGGCGGTCAATTCCTGCAGATGGCACTAGCTCAAAAAACTCAGGGCAATGAGTGCCGAGCTCTGAGCGCTTTCCTACAAGAACTTCATTTCCACAAACCACAAGACTCGAAGTAGCTACAGCTAAATACCCAAACATCCCCATCTGCCTATCAGCAAGGTAGTCGAAGTACGGCACAAAATAGCCTTGTATATGATCGCTTGTATAGGCTGTGCAGTGAAAAACGCAGTCGCCATCTATAGGCTCTTCTGTCAGATTTTCCACGCGGCAGCATGAATCAACAGGCGTTACTTTAAGAGTGTCTTTATTTTTTGGCATTTTCTAACCATGTGTTTACAGAGTTCCAATCAGAAAAAGCGTGATCAAAAAGCCCTTCGAGCTCTTTATCTTTCGCTTCTGTGTGATTCATCCAAATCGTACGTAGGCCCGCTCCTTTTGCAGAGAGCATGCCTACCTTAGAGTCTTCGAAAGCCATAGCCTCATGGCTATCTAATCCCGCAAGAGTAAGAGCTTTTTTATAAATAGCTGGATCGGGCTTGCTCTTAGGAAGGCCTTCGGGAGTGATGATATCTTCAAAAAAATGAAAAAGGTCTTGTTTTTCCAAAAAAGCATGCGCCATATCTTTAGAAGCAGCTGTTACAAGAGAGAGTCTATATCCAAGAGCTTTTGCACCTTCTAAGGCCTCTTTTGCTCCCGTATAAAGCTGGATATGTGTTTTGTATTTTTCAACAAAACCCGTCATATATCCTTTAAGAACACTTTGAGTATCAAGCTTTGCATCTGCTTTTTTACAAAGGTAGCTTGCAGCCTCTTGCTGAGACATCCCACCTAAGTGAACAAACTCTTCAAAAGAGGGCTCAAGCCCCATCTTTTTAGCAAAGTCTGAGTACACTTCATATGCCACCGGCAAGCTATCAGCTAAAGTGCCATCCATATCAAAGAAAAGAGCTCTTACCGATTTCATCTGCACTCTTTTTTAGCAGTTTTATGAAACTCAAAAAACGCCTGTTTGCGCCCTAAAGCAGCAGCCTACGATGGCTAGCTTACTTTGTCAATTGCTTCTGGAAAGTGTAACAAGCAAATACGATTCATTAAAGGGAAAAGCGCACCTTTTCCTAACTCTTTTTGTAAAACAGATAGCTGCATTTTTATAGAAACATCGCACGACATCTCTATAAATAAAAAAAGACGCATCCGGCTTTTTTAAAGCCTCGCGCGTCTTTTATGCTTACCCGATTAACTTATCTAAACAGCAGTTAGGATAGAGCTGGATTAAGAAACCCATCTAACAATGGATAAGGCACCTTTAAAGCTGCCGCATAAAGCTTGCAGCGCTCTAAAGCATGCGCCTTAGCATTTTCTTCAGTATCACCAGGATACTTTGCTAAAGCGTCCTCAGACACTTGTGTTACATTATCGCGATCTTTTAGCTCAGAGTAGAAACCCTCTAAAGTTTTAGAAAATGGCCTAGAATATGTGCAGAACCACTTAACCGCATCTTCGAACAAAAGAACATCTGCAGGGATTTCAGCCCCTAAAGAAACTAGTTGAATAAGAAGATTATGATCACCTGCTGAATATTCTTCAGGAGTTGTATTCGCAGTCAAAATTCTTAAAGCTGACCTTTGCTTAATATCTAGTGCGCCGGCAGCTTCACCTTCGGCAGGAGCAGCTTTCTCATGCACTTTTGCCTGATAATTGACAAAAGCTTTAAGGCGCTCTGCTTCAACTAATCTAACCGGTTCTTCTTCAACTGTTTTATCCTGAGACAAAGCGCCTAGGAAATCCGAAGCTAAACCTGATCTACCCGATTCTACTAAGTAAGTCAAAATACTATGACCTTGATCATCAGCTGAGCTTGGGAATCTAACCTCCATTAAGGACTTCAGACGATCTCCATAGGCCTCTAAAGTTTGACCCTCTACCTCTGCTATCTGCATCTGAACATAATTAGACAGAGTGACTGGATCCTTTAACAGGATCTCTAACGCACTAAGGTAAGGCTTTTGCAAATCTGAGCGACGTTGTAGCTCCTTAACTTTTTGTAAGGCATAGTCTATCGCTGTAATCTTTGCCTCTGCCAAGTCTTGCGGTCTAAAGCTACGTGTCAAAGTCTCTTTTAATGAATGCCTAAATTCTTCAGAAAAAGCTACTAAGTGCAAATACGCCTCTATAGCGCTAATTCTCATTGGAGTTAGGGCTTTATCAGCCGATACAAGTTCTCTACAAACTGCTTCAAAAAACAGTGTCTTTTGATGTCCACCTACATGATTACCAGTTATAATATTAATCCCTGTAAGCCATGAGAGCGCATCATTTGTGTATGTCCATAAAGCTAAATTTTTAAAAGCGGCTACTAGAGTTGGATCTGAACTCCAAGAGCCTAATTTAGGAGGTTTAGCTCCTGCATCTATCAAGGCCTTTATAAAATTGGGATTAGTAGCCTCACCCCATTGAATTGCCTGATCTTTCAAGTATTCACCTAAAGCCTGACTTGAAGCTGCGCCTCTTGGATAAAGCCCCGCTACCGCACGGTTTATTAGTGGATCGTAAGTAAATTTTTCTGCAGCTAGTCCCAAGGTATTAAGGCATCTTGCTCTATGAAGTGCTGTTGCTTTTTCATCAACTACCCCTTCTCCTGTCGCTACCTCAAATATCGGCAATGTTTGATTAGCTAATACCATCGCTATAAGGAACTCAGCTTCCAATAAGGGGCCTCCCGGATTCTGCGCAGACCAACATTCATAGATTCTCGCTTTGCAGCTCTCTAAAGTCCACTTGTTAAAAGATTGCAGTTCTTGTCTTCCTTCAACTTCTTGCAAAGTAGCATATCCCATTAACCAAGTGACAAGATCCCACTGTTCTTGTCCTGGTGTTAGTAAACCTGTACCAACCAGAGCTAAATCAGCAGGTCTCCATAGAGCGCCATTCGAGGATGCTTTTACATTTGTGTCTCGTAAAATTGCTCGAGCTCTCTCTAATCTTAAACCATTAAATTTAATTGCACGTGCTCCTGAGGTATATAAAATAGCAGATTGAATATTGTTTGTAGCCAGCCTAGAGGCTAAGCTCTCAAATTCTATTTTTTGACTAGAAACTGCCCAATTATCCCCTAACTGCTCTTCTAAAGCGCACTGCAAGGCACCTAAACTAGCTCCTTTTTCCATAAAAGCGCGCAAAACTGAGAATAACTCCTCAAATAGCTTATCAGCCCTCACTAATTGCTTAATATAAGCATTAGCTCGATCAGCTGCGGTCTCTAAAACCTCAGCAGCAGCAGGCGTTTGAAATGAAACGCCTGTTATCCATGTCAGAACCTTAGCTACAGTTTCATCATAACTCTGAACATCCATTAGATCTAAAATGCATTTATCAGATAATAATTTGGCGCCCCCCGATAAACTTTTAAATTCTTGAGGTATCTTAGGCAATGTTTTATCTGCTTCATTCCCAGAAAGCACCCATCCTAAAGAAAGCATTTTACCTTTTAGCTCACCTACATCTTTTAAAAGTACACAAATCCTAAGTGCTAAAATATGAGAGAAGAAATCCACTAAGGGCACTGACTGAGCCTGTGGTGCGCGACGCTCACTGCCTCCATGTGTCATCACGTCCACACCCGCTAGCATATTGCGAATCTCCTTGAGAGGAAGGCGCTCCATTTTAGCCCAAGGCAATCCTTGTAATGCCGTAGACAATTGACTGTAATCATCCATTCCTACTAAACGACGAAACCCACTTTGCACCTGATGTTTTAAAGAGCAGCGCGTTGCTATTTGATGCAGAGCAGCAATAAAAGCAATAGCTCCGACTATATGAACGCCTCTTCCAAGAGTCGTTGTAATGCGATTAGCTAGACTTACTAAAGCTGTAGGGGTTTTGTTAGAGAGCCCAGCTACAAGAGCTTGAGGTATATAACGCGAAAGGTAGCAGCTGCCTGCATATATATCAGCACCTAGTGGAATTGTGACTGATTTATGAGCGGTGTTACAGATAATAGGAGGCATGTGAAAATCCTTTTTTGCTTCGATGATTGTGAATATTTGTTTTCTTAAGCAAAGAAGATAACAGCTGAGCTATAATTAGAGCTAGCCTAAAATGAACCTGTAAAATTTTTAGGCTATACCAAGAAAAGCTACAGCGTTTTATGCATGACGTAGTTTATGAATAGAACGCCTCTAAGCTCTTTTTCCTGCTTTTTATCTACGATAGAACCTTTTTTCTGAAAGAAGGGATAGGCTGTTATACTGCCTTCAGTAGAGAGCGCTTTAAGGCCCAGCTTTTTAGCTGCCTTTTCGATTGCATCTAAAAGCTTGGAAGCAATCCCCTGGCCTTGAAAGTCCTTATGGACATATAACCCATGCAAGTGCCCTGAGTCTGTCATATCTGCAAAACCTACAAGATGAGAGTTTAGCTTAGCTACAAAGCATATGCCTTTTTCTAAGTGCTCTTGCCATCTAGATTTGTTTTTCTCTAAATCTTCAGGAGCCCAGGCGTCAAGCTGCTCTTTATTATAATCCTTGCTGTTAACACTATGAACTGTGTCATGAAAAAGCTTTAAGCAAGCTTCTAGATCTTCAGAGTTATAAGGAACTATACAAAAAGAAGGCTTCATAAAAGGTGCACGCTAAATTTTATTTTCTATTTTTAGTGTGCAATATAAAGGACGAAAAACCAACACCAAATCAAGGTTTCATCGATTTGGTGCAGATTGAATAATAAAAACCTACTCTTCTGAGCAGACCTCATCCCCTAAAGAAACTTCTAGCACCTCAGAAGAACTTTCGCCTTCAGCGCGCTTTCTGATTTTTGCTTGAAACTTTCTCCACCCAGATGCGGTAAAAGAACGCTTGGCTCCTGTTGGCCAAAAGCCCATATCACTATTTTCTTGAATATCTTTACGTGAGTCTTCCATAAGACTAGAACCTCCATTTTGATGTCATAAACAAGTAGCGGTTAGCCTTCCCCAAGGCCGCTACAAATCTCTTTTTCTTAATAACCGAAAATGGTATATTTAGGGATACTTAAATTTTTAATTCTTAGGAAAAAGTTATGAATTCTTTAAATCTTAAAGGTAAAAAAGCTTTCATTGCAGGTATCGGTGATGACGCAGGCTACGGATGGGCAATTGCAAAAGCACTTGCAAGCTGCGGGGCTGAAATCATTGTGGGGACCTGGCCTCCTGTCTATAAGATTTTTACAACATCACTTGCTAATGGAAAGTTCGATGAATCTCGCAAGCTGCCTAATGGCGGCATGCTTGAGATTTCAAAGGTCTACCCTATGGATGCAGCTTTTGATACTTTGGATGATGTGCCTCAAGAAATTCAAGAGAACAAACGCTATGCGGGTGTGAGCAACTACACAATTTCAGAAGTAGCTGAACTTGTTAAAGGCGACTTTGGCGAGATTGATTTCTTTGTGCATAGCTTAGCAAATGCTCCTGAAGTAAAAAACGATCTTTTAGAAACTTCTAGAAATGGGTACCTCGCAGCTTTTAGCGCTTCAGCCTACTCTCTGATCTCTTGCATCAAGCACTTTGGCTCTATTATGACTAAAGGCGGGGCTGCTGTCTCTTTAACTTATATAGCTTCTGAGCGTGTGATTCCTGGTTATGGCGGTGGGATGAGTTCAGCTAAAGCTGCTTTAGAGTCTGACACGCAAACTCTCGCATATGAAGCAGGACGCAAATGGGGCGTACGCGTTAACACTGTATCTGCAGGCCCTTTGCGTAGTAGAGCAGCAAGAGCCATTGGCTTAATAGACCGCATGGTCGCTTACTCTAAAGCTAACAGCCCCCTTGCTAAAGACCTAGAAGCTGATGAAGTTGGACAAGCTGCGCTTTTCCTTCTTTCTCCTATGGCTTCAGCAGTCACAGGAGCTACGCTCTATGTCGATAACGGTATGCATGCAATGGGAGTCGCAGTCGATAGCGTCTCGTTTTCTCCTGAAGAGCAGACTGTTTAAGCTTTAATTGCTTTGATCTCTAGCTGGAGGACAGCTTTTTCAAAAGGCTCTAACGCTTCTAAAAAGATCATACGATCAAGCCCTCTTGTAACCTCTTTGATTTTGCCCTTAGGATCATCTCGGTTGCCAACAGCAATGCGCCCTACAAATCTAGCTGAGCCTTCCTTAAGAAGAAAAGTGACTTCATAGCCAAAAGGCTTTTTTGCCTCTGGAGAAAAGCTTGAGCCTCTGAGCTTAAGCGTCTCACCTAAGTGAAACTGGGTTACTCGCGCCTCCTCAACTTCACATTTAAGGCCTTTATCTGTCATAAAAAGGGGGGCAAAAACCCGGTCACTTAAGCGCACACCGCCCTCAAAAGGGCCTAAGGTAATCTGTAAAACGCACCCTTCAGGAAGAGCCATATGGATAGGCTTGATATTATTCTCAGCACAAAGAGCGCCTAGATAAAGGGTCCCCTCTTCAAAGGGAATTTCTAGAAAATCTTGTATTTCCTCACTCATTCATGCTCCATTGCCTTTTTTAACGCAGCAATAATCCCTTTCTCACTTGCAGCCTTAGCAATGATGTTACCGTGCTCTTTAACTCTATCAGGAGCTGTCTCCATTACAATTGCGGTGCTTGCTACTTTAAACATAGACACGTCGTTTTCATCATCGCCTGCAGCGATAATTTTAGGGCGTACGCCTTCTCTTTTTTCATCGATGTCAGCCAGCTCTTTTAAAATCGCGCCTTTAGTAGCATTTTGATCGTTGATAAGCAGGTAGTAGCCATTTTGAGCGCGCCTAAATGGATCATGCACAAGTGTACAGGCAAGGCTTTTGTCTTTTTTAGTCTCTAAGCTAAGAGCTTGCATCTCTTCAAAAGAGCCAAAAGCTTTTAGCATTGGAAACGCTTCTTGAGTAAGTTCTTCAAAAGGGCCTGAGTCTTGCCAAGGCACTTTTGAAAACTGAGCAAGTTTCTTTAAATACTCTTTTTCTTCATCTGTAAAACGCTCGCCATGGTAGTAACAAAAATCTCCAAGCTTCTCTCCTGAGTAGACGAGTAGACTTTTGTTATAAGCATTTGCTAAAGCCTCTAACTTCACTAAGCGCTCTTTAGACAAAAAATGCTCTTTAATGACCGTCTTTTCAGGCATTTTAAAAAGAGCTGCCCCATTTTGAGTGCCAAAATAAAAAGGAAAGTCAAATATCTCTAGAGGAGGCTTGCCAAAAGTAAAGCTTCTGCCAGTCAGAAACATCACCTGCCACCCTTTGTTATAGACCTCTTCTTTTAAAAAAGAAGAGACCTCAGGATCAATGTGGTGAGGATCGTCTGTTATTGTGCCATCGATATCAAGAGCAATTAAACCTTTAAGCATAGTTTTTCCATTTTTGATGGTGTAAAAGTGAGCTTCTTTTAACCCACACACACCTTTAGATAAAGCCCAAGTATGCCATAAAAAGCTCAGCTAAGCAAGAGGCTCAATCCTCGTGTGATGCTTTAGCAGGTGTAGCTTTATAAGTGTGGCTGTACTTTGCGCGCATAAGATCAAACTGCTCTTTAAAAGAGTTAAAGACCTCCACATCATCAATAAGCACAACATTCTCCATATGAAAGCTCTCAGCTGAATAAGTGCAGTTAAACGAGCCTGTCCAGACCCAAGATTTTTGTCCTACATTTTCATGGAACAGGAAAAACTTATGATGCATGAGAGGCTCTTTGTTCCAAACTTTGTTTAAATTAGAAGATTGATTCGATGAAGTGCCTAGGCGCTTTGTAGGATCAAAGACTGAGACCTGGGTGCCTAAATGATCGAGTTTTTTAGCCATAGACTGGCTTATGGGATCGAGCACAATTTTCAGCTCTACTCCACGCTCTTTTGCTCTATCTAAAGCTTTTAAAACCTCTCTATGAGTAAAGGCATAGAGCGCTATATCTATCTCTTTTTGTTCAAGGTCAATGCGCTCAATCAGCTCATGGACAATTGAGCTTTTGTTAGAAAAAAAGGCATGCACCTCTGCTAAAGCTAGCTTAGGCATACACAAGCAAATAGCTATAACTACACTAAATGTATAAAATCCTTTTCGTAAGCATCTCATAAGCGAAGCTTCCCCTTTTTTCTTCATCCTATAGACTTGCACTAAATTTTGCGAAGGGCGATGGTTTAAAGTATGAAAGATTTTCGCTCTATTTACTTTGATACTGAGACAACAGGGATTAATTCCTCTCAAGACCATATTATCGAAATTGCGGCCTATGATGCTGGAACAATGAAGAGCTTTAGCTCTTTGATTAATCCTCATGCAACTGTTCCAGAAGAAGCTACACGCATTCATGGCATTACTCAAGAAATGGTAGATGCCGCACCTGATGCCAAAGAAGTATTTGCCGAGTTTTCAGAGTTTTGTGAAGGCCGATCTGCCCTTATTGCTCATAACAATGAAGCTTTTGACCGTCCTTTTTTAGAAAAAGCCTATGCGCGCATAGAGCTAGAAATTCCTGAAGAATGGGTCTTTGTAGATACACTTAAGTGGGCTAGGCGCTACCGCCCTGACCTTCCTAAGCATACCCTGCAGTTTTTAAGAGAAGTTCACCATATCGAAGCAAATCAAGCCCACAGGGCCCTTGATGATGTGATTGTCTTACACAAGGTCTTTAGTGAGATGATTGATGATCTACCTATGTGGAAAGTCTATGAAATCTTATCGGCTCCTAAGATCTTATCCCAAATGCCGTTTGGCAAGCATAAGGATAAGCCTTTAGAGACTGTACCAAAAGATTACGTCCGCTGGCTCCATGAAAATGGCGTCTTTGATAAACGCGGCAATGAAGAGCTAAAAATGAGCTTTCAGCACCTTGGGATCTTGCCCAAAGAGGATGAGGCTTAAAATATTTTCTATATAAAAAGCGCTGCGCCGCCTAAACAAAAGCAAATAAAAAGGCCTTGGATTCCTCACCCAAGGCCTTTTTATTTGTATTGATTTCGTATGCAGAAGGTAATGTAGCACAGTAACTTCTGTGGTTGTAGCTCTCTACTACCAGGCAAGTAGGCCCAAAGGTAATTTATCATAGGCATTTACAGTTAAAAAGCCTCCTAAAGCACCTCCTAAACCTAAAACTACAGCGCCTAATGTATTAGCCATAAGACCTGCCTTTAATAAAAGTGATGACTGGACTAATAGATAGGTTCCACCAGCAATCATAGTTGCAGGCAATGATACAATAGATCCTGTAAACAACAGGGCAGCTCCAGGTTGAACACCAAAATATAATGCAGCTCCTGCACCTAAGGCAGCTAGCGCTAAACTTTTAATTGCGAATTTCTGAATTCCTGATTTTAGGTAGCTATCTACATCAGTAAACATATCAGCCTCGGCCAACTTGCTTATAAGTGCGTATTTTGTTGGCAATGTCGGTGAAATAGCATCCACTAGAGGTTTTGGCACAAAATTTGAAATTTCCATTTTATTTATCCTTTTAGTTTGGTTTTTATCATATTTACAAACTAATTTCATAATAAACTGAAATAAAAGTAAATAAAAAAATTTAAACTGAATGTTTATATAAATTAGAGACATTGTTGTATGAATGTTTTAACATGCTGAAAATAATGTACTTAGAAAAGTCATAAAGACCTTGTTATTAAAACTCAACCCTTTTAATTTTAACAACTTAAGATTTATTCTGCAGAGCTAGAATGCTCTATAATCTCGAAAAATAATCACTCAGCAGCCGTTTCCATCTTTTTACTAGTGAGCATGTGCCACATCTCTTGGAACGGCTGACAGCTCTTTAAAAGCTCTTCTAATGGGCCATACGCTAGGCGGGTCCCATTTTCTAAGAAAAGGATTTTATCTGCATTTTCGATAGTGGTTAGCCTGTGGGCAATTACGATCTGGGTCACTTTACCCCGTAAGTTTTCAAGGGCTATCTTGATTTTGTTTTCGCTAATGCTATCTAGGCTAGAGGTAGCTTCGTCGAGTATGAGGATAGGAGCGCCTTTTACAAGAGCGCGAGTAATCGCTAAGCGCTGCATCTGGCCTCCTGAGAGGTTTTTGCCACCCTCTTGCAGCACGGTATCATACCCATCAGGCAGATTCTCAATAAAGCCATGGGCCTGAGCGAGCTTTGCAGCTTCAATCACCTTTTCTCTAGAATGCGGCTTTCCTAGGGTGATATTTTGTAAAACAGTATCTATGAAGAAAAAAGGCTTTTGTGGCACATAGCCTACAATATTTCTAAGTGAGCTTTGGGTGTAGTCTTTAATAGATGTCCCATCGATAAGAATCTCCCCTTTTTGAGGATCATAAAGCCTAGGAAGCAGTTGAGCTATGGTTGATTTACCCGCGCCGGTAGCGCCTACAATAGCGAGCATCTCTCCTTTTTGTACGCAAAAGCTTAAGTCTCTTAAGATCCAAGGCTTTTTGTACCTAAATGAGACATCTTCAAAAGAAAGTTCTTTTTCAAACACTTCTAGGTCTAAGGCCTCTTCTTTATCTTTTACTTCAGGCTCTTCATTGAGGACTTCAAACATCCTTTCTGCAGCAACTACGCCTTTTTGGATAACCGCATTTTCTTCAGCAAACTTTTTTACAGGTTCATAAAAAACATAAAGGGCACCACAAAACAGGACGAGCTCAGGCACTGTCATACCAAAAAAGTAGAGACCGATAAAAACTACACTCGCTAAAAAGGCTGTTGTCACAAAGTGTAAAAAAGGGCGTATTAAAAGCGCATATTTGGCTGTTTTAGCCTCTAAGCGGGCCATTTCTGTATTTTTTTCATCGTATTTTTTCAAGGAAAAAGGCTCTGCTACAAATGTCTTTATCGTATGGATACCCATCAAAAAGTCGATTAAAACTGAGGTAAAGCCCTCTTGATTACGGAAAAATTTATACGAGTTTCTTTTTACCCGTCTAAGCAAAAAGCTCATAGGCGCAATGACTAAAGGCAAACAGACAAAAATAAGCATAGAGAGCTTCCAAGAAATAAAGAAGCAGGCGCTAAGCGTTGTGAGGATAGTAAAAGGGACTAAGATGTAGTTAGTAAAAGCTGAGTTGAGTGACTGTGTGATCTGCTCTGAATCTGCGACCACACGCGAAGATAAAGCGCCAACATCGTATTTGCTATAAAAGCTTAAAGAGAGCTTTTGGATATGTTTGAAATAGCCCAGCCTTAAATCACGGTTGATACGAATGGCAGTTACCTGACTGAAATAGCGACTTAAAAAAAGCACAATCGCTTTGAAAGAGGCAATAAAGACTACCATCCAGACGGTAAACTCTAAGCCATTAGATAAGGAAAATATACTGCTGAGCTTGGCTGTAACATGAGAAACCATATCGAGGCTTTTGTGAGCCGCCTCAGGACTTGCAGCACCGGCTTTCCCTAGACTCTCTAAGCCTGGAGGTGTGCGATTAACAAGGATCGCCAAAGCAAACATCTCAAAGAGATTTGCTACACTCAAAAGGAGCATGAAAGCAACCGAACAGAAAAGAAGCCCTAGGTGCTTAGAATTCTGAAGGGCTGCGCGCAAAAGAAGTCGCATGAAAGCCTTAGCTTTTATCTATTGTGAATTTTCCCATTTTGCGGAACTTTTGATACCGCCCTTCTACTAAAGC
>JBDNIV010000029.1:0-28799 GCA_041688145.1 Chlamydiia bacterium | reverse complement strand
TTTGTATCCAAGTGCGAATTTGCATTGAAAGCCTGAATCATAGCCATAATAGCAGCTCTGTCTAAGTACGCTGCCGCGCCCGCTAATACATCAGATGTAAACACAGAAAGTGCACCTTGGATTCCTTCTCCTTTTTTCTCTACAAAGCCAGTAAAAGCGGCTGCAACTACTGCTGGAGAGCCTTTGTTACATGCTTTAACTGCATCTACAGTCACGTAAGGATCTAATCCCTTAATCACTTCTTGTATAATAGCAGCTTGATATTCAGGCTCGACTTGAAGAAGATTTTTATGGCTTATAGCTCCCATAACAGAAGAAAGTACATCAGGACGTCCTTTTAGATGCTGAACCAACGTTTGTGCAAAAAGGGTTCGAGCACTTGCGTGACCTGGCTGAACACAGTTACTATTACAGAGGTAACTCAATGTCTCTACATAGGCATTGTGATCTTTTAAAAGGGCCGTAAAAGCTGTCTGTAAATTTGCCGTAGCACCTGAAAACCACTCTGGAGTCCAGCTACCAACTGCATAATTTTCAAACGCTGTGCCCACTTTCTCTTCTATAAATGAAGCAGCTTGGTCAGAAACTTTTGGCAGTGTTGTGCTTGTTTGCCCTACTTGACGGTTATGCTCACCATAAAGCGCTTTATGAGCTGATGCCCATCTACCTGTGTAAACTGTATGAGCAACACCTAAACCAAGTTGAGCTAAAGCAGCAAAAGCCATGCCTTTTCGACCACCTAAGCGCTGAGCAAAGAATACCATAGTGCCTGCAGCAAGAGTTGAAAGAGTACGCTCTTTCATACCCCAAGTAGCTGTAAAAACAGCCTTAATCTCTGCACTTTCTTGAGAAACATTAAAATGAGTTCCAATAAGGTTTGTGATAAGAAATTTGCCGATAAAATTTGAAAGTGACTCTGCCCACGTTCTTTGAAGAGGCGCGCCTTTTAGAGTAACTTCCCCTTGCCTGTGATACTTTGGTAAGCATCCTGGTGCTTTTACTGTTGCCATAATCTTAAACCCCCATTAATTGGTTTGGTTGTGTTTGATACTAGAGTTTCCCATCTTAACGCCGTCTCAGAATTAAAGAAAAGGGACTTTTTTAAATTTTTTTTTGATACTTTTTTCTGCTCACTTTGTGTTAAGACCAATGCCTTTAATTACACTTTTTCATTGCATTTGAAAAATGAGCTCTTGCATACTCATGCGCCTTATGGAATGCAACACGCCTCACCTTTTATCTGATTTTTTTAGTGGTTTTTTTGAACCCTTTGAGGCTCAAAAGGACCCTTTATTTAAAAAACTATTTTCATGTAGCGCTCCTTTTGAGTCTTTAAAAGCTTTGCCTAGCTTTTTTGAAGAGCTGGAAAAAAGCAAACGCAGTTTTTATCTAAGTGAAGAGGCGCATATTTCACCTAAAGCCCATCTAGTAAACCCCGATCTTATTACGATTGAAAAAGGTGTGACTGTTGAAGCTTTTGCTCAAATAGAGGGCCCTTGTTACATCGGGAAAAATGTCCATATCGGTCATAGCGCTTTAGTGCGTCCCTATACTGTCTTATTAGAAGGCGCTACAGTAGGTCATAGCAGTGAAGTTAAAGCTTCTATCTTTTTACCCTATGCAAAAGCAGCCCACTTCAACTATGTAGGTGATAGCTTTTTAGGCCAAAAAGTCAACTTAGGCGCAGGTGCTATCCTTTCAAATGTGCGCTTAGATCGTAAAAAAATCTGCATTAAGATTGAGGGCGTACTTATCCCTACAAATCTTAATAAGCTTGGCGCTATTTTAGCAGACAAATCTCAGGTAGGCTGCAACGCTACTCTCAACCCAGGTGCTGTTATCGGAAAAGGCGTCTTTGTGTACCCCAATACCGTCATCAGCGGCACTTTATTAGAAACTCTTTAAGGCTCATATGAAACTGTCAAAAATAGTAAAGAGGGTAAAGAGCCTTCTCAAAGAAAAAAAACTGTTTTTAGATGATGAAACTGCAGTCGGTCAAGCTACTCTATGGTCTTTAGAAGGAGGCAAGTGCTTAAGACCTGCTATTGTTTACTTTGTAAGTGAAGCTCTTAAAGATGCCTCTAAAGACCAACTCAACATCTCCGTTGATGGGGCAGCTCTTGCAATAGAGATGCTTCATACAAGTTCTCTTATTGCAGACGATATGCCTTCAATGGATAACGACCTTGTGCGTCGCGGGAAAGAAGCTACTCATGCAAAATTTGGAGAAGCTGTGGCCTACCTCGCTTCATACCGCCTAATTGCTGCAAGCTACCACTGCCTTGCTGAAAATGGCAAAAAGCTTGCTAAAACCTTTCCTGATGCTATGGATCGTTATACTAAGGCGCTGCAAATCTTAAGCCTAAAATCTATGGAAATAACTACAGGACAATTCTACGATCTGAACCCTGAAAAAAGCACTTCCTTAGATGAGCTTATAGCTCTAAAAACTACGTCTCTTTTTCAAGCAGCCTTTGCTTTAGGGTGGCTTTTTGGAGGAGGCGCTATGGAAAAACTGGATGATCTAGAAAAAGCAGCCTACCACTTTGGGCAAGCCTTTCAGATTGCGGATGATCTAGATGATGCCTCTCATGACTTAAGTCAAAATGCTGCAAACTGGGCAGGGGAATTTGGCGTTGAATCAGCTATAAAAGACCTAAAGGCTCATATAAAAAATGCCGAGGCCCTACTAGAAGATCTCGGCATTTTTTCTGAAGATATAAGAGCGCTAACAAAGGCTCTTTATACAAGCACCTCTTCAACTTCCGCTTTAACTGCTGTTTCTGAAGAAGCTTTGCCAGCTTTAAGCTGACTTTCAATCTCTTTAGCAAGTTTAGGGTTTTTCTTTAGCTCTTCTATAGCCGCATCACGCCCTTGAGAAAGCCTATCACCTTTGTAGCTAAACCACGCACCTTTTTTCTCTACTACACCTTGTTCTACTGCATAGTCCAAAAGGCTGCCCATTGTAGAGATGCCCTCACCAAAAATAATGTCAAATTCGACCACTTTGAATGGAGGCGCCATTTTGTTTTTAGCCACTTTTACCTTCACGCGGTTTCCTCTTTCAGTACCATCAGAGTTTTTGATACTTCCAATACGACGGATATCTAAGCGTACTGAAGAATAAAACTTAAGCGCACGGCCTCCTGTTGTGGTCTCAGGACTGCCGAACATAACCCCTATTTTCTCACGGATCTGGTTGATAAAAACAGCGCATGTATTAGATTTTGACAGCGTTGCTGCAAGCTTTCTAAGTGCTTGTGACATCATTCTTGCTTGAAGGCCCATGAAAGAGTCGCCAATCTCACCTGCAAGCTCACTTTTAGGCACAAGAGCTGCTACTGAGTCAATCACAATTACATCAACTGCATTTGAACGAGCCAGCATCTCTGCAATATTCAAAGCATCTTCACCACAGTCGGGTTGTGAAATCATAAGATCATCGATGTTAACGCCAATCTTTGCTGCATAGGCTGGGTCAAGCGCGTGTTCAGCATCAATGTAGGCTGCTGTGCCCCCTTGTTTTTGCGCATTAGCTACAATATGAGTCGCAAGTGTTGACTTACCTGAAGACTCAGGACCGTAGATCTCTACAACTCTTCCGCGAGGAACGCCGCCAATACCCAAAGCATTGTCTAAAAGAATAGAACCTGTAGGGATTACCTCTATTCCACGAATGGAAGAAAATTTTCCAAGACTCATTACAGAGCCTTCACCAAACTGTTTCACAATTTGAGCTATAGATAAATCGAGTGCTTTTTTCTTATTTTCTGCTTGAGAATCTTGTGCCATAACCTTCCTTTACGTAAAAGCTTTTACCCTACTATGCCCTTAAGAAAAAGATCCGTCAAGCATCAAGCGCGCTTTCGATAAAGTCAGGCAATTGCCAAGAGGTTTGTAAGCGCTCAAACTCTTCTTCAGGCAACTGCACAAGCAGGGGATGCTTTGTCTCATCTATCCAATAGAAAAGCGACTCCATATCTTCTAAGCACATAGCTAGACAGCCCGCGGTTCCCCTGCCAATCCCTCTCCATAGATGGACGTAAATAGCTGAGCCAGCCTCTTTGTTTTGGACAGGGAAGTTGTGCAAAATTTCTAACCCAATTTCATACAGATCAATAGCGTGCATTTTTTCTGAAGAAGCCCAGTCTACATCAGCTATTTTGCTACGATCTACGATTTGGTTATAATACTTTGAGCTCGGATCATCAACAGCTTCTAAAGTCGGTATGATCTGCACATACGGCATACGCAAGGGCTTTTGCTCTTCCAAAACACTCAAAGGCTTTTTGCCAAAGGCAGTCCCAAAATAGAAAAGACCTGCAGGGCCTTTAAGGTCTCCCTCTTGTTTATAAGGACCTTCGCGTCCCTCTAGACTGTGCAAACCCCTTCCCCAACCAAGACCATTTTTCCCGACTACAATGTCCATAATTTTAGTCGTAGGTATCCACTTTCCTGTACGCAAGCTTTTCTTATAAGCTTGGCACTTGCCTGATACGCTATTCCAAGAGGGCGTTCTAACAACTATGAGCTGCTCACTTTGCTTTGGCAGACTGTGAGCAAATACGTTTACATTCAACAAGCAAAGAGCACATAAAAAAAGGTTTTTTAAAGCGTTCATACTTTTCCTCTAAAACTTTGGCAAAGGCCTATAGCCATTTCAAATGCATTACTATATTCTCTAAAGTAATTTGCTTCTAGCCTTTAAAGGAGACTTTTCACCTATCATGTCCCAAGAAAAAGTTATTTTAAGAGAGCGGTTCAAAGCCAAAAGAAATGCTCTAAGTGAACATAGAAGAGTTAACGCCAGCTTAGCGCTTGCTGAAAGTATACTTCCAAGGCTTAAAAGCTTTGATAAAGTGCTCTCTTTCGCAAGCGCCTTTGGTGAAATCGACACCTCACCTATTAATCAAAAGCTCTTATCAGAAGACAAGCTCGCGTTGCCCCGCGTTGTTTTTGATGAGCTCAAACTGTATCATGTCCGCTCTTTACAAGACCTTAAGCTCGGCGCTTTCGGGATTTTAGAGCCTAAAGATTCATGTGCTCTTATAGATTATAACCTTATAGAATGCGCTATTGTCCCAGGTCTTGCTTTTGATAATGACAGACACAGGCTAGGGTATGGCGAAGGCTTTTACGATAAGCTATTAGCAAAAGTATGTGTCGTAAGCTTTGGGGTGGGGTTTATTGAGCAAAAAAGCCCAAAGCCCCTTCCGAAAGATGTGTGGGACAAGGCTTTAACTGAAGTCATTTTTGTCTGATTACTCTAAGATAGGCTCGCTGCTTTCATAACGCACACTGCTTTCAAAATTACCTTCTGAATCAAAAAGAGTAGCTATCCCTGAGCCATTTTTTACTTCTGAAACTATTTTAGCTGCACCTTTAGTGTAATAGCGCCCAGCTATAAGTTTATCTTTTTGATACTCCTCTGTGAGCATCAGTGAACCATCTGCATACCACGCGCTAGTGTGGCCATTTTTAGCATTTTTAGAATGCTCCCGAATGCTCTCTATCTGCCCATTTGGATACCAGGTTTTTTGCTCACCGTGAATCAATCCTTTTAGCCAGGTAATTTCTAATTTAGGAGAGCTGCCAGGATTAAATAAGAAGACCTCTTTGCCGTGCTTTAGCCCATCTTTCACATGATAAAAGTGAAGACATTGCCACTCTTTATCCAGCTCTTCAACACGACCTGAAGCTGCGCCCTCTTTGTATACAGAACGCGTAATAAGACCTGTCTGAGTAACAAAAACACGATCGCCATTACCATTTTCAATTTCATTTAAAAAATGGCCCGCTTCATCTGTATAGCGCCCCTCTTTCAATAAGCCAGCATCCCACACTTCATAACCCGCTTGCTGCCCATTTTGCCAAAAATGCTTAGATACACCCTCTAGCTTGCCCTCTATATATACAGACTCTTGATGAACACTACCCTTGGTATAAAAAGTAATCTCTTTACCTGATTTTAAGCCCTTCTCAAACCGGCGCTGGCACTTAATACCTCCCTCTGAATGATAGTACGTTTGAGGTCCATGCAAAACGCCTTTAGCATATGTGATTTCTGCAAGGACCTTACCTTGAGAATTAAAAGCTTTGGAAGTGCCATCAAAAATCCATGTCTTTTCACTTAAAGCGTCTAGATCTGCCATGCCCCCAACAACATGAACCTCTACTTTTAAATGGCCACTCATATGCCATTCACGATAAAGACCAAAAGCCCGTCCTTGCTTCACTTCTAGGTATTGACGCACTTGACCGCTTGGATAATAGCTTGTGAGAATACCTGCACTTTTTCCCTCTTTATCCTTAAAAATACGAGAGACTTTTTTGTATGGCTGAGGCTCTTCAATAAAATCTACATTTGAGAAATCTGCAAGCTTCTCTTTAGAAGATATGAGCTCAGAAAACCCGTTTTGATCTAACAAACTTACCTGAATAAGGCCTGATGTAGGTGCTTTGACGTTGGATGTGCACGCTGTAAAAAAAACAGCTGTAAAAACCATGAAAGAAATCTTTTTTTTCATCAGAGCACTATATCCAGTTCGCTTAATACAAAAACCTCACCCTCTAGCTGGTCATAAGCTTTTTCAAACTTAATTCCTACCACCTCTACTGGAGATTTTGTACTTTCATTCTCAAGGATCTGCATCATTTTTTCAAGATCTGATCCACTTAACTGAACAGGTTTTTGTAAAGAAAAATGCCGCGGCGAAGATTCATCAAACAAAATCTTGTTATCTTGCAGCTCTAAAAGGCGGGCCTGCAGTGCATTTGCATCGAGTAAAAGGGGGTGGCGACTTGCTTCTATAAGCGCCTGCTTATGGTCTAACAAAAGAGGCAATCCTGTAAGCTTTTTAATCAGAGTAACCGACGGCTGCCTAAGGGGTCTTTTTTCTAAAAAATGCTGCCATTCTGAAAAGCGCTTTTGTAAAAAACCCACATGATGAGCCCACGTTTTTTGCTCTTCATAGCGCCTATCAAGTGATAAAAGACATAAAGAAAATGTTGTGACAATCAAAGCACACCAAAAAACAAACAGCAATCGCCGCATCTTTTGCCAGTTTCTCACATATCACCTCAAACGGGGTTTTAAATGCGCGCCCACTTTAAGCACTTTTTCAGAACTATCCCAATAATAAACCTCAAAAACTCGAGACCAAGCTCTTTTCAACACTTCAGGCTTTTGTGTGCTAGGCTTAAGACTCGCTATAATATCGATTTCACGACTATCTGGCTTTAATCGCCAATGAAATGTCTGTAGCTGCTCTTTTTCTAAAGAAGATGTAAATTCTATTAGCGCCATGTTCAAAGAAGGGTATAACAAATATAACGGCGCTTTTTTAACACTTTTTTCTACAGCCAATTGCGCCTGTCTAAAAGCTTTTGCTGTTGCTTTCAAGTGTGAATTACAAAATAAACTCAAGCTGCCATTAGGCATAAAATTTTCAAAGATCCGCATAGGCTCTGGCAACTGAAGGCCATCTACATCACCTTTACTACTTTGCAGCCCTGAATTACATGACACTTTAAGCGTCTCTTGAATAAAACCAAGACTGAGACTGCGATCTTTTTCATACAAAAAAGTATGCCCAAAAAAACTTAAGCTCAAAAGACTCACTAAAATACAGGCTGCAGCTAGCGCCTCTTGATATACAGCTCTTTTAACCAAGCGAACATCGCCAAAACTTTCTTGCCTAAAATCAACCCTTTGAACAGATCGCAAGGAGGCCTCTAAAGCAAGTCCAATCGAAATAGTAAAACTGTGGCATAAGTTTGCGGGAGCTAAGCTATCTTTCAGCTCTGGGTGTATAATCTTTCTGCAAAGCGCTGCGCGCAAAAAACTCACAAGGTGCACATCAAAACTTGCAGGCCCTGTAATATAAATAGTATCTGTTACAGAAAAAGTGCCCTCATTTTGCAAAGAGCCTAAAGCAAATCGAAGCTGATGAAACACTTCTTCGCAGTTACTAATAAAATCAAAGCTGAATGTGTGGCAAGAAACAATTTCTTTATTCTGCAAAGCAATAAGGCAGCCTCGACTTTCTTCTAGATGCAAAAAGACCCCTCGATCTTTTTCGCAGACATGGACTGCAAAGTTTTGCAAAGCTTTAGAAGAAGAGCTCAAACTATGAGGCTCCCAATTTACTTCCTGAAGATCTTTTAATCTTTTTGCCACACTTGATTTGCGAGCTTCAAAAAATGAAAGCTTGCGCGTTTGTTTAAAATCTTGGCTCTTTGCATAAGCTAATACAGACTCCTCTTCACTAAGCGCTCTGTGTCCTCTTAAGGCTTCGTTAATAATGGCTTTTTTATAGCCCCGCTTTAGGGGAGGAACTGGGACTCGGTGTAAAAGGGTCTGCTCAGGATCAAGGGCGCCAAAGATATGAGCACGCGCTTTGTAAAACTGGTTGACATCTGCTGAAAAATTAATGGAATCTTTCTGGCATTTCTCTGCTGATACAAAATGAAGGCGTTTTCCTCTTTTTTCTAGAACAACTACCTCAAGAAAATCTTGAGTTAAGTTAACGCCCGCAAAATGCTTTTTTATATAAAACATTCTTTAATTTCTTAAAATTCTAACCAACCGCAGTATAAAAACTCGTTTGGTTTTAAGCAAACTTTTAGAGTTTTAAGTGTTTTATATTTAGAAACAGCCAAAAAAACTTTGAAGCTCTTAAAAGGCCCCTTAAACCCCTAGAAAAAAACAAGAAAACCCTGTATGCTAGGGCCCTATTTTTAAGTGAGTTTTTCTGTGTTATACGCTCTTATTCATTACTTTTTTGTAGCTTATGAGATCATGATCTTTGCTCGAATATTAGGCTCATGGGTCCCTCAGTTTCAGGGTCATCCTCTTATGCGTTTTGTCGCTTACTACACAGACCCTTATCTAAATATCTTTCGTAAAATTTTGCCTCCAATTGGAGGAACTTTAGATATCAGCCCTTTTTTAGCCCTGCTTGCTTTGGGCTATATTGAGCGTCTTATTGTTAAACTCCTCCTTTTTCTATGACCCAAAAACCATTTCAGTTCGGAAGTCTCACCCTTCCCCATAACATTATATTCTCTCCATTAGCTGGCTGCTCTGACTTTCCTTTTCGAAAAGCTGCAAGGCTATACCATGACGGACTTATCTTTTGTGAGATGGTAAAAATGGATGCGCTTATCCGAGGAGATCTCGGCACTTTTGATATGTTAGCCTATGATAGCTCTATGCATCCTATTGGCGCGCAGCTCTGCGGGAGTAAGCTAGAACTTGCAAAACCATGTGCACGCATCATTGAAGATCTTGGCTTTGATGCCATAGATCTTAACTGCGGCTGTCCTGTAGATAAAGTGACTAAAGACGGTAGCGGCTCAGGACTTTTAAAAACTCCAGAACTTATAGGCGATATTATCTCTGATATCCGATCCGTTGTATCAATCCCTGTAAGTGTTAAAATCAGAGCTGGGTGGGATGAAGAAAATATCTGTGCAGCAAAAATTGTGAAAGTGGCTGAAGAAGCTGGAGCAGACGCTATTTTTATCCATGGAAGAACCCGCAAGCAGGCTTACAAGGGCCTAGCTAACCGTGACCATATTCGCGATGGGAAAAATGCGGCAAACAAGATTCTCGTTATTGGCAATGGAGATATATTTGATGGCCCTTCAGCTGAACATATGTTGAAGCATACAGGATGTGACGGCCTTTTAGTTTCAAGAGGGACAATGGGATCGCCTTGGCTAGCAAATGATATTCTACATTACCTTGAGTCGGGCAAAGAAAAAAATCACAGCTTTGATGACCTTATAAAAGCGTTTACCGAACACCTAGATATCATCCTAAATACAAAAACAGAAAAAAGAGCTACCTTAGACACAAGGCGTATAAGCGCTTGGTACTTGAGAAACCACCCTCATATGAGCCAATTTAGACAGCGCATGAGCCGGGTAAAATCTATCGAAGAAATTCTTGCGATTTTGCAAGAGATTACACAGTACCAAAAACAGGTACTGCTGGAAGACCCAGAGTGTCTACACCACTAGCCTCTAAGGAAAGCTTTTCTCTAAAAAGAGCCATATTGATCTTTACCTTTCCATCTTCGCTTCGGTAAGTAATACCTAAATCTGCCAGATTTTGAAAGCCATGTGGATCTTCTTCTCGCATTACTTTTTCCTTTTTGTATAAACCTAAGCACAAACTTTGCTTACTCTTTTTTCCCTACTAACAGGGCCTGAAGAGAGCTGTGGTTTTTAAAGAAAAGTTAAAGTAAGTGACTTTTTGAAGCAAGTCTTTTTTTTAAGCACTAAATGAGGTGTCTTCCAAAAAAGCAGCTACTTTTTGAAGGGCTTTTCTCCTGTGAGAAACCTCATTTTTTACACTTGCTCCAAGCTCAGCAAATGTTTTGTTGTAGCCATGCTTCACAAAAAGACTATCATAGCCAAATCCATTATTGCCTTTTTCCTGAATAAGCAAAAAGCCTTCACAGATGCCTGCGGCTTTTTTTAATACTCGATCCCCTTTTGCCATACAAATAGCGCATTCAAAATGGCCTAAGCGATCTTCCTCTGAAAGAGTTTTAAGTCTCTGAATAAGTTTTTTCCGATTATCAATATCACGAGCACTTGCGCCTGCATAGCGCGCGGATAAAACGCCTGGCTCATTTTGCAAAGCAGGCACAACAAGCCCTGAATCATCAGCTATGATAATTTTATCTGGAAAATATTCTGCTGCTGCAAGAGCCTTTATCTCAGCATTTTCTGCAAATGTAGCTCCTGATTCATCCGGAGCCTGATAGGCTGGGTAATCTACAAGAGAATAAATATCGAAGTGGGCAAAACTTTTGAGCAGAGTTCTATACTCCCGGATTTTACCTAAATTGTGCGTTGCTAGTAAGAGATCCATTAAGATTTATCATGGGTAAAATAATTGTGAATGGCTTTGATGGTGTAGCACATATCTTTAAACTCAAAACTCTCATCAATTTTTTTACCTATCATACTCTTAGCAAGCTGCGACTGAAAAGAAAGGATATCTTTATCTGGATCGGCTTCCATGGGCCCCAAAATCTTATACGTGGCAAGTTTCTCATCTTGCGACACCACTTCCACAATACAGCCCACGCTTACCTTATTTAGATCAACATCTTGAGCTGTAAGCACTCGTGATTGGTTAAACTGGTCTGAAAGCATTTTAAGCTCTGCTTGCAAGCGATCTCTTTTTTCTAAAGCAAATTTAAATTCTGAGTTTTCGCGTAAATCTCCATGAGACCTCGCTTCCTCAATTTCCTTAGCATTCTCCACCATGGCGACAGTGCCAATATGCTGGATTTTATCCTTAAGTAAACCGTAGCCCACTTGTGTAGTCCAGATGATATGCTCATCTAGGCTCTCTGTAGATCCTTTCTCAACAAGTGCAGGGTGAACTACCTCTGCAAGTGACTGGAAAATTTTACGGTCGTGGTCAGTGAACAACAGACACTTGCTTGCAAGCAAAATCAGCTCTTTCGTCTCTTGCAAAGTAGCAATACTAAATATACGTCTAAGTAAAGCATAGCGACCTGCCAAGATCAGTTGATGAACCTTCTTACACAGATCGCGCATTTTAGGATCTCTTTCCACATGAGACAGTAGAACTAAAAGCGCCTCGAAAAAAATCTTAAGACCACTTTCATCTCCCATAGGCAGACTTTTTGTCGCTGAGATTTTTTGGAAATACCAAACGACAAAAACGGGATGCGCCTCAGGCAGTTGTACAATTTCTCGGAGCTTAGCTTCGATCTTTTGTTGCATACTCCCTTTCATCAACTCTAAAAGGATATAATCTTTAATCTGCAACTGAGGAATTGAAACCATCAGATCTAGGAATATATCAGACCATGTAGTGGATTTCTTCCTAAGAGCCACTAAAAAGCGCTTCTTTAAAGCAAGTACATCAATCTCTTCTAAAACAGCCTTTGCCGCATCTAGAGACTCTATGCACGCTTCAGGAATTAAGATTTCTTGGCCTAAGATATCTTCCAATAAAAAAGCAATTTCAAGCTGAATGCCTAAACTTTGTGAAGTATCTTTTTGTACAGCGCTTAAAGCACTCTGCACATCTTGACGAAATTCTTCTTGTTTTAAAGTTTCACTAAAATCACGCACAAAAGAATAAACAAGCGCTATTAACTCTTTAGGCTCCGGGCTTTTCTCTAAAGCTTTATAAAAACGCTGCTCATGAGACACTTCTGAATCGCGTAAAAAGAATTTATCCGACAGATCTTCAGGAACAAATATGAGCTTGTCTTTTTTCAACTTTGCCCTTGTGCCTTGCCACCATTTACCCCAATCTTCTTCAGGAATTACAAGATCTAAAAACTCATCTTTAATCTCTGCTGCTGTCTTAGGCCCCATATCTTTTAAGAAAAGGTGCATCGCAGCCACAGAGTCTTTTTTAGCAAGTTTTTCCAAGGTATCCGGATCGCCAAAACGCATCGATAAAAAATGGTCTTTAGTCAGTGGGATCAAATGAGCAAACGCATTTTTAAAAGAAAGCGCCTTTTGCCCATTTACATGCTCAAATTCTACAGATAGCTCCTCTCGAATAGCTGAAATGTCCATAATTTCACCTGTGCCCCACCCACCAGAATGGAAAACAAAAGCTCCTTTATCCATGTGAGAAAGTAGCTCATAATTAGAAATTGCACCCTGAAAATCACTCGAATCTCGAAGCCCCACTAAGCGCATTTTTTCATTGAAAAGGGTGTCGCCGCTCGAACGCTCTGTCAAAGCTTCTTTTGCCGCCTGAGCAAGCTCAGGTGAATTCGTAGTTTGTAAATCAACAATGAACTTCAACATCTCATAAGCCTGCTCAGGCTCTTGCTGTTGCTTCCAGAGACGCAGGCCCTTTTCAATCCATGACCCCACTTGATCCGCGAGTTTGTTTTCCTTAAAAAGCTTTAGAATATCTATAGCCTCTTCGGAATCCTTGAGCTCGCTTTTTGTATACTCATCGAAAAGGCGTGCTTGCTCTTTCCAATCTCTTGCATCAATCAAATTTTTAAATGACTCGAAATAGCTCATACTGAATCTAATATCCTTCTTGTCTCTAAAGCGCCCTGTAGGCCAAAGCAATTTAGCTCGCAAAGAGCTTAACTTTTTCCAGGACATTAATCACTATAAGACACTATGCTAATTACTGCTACGTCAAATATAGGTCTTAATCAATGGTTCACATCTCTTGTAAGCGGGGACTAGATTTACCTTTCCCCATGTCGATTTCTAAACCTGAACAAAAAATGCCCCCTGAAGAAGTGGCTATCGACTTAACTTTTTTGTCGCCTATGCGCTTAAAAATGCTTGTTTCAGAGGGTGACTCCGTTCAGATAGGCTCTGCTGTTGCTAAGGAAAAAGAAAACTCAGACCGCGTGTTTCTTTCTCATGCCTCTGGCATCGTGAAAGAAGTGCGCCGTGGCCTTAAGCGCATACCTACTTCTGTAGTCATTACATTAGATCACAAAGACAATGAAATAGCTTTATCTCCCATCAACCCAAAAACTGCTTCTAAGGAAAAGATTTTAAGCCGTTTTAAAGAGGGAGGGCTTTTTGCTTATATCCGCCAAAGACCTTTTGATCTTGTGGCCCATCCCAATTTTTTACCTAAATCTATTTTTATTAAAGCTCTAGAGTCAGCTCCTTTAGCTCTGTCTAGCAGGCTGCATGTTGAAGGTTTTGAACACTTTTTTGAAGCTGGAATTTTGGCTCTTGATAAAATCGCACCTGGCTGCGTTCATGTTGTGCGTCATAAATCGTGCTCTTTTGCTCCTTTTGTTAAGCCCAGCCCAGCCCACTCTCACACAGCGTCAGGGCCTCATCCTGTTTGCAGCCCTTCATTGCACATTGAAAAAATTGACCCTCTAAAAAGTGTGAATGAAGTGATCTGGACACTTAGTGCAAAAGATGTGGTTAGTATTGGAAAGCGCATTTTAGAAGGAACATGTCATAGAGAATGCCTAGTCTTTACGCATAGGCCTGATGAGCAAAAAGGAAATCTATTTCGTACATGCCTAGGCTATCCTATAAAAAACCTCATTCAAAACCCCGAAGGACGCCTTGTTGCAGGTGATGCGCTTATGGGCGTAGAAGTGGGCCTTCATGACTTTATGCCGCAAAATGCTTCCACCTTATTTGTTTTGCCTGAAGATCTATCTAGACAATCTATGCATTTTTTTAGGGCAAAGACGAAAAGCTTTTCTACTTTTCGCGCTTACTTAAAATCTAAAAAACCCAACTTTACTTCAAGCACACATGGAGAGGAGCGCGCTTTTATAGATGGCTCTATTTACGACAAAGTCATGCCCTTAAAGATCCCCACAATGCCTCTAGTAAAAGCTGTGCTCGCAGAAGATTTTGAAAAAGCAATCGACCTTGGCCTTCTAGAAGTTGCAAGCGAAGATTTCGCTTTGCCCACTTTTGTGTGCCCCTCAAAAATTGAAATGGTAACGATTATCCGCTCCGGCCTTACAAAGCTTGCTGAGCAGTCGTTATAAACTAGACTCTAAGCCTCTCAATATGGTATTTATTTCTTTTTTCCTAACATGAAAATACGCTATTTTACCCTATCTTTTGCCTTTCTTGTCACATGTTTGTGGGCAGATACTCCTGACTTTTTTTTTCTTAAGCCCAAAGAACCTGGATCTTTTTCAGCCGATGATCTTTTAGAAGATTTAGACACTGTAAAAATAGTAGATGAAGATCTTAATAGACGCCTCCCTATCATTTACAACTACAGTCTGACTGCGGGTTATTTTAATATGCCTTCAGCGCGCTCTCCTAGAAAAGGCGCTATTGGTCTTGGCTTTTCTTCAGTCTCTCCTTACCGTAACTATAGCGCTCATTTTCAGCTTTTTGACCGAATCGAACTCTCCGCAAATTACCACATTATGGTCGGCTACGAAGATCCCATTTTAGGGCCTGGGTTTGGCGATGTAGCTGACCGCTCAGCAAATTTTAAACTCGTCTTCTTAAGACCTGAAGACACTGACTACGTGTTCCCGGGGCTTGCCCTCGGTATGGAAGATTTTTTTGGCAGCGAAAACTTTAATGCTAAATATGCGGTAATCACTCAGGTGATTCGCCCCTTCAATATGGAAGCCAGCTTAGGCTATGGCAAAGACCGTATTCACGGATTTTTTGGGGGGATAGCCGTCTATCCTTTCTACCAATCAAAAAATGTGTTTCTAAAGGGTATTGGAGCCCTAATTGAATACGATGCTACCGATTATAAGCGCGGACCAAGCCCCTTTGGCCGAACCCATAAAAATCGCTTCAATGGAGGCTTTTACTATATTTTTGGTGACTTTCTGCACTTGTCTATTAGTTCAATGCGCGGTGAAAAGCTCGCTGGAAGCATCTCTGTACACACGGACCTGGGAGCAACAAAACACTACGTACCTCAGTTCCTAAATCCAAAGCTTTACACCTCACCTCAAAATACAGAATCTATTGGAGCTTTGCGCCCTTATAAAACACTAGCTCACGATCTCGCCTACGCCTTTAGAGGACAAAGCCTAACCTTGTTTGAAGTGCGCTTTTCTAAAGATGCACACAGAAAAACAACGCTTTGGCTAAACGTCAACAACCCCTCATACCGCAATGTCTCAGATCTCAAAGAGCGTATTGTTTATTTACTCTCAAAACTTACTCCTGAAAATATTGACCGTGTTGTAGTTATTGTTGAAGGTGATGCCACCCCTATCTTTCAATGGGAATTTCGCGGTAAAGACTTGACGCGTTTTCGAGAAAAAAAAATAGGGGAATACGAGCTTAGTGTCTTATCTCCAAGAGAGCCTATATCTAGGCCAATAGCTCAAGCAAAGCCTGTCTATAAAAAAAACTACTCCACCATGCACTTTTTGATCCGACCTCGCCTGCGCTCTTTTTTTGGCAACTCTTCCGGTAAATATAAATTCGACTTTGGAATTCTCTTCGGCCCTGAAGGCTTTATCCAAAACCAAATCTACTACAGGATCTCAGTAGGTGCAAAGCTCTTTTCTGGCTTTGAAGGTGTAAAAGACACCGATAAGCTCAACCCTTCCCAGATCATTAACGTCCGATCAGATAGCATTTCTTACTACAACCACAAATGGCTCACGCTAGAAAAAGCATTCTTACAAAAAAACTTCTCCCTTAGTGGAGGGTGGTTTGCTCGAATTGCTGCTGGATATTTTGAAATTGCTTATGGAGGCGCTGCCTGCGAGATCCTATTTCAAAGGCCCGATCTTCCCTGGGCGCTCGGCTTTGATGGAGCTATCTTAAAAAAGCGCCGCTACAAAGGAGTCGCTTTTACCAACTACATCCGAAAACTAGACCGCTGGCATCCGACTTATCAGAAATACCTCGGCGTTCAATACTTCTTAAACCTCTACTACGACATCCCTAAAATTCAATGTAAAGCGCAGGTGAAAATCGGACAGTTCCTCGCAAAAGATAAAGGCGTGCGCGCAACAGTTACCCGCTACTTCTCTAACGGAGTTATGCTCTCATTTTGGATAGGGGCAACAAATGCTGTGGATATGTTAAATGGCTCTCGCTACTTTGAAAAAGGTATTGGATTCTCTGTGCCTCTAGACCTCTTTTCTGCAAAAGCCAACAAAGAACGCCTTGGAACAGCAATGTCGTTTTGGCTAAGAGACACAGCCGCTGTTTCCGAGTCTGGAAAACCTCTTTACGACCTTGTGCATAGTCAACAAATTGATCATTAATCTTTAAAGATATTTTCTTAGAAAAATAGTATTAAGTTAAGCCGCTATACATGTAAAGCGTTTGCCTTCAAACCTGGCATAGATGCCGCGAATCTCGCTATCAAAAGAGGGGGGAACTTTCATGCCTAAAGTGCGCTTAATCTTCTCTCCAAAAGTCTCCGCTACAAGATTCCCAAACCAGTGCACATTGAGCACATTAGTAATAATACTTACAATAAGCCCTCCAGGAACAAACAGCGCCACAAAGCCTACAATACCGTTTACATAATCTATAACTAGATCTGCAATCTCCCACATTCTATTTTCTTGGTAATTTTTCACCATACTACTATGAATCTGGATGATTTTGTACTGATCTAAGCGGTTCTCTATATTAACAACGCCTTGATGCGTAACAAGCATTTTTGCAAAAGTAGCTGATGTTACTGAAGCAATATCTTTAGCTTTACCAGATAGCGCAAGCTCTCTTTCTAGCTTGTATTTTGCCCCATTAAGAAGATCGTATTTTTGGATATTCGCATCTTGCACCGATAAATTATCTAACTCAACTGATTGATCAATCTTATTGAGCTCAGCTCGAATAGAACGCATGTAATCAGCGATCTTTCTTTCTTTATTTTGCTTCGCATTTTGAGGTTCACTCTTATATCCAAACTTGCCTTTTACCCAAATGCGCGTACTATCAAGTGCATGTCCTATCGACTCCAGTCGGTAACCAAGCCCTTTTTTAAAAGACTTTTCTAAGTCTTTTAACTTTTCCTCAACTGTATCTAGCTGTTTAAACCCTTCTAGACTATCTGCTACTTTCTGTTCATCAATAGCTATCTCTTTTTGAAGAATGCTCCATATACGCTGCGCCTTTTCTGCTGTATCCTGCACGCCTTGCGTGCTCTGTTCTAAACGCTTGAAGAAACAATCTTTTTTGTAAATTTTCCATGTGCCAAGCGCAGCTTTAAGTAAAGAGCCAAGACCCCCAATTACACTTACAACCCTGCTAACGGCTTTTAGCACTGCATAACCGACTAATTGTGTCGAACGAAGTGCAACTGCCGCCTCCACCATTTTAATCGAAGATGACGCAAACTTACTCCCATTCACAGCAATAGATGCTGCATATTCTCTTTGAAGCGCTTTAGAAGCTCCCGATTGCTTTGCATCATTATAGTTTTCAAAAGAGCTTGCAAGGGCTACAGCAAAAGAGCCCATACCAAAAAATCCTGAAAATTTCACATGAGGTGCTATACGCTCAAACTGCGAATGTGTTTGTCCGGCGCTTCTCGATTTGAAAAACTGCGCCGCCAATGAAGAGGCTTTATGCACATGCTTAGAATGTTCAACCTTTTTTCCCCAAAATCCTTTTAAGTCACTTGCGCTTGAAGTTGCTACAGGCAAAGAGCTTGCTTTATCAGAAGCTTTGCTTGCCTGCTTAACTTGATTGATATGAGGGCGGATATCCGCCTGAAAAGCCTCATCCTGAAATACCTGAACTCTACCCCTTAAATTAGAATGCGCTTCAATACGATCACTAAAAACACGCACAGACATTTTCTCACCCGCCATAGCCTCTGGCAAAGCAAGCCTGCTCAAACGAGCGCCAATATCACGCGAAGCTCTTCCCGCAAGAGGCTGCATATGCGCTCCTGTCACAAATCTGGCGTTTTCTAGGTTTAAGACTAAGTTCATTATGGCTCTGTTTTTAGCTTCGTAAGGGGTTTATTATTAGAGTCCTACGAAGAGCGTTTTATTACCTTTTTATACTCTTATTTTACCATAGGAGTGTTAAGGCTATGTTAAATGTTTTATAGGGAATGGTAAATGTGTAAGTTGTTAATTGTTAAGCGCTTAATATTTAATAAAACATAAAAAAATAGCTCTTGGGTGTATAGCTTCTAAATGAATCTAGACGAATTTGAGCAAGCTTGTTTTTATAGAAGATTTTATGCCGGCTCTAATGCGCTATGCATCTGTATTGAGGTCATCTGTATGGAGTCAAGTAGCTCAATATTCCACAAGAGCTTTAATAGAAGATACCGCAAGCCAACCTTGGTCAAGAGCCCTTATCAAAAAGGGTCAAGCCACAGGCTTTGATCAAGTGTGCAAGAGCAGCAAGAAAGCAGCCCCTATAACATAAGGGCTGCTTTTTGGTAAGTGAGCTTTGAAATAAGCTACTAGCTCAACAACCCAATTTTTTTTGTCGTTTGGTGAGAAATGTTTAGATAAAAGTTTTTTTTTAAAAAAAATAGACTTATCATTAGTTAGTTCAATTTTAATGAGAGGAATAATTATGGCCACTACTGGCTCACTCACAGCAAATATTCGCCAAATGAACCCTGGACAGCTCCCTATATATTTGAACTTCTCTGATTTGCAATCCAAAGCTTGCAAAGCAAAAGCAGATCCTCATTACTCTCGTCAACTTTTTGACCTAGTATCCCGCTCTAAAACAGATAAAACTATTTCTATGGCAGCAGCGGAAGCTCTTTCCATACTCGTAGCTGCTGGTCAATCTTTTGCAGGAATTGATCTCTCTGGAATCAGCGTAAAAGGCGCTATTATTGACGGAGGAAACTTTGACAAAGCAAAACTCGACGATGCTGACCTCACTAATGTATCCGCAAAAGGTACTTGGTTTGGAGGAGCTAGCCTAGCTAGAACAAATATGCAAAACATCGATTTTGGAGAAGTTCCCTATTTTGAAACAGACGGAAATATAGTAGCTATCGCTGTTGATAGCGTCAGATCACGGATAATTGTCGGGGATAATAAAGGATATATTTATGTTTGGAATCCTCAAACAGCTAAACTTATTCATAACAAATTTCGAGGACATGCTGGGTCGATAAACCAGATACTTCTATCTCCAGATCAGACCAAGTTTATTTCTGGAGGTAGTGACAACCGGGTTAAGGTTTGGAACGCAAATGATTACTCAGTCGTTAAAATAATGGACACCCCTTGGGAAGGCATTAATGGAATGGCTTTAGATCCCTTTAACCCCTGGGTAGCCCTTAGTGGATATAACAACGGCGCAGCGACTAACTCCCAAGAAATCATTGTGCGCAACTATAATGATGGCAAGCAAGTTTTTAGGTTTGCTACCCCATACAAGCACTTGTACACATTAGCGTTTTCTCCTCAAGGTCTTCTTGCTTCTTATGGCGTTCAGCAAGAGGGCATTTTATGCGTTTGGGACATCCAAACAGGAGGCTGCTTAGCACAAGAAACCATGGCTCATTTTCAGAACCACCAGCTCTCTTTTTCTCAAAGTGGCGAAATGATTGCAGTAGCTCCACAAACAGATCGTATTTTTCTCTTTAAAGTACTCGTAGTAGTACGAGCTATTCTTGGTGAACAAGGCTCAACTAATGCTGAAAGGTCTTTGATATTGCAACAACATGGGGAGTTGCGCCAGTCTTTTAAAATTAACGCCTTACATTTCTTGAAAAACGACACCCAATTACTAGCTTTAAGCTCAACTTGCGAAAGCCGCATCTGGGATTTAGAAACTTTGGAAGTAATACGCACCTCCTTTCTAGCATATTTTCCACTTGCAGCTCAACCCCTCACAGGAACTCCTAGTATGGTTGTAGGGAGCTATAAGAAAGCGTTTGTATGGAAAGTGGCCCAAGATAATCTACCTTCAAAGCCCCATAATTTTAGTATTAGCATCATCTGCTCTCTTCCAGATAAAAATCGATTTTTCACTGGTGACACAAGTGGAGTTATGCATCTATGGGATGCTACTACTAAGGAATGCTTATACTCAGATAATAACCATACAAACAGCATTTCCTGCTTCACCAACTCCTCGAATGGAAGATTACTCATAACAGGGAGCAAAGATGCTAGTATCTGTGTCCACGACCTAAGCGCTAAACAATGTACCCATATATTTAAAATTACAGATTCCAGAGGTGAGCATAGAGAAACTCCAGAAATACTAGGGTTGGCGATAACTCCTGATAACCGTCATATTATTGCCGCTTGTTATGATCAAACTGTGCGCGTTTGGAATCTTGAAGAACAACGCCCAGTAAGCGTAATAAATGACCCCTTCTATACAATGATGCCTCCACCTTATAGCAGCACACGTGATCATAAGGCTTCTCCTCACTTTATAGTTCCTTTAGAAGACTCTTCTAAGTTTTTAGTATTTTGCGATGATGAAACTTTAATGCTTTTTCGAATAGGCGACAAAAAACCTTTATCTCAACGTAAAGTTACCCATCTGCAACCCGGAAATCCTTACCTCGATGAATTTGTAAGAAAACAAGAAGTGCTCAGATTACAAAAACCCCCTAAAAGCATAGCTAAAATATATGAAGGTTTTCGCAAAGCGACATACCTAGATGAAGGCAGGCAGATAGCTACTTATTCAAATGGGCATCATATCAGCGTTTGGGACTCCAGAAAAGGCAAGTTATTAAAAGAAATCCACTTTTCTGAAAAAATTTATCCTTGTTACTTTACCTTTTTGGGTCCCGAGAAAATAGTTACTGTAGAAGGTCAAAACGCTTTTGCTATGTATAACCTAGAAGAAGATACACCGAAAATGATCTGGCGATCAGGAAAATCCCTAGAAGCAACAAAGGCCCTAATCCAAGATGCCGACATCTCAGAAGAGGCTTGCTTGGTGCTTAAACAACATGGCGCTATCACAGAGCTGCCTCAAGAAGAACAAGCTATCGCCACTCAAGACCAAAGCGAAAGATCTCCTCTCCTCTTAAAAGAAGATAGAGACAATGGGTGCTGCTCAGTCATGTGACTTAAAATCGAGATGCAAGCATAAAGTTGATTTCTTCTAAAAATTTGGGCACTGTAAACTTATAAATTTACGATAAGATTTCTCTATGAGATGGATATTCGCCGTTTGTTTGTTTCCTTTCTGTGTGTTTTCTCATTTAGTGAATAACTCCACTGAAAGAGATAAAGCCCACAAAGAGATGCTAGAACATTTCTCTAACGATAAAAAACCTCGGCAATATGCAGCAGGTGATCTATGGGGACTAAGACCTAAGCTAGCAGAGCACGGCGTTACAATAGCAACAGACTACCTCCAATATGTTTTAGGGAATCCTGTCGGCCAGAAGCATGGGGTAGTTCAGTCTGAGCATTTTTCGGTAGATTTGAACTGGAATTTAGAAAAAGGGTATGGGCTAAAAGGTCTGGAGTTTCATGCGGGTGCCGTACTTATTACAGGCCAGATGTTAGAGGATAAAACGGGTAATGAGTTTCCTTTAACGCTAATCTATGGTCAACGTACCTTTATTGTTAACAATGTTTACATCCAGCAAACAGCACTAGATGGTGGACTCGTATTAAAAGCTGGGCGAGTAATGGCAGGTGATGATTTTATAGCATCACCTCTTCATCTAAAATTTATAAGCTTAGCCTTTGATGCCCAAATTGCTCTTTATGCAAATACACCCGCTTCAGGATGCCCAAATGCTACCTGGGGGGCATTCATAAAAACAGCCTTATCTAAAAAAGTTGATTTCAGGGCTGGGGTTTACCTCGCCAATGAAAATGCGTACCAAAACAAATTTCACGGCTTAGACCTTTCTTTCAATGCTCCAGGAGGAGCCGAATTGATTACTGAAATAGCCTATAAGGTGAATCATGATGGCAAGGGGCTGCCTGGAGTGTATAAAAAGGGTGTATTCTACTTCACAGGCACCTACAGCAGATATTTCTCAGAAGCAAATCATGGAAATTATGGTACATATATATCCATAGATCAAAAGTTATTCCATAAAGGGCCCTCTAGAAAGCAAGGCCTATCAGGCTTTCTAACACTCTTATTTTTCCCTAAAGATCGAAATCAGTTCTTATTTTATTCCACTGGAGGGCTCATATACCAAGGCCTAATTCCAGGAAGAGATAAAGACACCACTTCTATTGGTATAGCCCGTGGATCATATAGCTCTGATTTGAGAAAGCTCCAAAGACTTTCAGCAGAGCCTCCTCAAAATTTTGAGGCTCTTTTAGAATTGAATTACTGGTGCTACGTTAGGCCCTGGTTTAATGTAACACCATCTATGCAATATGTTATTAATCCCAAGGGGCTAGGAGGAAAAAACGCACTAGTTTTAGGGCTACAGTCAAATATTTATTTTTAACTAACCTAACTCATTTAGTTAAGCTCTTATAAACAAAACTACTTCCGTTGCCTTATTTCTCCGATTTCCGTTGCCTTATTTCTCCGATTTCCGTTGCCTTATTTCTCCGATTAATGTATTTTATTGTTAAATGTATAATAAAAATCGTAAAAGGAAAATATGACTTCAGTTAATACGACTCCACAAGCTCCGCTAGGTAACCTGTGGCTTTTCATAGATAGAAGAATGGTGCAAGGGCAAATGCCCCATGAAACCACTACCCATCTTGCCGCTAGAAGAGCCCTACAAGCATTAGGTGTCACGATAGCTGGGGCAGGAAAATATCCATTTGTTGCCATATCAAAAAAAGCTGGCGGTGATAATGAAGCTTATGGGGTTGCTTTAGCTTATGGCAACACCGCATCCTTTGCAGCACTGATCAGCTGGGCCCTTCTAAATATCATAGATGATCAGATGCGTCCATTAAGCAAAGAAGAGGCGGCTCTGCTTATGCAAAATATGAGTGGCTACAAGCGTGGAGGTATACTTTCGGCTTCTATTGTTATGGGACTTATTTCTCAAACACCGTTTGCGTATTTAGCTTATGTATACAATGGCAAGCGGGTAGAAATGCCTGTTTTGATGATGCTTTCAGATTCTTGGTTTCCAACATACTCAACTCAATTAAGCATTAATGCAGCTCTTTCTCAAAGAAGCTTTTCCACATTTGAAAAAGAGCTTTCTACGATTCGATATGCTCTTATAGGGCTTTTAGAAGAGAATCGAGCTCTTTTAGATAAGCCCGAAGGCAGAATGGATTATGTGCGTGCCTTAAGGGCTTTCAAAGATAACGATGCTCAAGACCGCCCCCAAGCTTATATGATGCATATACTTGAAGGTAGAGTGGCAACCCTTTCAAAAGAGCAACTGTGTTGTGAAGGCCCCAAATGTGTAAAACCTGGCGATGGCTTGGCGTGGATTTTAGGAAGCGCAGCGTTTTTAAGTAACATGGGAGCTATAGGTTATATCAGCTACATAGGATGGCATCAAATTTATGCCGAGCCTGGATTTGATGGCACTTTTGCTGCTCTAGCAGTAGGGGCTAATCTGTATGTTAACGGGATGTCTGTTCCTAAAACAGCGGTTCGTCTGTATAACCTAGCTAAAAGCCTTCTACTATGTAGGTATGAGCCCACACTCAGTGATCAGCTAGCCCCTAAACTGTCTTTTGCACTGAAGGCGCTTGGTTTAGCCACAGCAGCATTATCTTATGGGCCTTCTGTACAGATAAGCGAAGACTATTTTCACGGTAACTCGACTCAATATGGAGAGTATTCTAACGAAGGCTTAGCGACTTATATGGAAATTGCTAATTCCTGCGCTACTGTACTACTTACATCTACAGCTATTTTAGACATTGTCGATCAAATTATAGAACTATCCCTGACAAAATTAGGATCTGAAGAAGCTAAACAGCTAGTAGAACTCAATGAAAATATGCGTAGGTTTTCTTATCTTTTAGCAAAAAGTCCTCTGCTGGAGTTTGCGTTTTTTTTAAAAGCTGCTCCTCCAGAACTTTTTAAAAAGCTTGTTCAAGACACTCAAGTCTCAACAGATGCGCTTTCATCATATTTAAGCGATCACATGGCAGACTGGGAAGAAAGACAGCCTCTAATGTTACAAAATGGAGCAACTGAATGACCGCGCTGAAAGAAAAGACAGAGCTTGTAAGCAAATTTCTAGAATTCATGGATCTAGCTGAAAAGTTAAAATGCACTCTACGACATGATTGGACTTCTAGCGGCAGGCAAGAGAGTGTAGCCGAACACTCTTGGAGACTGGCTTTGATGGTAATGCTAATGGCACCGCACTTAAGCCAGCCAATAGAGATTGAAAAAGCTTTAAAAATGGCAATTGTTCATGATATTTGCGAAACAGTAACCGGGGATATACCTTATTTTGAAGCACCTGAGGGGTCAGAGGCTAGGGAAGATAAAAAACGCGCGGAAAATAAGGTTATTAACGATATTTTTTCTAGATTTGGGCCTGAAATCTCAGGAGAAATTTACCATATTTGGTTAGAGTATGAAGAGGGCGTTACCTTCCTATCAAAAGTAGTAAAAAGCTTGGATAAGTTAGAGTCTCAGATGCAGCAATTACTCGCTAAAGAATCTTCTTGGTCGGAAGATGAAAGAAAAGATGTTTTTTCTGAAAGGCTTATTTCCTCATTAGTAGAAGAAGATGTGATTATAGAACTGGCTAAAACTGTGATGAATTTATCAAGAAAAAAAGTTGCATATGGGAAAAGTACTTCAAAGGGAAAAATCACGTAATTTGAACGGTTATGAGAGATTTCTTTGGACTTCTGGACTCAAGGGATCATTCACGACTGGAATTGTTGCAAGACTATACAACCGCATTGAATTAGTTGACCTAAGGCGTACACTTGATCTGCTCCAAAGGGAACACTATTTGTTACGTGCTACTGTAGTTGGAAGTAAAGAGATTCGCTTTGAAGAGGTAGATGATCATATACCTATTAGAGTCGAGGTAGGCACAGAAGATCTGCATTGGCAGTATACCGTTAGAGATGAAACCTCAAGAGGCTTTGCTAGTGGTAGCCTTTTACTGAGGGTCGTTTGTATACAAAGTGACCAATCTAGTGATTTGATATTAGTGGCTCATCATCTGATAAATGACGGAATATCAGGAATAGAATTACTCAAAGACATTGTGCGTAATTTAGGAAAAGATGCTTACAACAAGCGCTTCACTATTCCCTCAAGGCATTTCAGTTTTGACCCCCTAAAAAGGGTTTTATCGCACAATCATAATTCGGTAGAAGAAGATAAAATATTAAATGCTCCACCCTCTTCTGATAGCACAATATCAACAAGGGCTAGTAAATACATCCATCAAACTTTAAATCGAGAAGAAACTGCTCGGCTGCTAGAAAAATCTAAGTCCTTAGAAGTTTCGTTGCATGCCTTGCTTCTTGGTGCATTTACTCTGGCCACAAAAAACTTTTTTCAGTTAAGCCAAAGCGTGCCAATAAAAATCGAATCCCCATTTAATTTAAGGCCTTATTTGGAAGAAGAGAATGTTTTGTCTAATGAGGTGGGTTGTTTTTTTGGGCTACTGGAATCAGTCAATTATGCAAAAGAACATGAAGACTTAGGCAGCTCGGCTAAGATGTTTCAGTCGTTAATAAAATCTAATATTTCCAAAGAATTTAGTGTTAATTTTTTAAAGCAAACTAATGAATGGTCAAAGAACGTTAATTCTCCAAAAGAAATACGCGATCAGCGAAGTTATTTGGATCCATATATTGGAATTAGCAATCTGGGCAAAATCAATTTAGATGGGTTTGAAAATAAAATAAAAACAATTATTCCGATAGTCAATTTGGACGACACGTTTTACACAAAAGAAGGGGGCTATATAATAGCTTCAACATCCTTTGGATGCTTGCATTTGACTTTTGTCTATCCCTTTCCGCTAATGCTTGATGACGAAGCTAGACAGTTTTTTTCCGAAACCGTTCAGCTCCTAAAATCATCTTGCGGGCCTTCTATAACAGGCAATTATAAAAGACAAAAATGCAGTTAACATTAAGACGAGTGCGGCCAGAACAACCAATTTCTCTGCTTTAATCAGATCCGGCATAAATTCCAGGGTCAGAGAAGCGCAACTCTCTCCAACGACCATTATACTAAGAATTATTCCAACAAACACACCTTGCTCATGAGATTTAAAGCTGGGGCAATACCTTATAAAATATCTGGGCAAATAAATCCCACAACCAGCAGAGATCATACTATATCGGAAAAAAATCGACAGCCATTGAGGAACAAAAACTCCCATAAATAATAGTGTAGCTGGAAGAAGTGCGACTATCGAGACAAACATCCCCAGAAGGATTATTCTTGAATCCTTCATAAAATTTTTTAAACCTAAAAAATATTGCGCCCCCACACCGATCATCATGCTAATAGCGCAAACGGTAGTTATGTAGCGCCCTACATATATAGGTTTTGTAAGATCTTGATATAAATAAGTTAACTGGAATGAAATCTGCGTGCAAAGCAAAGCAAACAGATCCCACCCAGGACATTTTTTTAAAAGAAAAGGCCATATCTTGTGAGCTATTCTCTTATCGTGATCCCTAGGATCATTAATAATGATAAAAGAAACTATCGTACTTAATACTAATGCTATCCAACTGTAATAAATCAATTTTGTTGTCGCATTTGGGCTGCTACCAGCCTGAGACACTATAACCCAAGCTGGGGGGAGTATTAAGAATGCCCCACTAAAGTATTTTTTTAACTTTGATATGAATTTAGTGTCAAAATGAAGAGCCGTGCAAGTATCATATAACATAGCAATACCAATAACATCGGCATTCCCAAAAGCTCCAGCAAAAGCTAGTAGAAAGCCTAGTAGATAAATTGACGCATTGGCCATCGGTATAAGAAAAACAGATACAGCCAAAACTAACAAAGCTAAACACAAGTGTTTTTTTCTACAGCTCCCGTCGGACCACTTGCCTTGAACAGGACCTATTAAGACTTGTCCCAAATAGAAAACTGTTATAAGGACCACAACTTCAAAAAGATTTTTAGTTAGTATTGGCACCTGAACAATAACTATGGCTTTCGATATTTCAATTAGAAATAAGAGAAATAAAACCCAATGCTTTTGCCAATGCGATATCGATTTTTTTTTATTTATGCTGATCATATTCCAGAGATTTTTTGGCCAAACTTTTTAATATCGCCCTCTGGCCAAAGTTTAACGCTCAATTAGATTTTTTACTACAAACCCACTTTAGGCAACCGTAAAAGACGTTCTAAGCCCCCTTTTCCTCATTAAAGTCAGGTGATAATAATTCAACATCCTTAAATTTTTTGGATAATCTGTCGATAAAGGCATGCTCTTTAGAAAACACTTCCCAATAAGAGCAGTCAAACATTTCGATATAAATATCGGAATTTTCATATTGATCGACAGCTTTCTCTCTGCGCATTATCTCATTTTTATTTTGACATCCAATGAGAATCAAGTCCTCAAATTGAACCGCATCCTGAGCCAATCTATTTAATCTGTCCCATGTTATAAACAAACCGCAAGGGGAGTTTTTAGCTTCATTTTCTAAATTGCCCACGCATTCCTCAGCACCATAATATCGAAATATTTCCATAAACATAATGGACCAATGATAATTTGTGGGACCTTCGATTTCACAGAGGATATCAGGAAGATGAACTGTCACGACATTATCTTCAGCATCATGAATTCTTATTCCTTTTGAGTTGTATGCATTTCTATTCATCATATGTCCATTCCGGTACAGGTTCGGCTTTTCCGCCCTCAGGAGTTCCTCCAGTTTTGTTAGGTTTTGGGCAGTGTTGGTGGGGGTTAGTATGATTTTGCGGTTTATCGTGATCAGTAAAATCTATTCTACGAATTTCATTTCCATCAGCATCAAACTCTCTGGCTTGTCGATATTTACCACGCCCACTTTTGCTGTCCCTGGCTCCTAATTGAGTATGTGGCACACCCTCAATGTCTCCTACAGGCTCTTTTGTCCGCTCATCTCTAGGCAAAGGTCTATCAGGAAACCCCTCAAACCATCCACTTACAGAAGACGTTACATAATCCTTAACATCATTTGCAGACTGAGTAGCTTTATTATACAGATAGTTTGCTCCATCACAAACAGTATCGTAAGCCTTTTGTGCTCCTGAAGGATTTGCTGCCACTACGGCCGCTGTTCCTACTGCTACCCCTGCTGCCGCTATGGCTGTTGCTGGGGAGCGTACCGGGATTCTAGTAGCCATAACCCTTACGGCTGCAAGCCCTGCTCCTAGTGGAGTAACACTTGCTTGTTGAAGGTCAAAAGAAGCATGAATATCATCTATCGCTTTGTTGCACTTTCCGTTGTATCCCTCAGTGTCTGAAGGATCAAGACCCA
>JBDNIV010000028.1:0-35285 GCA_041688145.1 Chlamydiia bacterium | reverse complement strand
CTTATTTCAGAGACAATTAGTCGCTATAAGAATATCTTAATGAATGAAGAAAAAGAAGATCGCAAAAAACCGCCAGGTCTTCCTAAAGAACTTTTAGAAGAGTCTGATAGCTCAGTTATTGCGACTAAAGAAGAAGAGTAAATCACACCTGCTCGGGTGGTGGAATGGTAGACACTAGGGACTTAAAATCCCTTGGACTTCGGTCCGTGTGGGTTCGAGTCCCACCCCGAGCATTTTTTGATATAGTTGATCTCTTGCATATTTCATCGAATTGCATCTAATTTTTTCAGGACTTATTTATGCCTAAGCTCAATAAAGAAATCATCCTATCAGCTCAGAAGAAAATCATGGAAATTTTGAAGAAGCAAAAGCCTGACTTCGTCAAAATCCGTGAAAGCCAAGAGTCTATAGCTGTTCGCTGGCAAGCCTTTATTGGGGTTGTTCTCCCAGCTCAACTAGAAGCTATTAAAGATCTGGGCTTTGCGCAGGACCAGTCAGGCCTTATGGAATTTAATAGACAGGTCACTAATGAAAGTGCTGAAGATAGAGAGCTTCAAAAGATCAACTCTGACAAGTGGGCCTTTTTGCTTGAAGCGGCATTCGGAATTACAGAAGCGCCTACGATAGACCTAAAGACAGCGCGGGCCTTAGTGACAGATATAGCAGATGCTATGACAGTCAACTGCTTCTTAGAAAAAATTGATGACCTCAAAGAGAGTTTTTCTAAAGAAGCTTCTATGCTTGATAAACGACAAGCCCTTCTAGAAGTGATCGTTCCTGTCCATATGTTAATCATGCAGCGCTATGGTTTTGAGGGCGATCTTGGGTATGTAAAAGCGCAAAGAGCCCTTGTAGATTTCTATCACGATCCTGTGATTAAAGAGCAGTCGATAAAAGCTCAGCAAGTGGTTTTTGCAAGAGCAGGGCTTTTGTAAAAAACAAGGGTTTGGTTTTTAAGGCTTAAAGCAAGCAGCCCTCATCTTAGTAAATATTTTAGTTGAAGGTTTCTGCCTAGCTGCATTTTTTGTGTGGGCTTGTCTTTTGCTATACATAAAATTTTGTCTTAATAGTTTTCATAATAAACAAGATTTCAATTAGTGATATTTAGTTTATTTAATTGATGCTAAATGGAGATATGCTTATTATATAGAAAACAAAAAATCTTGTTTTTTATGAAAATAAACTAATCAAGCAAGTTGAAAATGTTTTTATTTTTGTTCAAAACAATAAAAAACCAAAATAAAATTTTATGACTACAGCAGCTACTTCTTATCCAAATTATTTGCCTCATGATTATCGGGGTGATGCTCAGGGCAAACTTTCACAAAAATTTGTATTAGAACTTGCTCGAGACTTTGCTTGTTGTACGCATGTTTTGAGAGGTTGTGTTGCAAGAGCTGCTCACGACTTGCATCGAATGGATGATGGCAGTAATCTTTTACAAGATATGAATCGTAAGATGCTTGCGTACATCTTGAGGATGCGTGCACGATTTTTGGCTCTGCATAAAGCGCTTATAAAAAAAGATCATAAAAAAGTACAAGAGCTTGCTTTAGAGGCAACTCAAGACCCAGGATTTAGCCTTGATGGAAACTTCATTATACCCGCGTATATCTAAGCTGTTATCAGAGCGAGGGCTTTGTTCTAGAAGAGAAGCTGATCGCTATATTAAACAAGGCTGCGTTCTTGTGGATGGTGAGGTGGTTTCTACTTTAGGGACAAGAGCTCATCCAGATAGCCGCATCGAACTTAAAAAAGAGGCGATAGATAGGCAGAGCAAAAAGCGCACCGTGATTTTGCACAAGCCTCTCGGTATTGTCTCTAACCTTCCAGAAGGAGCCTATGAGGAAGCAGCCTCTTTAATCACCAAAGAGCATGCAGACTTAAGTCATCCAAAGACAAAAAAAACGTTTCAAGCAAATGAAAATCATGACTCTTTACTCTCTAAGCGCTTAAGTGTTGCGGGTAGGCTTGATATTGACTCAACAGGCCTTTTAGTGCTTACAGAAGATGGTCGTATTGTTAGCCAGCTGATTAAGCCTGATGGTGAGATTGAAAAAGAGTACTGCGTGAAAGTCAGAGGTCAGCTCACAGAGCAGGTATTAGACAAATTGCGTTTTGGTCTTGAGCTAGATGGAAAAAAGCTTAAGCCTGCTCAGGTAGATATTGATTCTTATGGCAGGCTTGTCCTGGTTTTGAAAGAGGGGAAAAAGCGCCAGATCCGTCGTATGTGTGAGCTTGTAGGTCTAGAAATCATTGCTCTAAAACGCACGCGCGTGGGTCAAGTTGAGCTCGGACTACTTCCTTACGGCAAGTGGCGTTTTTTAGATGAGAATGAGTCTTTCTGAGTAAGCTTTTGTGCTTGCAGTTTCTTAGTGCCCAGCAAAAAGCCAATCATGAGATAATTTAACTATCTTTTAAGCTTGGTGCTTTAGGTAACAGCGCTTCTATCTTGTCCATAAAACTTGTTCTCTTTTTTAAAAGCATATTTGGTTTAAGGTTCGGCAGTTTTTCTTGACCCTGCTTTGGAGGGTTAATCAGGATTTGTTGAAAATCTGATCTAGCTTCATTTGTAACTGCATTCATCCATTTTTCAAATAAGATATGCTCAAACATGCACACTTTTTTTGCATATGCTAGCCCTAAATGAATTTTATCTAAGCCTTGTTTCATTTCGCGCAGGTGGTTTTCTTCTTCTAAGATGATTGATTTTACATATATTTTTGATTTGCAAGCCCGTAGGGCCTCTTCATAAATAGGGTACAGTTCATGAGCGCGTAGCTCTATGGCATAAGTGACGAGCAGGTAGGCCATTTTTTTTGCCTCTTGTTTATCAAGACCAATTTCCTTAATAAGGAACCGCGATGTGAGCAAATCTAATTTATTAAGGTAGTTTAGCGAATAGGTGCTTCCAATGATTAGGTGGAGGGAGTAATCAGGAAAAGGTGAGTTGGAGATTTTTTTTATTTGCCGCTTTAAATAATAAGAGTGTCTAAACTCCTCAGATGCGTGTTTAAGAACCTCTTCTTTAACCAAAGTAGGGTGCTCGCAGGCTGCTATTTTTCTTGCGCCACAATTTTCTAGATAAGAAAGCGTGTTCAGCCACTTAGCATGCAGGTAGTTGTCTTTTACAATGTAATCTAGAATCGATCTAAGTTTCTGTTTCATAAATTTCCCTCAAGAGTTTGTGAAATAGCTTGATAAATTTGATTTAGCTCGCTTTGGGTAATGCAGTAGGGGGGGAGGACGTATAGTACGTTGCCAAGAGGTCTTAGGATAATCTTCTTCTGTATAAAAAAATCATACAGAGGATCTCTTAGAGAAGAAAAGTAAGAAGGCGCTGAGTCTTTGTATTCTAGAGCTAAAATCGTGCCTAGAGACTCACATCTTTTTAACTTAGGGTGGTTTTTCCAGTGACAAGCGAACATAGCATGAGATGAGGCAATCATTTCCCTTTGGTTTTTGCAAGCTTTAGCTTGTAATAAGTCAAGACTTGCAACAGCACTTGCGCATGCAAGTGGATTTGCTGTGTAAGAGTGTCCATGTAAAAAAGCTTTAAGCTTGTCTTCCGAATGGAAAGCGTCATAAACATCCCCTGTACAGCAAGTAGCTCCAAGTGGCAAAAAGCCTCCAGTTATCCCTTTAGCAAGGCAGATGATGTCAGGCTTTTGGTGGATTTGATCAGAAGCAAAATAAGTGCCAGTCCTTCCAAATCCTGTCATGACTTCATCGGCAATAGTGATTACGCCATACTTACGACATAAGTCAAGAAGGGGGGCAATTTGTTTTGGAGTATACATTAGCATACCAGATACACCGAGTACGAGCGGCTCAAAAATAAAGCATGCTGTTTTGCTATCTATAGCGGCTTGGAGTTGCTTGAGGCTTTTTTCTTCATGCCCCTTAATTGGAGGGGTTATTGTGGTGACTTCAAAAAGATGGCTCCAAAAAGGGCGATTAAAAGCAGTTTTTCCTGCAACTGACATAGCTCCAAAAGTATCGCCGTGATAGCCTCCTTTGAAGGATATAATTTTTGTTTTGGGGGTGTCTCTATTATACCAATATTGCAGTGCAATTTTAAGCCCGATTTCAACAGCAGTGGAGCCATTATCAGAAAAAAATATTTTCTCCATTTTACCTGGAAGAAGAGGTAAAATCCGCGCTGTAAGGTCGATTGCTGGCTGGTGAGTAAAGCCAGCAAACATTGTGTGCTATAATATCGAAGCTTGTGCTGCAATTTTTTTTGCAATATGTGGGTGACAATGGCCGTGTAAATTCACCCACCAAGAAGAAATTCCATCTAGATATTTCGTGCCGTCTGCAGCAGTTAAGTAAGCTCCTTTGCCTTTTATTATTTGGATAGGTTCTTTGGATACTTTCATTTGAGTAAATGGATGCCAGATGTTTGCCATTTTGTTGCGTACCTTTTGATAATGGATGGAGTAATTTTCTTTTCAGGCAGTAACCTGCCTAAGAAAGGTATTTTGGATAACTTTAAGATTGCTTGTTCGGTATCTGGATTAGGATTCCCATTAAAAACAATGCCCAAGGGGCTAATATTTTTGTTTTTCAAAACTTCAATTGTAAGGAGTGTATGATTGATGCTTCCAAGGTAATGTTTGGATACAATAATCCACTTGTCAGTCCAAGCCTGAAATAGTTCGATGCTTAAGGATTCTAGAGTTAGAGGAACAAGAATCCCTCCTGCCATTTCAATAATTAGTGGGCGCTTAGTTTTTGGTGGGATAATTTTTTGTGGATCAATATGAATATTTTCTAAGCGGGCGGCATGGTGTGGCGATAGAGGGTTTTTAAAAGAGTATGTGGGGGAATGAATTATATGTTTTGAAGGTTCAAGAAGCTCTTTAATTACACGGGAATCTAGGTCATTTTCTCCGCTTTCGATGGGCTTCCAGTAGTCTCCTGAAAAAAGAGTAGTAAAAATTGCAGAGACAACCGTTTTTCCAACGTCAGTGCCAATCCCAGCTACCACAAATCTAGTCATGTGGCCCCAGCTAGTTCTAAGATTTTTTCTAGGTCTGCACTTGAATTAAACGAATGCAGAGTTAGCCTAAGAATCTCTTTGCCCCTTTGGGTAGTTGGGCTTAGTAGAGGGCGCACATCAAATCCTTCCGTGGCCATTTTTAATGATAAAGCTCGAACTTCCTTATTCCCTTTTATAGGAATAGGCTGGATATGAGTTTTTGAAAAATGTGCATGTGAGATTAAGTGTTGAATATGTTGCCGCTCAGTTGCGAGCTTGGGTAGTAGTTCATAGCTGCATTTGATAGCAGCTAAACACGGGAAAGGAAGAGCTGTTGTATAGATAACAGTTTGTGCAAAGTTTATTAAAATTTCTTTTAAAGAGTTGCTCCCTAGTACAATAGCGCCAAATGTTCCTAGTGCTTTCCCAAAGGTCACAATTTGCGCAAAAATTTTTCCGCTTAGGCCTTGATCAAAAACCACTCCTTTCCCATTTTCGCCAACTATTCCTATAGCATGGGCTTCATCGACTATCAATTTTGCTCCATAAGTTTGGGAGAGATGGAAAATTTCTATTAGTGGAGCGATTGAACCCGTAGTCGAATAAATAGATTCAATGCAAATATAAAGATGTCGTTTTTTAGAGAGATTTTTAAGGCGTTTTTCTAAGTGCTCAAGGTCGTTATGACGAAATGCAAATCGTTTAGCTTTGCTTATCTTAATACCCTGAAGTAAAGAGGCGTGAATTTGGATATCGTATATAAAGATGTCATCTTCGTTCGATATGCTGCTAGCTAAACCTAGATTTGCCATATAGCCACAGTTAAAAATTAACCCGGCTGCAAAGCCGTGAAATCTAGCAATACTTTTTTCAAGCAGCTCAATATAGGTGCTATTTCCTGTAAGGAGTCGAGATCCAGTTGATCCAAAAGTCTTTAAAGTGCTCCATTCTGTAAATATAGCTTCGTGCAGTTGTTTCGACTTTGCGAGCCCCAAGTAATCATTGGATGCAAAGTCAATAAGATCTTTTTTTAGGGTTAAAGAGCGAGCATTCCCCATCTTTTTTCTATTAGCAAGTAATTTATTTGGCATAAGCGGGGCGTTTTGTGAGTCCTAATATGTGAAACATCGCGTCATCTGAGGCAATTGGGGTATTGCCAATTGTAAGTAGTTTTTCTCCAGCAAAAATCGAGTTGGCTCCTGATAAAAAGCAAAGAGCTTGCTCGTGATAAGAGAGTTCTATTCGTCCAGCTGAAAGTCGAATCATAGACTTTGGCATTAGAACTCTAGCAATAGCAATCATGCGGATCAGTTCCCATGATGTAGTGGGCGCTTGATTTTCAAGAGGGGTTCCTGGAATTGGACTCAGTTGATTTATCGGGACGGACTCTGGATGGGGATTTCTAGAGGCGAGTGTCAGAAGAAGCTCTAATCGATCATCTTTTGTTTCGCCCATGCCAATAATGCCTCCTGAGCAAACACTAATTCCAGTTTGCTCAACAACGTCTAGTGTTTCGAGGCGGTCTTGGTATGTGCGTGTTGTGATAATTGTCTTATAAAATCTCTCAGATGAATCTAAGTTGTGGTTGTAGGCATAGAGTCCAGCATTATGGAGTTTTTTGGCTTGAGATTCACTCAAAAGGCCGAGTGTGCAACACACTTCTATCCCTAGTTCAGCAATTCCTTTAACCATACGCAGAGTTTCATCAAATTGACGACTATCTCTAACGCCGCGCCAAGCAGCTCCTAGGCAGACTCGTGTGGCTCCCATTTGGATAGCTCGCTTTGCTTCTGCAACAACCTCATCATATTTCATCATAGGTTGGGCTTTGATATTTGTGTCGTATCGAGAAGACTGCGCGCAGTACTTGCAGTCTTCAGAACACCCGCCTGTTTTAATTGAGATCAATTGGCAGACCTGAACCTCTCCTATTTTATGGTATTGTCTGTGGGTGTTCATCGCTTCTGTAATAAGTTCTATCAAAGGCTTATTGTGCAGCAATTGCAGCTCCTGAAGGGTCCAATCAGATCGAATAGACATCGCTTTAGCCTTTTTTTAGAGGTAAGTATTGTCTGCTTTATTCGATGTGTCAACTTGATTATAAATTGTAAAAACTATAAATAGGTTTATGTAAACTCAAAATGAGTTTGATTTTTTTGTGTTTTCATTGAAAACCAAAAAAGTATAAGCAAGAGGTTTTAAACCTAAAAAAAGGGTGTAATTTTTTATGTTTGAAGTGATATTTGGCAACAAGAGCGTTGAAAAGATTCTGATCTTTCTTTTTGTAAATGGGAAATGTTATGGAGCTCAATTGCAAAGAATTTTCAGTCTTCCCTTAACTCCCTTACAAAAAGTACTTATTCGTTTGGAGGAAGGGGAGCTTATTTCCAGTCATTATGAAGGTAAGACCCGCGTCTATCACTTCAACCAAGGATTTGCTTTGATGCCAGAGCTTTTAGATCTTCTTAAAAAGGCATATACACTTTTGCCACCGGATGAAAAAAGGCTATTTTATACAACGTGTGATTATGGCAAGCAAAGTCAAAGTAGCGCAAGGAGGAAAATGAGTACGCTTTTAGAGTTTTGGGATAGACTATCAACGGTAAAAAAACTGACATTTTCAGCTCAATCTCAATCAAAAGAAGATTTAGGATGGAATGGACATGGTACAGGGGAAGTGACTGTTACAAAAGAAGGGTCTAATCTTCTTTTATTTAGTGAAAAGGGGTTTTGGAAAGGGAAGTGTAGCCAAGACATTAATTTTGCAAACGTTTTTCGATGGACCTTAGACAAAGTTTCTGGAACAATCACGCTAGAACACTTGCGTCGCGGGCCAAGCAATCCAGTTTTTCTGTTTCATTTAGCGCCTTCAACACAGCACTCACTTTCCTCAGTCAATTCCCATCTTTGTGGTGGTGATTCCTATATGGGGCAAGTTCATTTTGATCGCTCTGGCTTAAAATTGAGCTGGAGGGTAATTGGCCCTACAAAAAATGAGGAGATGAGATATTCCTACGTATAAGACATCGGTCGCGTTCACTTAAGTAGGCGTTTTAGGCAAAAGGGCCTTCAATTTTTCCGTAAAGCTTTTCTTTTTTGGTTGATGCGCGCTTGCTTCTAAGGTTTGGAATTCCTTTAAAAGCTCTTTTTGCTTCGTTGTTAGAGCTGATGGCGTCTCTACTACAATACGTACTAGAAGATCGCCTTTACCTCGACCATGCACACTGGGCATGCCAGCGCCGCGGACTCTTAAGACTTTGCCGCTTTGCGTGCCTTCAGGAATAGTGATTTTTGAAATTTCATCTCCAAGCACAGAGGGGATCTCTTTTTTAGTACCAAGGGCACTTTCGCTAAAAGTAATAGGCAGGTCTAGAAGAAGGTCATCACCCTCCCTTTCAAATAGAGGATGGGATTCCACTTCAATAAAGACAAAAAGATCACCTGCAGGGCCACCATGAATGCCCGCATCGCCGTAGCCGGTCATCTTGAGACGCATGCCATCATCTACCCCTTTGGGGATATGGATCTTGACGCGTTGTTTTTTGCGCACTTGGCCAGCTCCCCCGCATCCTGAGCAAGGAGTTCTAATCGTTTGTCCAGAGCCTGTGCATGAAGAGCATGTAGCTGACATGCTAAAAAAGCCGCGGGTCTCAAAAACTTGCCCGGAGCCCTGGCAGTGGGAACAGGTGACAATATCGCTCGCAGATTTCGCGCCTTTACCACCGCATTCATCACAATTGGTTAGGTGAGAAACAATGATTTCTTTATCGCTTCCACGGGCGGATTCTTCAAAAGAGATTTTAATGGACGTTTTTTTGCTTGCGCCTACTTGGGGCTGAGGCCCTGCTTGAGTGCGGCTTCCACCCATGCCGCCAAAAAAGGAGTCAAAAACACCGCCTCCGCCGCCGCCACCAAAAGCTTCTCTAAAGGCGTGAAGAGCGTCATCCATAGAGCCGTATCCGCCTCCCATACCACCGCTCATGCCTCCCATGCCTTGAAGACCCTCTTTGCCGTACTGGTCATACATTTGGCGAGATTGGTCGTTTTTCAAGACATCGTAAGCCTCAGAGATCTCTTTAAACTGAGCTTCTGCAGTTTTATTGTCGGGGTTCTTATCTGGATGGTATTTCACCGCTTGCTTGCGGTATGCTTTTTTGATCTCTTCTGCGGTAGCGTCGCGAGAGACGCCTAAAAGTTTATAGTAGTCTGACATAAAAGCCTCAGCTGCAAGATTTAGCTCGATTTTAGCATGGAAATATAACGAAAGTCAATGGAATTAGCGCTCTTTTGAGTGGAGTGCTAGATTAACGGCGGTGCTTAAGAGCAGCTTTTGACTTGGCGCGTTTTTTAACAGAAGGCTTGTCGTGGAATCTATTAGCTTTGGCTGTCTTCATGATAGCCTCTTTATCAATTTTTTTCTTGAGTGCTCTTAGAGCTTTTTCAATAGAGTCTCCTAGACGGACTTTTACGCTTGGCATGAAATAATCACTTTCCTTCAATAACGGTTTTAAAGTTTACCCCTTCATTTTAGCGATATAGAAGATATACTTCAAGAGAGGGAGTACAAGAGAGTCAATATCGATTACTATTTAGCCTTATTAAGGGCGCCCCGGAGTCTTGAAATCTTAAAACAGGTTATGTCCTTTTCCTAGATAAATAGGGCTTAGATCTCTTTTAGCAGCCTTAAGTGCCTTAAGCCCACACTCGATTAGGCTATTAGAGCAAAAATCGGCTTCTAAAACAGCCGGGGCGCTTTTGTTGCCATTCTCGATCCCAGGTTTTAAGAGCTCAAGAGAGCTGAACTTTTCTTGAATTATCTTTGGATGAGGGGTGAGGATTGCTGAGATCCCTTTTAGCCAAGCTCCAATCTCTTCTATAGCAATTTTTTTAGGTTCTTTTTCGTCTTCTTCTAAAACAAAAAGCCCGCCGCTGCGTGCATCAATAACGCGGGCGGTTTTTAGATCAATTGCTTTTTTTGAGCAGAGCTCAATCGGCTCAATTGCTTTTAAAGCGCAAAAACCAGCAACAGGCACATTAAGTGCAAAGCCTAAAGTTTGAGTTATGCTGATTGCCACGCGTACGCCTGTGTAAGAGCCAGGACCTATGCCGCAAGCGATCTGGCCAATGTTTTGAGGGGTAATATTAGTTTTTTTTAAAGCTTCATCTAGATGCAGGCTTAGCGTTACTGATGAGGGCGCACCTATAGAAGAAGAGCTTGGATCATATGTTTTAAAAAAAAGGGTGTGACTGTCTTGACAGAGGAGTATGCAAGCCTTTTTTAAGCTAGAGTCTAGTATGAGCGTATAAAGAGCATGGGAGTTGATCATTTATGCATTGGGTTGTTACAATGAGCCTAGCTGAGCTGTTTAATTTAGCACACGCGCGCGGAAAATATAAAAGCTCTTTTAAAAGGCTTTAAACACCTTACCCGGACTATAGGCATTGAACGACGACGATATCGAAAGAGAGGATTTTCAATCAAGCTTTGACGAAGATGCACTCAATGATGCTCTGAAAGATTTGCCAGAAGAGCTTGTGCGGGCATTAGAGGCTGTGCCTGAGCCGAGTGAGCTATTCATACTCCCTTTAACAAGGCGCCCTTTTTTCCCAGGTATGGCGGCCCCAGTTGTTATTGAGCCAGGCCCCTATTATGAAGCGCTGAAGAAAATAGCCAAATCTGACAACAAATGCTTAGGTCTTTTTCTGACAAAGCGTGAAGATGCTGATGTTTATAAAGCGCGTGCAAAAGATCTCTATAAAGTAGGGGTTATGGCGAGAGTTTTACGTATTATTCCTATGGAACAAGGCGGAGCTCAGGTCGTTCTTAATATGGAAAAACGCATCTCTCTAGTTAAAGAGATTAAAGGGACGCGGGCCTTGAAAGCTAAAGTGCGCTATGAACTCGATGATCCTGTTAAAATCTCTAAAGAGATTAAAGCGTATTCTATCAGCATCATTACAACGATTAAAGAGCTTTTGAAACTCAATCCTCTTTTTAAAGAAGAGCTGCAGCTTTTCTTAGGGCAGTCGGATTTTACAGAGCCAGGACGCCTAGCTGATTTTGCTGTAGCGTTGACAACGGCGGGCCGTAAAGATTTGCAAGGTGTTTTAGAAACACTTGATGTGCCAAAGCGTATTGATAAAGCACTTGCTCTTCTTAAAAAAGAACTTGATCTTAACAAGCTTCAAAGCAGTATCAATCGTAAGATTGAAGCGACTATTAGCAAGACTCAACGAGAGTTTTTCCTAAAAGAGCAACTTAAAACGATTCGCAAAGAGCTTGGCTTAGAAAAAGATGAGAAGACGTGCGATTTTGAGAAGTTTGAAGAGAGGCTAAAAAAGCGCAAAGTTCCTGAAGAAGTCGATAAAGTTATTCAAGATGAGATGGAAAAGCTTCAGGTACTCGATGTGCAGTCAGCAGAATATACTGTATCGAGAAACTATCTCGACTGGCTCACAAGTATTCCTTGGGGAATTTTTAGCAAAGAATGTCACGACCTTAAAAAAGCAGAAAAGGTACTTGAGCGTGATCACTACGGATTAAAAGATGTTAAAGAGAGAATCTTGGAATTCATAAGTGTAGCAAAGCTCTCTGGAGGCCTTAAAGGTAGTATTATCGCCCTTATTGGCCCTCCTGGAGTTGGAAAGACAAGTGTTGGGCGCAGTATAGCAGCAGCGCTTGGTCGTAAGTTCTACCGATTTTCTGTTGGGGGAATGCGCGATGAAGCTGAAGTTAAGGGGCACAGGCGTACTTATATTGGCGCTATGCCAGGCAAGCTTATACAAGCGCTTAAACAGACAGAGACCATGAACCCTGTCATTATGCTTGATGAAGTAGATAAGATTGGCGCAAGCTATCATGGAGATCCTGCCTCAGCTCTTTTAGAAGTCTTAGATCCTGAGCAAAACGTCGACTTCTTAGACCATTATATGGATGTGCGTTGTGATTTATCAAATGTCTTATTTGTCGTAACAGCCAACGTGCTAGATACTATTCCAGAAGCGCTCAAAGATCGGATGGATATATTGCGACTTTCGGGTTACATCCTAGAAGAAAAGCTCGCAATTGCGACAAAGTACCTTGTGCCGAAGCATCGTAAAGAGATGGGGCTTAAGGCAAGTTGGGTTAATCTTACAAAGAGCGCTATCAGTGCTATGATCAATAGCTATGCGCGCGAAGCTGGAGTGCGCAGTTTAGAAAACTTTATTAAAAAAGTACTGCGTAAAGTTGCTTTTTCAATCGTGACAGATCAAGAAAAATCCAAGCGCAAAAAAAATGTCAAAAAGCGCGACATTACAGAAAAAGAGCTGAGTCAGTATATTGGTAACCCTCTTTTCACCTCAGATCGGTATTATGACAAAATGCCTAAGGGTGTTTGTATGGGTCTTGCATGGACAGCACTTGGAGGAGCAACGCTCTATATAGAAACAACTCAAGTGTCAGCGCCCAAAGTTGAAATGAAGCTAACAGGTATGGCGGGTGATGTGATGAAGGAGTCATCGCAAATAGCCTGGACTTATCTTTATAGTAATTATAAGCGCTATACAAAGCTTAAAGAGTTTTTCCCAAAATCTTCATGCCATATGCACATCCCTGAAGGCGCTATTCCTAAAGATGGCCCATCAGCGGGTGTCACAATGACAACGGCTATGCTCTCTTTATTAAAAGAGCAGCCTGTGCGAGAGAACCTAGCTATGACAGGAGAGCTTACCCTGACGGGGAAAGTGCTTCCTATCGGTGGTTTGAAAGAAAAGGTAATTGCAGCTCGTAGAGTGGGTGTAAATGTTCTTATTTTCCCTAAGGAAAACAAGTCGAATTTTGAAGAACTAGCAGACTATTTGAAAGAAGGACTTGAAGTACACTTTGTAGATCATTACGATGAAGTGGAAAAAATCGCCTTCGGCAAAGGGAAAAAGCATGGTCGTCGAAAATAAAAAAGCATGCGATAAAACCTCTTGGAAGTTTTTTCACAGATCTAAGGTGATCGAGCCCTCTGAACTTAAAGAGAAAATAAGAGAGCTCAAGTGCGCGCATAAACGCATTGTCACGACTAACGGTTCTTTTGATCTTCTCCATGCAGGCCATTTACATACTCTTTACGAAGCTTCAAAACTAGGTGATGTGTTTATTGTAGCTCTTAATTCAGACGCTTCTGGTCAAAGCTATAAGGGTCCCGAAAGGCCTATTATTCCTTGTCATTACCGCGTCCAGATGATGGCAGCTCTTTCATTTGTAGATTTTGTAACTATTTTTGACGAGGGGGATCCGCGAAAGCTCCTTGAAGTTATTGCGCCTGATATCCACGTCAATAGTGCGGAATATGGAGAAAACTGCATTGAAAAATCAGTGGTAGAATCACGAGGGGGCATTATTAAACTCATTGAAAAAGTGGATGGCTTATCTACTTCACAAGTGATTAAGAGAGTTTTAGCATGTACGAAATAGGCAGTGTTTTATCAGATACTCAGGTCAAAGGACTCAGTTCTATTTTAAAGCGTGAGGGTGTTGGGCATGCTTTTGAACTCAAGCGCACCGACAAAGGAGAGCGCTTTGAGCTTTTAGTCCTTGAGGAAAAGGATAAGCAAAAAGCCAAAAAACTTTTTAATTCTTTTGAAAAACAAGCTAAAAATACACTCTCAGACCCCACTGTGTATGCTCCAGGGGTTGATAGGCGAGGATATAATCGGCGGATTCGTTTTAAAAGACCTGTAGTTATAGGCGTTTTTTTGCTCAGCTTATGTGTGTTTATTGTGAGCACTATTCAAAAAAAGCAGATTGAGGTTAATGAGAGACGAGCGGGTATTGAGATTTTATCTATTACGCCTATCAACCGGTGGATGCTTTTTGATGCGCCTCTAACATTTGAGCTTATTAAACAGTTTCAAGACATCTTTTCTATACCAAAAACTGTACCAAGAACAGATCTTTCTTCCAGGCAAGAGACTCTTAAAAAAGAAATCCTTTCCACTCCATTTTGGGGAGGGTATTATAATAAGATGATGAGCGCTTTGACGTCTAAGCCGCCACCACCTGTTAAAAGTCCTACTTTTACTAAGATTATCCAAGGTGAGGTTTGGCGCCTTGTGACGCCATCTCTTTTGCATAGTGGTTTTGTTCACTTTGCATTTAACATGTGTTGGCTTATTTCTCTTGGGACTTTAATAGAGAGGCGTATTGGAGGCCGAAAGCTACTTGTAATCATGGCTATAGCAGCGCTTTTGGGTAATGTGATGCAGTACCTAGTAGGAGGGCCTTTATTTGTGGGCTTTTCTGGTGTTGCATGTGCGCTTGCTGGATTTATTTTCTCCCGTAAGCAGAAAGCTCCTTGGGAAGGGTATACTGTAGATGTGAGTATACTTTGGCTGTTTTGTGGTTATATTGGCCTGCTAAGTGGGTTGCAGATCTTATTTTTCATCCTTGCAGCTTTAGGCTTTGGTCCTATGACTTTTCAGATTGCAAATACCTCTCATGTAGTCGGAGGTCTTGTGGGTATTACTCTTGGCCGCATGAAATCATTTTCTTGGAAGGTGTGGTGAGTCAGGACGAACTAGTCATTTTAGGTTGCTCATCACAGCAGCCCACTCGCCGCCGCAATCAAGGAGCCTATTTTATTCGTTTCCAGGATGTCGGTCTTTTATTTGATCCAGGAGAAGGCACTCAGAGGCAGTTTATTTATGCGAATATTAAGCCGACAGCTGTTTCTCACATATTTGTGAGTCATTTCCACGGCGACCATTGTTTGGGCCTTGGCTCTATGCTCATGCGCTTAAACCTTGATAAGGTCTCAACTCCCATCCACTGTTACTATCCTGAAAGTGGAAAAAAGTATTTTGACCGCTTGCGCTTTGGTACGATGTATCACAGTACAATCCATGTAAAGGAGCACCCTGCAAGTAAACAGGGAGGCCTTGTTGAAAAATGGCCTGAGTTTACTATTGAGAGCTTACCACTAGATCATGGCGTAGATAACGTTGGCTGGCGTCTTCAAGCCCCAGATCGTCTGCGCTTTGATAAAGATAAACTCAAAAAGACGGGTGTAAAAGGTCCTCATGTGGGCGTCTTGATGGAAAAAGGTGAGGTTACAGTAGAGGGCAAAAAAGTCCTTCGTGAAGAGGTTACTTATCTGGAAAAAGGCAAGTCTATTGCCATTGTAATCGATACCCGCAGTTGCGCAAATGCAGTAAAACTTGCAAAGGACGTGGATCTTCTTCTGTGTGAAAGCACATATTTAGAAGATAAAAAAGAGCTTGCACATGAGTATGCCCACATGACGGCTAAAGAAGCGGCAATTATTGCTAAAGAAGCCGGGGCTAAAAAGCTTGTGCTCACACACTTTTCAGCAAGATATCAAGATACTGAGGCTTTCGCAGATGAGGCGCGGGAAATTTTTCCAGAGTCATATGCAGCAAGTGACATGAAGCGGTTTTTGTTCTAAAACATCGCAGTTATGTTTGGAGATAGCCTTTAAATCTCATCATTTAAAATCTGCTCACGCATTTTTTTCATAAATCGAATCATATAGCTTAAGTTGTGGATACTCATAAGCCTTTGGCCAGACAGTTCCTTGCTTTTAAAAAGGTGGTGAATGTAGCCAAGAGAATAGTGCTTGCAGGTGGGGCATGTACATCCGTTTTCAATAGGGCCAAAATTCGTGGAAAATCTAGTGTTAGAGATTTTCAGGTTGCCCTCATCTGTGAACAAAACACCGTGGCGAGCTGCTCTTGTGGGATAAGAGCTATCGAAGGTGTCAATGCCAAGCCTAGTGCCTGCAGCTACCGAAGCTAAGTCCCCAATACCGAGTAAGTGCATGGGTTTTTCTGGAGGGAGCTTAGGGACAAGAGCTTCTAAGAAAGTAAACATTTGCTCTTTAGTCTTTCCAAAGCTGCCTCCAATAGCGTGGCCATCAAAGTCCATAGCACCTAGGCGCTGTGCGCTTTCTAAGCGCATAGAGATGCTTGTTCCACCGTGGATCACGCTGTAGATGGCTTGGTTATTCGGGTTTTTTAGGTGCTCATCTAAAGAGCGCTTTTCCCAGCGGTGCGTTCTTTCAAAAGAGTCTCTTAGTTCTTTTTCGCCAATATGATAGGGAGGGAGTTCGTCTAAGGGAATGATAATGTCAGCGCCTAAGGATTTTTGCGCTTGGATAGAAGACTCGGGGGTAAGATCAATGCGCTTGCCATCTCGATACGACCGGAAAATAACGCCTTCTTCTGTGATTTTCAAAACGCTATTCTTCCCTTTTTTCTGGCCTTTACTTTTTAGCTCATCTGCAACAGAGCCGTAAGCTAAGCTAAAGACTTGAAAACCTCCAGAGTCGGTAATGATGGGACCTTTTCGACTGGTAAAGGTGTGCAAGCCTCCTGCTTTTTCTACTACATGAGCTCCAGGATGAAGCATGAGGTGGTATGTATTACAGAACATAAGCTCAAGGCCCATTTCATCAGCTAGGGTGTTCTCTATGGCTTTTAGCGTGCCAAGAGTGCCTACAGCGACAAAGTTAGGGGTGTCTATGGTGCCATGAGGCGTGTGGATGCGCCCAGCACGTGCAGAGCTTTTTTTTGAAGTGTGGAGGATCTCAAAACGGAAGGCTGACATAGGCTAGGTGGTCTCATAAGTAGGAGGGCCGGCAAGCCTTTTTGCAATCAGAGTCATCGGAGTCAGCGCTAAGGTTGTGATAATTTTAATGGTATAAGCCATAGCAATGATGTGCCATATGTTATGGACAATGCCAAAAAGCCCTAGAAAAGCAAAGATAACAGTGTCTATGAACTGGGAGATGAATGTGGTAGAGAGCATCCGTACCCAAAGGGGCCTTTGTGGCCACTTGTCTTTGATTCGTTGGAAAAGCTTCAAATCGAGAAAAAGCGCAATAAAGTAAGAGGCAATAGAGGCTAAAAAAATACGAGGAGTACGGCTTAAGATTTGTTCAAAAGCCAGGTGTGTATTGTCAAATTCACTGGGGGTATAGCGGATATGGAGCTGGGAGATGATTACGAAAAAAGCCATACAAAATAGGCACGCCCAAAGGGCCTTGCGGACAGCCTTTTTGGTAAAAAATTCTTGTAGCAGGTTGAGGCTTAAAAAAGCGCCTACAGTATAGGCTTCACAGCTGGTGACATTGAGACCAAACAAAGTTATCTCTTTTGTAACAAAGAGATTTGATAAAACAATTTGTAAGCAGATGCACGCTGAGAGCATCTCTTTTCCTGTCTTAAGCGCGATCAGGGTGAAGGAAATAATAAAGACAATATGTGAGAAGAAAAGTAACTCATTCATAGGAGGAAGGTACCTTAGTTTCTCTTTTTTTTAAAGAGTTTTAAGAGGGAAGGGGGCTTTTTAGATCAGAGGGTAAAATTAATTTTTTAACTAAAACAATAGCTGGAATAAAGGCTATAAAAATAAGCATTTTTAAAAGAAGAGCTCCCACGGCTGTATTAAGAATAGGTACATGGGTCAAGCCTAAAAGGCCTATGAATACAAATAGGGCTGTGTTGATTAATTGTGTGGGTAGATAACTAAGCCAAAGTCTCCACCAGAAAGGCCATCTACTAAAGTAAAGAGCTAGATATTCAAAAAGTGACATGCCTATGAGCATAGAAATGGGCAAAGCAATTAAAGTGCCTGTGAAGACCTGGGGATTATTATGAAAAATTTCATAATAAGCCATGCTATTCATATCAAAAGCAGAGGGAGCGTAGGCTAGATGGAGTTGAGATAAAGCGATCAAAGTACAATACCACATAAGACAGCCTAACAAAGTTTCAACAGCGGGTTTTTTCCCTTTTTGTTCTTGTAGTATGAATAGAGTAATGATTGCTATAGAGATGTAAATTTCAGATCCTGTAGAACTCAGGCTGAATAGAGGAATTTGCTTAATCACCATGAGGTCAGCTAGGCAAATACTTACGGCTACAAGGGCACTAAGTAAGAGACGGTGCTTTGCTGCTAGCATCAAAAATAGCGACATAACAACGATCTGTAAAGTGAATATCAGCTCGTTCATAAAATTAATTTTTACATAAAAAGCCTATTTTTTTCTAAAGAAAGGTGCATGCAATTTCTTTTTCTTTTAAAAGAAGATTATGGATCGTAGTAGCTGCCTTTTAGTGGCAAAGACAAAAATATTGAAGGGCTTTGAAAAAGGCTTTAATGATTGGTACAGTAGTCACTTGCCAAAAAGATTGCGTGCACCTGGTTTTTTGTCGGGCTTTCGTTTCCAAAATGCCCAAAAAGAGCCACACTATTTAGCGCTTTATGAGATAAAAAATACCTCATATTTAAGCTCTTTATTGAATATAGATGTTTCTCAAAGGCACCCCCTAATCGCATCTCCTGCGTTTAATCAGTTGCCCACAGGCCTCGAAAAATCTGAAATAGGCATATACCAGCTTGCTCACAGCGAGCCACAAGAGACGCGCTTTTTATCCCAGGACAACCTAATTACAGCAGAAGCTTGGGACTGGAATCCTGTAGGTGATGAAAAAACCTTAAAGCAGCAGTGCGATGAGCTCTATTTAGCCGAGGCTTTAAACTACCCTGAGTATATAGCCGCTTGGCGTTTTGAGCGCCTCGCGCATCCTGATATTGACTATACCAATCAAATGCCCAAAAATTTCACTATTTTTGAGCATTCTGAGATCTTGGAGCCAAGCCTCCTTAGCTCACCTAGATTGAGCTCTAAGGCAAAAGTCCTTTTCCAGAACCATTCCACAGAGACTTTTAAGCCTATTTCTAAGCATTGGGCTTTTAGATAAAAAGCTTCTTAAGGTTTGAATCTCCTGGCAATAAATCATAATAGATTGCTTATGAGCAACTTAAGTTAATCTCCAAAAGAGCTTAGTTTTAGTTTCGTTTGTTTCATCCTCTTAGTTTTGTTAATAAAATATAAATTAACATTTAATGTTATAATTAAGTTAATTGATGGTAGAAGGATTTAATTATGTCTAGTATTCGAGGTGAGCCGGAGGCTGGAATATGGGCCTCTATAGGTCGGGCGCTTAAGAGTGCGCAAGCAGGTTTTTTGGGCGAGGCATCATCTGCTGATAGAGTAGATGATGTGGCGCAAGCACTTTTTGAGACAGACGGTGAAGATGAATTTGTACTGCTTTCTTATGAAGATACGGCTGGTACTGTAGAGGCCAATGGATCTGTAGACGTGGCTGAAGCAGAACAGCCTCAAAACCACGAAGTTGAAAGAACTTGCATCCCTTCACTTGATGACGGCGGCTGTCTGTACCACTCTGTAATCCAACATCTCACATTTCAAGGAGGGTATCTCCCTTCGGAGCATGAGATGCGCGAGCTTATAGCAGGCACTATGTCAGCAAGAGTATCTGTCGGGCCTTATCAAGATAAAGAACTTATTGGGCACTTAGATGATGCTATCATAGAACACAATGAATCTATCGCAAGGCGCTTTTTAGAAGCTAAAGCAAACTTAACAGCAATTGCTAGCTTGCCAGGTATAGCTCCTTCTCAAGTCACACAAGCAGCGCAAGAATTAGAGCACTTAAACACCGAACACACAAGAGATAAAATTGCACCCGGTGATTATTCAGCCTACATAGCTAAGGTGAAAACCCCTCACTTTTTTGCAGCAGCTCCAGAGATTCATGTCATTGCTCAAGAATACAATGTCCCAATTCATATCTATGGTCCTGGAGAAGTAGAAGGCTTGTATAGAAAGCTGCCCATTGACTTCAACGCTGAAGCGCAAAGTAGCCCTGTCGAGCTTCTTTACTCACCTCACAAGCGTCACTACGACCTTTTAATCGGTTAATAGCTTCTTAAAATATTTTTTAGTATGCTCTTTTCTAGTTTAACTTAGACTAGGAGATTAGTATGGCTTCTTGGTTACCTTCTTTGCAGGGTCTTGCAAAGGGCGCTTGGCATGCTGCTAGCTATGCAAATCCTTGGGCTTATGGAGACGCTCCGACAAAAAAGCCTGATCCTCGGCAAGTCTTAGTGCCTCATGCGCGACCCATTGGGGATGTAGGTGGGATGGAAGGTTGGACTTCACTTACAGTAGGCCAAACAGCATCTCCTGTTTTTGTTACAGAGGCTAAAATAATTCCCATTAAAAGAGATGGGAACTGTCTTTATGGCTCTATAATAGCATGCATTGAAAGACTCGAAGAAAAAGGCATTGCACTCCAATTAAAAGGAGATGTTATCTTGCCCATGAGCAGCTTTGCTGCGAGTGGGTCATCTGAATTCATTCAGATTTTACGCAAAGCTGTATCTGGATACATCATAGAAAAGTGCACTACTATATTAGATCTAGAGCTTTGCGACCTTCTTAATGCCACAATTGCAGGGCATAATATAAAAGTAAATGAGGATTATAAGGTTACTCAAGAGAGTATCGCCGCTATGAGAAAGATGGGAATGGATGTCAGAGAGGCACAAGCCAATCTTGAGGAAGAAACAGCTTTAAAGATGATTCCTGAAGGCCAACCGGGATATAAGCTTTATACATCAAAGGTACTAGACGATGCTTTTTGGGGGGGGTATGCTGAGGTGTATGCTTTAAGCAAGCTCTTAGGCGTAGAAGTGCGCGTTTTTTCAGATCTAGCAGAGGCTGCTTTTCAACCGCCTGATATCAATCGCATACATGCATTTACCGCTTCTAGCTATCCAAAAGAGACTCAAGAGCAAAATAAAATTATCTTATATGTGCGTTTTGATCCTAAAGAGAGGCACTTTGATGTGCTAGATGCAGAGCCCTGAGTCAGGTTGTTTTTCGAGATCTTTGTTAAGCCTTTTGATCCCGAATAGCTGAGGCGACTATGGCAAAAGCATTGGCTACATTCAAAGAGGCCTTTCTGCCGAATAGGGGAATCTGAACAATAGCATCGGCTTGCTCTAAGACAGAGGCGCTTAAGCCTGCTGATTCGCTGCCCAAAGCTAGGCTAAAAGGCCCATCAGGAAAACAAAACGCATTCAAGTCTTTGGCTTGAGGTCCTATTTCAATAGCGATTAGGGGCTTTGGCAAATTATCAACATGTGCACCTTCTATAATAGGTAGCCAGTTTTCAGCTCCCATAGCTGCTTTTTTAACCCCAGGATGCTCTTTGCCTGGAACTTGATCTCCTAGATGAACTATGCCTAAGCGAAATGCTTCAGCTGTGCGTATAATACTACCCACGTTATGTGCAGAGCGAAGGCCTTCTAGATAAATTGCTATAGGAAGTAAAGGAGCTACAGGTGCGGTTTCTTCTTTATCCCCTAAGGCTTCTGCTAAAAAAGGAGCATTTCCCGGGTGACTTACAGATGCGAGGTGCTCGTCTAAACGTTTAGCTACAAGCTTTTCAATACATTCTAAGGGGTGATATCCCATCCATTTAGAGAGGGTGAGGTAATCGTGGAAATTCGAGGATTTTTCCAGAGAATTTTTAAGATATTCACTTAAAAACTCACAACATTTTTTATGCTGCTGCGTTTTTGGAAGTGATAAGAACTTTTCCCTAGAAAACATACGCTAGCGCGCCGAGGCTTTGCTTGCCAGGTAGTCTTCAAGTGTTCCTTGATAAAATATAGCGCGGCCTTTTTCAAAGGCGATAATTTTAGTTGCGACTTTTTGAATAAGCTCGCGGTCGTGTGAGACGACAAAGACCGTTTGTTCACACTTATGCAAGCTATGCGCAAGTGCATCTACTGACTCAAGGTCTAAGTGGTTGGTCGGCTCATCAAGAACAAGAGTGTTTTCATTGCGGAGCATTAAAGCGGCTAAGATAAGTCTTGCGGTCTCTCCACCTGATAGGGCGCTTAAAGGTTTGAAAGCGTCTTGTCCACAAAAAAGTACCTTACCTAAAGCGCCGCGAATATCTTCATCATAGAGTCCGGAGCGCGCGCTTTTTAACCAATCAAAAGCTGTGAGTGTTTCGCTTTTTTTCACAAGCTCTCTATGGTCTTGAGGAAAGTAACCAAAGCTTACCCCGTGGCCTAGTTCAATTGTGCCACTATCTAAGGGCATCTCACCGATAAGCGCTCTTAAAAGAGTCGTTTTACCGCAGCCGTTATTTCCAATGATCCCAATCTTATCCCCACGCTCAACATCAAAAGAAAGTTTAGAAAAAAGAGGCTCGTCAAAACTTTTAGAAATATGCTCAACTCGAAGGGCGCTTTTTCCTGAAGGCTTTTCTGGAGGTAAAAATTGGATAAAAGGCCTTTCGATATTTGATTTTTTTAAATCTTTAGGTTCTAGGCGCTCAACTTCTTTTAGGCGTGATTGCACTTGGCTCGCCCGGGTACCTGCGCTAAACTTTGAGATAAATTCTTTAAGATGTGCAACTTTTTTTGTCTTAGACTTTTCCTCATGTTCTTCACGCTCACGCATGCTATTTTTGGTTGATAGCATACTATTATAGTTACCGGGATAGAGGATGATTGTCTCATAATCGATATCTGCAATGTCAGTTGTGACGGCATTTAAAAAGTGGCGATCGTGGCTTGTGACGATAAGGACACCAGAGTATGTTTCTAAAAAATTCTCTAGCCAGCCAATCGATTCTAGATCCAGGTGGTTTGTAGGTTCATCAAGAAGCAGCGCTTCAGGGTGCCCAAAGATAGCCTGACAAAGAAGTACACGAAATTGGTTGCCCGTAGCTACATTTCTTAAAGGCTGATCAAAAAATTCTTCTTCAATACCCAGTCCTTCTAAGAGCTCTTCAGCTTCAGAATCCGCCATATACCCATCTTCATCTGCAATCACTTCTTCAATTTCCGCAAGCCTCATGCCGATTTCATCGGTCATCTCTTCTTCATAAAGGCGATCACGCTCAGCCAAGACAGACCATAAGCGATCATTGCCCATAATTACGACATTACGAACGGTATGATCGAGATAAGGCCCTAAGCTCTGGCGTAAGAAGCCTACCTTTTGAGGAGCATGGACTTTTCCAGAGGTGGGCTCGCCCTCTTTCATAAGGATTTTCATTAGAGTAGATTTTCCTGAGCCATTAGGGCCAGTAAGACCATATCTGTGTCCAGGGTTAAACGAGATATCTACATCTTCAAAAAGAGTGCGTCCACCTGGAAGTTTTTTTGCGATTTTGCTAAGAGTGATCATAAAAATTAGGTGAGAGTTTATGCTAATAATATAGCCTAAATATAGCACATCCTCCTAAGAGTCTGCAAGGAGAGAAAATAGACCCATGCGAGGCCCAATATAGAACCTGTCCAAGCTATTTCTCTTTTTCTCGACCACTTAAGATCAGTGCGCACGCTCTCTAAGCATACATGCCGTGCTTATAGTATTGATTTAGAGTATTTCCATGCTCTTTTTCCAAAAAAACATTTGCAGGAAGTAACCTCTTTAGACGTAAAGCAATTTTTATTAAAGCTTGCTCAAGAAGAAAAATCTAGACGCACCGCTTTACGCAAGCTCTCAGCTTTGCGTTCATTTTTTCGCTTTGCTCTTAAAAATAAGTGGGTCTTAAAAAATCCCTTAGATGTGATCGATAGCCCGAAAATGGAGAAAAAAATCCCCATAGCTCTTAGCCAAGAGCAAATAAAGCGCCTTTTAGAGGCGCCGTCTGATAAGCGCTATTTAGGCCTGCGAGATCGAGCTTTAATAGAGCTTTTGTATAGCTCAGCTCTGCGTATGAGTGAGGCTGTGGGCCTCAATAGAGAAGATGTTGATATCGAAGAAGGGATGCTTTTAATAAGGGGTAAGGGAAAAAAAGAGCGCCTTGTGCCAATCACTCCTACAGCTCTTAAATGGCTAGATAAGTACCTCAAGCACCCAAGTCGATTTGCAGGAGAGAAGGGGGTTAAGCCCGAGGTTAGTAAAGAGGCTATTTTTCTCAATAAATCAGGAAATAGGCTTTCAGAGCGTTCACTCGATAGACTTTTTAAGGTGTATGTCAAAAAAGCAGCACTTCCTTCAAGTGTGACACCTCACGTTGTACGTCATACGATTGCTACCCACTGGCTGGAAGCTGGGATGGATCTTAAGACTATTCAGGTGCTACTTGGTCACAGTAATGTGGCTACCACTACTATCTACACCCATGTCTCCTCTAAGCTTAAAAGAGAGGTATATGACAAGGCGCACCCTAGAGCTCATTAGCCTTATCTATGTTGAGTTCTTAGCCAAAAACCAAACGCTATTAGGCTGAATGTACTCACCAATCCAGCAATCAGTTTAAAGTTAGAAGGCTGTTTTTTAATTTCTTTTTCAAAAGAGACACTTTTAGAAACCAGTACTGAAATCACCTTTAAAGTTCTTTCATCAATCACATCTTTTTTCTCAATATCAAGATCCCATACCCAGCCTTTGCCCCCTTGATGCTGAGATCTGGGAACCATTCTTGGAGTGAGAGTAAATATTTTTTCATTAGTATAGCTTGAGCGAAAGGTCACATCTTTTGGAAGCTCCAAGCCAAAAGTAGCCTTGGCATAGCTTATGCCTTCAGGTGTGAAAATCTCTATAGCGCAGGCTTTATCAAATGCAGCCGGGCGAGCTTTTAGGGTATTAATGATATTTCCATTAGCATCTTTAACTTCTGAAGACCACTGATTAGGCATGGCTTCAAGTTCGCCTAAGTAGGCGCCTTCAGCCATAAGGTTTCCTTTAGAAAAAAGTGTATAAGCGACCCCAGGCTTTTCATCTTCAACAGCCTCTTTTAGGAAAGTAATCTCGTTTAAGTAAAGAGTATCTTGAGATTTACAAGAGGCGATTGTGTACATTATTCGGTCTTTTACAAAAGTGACTTTTTCAGCAGTATAACGAGCTTCTTGGCTAGGCTGGAAAGAAAAAGTATGGCCACAAGAGGCGCCTTCTTTTGTTTGGGTAGAGGCATTAATAAAGGCTTCTTCAGCATTCTCATTAGGTCATGTGGGAGGGATGTGGTCTAACATGAAAGGATCTGCTTTTTAGTGGGTTTATAGGTGTTTGCACTTGCAAACAGCATTACTTATCGTAGTGGACAGATTTTACCATGAGAGCACGTTGTAGTAAAATAAAAAGAGCGCGAGTTTTTAGCTGCTATTTAGCTAAGTAAGGAAAGAGAGTAAAAAAAAGGGGAGAGCGGTAAGCCGGATTTTGTCGTGGACAGTCATTCGTCTAGGAGCTTGGTCACCCAAGCCCTCGAGCGGTTTTGAAAGGTCTATTGCCGAAGAAGCTAGACCTTTCCCTTGCTTCAGATAGGGTTTACAAAGCATCACAATTACTTGTGAGCTGCTCTATCCCAAATAGAGCCGTTTCAGCCTGTTCTGTAGTAAACTACAGACGGTTTAGTTTCTGTTGCACTTTCCGTAGCCTTACGGCCCCCTGCCATTAACAGGTATCCTCTTCTATGAAGTCCGGACTTTCCTCTTCTATGACATGCATAGAAGCGACTGTCTACTCTCCCCAGGGAAGTGTTTAAACGGTGGCGCGGCGTCTGCGGCGCTTTGTTGGCTCAGCTGCTGCTTGAGTGTCAGTTTCAACAGGCCAGTAGTGTATGCGTGAGCAATGTTCACAAAAAACAAGACGCTCAGCTCTACGCACTAAGTTTTCATGCTGAGGTGTAATTAGAATATTACATCCGCTGCAGGCGCGATTTTCAATCGGCACAACAACGCGGTCTTTTTTGTTGCCAAGTAATTTTTGGTAGATAGCGAGGATTTCAGGATCAGCTTTAGCTGCAATAACATCGCGATTCTTTTTAATCTCTTTGCCTTCAATATTGATCTGCTTGATACCTTCTTGAATCTCAGCTTCCACAGCCTTGCTGTTTTCATAAGACTCTTTGAGGCTCGTTTCAATCGTCGCTAAAACCTCTTTGTCCCCATTAATAATATCGGTTAGATCTTGAGCTTGTTGTTGAACGTTTGCTTTTTCGCGGTCTAGCTTAGACATCTCTTGAGTTAGCGCGTTGAACTCATCTACTTTGCGGATTGAGCTTTGTTGTTCGTCTAAAAGCGAGATTCGCTCAGCCATAGAAGAGAGTTTTTGATCGAGCTCTTCTAATTGTTTTTCATGAGTTTCAACTTCGGTTTTTTTCAAAGAGACTTGATCTTCAAGATCGCGGCGGAGCTTGTGCAGCTTGCCAAGTTCACTTTCACGCTCATCTCTAAGTTGTAAAAGGCGTAGCATCTGCATGTCTTTCTCTTGAACTTCAAGGATAGTTTTCAAAAAATCTATAGGGTCTTTGCTCTTCGCCATTTATGTCTCCATGGAGGTATAACTTCGATCAGGGTCTCTTAAAAAGAGCCCCTAAGAAGCCCCTATCCTAAGGTATTTTCATGAATAACACAAGTAAAAGGTCAAGTGCTCAAAAAAGGTTTATAAAGAGTTTGCTCTGTTTACTTGATAAAAGAGTGGGGAATCTCTAAAGTAGCCTTTGTTTTCACTTTAGTTAAGAGGTTTTAAATGGTTCAGATTGGTTCTTTTGATGTCCGCTGGACAACTCCCGTATCTCATTATGCGGTGCCGCTAGCTTTTTGGGCGGCTTCTCGCCATATCAAGCTGCTCTCAGGGCCTGTGCTGCGCCTTGCGGCAGATTCTCTGGCTCTTGAAGTAATTCTTTTCTAGGTTAGCAATCTTTTTATGGGTTTTTATGTGGCTCATGCGAGCAAAGAAGCCCTCGCGGGCAGGTTAACTTCAAACAAAAAAGAGCGCTCTAATGGCGAGGATTTTCAAATGGTCTTCATCGAGGCGATTGTGTTTATGATCCTGTTTGGTCCTAAGGGCTTATCTAAATTCCCTCTTATTAGTAAGCAAACAGCTAAAGCTATGGCTGTTGTCGTTATTGTTTCTTCTTTGGGTACTTATGTTTTTAAGGCTGCTGAGAGTTGGGCTGTAAAAAAGGCATTGCCGAACTCATCATGGGCAAAGGCGGTAGAGCGCCATGAAGACCTTGCCAAGCACCTCAAAAGATCAGGGGTTTTTTCAAATATTTTTCCTTTATATGAGCTCCCCAACTGGGCTGGTGTGCATGCAAAGCTAGGGCTTAAATAAACAATATATTTATTCTTTGTCGCCTTGTTATAGGCTCATGAGATTCATTGTAGTTTTATCTCATATGAGCTACCCTGAGAACTAAAAGCGCACCTTCTTTTAAGGAGAGTCACTTATGGTAGAAAAAGAAAAAAAAGTTCTTGTCAGCAAAAAAGCAAAAGCTGGCTCTAATGCGGTCAAAGTAGAAGAAACTTCTAAAAAAGAAGATAGCCTTCGTTTGCCCAGCCTCTCTTTTCTAATCAGTACGCCCAAGCTAGAATGCACCTTTGGTGAAGAAAAGGCGCCCCTAGTGGCTCCTGCTACACAAATGCCCCCAATCTTAGAGCCTTTTTGGCTGCAAGATATCGTGGGTGATGAAAAAAATAAGGGCCAAGGCGTCCGTCTTTTATTTAACCTCTAAAACAAAGCTTGAGCAAGATTTTTCGTTGAGCTATCTTCTTGATAAAAGCAGGAGTAGTTTAAGGCTGCTCAAGCACATGCTAATCACGATACATTTAAAAGGAGCTCTTATGATGACAGAAGAAAAAACAGGAAAGCTCGAGAGCTATTTAGAAAAAACTTCAGCAGATAAGCGCTCAAAAAAAGTCATCGCCCAGCTTGCAGCGATAGATGCGCTTATGGAAGCGCAGCCAGATTTAGGGGGAGCTCTTGTTCAAGAGATTCGTGATCAGCGTTCCAAGCTCAAGCTCATTGCCTCTGAAAACTACACCTCTTTAAACTGCCAAATCGCTATGGGTAATTTACTCACAGACAAATATGCAGAAGGGTTTTCAGGCCATAGGTTCTATTCCGGCTGTAGTAATATTGATACGATTGAGTCTGCAGCATGTGATACGTTAAAAGAGCTTTTTGGGTGTGAGCACGCTTATGTGCAGCCTCACTCAGGAGCAGACGCTAACCTCGTTGCTTTTTCAGCTATTTTATTCCATAAAGTGCAAACGCCTTTTTTAGAAAAGTGCGGGAAAAAATTGATGGAGCTGACTCCTGAGGAGCATGAAATCTTAAGAAAAGAGATGACCTCGCAGAAGATGCTCGCCATGGGTCTTGGCTCCGGGGGACATATTAGCCATGGATACCGCTTTAGCTTGTCATCTAAGCTTTTCGAATCGAGTCACTATGAAGTCTCTTCAGAAACAGGGTTGTTAGACTATGACGCTATTGAGGCGCAGGCTAAAGCAGAAAAGCCCCTTGTAATCATTGCAGGCTACTCAGCTTATCCAAGGCTTATTGACTTTGAAAAAATGCGCTTAATTGCAGACAGTGTGGGCGCAGTCCTTCTTGCTGATATCGCTCACTTTGCAGGCCTTGTTGCTGGAGGCGTTATTACAGGTAAGCACAATCCAATTCCTTATGCACATATTGTAACAAGCACGACTCACAAGACTCTTCGAGGGCCTAGAGGTGGTATTGTGATGTGCAAAAAAGAGTTTAAAGAATCAGTTGATCAAGGATGTCCCATGATCTTAGGTGGGCCGCTTCCACATGTGATGCTTGCAAAGGCTATCGCTTTTAGAGAGGCGCTTACTCCTGAATTTAAAGAGTACTCAGCGCAAGTGATTAAAAATGCAAAGGCACTAAGCCAAGAGCTTGTGAATTTAGGCGCTCATTTAGTAACAGGGGGCACAGACAACCACCTCTTTTTAATCGATGTCATGACAAGCTTTAACCTCACAGGAAGACAAGCAGCTAATGCACTAGCTGAGTCTGGTATCATTGTGAATAGAAATGCGATTCCTTTTGATTCTAATGGCGCTTGGTATACCTCAGGTGTACGCATGGGAACGCCAGCACTGACTTCTTTAGGTATGAAAGAAGGGGAGATGAAGAAGGTCGCACGTTTGATTTTTGAGACGTTGAAAAACACTATAAGTTTAGAGGGCTCTAAAGCAAAGTTCACATTAGATGAAGCGATTTTGCAAAAAACAAAAGCTGAGGTGCAAACGCTTTTAAACGATTTTCCTCTTTATCCTGAGCTAGTTATTTAAAGGAAGCTAAATAGGAGAGGAATTAGGGTGGAGTGCACTTATTTTTTACTCTTCAGAAAATTCAAATGCCTTAATCAGGCCCTACGAGTAGAAAATGTGCACTCCATACAAAGGTCTATTCCCAACCGATTGACTTTTTCACTATTGCCATAGCATGTGCTACTGGGTAGCCTTGCCCTACAAGCTCTTGAACACCTGGCATGTTGCAAATTGCTCCACAAACACTCGTCAAAAATTCGGTAGATAGCCCATCTTCCCCAGCAAAACGCTCTTTTTCACAGGCATCCGTACACGGATTTTTATAAGAGTTTGTGCAGCTCTCAGCTTGTACCACAAGTGCAAACATAAATACTGGCAGAGCAATTTGGTTAACCAGATGCATAGCAGCTAACACACTTCTTTTTGGAGGCAGCGTTGGAAAGTATCCGAGCCAGCCTGAACTGCTGCTGCTCGCATTTGGATTTACATGAACCATAATATTTCCTTTGTTATTTAGTTTTACCCTTGAATTTACCACTTGGGGCAAAATCGAAGGCCCATTTCAACACAACTTATATTAATAGTCAAAAACAGGCTCTGAACAGCAATTCCCGATGATTTATTCTCTCTTTGATTATTGGGCTGTTGCAAAATATTTTTTCGTGAACTGAAAATCAATAAGATACTTGTTGTCCACATGTTAGCGAAATTATTAGCGGGAATTGCTCTGAACAGACTCGATTTTAGAGATATTTAAAAATTAAAAAAAGCTACAATAGGCAACAAGTCTTGCTTGCAAAAAAGGGCCGGGCCTCTCAATATGCGTTTAAGGGGCTAAAGCAACAAAGGCTTCTCAAAGCGAGAAAAGCAATAACGGAGTAGAAAATATGGGCGAACAGGGAAAAAGTCACAACCACAGTCGTATGGATGATAAGATCAGTGAGAAAATCTTAGAAAAAAGACGTATTTTTTTGTCAGATGGCGTAGACATGGATAGCGCTAATATGGTAATTCGCCAGCTTTGGTACCTAGAAGCTATCAATCCTGGTAAGCCTATCTTACTTGTAATTAACTCACCTGGGGGCTCTGTAGATGCGGGCTTTGCTGTATGGGATCAGGTCCAGATGATTACATCACCAGTTACAACTCTTGTAACAGGTCTTGCAGCTTCCATGGGGTCTATGCTTAGCCTGTGCGCTGGAAAAGGTCAACGTTTTGCTACGCCACATGCGAGAATTATGATTCACCAGCCCTCTATCCATGGCGTTGTGCGCGGCCAAGCTACAGACTTAGAAATTCAAGCTAAAGAGATTATCAAAACAAAAGCTTTACTTACCGATATCTATCATCGTGAAACAGGTCAAGATCGCAAAATTATTGAACGCGCCTTAGATCGAGACAGTTGGATGTCAGCACAAGAAGCAGTAGATTTTGGTCTTCTCGATAAAATTGCGACTTCTTTCGATGATGTGGGCCTTTTTGCATAACCGCTCTATTTGTAGAGCGGACTCTTGTGGTAATACCTTTGTCTTAATTGATGGACGAAGGAGCCCTCTTACGCTTTGCCCCGAAGAAATAAAAGCCCTCTGCACAAAGTCTCAAGGCTTAGATGCAGATGGGCTTATTATTTTTGAAGAGGTGCGCGCGTATCATACCTATAAAATGCAGTATTTCAACTGTGATGGCTACCCAGCAGATCTTTGTGGCAATGGCCTTTTAAGTTTGGCTCGTTGGATCTATGAGCTTTATCAGGAAGAAGGCCAGAATGAGAATAAGTTTCACCCAAAAAGTTTTGTAATCGAGTCTGCAAAAGCGTCCCATCACATTCGTGTAGAAAAAGGATTAGAAGAAGATGGCGTACGCGTTACTTGTCAGATGCCCGAGATCGAAGATATCGAAGAGACTACACTAGAAGGTCATTCTCTTTTTATCGCTAAATGCGGCGTGCCTCATTTAGTTTTGGAAGGATCATCTTCTGCAAATCTAAAAGATGAGCTGCAAAAGTATGCGGCAATATATCGCCACCACCCTCACTTTGAAAAAAGAGGAGGCGTGAATGTAAATGTGGTTTGCTTTGAGAGGGGCATTTTGTATGCCCGCACTTTTGAAAGGGGTGTAGAAGGTGAGACTGAAAGTTGCGGGACAGGAGCAACTGCTATTGCTTACTTTGCACATAAAACGCTTGGCGCCTCCTATCCTATCCAGGTGCATATGCCAGGGGGAGTCTTGTCTGTAAACAATCTGAGCACTACAGGCGCAAGCATTTCAAGTAGATGCCTTGAGCTCACAACATCGCCTAAACTTTTTTCAGTCTCACCTCCATTGTGCTAAAACGCTTCTTTGATTAGGATGGGATGGGCAAAATAGTTGCTCAAATAGCCCGATTAAAAAACCATTTGTATGAAGCGATTAGACGCATACTTCGAACAGGCTGAAAAGCTCCCCAATCCTAAAGCAGAAGATGTCTTTTTTTCTAAGGGCACCTACCAAATTGGCGTGCAGTCAGGAAAAGAAGAGGTGTGGCCCTTTTTGCAGATCTCAGATAGTGGCGATTTGATAGACGGCTTTTGTAGTTGTAGTGAAGAAGATGAGTCGGGGTGTCCTCACTTAGCAAAAGCTTTGCAAGTCGCAACAAGAAATGGCAAAGCTCCCTTGCACAAAGCCTTTTTAAGCTCTTTATGGTATGAGGTGCTTTTAGGTGTTTTTAGAAAAAGTGAATCCGATAAAACGAAACTCTCGTTGCAAGAAGATAAGCTTATTTTAAAAGAGGGGCAAAAAACCTGGATAGAGATTCAGGCGCACGGCAAAGCACTTACCGAGTACCTAGAAGAGCTTGCTCAAAAAAGTGGGCAAGAGACTGAAGAGACTTCACTTAAATTTTCGAATCTTTCAGCTCAAGAAATGGCTGAATATGAAGCAGGAAAGCCCTCAGAAGCTCTAGCTTTTAAGCTCTCTTTATGGGGCGATATTGCAAAGTGGCTCTTTATAAAAGAGGCGTTTGGCCAGCTCAAAAAAGTAGAGTTTCAAGGTTCTAAAGCTGAAATTCCAGAGGCTGTTTTATTTGACTTTGACCATGTGAAAGTATCCATTCTTCTTCAGGAAAAAAGCCTTGTTTTATGGCTTGAGAAGCTTTTAAGTTTGGGGCCTGTCACTTCCTCTCTTGTTAAAAGTGCCGATAAGATCACGCGCGTCTTTTTTGATAAAGAGCGGTTAGTGATTGAAAGAGAACCTTTAAAAGGGCTAGAGGATCGAAAGCATCTTTCAGGAAAAGGGTATATCTACGTTATAGGGGAAGGTTTTTGGCTTACACCTGCTCAAAAAGAAGAAGTGCCTAAAGAGGCTATTGATCGTTATCTCTTAGAAAAATCAGATGCTTTAAAAGCATATATCCCAATAGATAAGGCACCAAGGGCGCTTAAGACAGAGATCTTTTTTGATGAAAAGTCCAACTTGCACCTGCGTCCTTATATCCAAGAAAAAGGGGATTTAGATCGGAAGAAAAGCGCCTGTTTTGATCATTGGGCTTATAGTGAGAATACGGGATTTGTTAAAATAGAAAAGTTGCCTTTTGGCTTTCATAAAGTCGTGCGCTTTGAAAATGTAGGCGAGTTTTTACAAGAAGCGCGCTTTTGGCTAGAGGATCAGCCCGGTTTTGCTGTACATCTATTTCAACTCGATACTCAGTGGAACTACACAGCTGATAGCTCAGGTAATCTGCATTTTACACAAGGCTTTAGTGAGATGCCTAAGCAGACAGTGGATCTTGGAAAGTGGATATATGTGCGAGAGCAAGGATTTTTTCAAAAAAAAGCAGGCGCTCTACACGCAGCTTTTGAGAAAAAAAGTACTTTCAAAAAAGCAGAGGTAGCTGCATTCATTGATAAGCATACAGATGAGTTAGGTTCGATCAAAGGTTTTTTTACGCTAAAAAATCCCATAGAAAAACAAGCCATAGATATTCACCTTACTTCTGAAGAATCTATTGTCGTAGAGCCTACTCTAAAGCTTGCTGAAGGGGTTTCATATGAAGAGCTAATCTTTTTTGACCGGTATGTATTTTGGAAAGGGTATGGTTTTTCACCTCTTTTTTCTACAGCGCTTCCTTTGGGTTATGAGAAAAAAAGAACCATTAGCAAAGACCGTGTGCATAGGTTTTTAATCCAAGAAATGGGGCGTTTATCTCCTTTTATAGAAAATGTTCCAAAAAGCTTGCAGCCTATTCATGATTTTAAGTTTTCCTTAAAAGCTTTAGAGAAAAAAAAGGGGCGCACTGTCTGGCGTCTTAAGATTGGTTTAGACTATACAGGCGTCTGGCTTTCGGCAAGTGGGCTGGCAAAAGCGGTTAATGAAGGCCATAAGATCTTTTTTTCAGCAGAAGGTTTTTTTGATTTAGAAGATGACCGGTTTTCGTGGCTAAAAACACTCCCTAAAGAGTCTGTAGAAGAGGATGCGTTTACTTTAAGAACGGTAGAAGTCTTTCGCATCCTAGCTTTTGACTTTGAAGATAGTGCGCTTGATCATGCAGGTAAAGAATTGCTTGATCAGCTCATTAATCTAAAAGCTCAAACAGTCCCTAAGCTAGAAGGCTTTTTAAGCGATCTGCGCGGCTATCAGAAAGTAGGGGTGCAGTGGCTTTGGTCACTCTTTGAGTACGGCCTTTCAGGCCTTTTATGCGATGATATGGGTCTTGGGAAAACTCACCAAGCTATGGCACTTATGGCAGCGCTTGTGAATACAGGTACTAAAAAGCAAAAGCGGTTCATAGTAGTATGCCCTACATCCGTTATCTATCACTGGCAAGATCTTATCCAAACCTACCTTCCAAGGCTTAAGGTTTATGTATACCACGGGCAGACCCGAAGCCTCGATAAGTTTAAAGCCGGTTATGATGTACTTCTTACTTCTTACGGTATCTTGCGAAGAGGGGATAAGAAAATACGCAAAGTTCGTTTTGATCTCGCTATATTTGATGAAGTCCAAATTGCAAAAAACTTCCACAGTCAAACACATGAAGCGCTCACTGCTCTGCGCGCGAATATGACACTGGGTCTTAGTGGTACGCCTTTAGAAAATAGGCTAGAAGAGCTGCGCGCTCTTTTTGATATTGTTCTTCCAGGTTACCTTCCAGGTGAAGCGCTCTTCAGAAGACTCTTTACTCAGCCTATAGAAAAATCAGACGATCCCAATAAAAAGCACCTTCTTCGAAGACTTATTGTGCCTTTCATATTACGCCGACGTAAAGAAGAAGTTCTTCAAGATCTGCCTAAAAAAATCGAACAAAGCGCTTACACCTTTATGACAGATGAGCAAAAGCTTCTCTATGAGCAAACAGCGCATCAATACCATGCCCAGCTAAAAAACTATGTCCATGCGGATAAAAAGCCTATCCCTTTTACATCCATACTCGCTCTGCTTACTAAACTTAAGATGATCTGCAGTCATCCAGCTATTTTTCTTGGAGATATAGAAAACTATGCTAGGCATTCTTGTGGCAAATGGAAGCTTTTTTGTGAGCTCTTAAGAGAGGCTAGATCTAGCGAGCAAAAAATTGTTGTCTTTACTCAGTACCTCGGGATGATCGACATTATCAAACGTTATCTCACAGAACAAGGCATTGGCTTTGCGAGTATTCAAGGCGCGACTGTAGATAGAAGAGGGCAAATAGCCCGTTTTTTTAACGATCCCAAATGCGAAGTCTTTGTAGGCTCTCTTAGAGCTGTTGGCCTTGGTGTGAATCTTTCTTGCGGCTCATGCGTCATTCACTACGACCGCTGGTGGAATCCTGCTTGGGAAAACCAAGCAACTGACCGCGTGCACAGAATAGGCCAAAGGCGTGGGGTCCAAGTCTTTAAGCTGATTACAAAATGCAGCATAGAAGAAAAGATTGATGAGATTATCCAACGCAAAACTAAGCTCTTAGACATCATCGAGTTTGAAGAAGGTGAGGACATCCTAGGCACCTTTACAAAAGATGACTGGCTAGAGCTTATCAATACATTAAAAATGGCGCACGACAGTTAGATAGGGCGCTAATCGCAAAGTGCCCCCCTTATCCATCTTTATCTTATAGCGTTGGCTATAAGATCTCTTAGGCCTGTCTCATTATATAAACGAGTCGATATGTAATTAAGAGCAAAGATCGCTACAGATGTAGTGAGTAAATCTGCAGGTCGCGCTCCGATCCCTCTTATCAATACAGCAAGAGCGCCAGATACAGCACCTTCTTTAACAAGTCGAGTTGTCCTCGTTGTATAAGGTTGCCTTGAATGTTCATGGCATGCAGTAAATAGATATCCAATAAAGTAAAGTTTAGGAGTAGTGAGTGCGAGAGAAGCAAATCTATTGCCTGTATAACTTAATGCAAAAGCGGTGGCTGTAGAAACGGCGCCT
>JBDNIV010000027.1:0-8342 GCA_041688145.1 Chlamydiia bacterium | reverse complement strand
TAAAGATGCAGAGATTAAAAGTGCATATGTAAAAAATTTTGTATTCATGGTGATACCTCTATCATGTTATTACTTCGCCCACGGTTCCCACGCAGGGAATTTTTTCTGTCCTAGGCCTGCTGATATTTTTACAGCTTTTGCAGTGCCTAAGTAAAGTAAGTAAAGCTCAGCCTTATCCTTATCTAACGTGTTGTAGATAATATGTAAACTATTTGGTGCCCAATCGGGACTTTCTTTGTGTTTGGGATCGAAAGTGAGCTGCTGTTCTGTCTCTTTTTCGAAATCATAAACCCAAACCTGCTTAATCCCATCAGTCGCACTAATGTATGCCAACTTTGTACCATCTGGAGACCATGTGGGACAAGTGTTTTGTCGGTTTTTTTGCGTAATGCGAGTTAAAACAGCTTTTTTCTTAAGATCTATGTCGGTAACATAGATCTGTGCAGATCCTGATTTATCTGAAGTAAAAGCTATTTTTTTGCCAGATGGATTGAATGTAGGTGATGATTGTGTGGCTCCTTTAAAGCTCACAAAACGTACAGGTTTTTTAGAAGTGCCATCAAAAAATTGCAAGAAAAGATCTGCTCTTCCCATTGCGTCGCAGATAAAAGCTAACGCATTTTTATTATGAGATAAGCATGGGAGAAGTTGGTTGCCTCTTAAAGAGAGTGTGGGCTCAGAATAGGGGTGCGATAGTGAGGCTGTGTGCAGTTTTGGCTGACCTGCATGGTAGTTTACAAAAAGCACATGGTCTGGTTTTCCAGCAGGTTTGGGAATGTAGATAGGAGATAGACAAAAGTCGCCTTGAGGGCTTATACGCCGGGCATTATAGCCATCAATATCTGCTTGCCAAATCTCAGAACGCACACCTCCTGTTACTGAAGAATCTTTTAGGTTCAGCGTATAGAGGATTTTTTGAGAGACAATAGATTTTTCTCCAAAAAGAGCTTCGTGAATTTTTGCAGCCATTTGGTGAATAACTGTGCGGTCTTTAGCAAGCTCTCCTGACAAAGGCGCTGTAAAAGCTTTAACGCCTTTTCCATTAAGGAAAGTGTCTAAGGTGAGAATTCCTTCTTGAATTTTAGGATAAATGCGTACGCTTGGAGCTATAGAGTCTCCGTCAGCACTAGGGATTGTGCGACCACTGTTCATAGCAACAAGGCGCATGTGGGTTTTAGGATCGACAAGAAAAGCTTTGCCGCTCACATGGATGTCAAACTGCAAGATGCTTGAAAGCTTATAGCCATATTCTTGAGATAAGGAGTGATCTATCTTGAGTGCTTCAATGCAGGTAGGCAGCTGCTTGTTTTGTGTGGGCAGCTTTACGCTTAAAGAATCGTCGCCAAACCCAAAGCTAACAAAAAATGCAAAAGCAAAAAGCCATTTAGAAGTCGAAGGCGAGGCCAAAGCGTCCAATAAGCGCTTTTTTAAGCGATTGCCCTGGTACAAAACCTTCAGTTTTGCCTCCAAATTCTTCGAACCAGCTGAATTTTTTAAATTTGACATTCAATGACACCGTTATAAGAGCTCCAATAAGGCTGCTTGTTGGAAGGCTCTCTCCCAACCTAAGCGCCATTTTGGGCTGCTTCCAAAACTCCAACTTTACATCAAACGAGGTTTTTTTGCGTGTAAATATGCCTTTTTTATCTATGCCAACGCCCCAATATGTTTGGCCTGCATGTTTTCCTTGGCGCGCATAAAAATAGGTGAGTTTATCGTTATACATAAAGTATGACTCAAAGTAATTTTCTATGCCAAATGGAGTGAGTTCTGTGCGCAGGTTAGGCAAAAAGCGAACAGACTTAATACGGAACATAGGGATAGGTACTGATTTTCCATACAGAATGTAACTCCATGAGGCCCACATATTATAGTAAAGCATAGGATCTACTAGGTTCCATAGCATCTGACGGTTGAGATGTACCTTGCTTAAATGAGCATTTGGGTAGGCTGCATTTAGGTCATCTAAGTACGCGGCAATATCGTGGCTTGCAGCGTTGTTCTCCTGTAAGCTTAAAGCATAGAGCGTTCCCATGAGCGCGTTTTGATCATAAAGAGCTGTCTCACGACCTGAAATGCTTCCAGCTTGAATCCACTGTTTTTTTATGACACGTGAAAAAACGTAATTAGCCTCAATTCCTGCAATATCGATCGCCATTATTTGACTTAGCGTAATATCAGGAGAAAAACTGAAATATGTAGCTCCTTGAGCGGGTTTATTGCTGAAGGGAAAGGGGGCTTCTACGTGGTATGAATGGACTTGTGCTACATTTTTTCCGAGATCTCTTATGCGATAGCCATGGCCAAAGATTTCATGCTGAGCTACTGAAGACCAGGCAGCTAGAGGGTTGTAAATAAGAGATAATTCTAAAAAGCGGACACAGCCAGCTCCAAACCCGCGCGGGTATTTCCCATTTCGAATTGCGTGATCTTCAAAATATTCAAGTCCTCTAAAAGCTGTGATAAAGTCGTTTGCTCCCATATAAGGAGACATCTTGCGGTCAAAAATAAGCTGGCCTTTGGCAAGAGCTGGAGATTCAACAAATTTAGAAGGCGCTGTTTTTTCCTGAGGGCTATCTTCTTTTTTTCCTAAAGCGCTGAAAGGGGTTAGCGCTGCTGCTGAAATGCCTAATACAGAGAAAAAGCGGGCGCTTAGAAAATTTAGAGAGAGGTTTTTAAGTGTAGAGCGGCAAATATTCATGTTTTTTTCCTTAATCAGGGACGTGGGTTAAAAATGTCACGATACTAACTCAGAAAAGAATTTTAGTCGAACTTAGGTTTAGAAAAAGAGCCCGTATCATCTAGTACGAGAAGCTCGCCTGAGCTGATCTCAAAATAGAGACCATAAACTGCAGGGTTTTTCTTTTTAAACGCAGGATAGGTATGGAGATGTTCAATCTGTTTTTTAATGTTGTCTTGGCTAGAGCCTTCTGCGCGCCACTTGAGATGTCCTGTTTTATCTCCAGCAATCCCGCTGCAGTCTTCATGACCGAGAACGACAACTTCTTTAATGGGTAAATTTTCTAAAGCAAAAGAGATCATAATAAACTCAGAGCCGTAAGCTTCTTGGGCTTCGTCATAAGGCATTACGATATTGCCGGGATTGCGGATAATGAAAATCTCACCCGCCTTTGCATCTAATAAAAGGTTTGGAGCAACTCTACTGTCAGCGCATGTGATGAGTAAGATTTCAGGGTGCTGCCCATGAGAAAGTTTTTCGAACAAGACCTTATTTTTAGGTAAAACGTGGTCATATTAGTGTTTCAATCTTTCTTCTAACAAAATAGATTCTGGATTATAAGTTTTTTAAAGCGTTCCCAAATTCTACCACAAGCGGCTTAAAAGTGCCTTTTTGTGGGTGAGGAATATTTAAATGCTTCAAGGCTTTGAGCAAATAGAGCTCATTTTTTCGGCTTTCAGAAGCTAGTATCTCTATCTGGTCAATTTTTCCGAGTTTATTAAAGGTTATTTTGAGCGTTACTTGACCCACCTCAGGCATCTCTAGGTGCTCTTCAAAAAATAGAAGCAGGCTCTGTTGAAAAAAAGCAGGCAATGCAGACAAAGCTGCAGGTGCACTTTTAAGATTGGAGCTATTGTTAGTAGAGGATTTGGGCTGGGCTTTTGGGGAGCTTTTAAGATTAGAGCTATTGTTAGTAGCGGATTTAGGCTGAGCTTTTGCGGAGCTTTTAGGGGGAGATTTTTCTGTAGATATAGATTTTGTCGGAGCTTTTTTTGCAGCCGGTTTTTTCTTAGTGACTTTTACTTGAGGGCTGGTTTTAGAGCTAGCAGGTTTAGGTGGACTAGGAGCTGGGCTTTTTACCGGAGGCTTAGAGATTGTAGAGGTTTTAGGTTGGAGGTGAATTGTGAGCACTTTTAAAGACTCTTTTTTAGTGGGAACCTTTGCAGGGATTAACACAAAAGAAGCTAGTAAAACTAAGTGCGCTACAGTAGAAAAAAAAAGGGGCCTTTTAAAAAGAGGCTTTATCATACTTAGCGCCTATTTGCTGGGGCTTACTGCAATGTCCATTTCTTCAAAACCTGCAAACTCTAAGGTCTCTTTTACTTTTTGGTAGGTGCCAAAGTTTGCTGATTTATCGCATAGCAAAAGAGCGCGCATGTGGGGATTTTTCTTATGGAAAGTTTCTAGTGCGCTTCGCAAATTTCCTTCAGGGATAAGGCGTTGATTGATGGAGATCGTCTGGTCTTGATAGATACGGATAGTCAGGTTTTTTTTCTCATCAATAGAGACGCTTTCAGACTTATGGCTGTTTGCAAGTTCAATAGGGTCAACGTTGATCATGGGAGCAATTACAATAAATAAGATAAGCACAACGAAAACAACATCTATAAGAGGGGTTAGATTAACCTGAGGATCGTCGTTGTTCGAAAAATTGGAAGATCTATTAGCTTTTCTCATGTATGCACAGGCCTATACTGCATCTCTACAAAGCCAATCAGTTTTGTTGCAAAGCTTTCCATATCACGCGCACATGTGCGCACGCCATTTTTTAAAAAGCTATGAGCGATGAGTGCAGGGATGGCAATGATTAGCCCTAAGACAGTTGTTGTGAGTGCAGTAGCAAGACCACTTAACATTGCATCACGCATAGAGCCACTGCTTGCTTGCATGTTCATAAAAGCGAGTAAAATCCCCCATACAGTGCCTAAAAGGCCCATGAAAGGAGCAAGCGCATAGATCATAGCCAGTATGAATAGGTTTTTATCAAGGCGTAAGACTTCCTCATCGATATGCATAAAAGCATAGTCGGTAATATGCTCTACATCTTCTTTTGATAAAAAAGCAGTTTTTGCTGCCTGGGTTTTTATAAGAGATTTCTGATTGTTTAAGGATGGGCTTGTATCGTTTTGAGGAAAAAACTGGGCATTTTTTCTAAGTAGGCTCATGGCTCTTTCTCGTATATGCGCGTAGACGTTTTTGTAAGGGCACGCGCCTTCTTTTTTTATTTCTACACAAAGCGCTGAGGTTTCTAAGTTAGGCATATATTTCAGAAAGTGCGCATAATCTTTTTTAGCTCGTTTGATTTGAATAGTCTTATAAATAAGTAGGGCCCACGAGACCACAGAGATAGCAAACAAGAGTAGAAAAATAACTTTTCCAAGCGGATCGGATTGAGAATAAGAGGCTGATAAAAGATTCATAAAAAGCTTCCTTTAGGATAACGCAGATATCTCCTATACTGCAGAGCTTCACATCTATTTGTCAATTGAGGAAAAAGCTATGTGGATTGATTCACACGCACATATGGGAGCTATCGATAAAAATGAAAGGGCAGGCGTTCTTCAGCGCGCTTATTTAGCCGGAGTTACGCGTATTATTAATATATGCACAAACGAAAAAGATTTAGAGGTGGGCCTTGCTCTAAAAAAAGAAGAGAAAAAACTGCCTGGCTATGCACAAATTTTCAATGCCGCAGCTACAACGCCACACGATGTACTTGAACAAGAAAAAAGTGCTTTTAGCGCTTTTGAAAAGGCTGCTCGAAATAAGGAGCTCGTAGCTCTCGGTGAAACAGGGCTTGATTACTTTTATGAGCGTAGCCCTATTGAAGCTCAAAAAAAGGAATTCTTGCGTTACATAGAGCTTGCGTTGGAAACAAAATTACCTTTAATCATGCACTGTCGAGATGCCTTTAAAGATTTTTTTGAAATCATAAAAAGTGAGTACGCGAGCTCTGATAAAAAAGGCGTTTTACACTGCTTTACAGGCACTCTTGAAGAAGCAAAAACACTTGTAGATATGGGATGGATGATTTCTCTTAGTGGCATTTTAACTTTTAAAAATGCCACTAGCTTAAGAGAGGTGGCCCGAGCTGTTCCTATTGATCATTTGCTTATTGAAACAGACGCTCCATGGCTAGCACCTCAATCCCATCGAGGAAAAGAAAATGAGCCCGGTTTTGTAATAGAAGTTGGGCAGATGCTTGCTGATGTGAAAGATGTTCCTTTAGAAGAAGTGGCCAGAGCTACAGCACGTAATTGTGAAGCTCTATTTTCCCTTCCTGCATAAGAAGAGTTGCTCGCCTGTGTTCAGGCTTAGTAATTTTTTCAAAAAACAAAGCGCCTTCTTCAGTTTGCATGTCTAAAGTAAGTGTTGTGTCTACTTCAAAAAGCGATACAAAAGCTTTTGCAAAATAAGGCATGAGTTTTTCTTTATAGGTAAAAGTGTTTTTTAGCGGCACCAAAAAATCGAGATGGCTTCTATCAGCTCTATACTCTGGGATGCGTTTTGGATGCTTTAAAAATCCCATACGCTTTTCACAAAAATCCCATAAAAAAGAGATGTGGTGCAAAGCTCGATCCTTTGTAAGCATTTGAGCATTGCCAGCGCATTTTTTATTGCCGATGACAAAGTCATTTTGTAAGAGGCTAATCTCTTTAAAGGCTTTTGATACGGGCTTTTCAGCAAACTCCATGAGGTTTTCTGGGTAGCAAGGAAATGCGAGCTCTTGTCGGTTCATAATGAGTGTTACAAAAAAAGAGTCTTTATCAACAATGACAGTGCCTCCTCCACTAAAGCGGCGAATAAGTGCAATTTCATTTTGGGAGAAAAAAGCTTTTTCTAAGTGCTCTTCGGGCTTCGCTGATATCCCCATAACTACACTTGGAGGCGTAGATGTGTTGAGTAAGCAGATGTTTTTATTTGATGTGCGCAAAAGCGCTTCTTCTAAAACAAGTTGGTGGTAAATAGAGAGATTTTTAGCCTTAATCAAAGTGAATTTCATCGGCCAATCGCTACCATAAGCACATGGATATCAGAGGGTGATACCCCTGCAATGCGCGAGGCTTGGCCTAAGTTTTCAGGACGAAAATGCGTAAGCTTTTCCTTAGCTTCACTGCGCAGGCCTTGAACCTTTTCAAAGTTAAAGTTTTGAGGCACTTTCATACTGTCTGCTTTATTGAGTTTTTTGACATCTTCTTCTTGTCTTTTCAGGTAGCCGGCGTATTTAGCGCTGATCTCTACTTGTCTTAAGACTTCTCGATTTCTGTCTGAAGATTCTGTGAGAACAGGGGCTAGCACATCTCCAATCTCTTTTTCTAAATCATTTACACTGGTTTCGGGTCTGGATAATATTTGGTAATAAGGGGTTGCTCCAGCAACGGTGCGTTTTTTTGTTTTATGCAGTAAAGCCTCAACTTCTTCAATGGCGCGTTTTTTTGTATTCAGAGCTGAAAATTGCTCTTTAGTAATAAGGCCCAGCTCATAGCCGTGCTTGCGTAAGCGAAGATCGGCATTGTCTTGCCTTAAGATAAGGCGGAACTCTGCCCGGCTTGTGAACATCCGGTAGGGCTCGGTGTGTTCTTGTGTAATAAGGTCGTCGATCATAACGCCGATGTAGCTCTCAGAGCGTGTGAGGATAAAAGAAGGCTTATTTTGCACTTTTAAAGCGGCATTAATGCCGGCAATAATGCCTTGGCCTGCTGCTTCTTCGTAGCCTGTTGTACCATTAATCTGACCCGCTAGAAAAAGACCCTCGATAGCATGTGTTTCAAGAGAAGCTTTAATTTGTCCTGGAAGCACAAAGTCGTATTCAATAGCGTAGCCTGGTCTCATGATGCTCGCTTTTTCTAGCCCAGCAATGGAGTGAACTAAGTCTTCTTGCACATCAAAAGGCAAGCAGGTTGAGATGCCATTTACATAGACTTCGTTTGTCTCTAAGCCCTCAGGCTCTAAAAAGATTTGGTGACGCTCTTTGTCTGGAAAGCGCATGTATTTATCTTCAATGGAAGGGCAGTATCTTGGGCCTACGGATTTAATTTTCCCGGAATACATAGGAGAGCGGTGAATATTGCTTGTTACTACAGATTGCGTCTCAGCACTTGTCCAGGTAATATAACAGGCTATTTGATTTAGCCGGGGCAGCTTTTCATCATAAGAGAAGTAGACATTTTCTTCTCCAGGCTGCTTTTCGCACTTTGAAAGATCGATAGTTTTAAGATTGACTCGCGCTGGAGTGCCTGTCTTCAGTCGTGAGAGCTTAAAACCAAGATCTTCTAAAGATTTAGATAGGCCCTCAGAGGCACTTTCAGACGCCCTTCCTCCAGAAAAGTTTTTTTCCCCAATATGAACAAGCCCCCTCATAAAAGTGCCTGCAGAGATAATGACGGTTTTTCCTAAGTAAGTAATGCCTTCTTTAGTCGCAAGGCCTGTAATTCGGCCTTTTTCTGTAAGGATGTTTTGGGCTGAGCCTTGCTTGATATCAAGGTTTTCTAGCTCTTCAAGCATCCGCTTCATCTCGCGTTCATATAAAAGCTTGTCAGCTTGGGCGCGAGGAGACCAGACAGCAGGACCTTTAGAAGCGTTGAGCATTTTAAAATGGATG
>JBDNIV010000026.1:0-30192 GCA_041688145.1 Chlamydiia bacterium | reverse complement strand
GATCATTGACGTTTTTGAACCAGGCTCTGTTATGAAGCCTATCACACTGGCCGTTGCTCTACTCGCTAATGAAGAGCTTGTGCAAGAAGGTAAAGACCCTTTTTTCTACCCGGAAGAAAAAGTAAAATGTGGCACTTTTAATGTTCCAGGAAGGGGGGCCGTTTTAAAAGAGTACCTCTGCTCTTTCACTAACCTGAATATGTACTTAGCGCTGAAAAAATCTTCCAATGTCTATATGGCGAGACTCATTGATGGTGTTCTCGAAACGCGGGGAAGTGATTGGTATAGACAGGTGCTTATTGAGAGATTTGGTTTTGGGGTTAAAACAGGCGTAGAGATGCCTTCAGAATCGGCAGGCCTTATCCCAAGACCAGGGAAGATGCATCCCAATGGCACGCTCGAATGGTCTAAGCCGACGCCCTACTCCATGTCATTTGGCCATAACCTTCTTACATCAAGTCTGCAGCTTGTGCGCGCTTATGCTGTGTTTGCTAATGGGGGGCATCTAGTAAAGCCTACCCTAGTGCGTAAAATTGTCAGTGAGAATGGTGAGGTTTTAGTAGATCATACTCAAACAAAATTAGAAGACTTCCCCCGGGTGCTTCCAAAGTCTATTGCTGAAGAAGTTGTTCGTGCTATGAAATATACGACTAAATTTGGAGGCAGCGCTAAGCGAGCCGATGTGCCAGGCTTTACAGAAGCAGGTAAAACGGGCACAGCTGAAAAAGTAATTGAGGGTAAATATTCAAAAGATCGCAACATGACGTACTTTATTGGGATTACGCCTACTAAAGGCGCTCGTTTTGTACTACTTGTCCTTGTTGATGAGCCTAAAAAGAAGTTTTATCCTGGTTTTGGCCATAATCAACATGCAGGCAATTCTGCAGGTACTATTTTTCGAGAGATTGCCAAGAGGTCTCTTGATTATTTAGGAGAAAAGCCCGATGATCCATATGGCTATCCCATAGGAGATCCAAGAAGGGATCCTGAAAAAGCAGACTGGGTCAAAGAAAACGATCAACTCCTGGAGCTTTTGAAAAAATGGAATCCTCAGTGAGCGAAAAAACACTTTTAAGTGATCTTCTCTTTTTTGATCCCAAACTTGAAGTTATTGGCGATGTTAATGTAGCGATCTCAAGCCTTACAATTGACTCAAGGTATGTGCAAAGAGGCTCTATTTTTTTTGCTAGGAAGGGATTGAGTGTGAATGGGGCACGCTTTGCTGTTCAAGCTGTGCGCTTAGGGGCTTGTGCTATTGCTTCAGATGAGTTCATCGAACACCTTCCTAATAATATTACACAGCTCATCTATCCTGATGTAGATTTACTTATTGCTCGTTTAGCAAACGCTTTTTATAAAGCGCCTTCTGAAAAGATGTGCGTTATTGGCATCACAGGGACATCGGGAAAGACGACGCTTTCATTTATAATAGAGCAGCTCTTAGAAGATATGGGCAAAAAAACAGGTCTTATCGGAACAGTGGGTGTGAAAGTATCGGGTCGGCTTGAGCCCTCTTTTTTAACTACAGCAGATGCAATCTATACTCACAGTGCGCTTAGTGAAATGCACAAGCAAAAATGTACCCATGCTGTTTTAGAAGTTTCTTCACATGCTTTAGAGCAAAAGCGGACAGGATGTGTCGATTTTCAAGCCGCTGTTTTTACCAACCTAAGCCCTGAGCATCTCGATTACCATAAAAATATGGAAGCGTATGCTCAGGCAAAAGCCAAGCTTTTTGTAGATAACACTTATGGTATTCGCAAAAAAAGCAGCATGAGAAAAATTGCAAATGCTGATGATCCTTATTCCCAAGCTATTTGTCCAACTCCGACATTGACCTATGGGATAGAGGCGGGCGATGTCCAAGCAGAAGCTATCGAGCTTAATCAAAAAGGAGCTGTTTTTGATCTTATTTTTCCAAGCCGTTTTGACAAGATGCATGCTTCTAAAAAAAGCGCACATGGATGTGTAAGAAAACGCGTTACGACTCCACTTGTTGGCCTATTCAACATCTACAATCTTTTAGCAGGGGTAGCGACTCTTTTAGACTTAGGTTTTTGCTTTGATGATTTTTCTTCGGCTATACACAGCTTAGCGCCTCCTCCAGGAAGACTTGAGCGGATTGAAAGTGCTTTAGGCTTTGAAGTGGTTATTGACTATGCTCATAAGCCTGATGCCTTAGAAAAAGTGCTCCAAACAGTTAAGAGCCTTTATAAAGGGCGGATCTTACTCGTCTTTGGGTGTGGGGGAGAGCGCGATACAGCAAAAAGGCCTCTTATGGGCTCGATTGCTGAAAAGCTTTCCGATCACACCTGGATCACAAATGACAATCCCCGAAATGAAGATCCTTTAAAAATCGCTGAAGAAATTATAGGCGGCTTTGAAAATAAAGAGGGCTATACTCTTGAGCTAGACCGTAAAGCGGCAATAGCCGAGGCCGTGCAAGTAGCTGCTCAGGGGGACTGCATTCTCATTGCAGGAAGAGGGCATGAAGCTTTTCAGATCATAGGGGACAGTAAGATGCCCTTTAATGATGCGGATGTAGCGCGCTCTATTTTGGCTCAAATGCTTGCCAAGCGCTTCTAATTTTATAGATATTCCATGATCGCTTAAGCTCCGTCTTTTTAGATCCCATTTTCCATATGAGTGGCTGAGATTTTCTATAGATTGCTAAAAGGTCTTCAGCTGTGCGTACCCCTTGAATCAGGTCAGATGCATCATTTTCAACGACTTTACCGACTCCTAAAGAGTAGCCACGCGCTTGTAAGATTTTAAGGGGTGAGACGCTGGTAATAATAACCACATGGCCTGGGTAAAGGAGAAGGTCTCCACGCTCAATAAATTCACTTTTCTTAAGTGGTTTTAAAAAATGGCTGATCGCACGTGTATTTTTACACTGGTAGGGAATGCCGGCCATTTTAGCCGCTGCATAGATCAATGTTGAGCAGTCAAATCCTGAGTGCATAGCATTTATTTTCTCTTCTCTTTCAAAGACAGTGCCAGCTTTGTGGCCTTTGATTACTTGAAAGCGGGGGTTTTGGTAGTTGTGTGTCCAGCTGCACCCTCCAAGTACATAAGGGATAAAGCCCTCTTTTTGTGTAGCCCAAAAACGCAGAAGGCCAATAAATCGGTTAACGGCTGCTTTTCTAGAGAGGTCGACTTTGGCAAGAGCAATGCTTTTAGGAACGGATAAAGGGTGGAAACAATGGTTTTTAGAATCCCATATAGATGTGATATAAGCATTTGAAAGCTCTTTCTCAATTACAAAATGTGTGCCTGCGGATAAGGTGATGCCAGCTTCAGCAATTGGATAAGGCTTGATAAGAGCCATATGAGGCCCAGATCCTTTTCCAATACCGAGGTTTTCTATATCTGGGAATGAGGCTCCTCTATGTTTTTTCTGATTTAAGACAGAAGCATGAGTTAAATGCTTCTTCAAAACCCATCCTTTTAAGTGAATAGGCGTGTTCGATTTACCAATCGCATAAGGGCCAGGCATTTCAATGAGCGCTTCATGACCAAACTCTTCTAAGATATAGACAGGCTGATTTAAGACAAGTTGATGCAGCCTTTCCCAGCTGCCACTACAAGGCAAATCTGAAAAGCGCTTTTCTGAAGCATGTTTGTGCTTCGTATTGGGAGGTGTATGGATCAAATCACAAACAGGAGAGTTTACAAAAGCAAGTGTTTTAGGGCGTGAGGTTTTTACAAAAGCATTATAGGTAGAGGGGCTACGCGTACAGCCTGTAACAAAAGCTAATGAAAAAAGAAGAGTTATGCAGAAGATGTTACGGCTTAAAAAACGAGAAATCATCATACAATTATGAGGGGTTACTTGCTCAAAACGCCATTAGCGTACCACATGAATTTATAATTCAACACTATGAAAAAGAAATCTTAGCTACAATGGCAATTCGATATTAGAAGTTGAAAGAGCGCGCTCTGTATTAGGGAGAAATCTATGTTAAAGTATTTTGGTCTTGTGTTAGGTATTGCTTGCGTCTCAATAAGTTGTTACGCAAAACCTACACGTGGAATCATCAATAGACCCATCCCTTTTCCTGAAAAAAGAAAGGCGCTCACACTCCAGTACATGAAAGAGCGTTACAACATGAACGCATCTAACATTACAATTGTCCCGCAGCTCATTCTCATTCACTGGACTGCTGTTGGAGATCTGCAAAGTTGCTTTCGAGCCTTTACACCCCCAACACTTTCAGGTGGAAGAGATGATATTGCAGGAAGTAGTTTGAACGTTTCAGCGCACTTTTTAGTCGATCGTGATGGAACTATCTATCGCCTGATGCCTGAAGTGTGGATGGCTCGCCATGTGATAGGTCTTAACCACTGCGCTATTGGCATTGAAAATGTAGGGGGCGTTAAAGGCGTCCAAGATCTCACGCAAGATCAGCTTGAAGCGAACGCCTACTTAGTTAAGTATCTGAAAGAAAAATACCCCACAATTCGTTATTTAGCTGGGCACTATGAGTATAGGCGCTTTGAAGGAAGTGCTCTTTGGAAAGAGAAAAAAGAGACGCCTAGAACGACTAAGCAAGACCCAGGTCCTAAGTTCATGCATGCCTTGAGGCAAAAAGTAAAAGAGTTAGGCTTTACCTCATTGCCTTAAGGTTGTCATTAGGCCTATCGGCAGCATAGGAAGCATTTCCACTCTCTAGTGTTTTTGACAGGGCCTGCACTTAAGGAAGCAAGCGCTATTTTGTTTGTGGTGAATTCTTGCCAAGCGATCTGGATATCACCTTGAGCTTTATTTTTTTTCTTATCTGCGTATCTAATAGCTAGATATGTTGGGTCATTATTTTTTGCTTCAATTACAAAAACTTGTTCTACAGCTCCCCATACCTTCTTTTGGGATTTATATTGGGCAATATAAAGAGTGCCTGAAAGACTTGTCGAAGAGATACATCCGAGCGTCTGCGACTCTACCCAATGGTATCCACGAGGGCAGTCAGGTAACCTGGGAAGTAAAGGGACGTTTTGAAATGTTGCCAAGATAGACTCCCTTTTTAGATGTATTCACCTTGATGCTTAAGGTAGCTTGAACAAGCGCAAATCTTAGTCAAGAATTTATTATTTAGTCAAATGAGACATGTTTCTAAAAAATAGTCCGGGTTTTAAAGCACTTTTATAAAAATGTCCCCGGCGCGATTTGAACGCACGGCCTGTCGCTTAGGAGGCGACCGCTCTATCCAGCTGAGCTACGGGGACAAAAAGAATCTCCATTGTACGAAATAAAATGCTTTAGCATCAAGGGATTGTCTAAAAGGGAGGCCTTCTGTACAAGTAAGGAAAAATTGTATTTTTAAGGAGAAAAGGATGGCAGAAGCAGATATTGGACTTATTGGCTTAGCGGTAATGGGACAAAACTTAGTTCTCAATATGAATGACCATAACTACACAGTAGCTGTTTTTAATCGCACGACTGCAAAAGTTGATGAATTTTTATCGGGCCCTGCTAAAGGTACTAAAATAATAGGAACATACTCTCCTGAAGAGCTTTGTAAAAGCTTAAAGCGTCCCAGACGTATTATGCTAATGATTAAAGCAGGTGATCCTGTAGACCAAACAATTAATGAGCTTTTACCTTTTTTGGAAAAAGGCGACATTATTATTGATGGGGGCAACAGCCATTTTCCCGATACTTCAAGAAGATGTGATGACCTGGGCAAAAAAGGTATTTTGTTTGTGGGTGCAGGCGTTTCAGGTGGAGAAGAAGGTGCGCGTCATGGCCCATCTATTATGCCTGGGGGCAACCCTAACGCGTGGGAGCATATCAAAGAGATCTTACAAGCTATTGCAGCAAAATCTGAAGAAGGTGATCCGTGCTGCGACTGGGTTGGAGATGGGGGCGCTGGCCACTACGTAAAAATGGTCCATAACGGCATTGAGTATGGCGATATGCAGCTGATTTGCGAGTCGTATCAGATTTTGCATGAAGCGCTGGGGATCTCTTTAGATGAGCTTGCTAAGATCTTTACTGAATGGAATAAGGGTAAACTTGACAGCTACCTCATTGAAATCACAAGCCAAATTCTTCCATTCAAAGATAAAGATGGTCAACCTCTTTTAGATAAAATTTTAGATGTTGCGGGTCAAAAAGGTACAGGGAAGTGGACGGGTATGAATGCGCTTGATATTGGCATGCCACTCACACTCATTGGAGAAGCTGTTTTTGCTAGATGCTTGTCTGCTATTAAAGAAGAGCGCATCAAGGCTTCTAAGCTTTTTCCTAGAAAAGAAAAAGCTGAAAAGAGCGATAAGCAAGCTACAATAGATGCTGTTAGAGATGGTCTATACGCTGCAAAAATTATTAGCTATGCTCAAGGCTTTATGCTTATGTTACAAGCAGCAAAAGAGTACAAATGGCAGCTGAATCTAGGCTCGGTTGCACTTATGTGGCGTGGGGGTTGTATTATCCGTAGCCACTTTTTAGGTGATATAAAGAAAGCCTTTGATAAGAAAAAGGATCTTAGCAACTTACTGCTTGATGATTTCTTTCAAAAAGAAATTGAAGGGGCTTCAGAAGGTCTTAGAAAATGCGTTTTATTTGCTATTCATTCAGGGGTTCCGGCTCCTTGTTTATCAGCAGCTCTGAGCTTTTTTGATGGTATCCGATGTGAACGTCTCCCAGCTAACCTCTTGCAGGCTCAAAGAGACTTTTTTGGTGCTCATACCTATGAGAGGGTAGATCAGCCAAGAGGGAAGTTCTTCCATACAGACTGGACAGGTCATGGGGGAAGTGCCCATTCAGGATCTTATAATGCATGATTTGCAGACTTGTGATATAACAGGGCCTAAATGACACAAGACCCTGAAGATTTATCTCACATCCGTAATTTTTCCATCATCGCTCATATCGATCATGGGAAGTCTACGATATCAGACCGCCTTTTAGAGCATACTGGAAGCGTTGAAAAGCGGCTTATGAAAGAGCAGCTACTTGATGATCTAGAGCTTGAAAGGGAAAAGGGCATTACGATTAAAGCCCATCCTGTCACGATGCACTATAAAGCTAAAGATGGCGTGACGTATCAGATGAACTTTATTGATACTCCTGGCCATGTCGATTTTAGTTATGAGGTCTCGCGTTCTTTAAGCGCATGTGAAGGCGCCCTTTTAATTATTGATGCAAGTCAAGGTGTGCAAGCCCAAAGTATCGCAAATGTCCACTTAGCTGTAGAAAGGGATCTAGAAATTGTCCCTGTTCTCAATAAAATAGATCTGCCTGCAGCAGACCCTCAAATGGCTTGCGATCAGATAGAAGACATTATTGGCATAGATGCGAGTGAAGCTGTCTTATGTTCGGGAAAGACAGGTGAGGGGATAGATGATCTTTTAGAAGAGATCGTACGCCTAATACCACCTCCTAAACCAGCAGCAGATAACCGCTTACGCGCACTTGTTTTTGACTCTTATTACGATACTTATCGTGGGGTTATGGTTTATGTGCGGGTAATTTCAGGTGAGATTAAAAAAGGCACGCCGATTCTCATGATGGTTACAAACCGCACTTTTGAAGTTTTGGAAGTCGGTATTTTTGCTCCTCAAGCAAAACCTAAAAGCTGCTTAAAGTCTGGGGAAGTGGGCTATGTCATAGCTAATATTAAAAATACCCGCGATGTCAAAGTAGGCGATACCATCACTTCCCAAAGGGGAGGCGTCTTAGAGCCTTTGCCAGGTTTTAAAGAGATTAGGCCTGTTGTCTATGCTGGGATCTACTCAGTAGACACCTCAGACTTTGAGCTTTTAAGAGACGCTTTATCGCGCCTCCAACTCAATGACTCAGCTTTGCATATTGAACAAGAAAATACCCTCGCTCTTGGATTTGGATTTCGCTGCGGCTTTTTAGGCCTTTTACACTTAGAAATTGTTTTTGAGCGTTTGCAGCGTGAGTTTAACCTAGATATCATCACAACAGCTCCAAGTGTTGTTTATAAGCTGACTCTCCAAAATGGCACACTTATCGATCTCGATAACCCCGCTAGGTATCCAGACCCGACTCACATCCGTGAGATCAAAGAGCCTTGGGTAAAAGCTAACATCATGGTGCCCTCAGACTACTTAGGGGCAGTGATGCAGCTTTCTTTAGATAAGCGCGGCACTTGTGGTAACACAGAGACGCTCGATTCTAAGCGTCTGCTTTTGCATTACAGCTTTCCTCTCAATGAAATTTTAACCGATTTCAGTGATCGCTTAAAGTCAGTCACACAAGGCTATGGCTCATTTGACTATGAGATCGATCATTACGAAAAAGGCGATATTGTAAAACTTGAGATCCGCGTTAATGAAGAGCCCGTAGATGCTTTTTCTATTTTAGTACACCGTTCCAAAGCAGAGGCTCGAGGACGAGCTGTTTGTGAAAAGCTTAGCGAGGTGATCCCTCGCCAGCTCTTTAAAGTCCCTATACAAGCAGCTATTGGTGGAAAAGTGATCGCTAGAGAAACCATATCCGCTATGTCAAAAAATGTGACAGCAAAGTGCTACGGTGGCGACATCTCTCGTAAACGCAAGCTCTGGGAAAAGCAAAAGAAAGGCAAAAAGAAAATGAAGGAAATTGGCAAAGTCAACATCCCTCAAAGTGCCTTTATGGCTGTGCTCAAAGCTGGAGATTCAAATAGCCAATCGTAAAGAACCATTAGCTCCATATAAACGCGGCTAATTACAGATCTGACTCTCTTTTATCCCCAACTAATTGTGAAGCTAGGTTATTGTAAGCCCAGTATCCATTCAAGTTCTATAAGACCATTAAAAGCATTTAGGCAATTGTCTAGGTCCAATTGAGTCTGTGGAGAATTGAGCCTTCCAGGAGTTGGGCCTTTTAGAATAGCCCTAGTAAACAGCTCCTCCATGTTATGAAGAGATGAGCAGGGGGGCTCATTATCTTTTTGTTTGGTGGCTTGCGCTAAAACTTGTAGGCCTTGGCAAATTAGCGGAGCTTTTTCGGCATCAAAGCTTAGTTCTGTCACTTTGTTATGAAGCTCGGAAAGGATAGGGTATGTTCCTTGATCGAAAGCAAATCTTAAAAATCCATTTAGACTTGAGCCTAGGAAATTATCAATGGTGCATGCTTTTTTATCTAAATCTTTAGTTTGGATAAAGTGTAGGACTTCTTCTGCTAAAGATTGCATCTTTTTTGATACAGGAAGTTGGTTGGCGTCTCCTGAGGGGGCTAAGTGCGTTGAGGGCTTTAATGCTGCAAAAACTGCGTCCGATGAACGAGCAACCTCCAGGGCTTGTTGTACTTGAGAGCTATATATGTTTAGCCGACCATAGGTAGAAGCAGTATCAGCCGAGCGAAGTAATGGATCAGAAGCACCTGCGGGATATGGTGATGCAGGAGCAGCCGTACCAGCAGCCGTACCAGCTGCAGTAGATCGTCGTGATGGAGATCGTCGTGGTGCAGGAGGTGAAGCAGCTTCACGAGCCGTAGGGGACGCACGACGACGAGTGCCCTTTGAAGTTACTGGGTCAAATTTGGCTGCAATACCTAGAACAATTATGGCACTAAAGATTTGTACAGGAAGAGATAAAAAGCTTGGGATTGTTACCCATTTGCGTGCAGCTGAAGAGACACCGCTTGCTAATAAAGTAAAAGCAGCTTGAGAAAAAAGGTGATTTATAGCGGTTGATTTGAAGGTGTCTTGCATTCCTCCTATTTGATAAACACATTTTTTAATCCATCTAGGGGTCTTACTCCCCTGAAGAGCTCTATTCGTAAGCATAGTTCCTACTGCAAGAGCAGCTGTTTGGCCTAAAATTCCTGCAATTTTTTGTGTGCTCATTACGGTTTTCTCCTTTTAGAATTATTTAAGATAAAATTTATCATAGATAGAATCTAAAGAACAAGAAAAAAGCGCCTCTTTAGAGAGACGCTTTATTAAAAAACTTAATAAGCAGTGTGTGAAACTAGGCCTTGAGGGCTTTTAGTTATCTGATTCGCCAGAGGGCGTCTTACTTAGAAGGCTAGCTAGCCCTTTCACGGGTGTTTTGACGCCATTTGCGACAACATCTGCAGTATCTTGAGCAGCAGTAAGAGCGGCAAGAGCAAATTTTGCAGGCGTTTTCCAACCGCCATGATTTTCTGCATGTGGCGTTGTAGTGGGCTTTGGTGTTGCAGGGGCTGCTGCAGGTGAAGCAAGCTCATCTACCTCTGTTGAAGTTCTTGTTTCTTTAGCTGGTGGTGAATCAGGGAAGAGCTCGCGATCCACAGGCTTTGCTCCACTTCCATTTGCCTGATGCATAAAGATAAAGAAAGTTGTGACCCCAAGGACGGTTAGCGCTACATTAAGAGGGATATGCAGCTGAGTGAATTTCTTACCTATAAGGTATTTAGATCCTTCATTAATGCCGTAAGCACCTAAAAGAGCTGAACCTTCAAAAAGAAAAGCTTGTAAAGAGGCAAGACCTAATTTTTTAAAGAAGTTTTCTTGGATAGGCTTGCAGCGAAAGCAGCTTCTTATAAAAAGTGCGCTTAAGCCAAGGCCAAGGCTTTTAGCTGCACTTGTGCTAGAAGGTAAAGAGGGAACAGAGGAAGCAAGGGCTGATAGCCTGGATACATCAAACATAAAAATCTCCATTTTAAGACGTTTTCTATGCTCAAACTCTACAAAAAAAGTATATTTATAGAAAAGATTTTTCTGTCACTTTATTAAATTAAAAATATTAATATATCTATATTGTATAAATATTATTTTATATTGATATACAAGTAAAATAAAATCTTTATGCGGCCTTAACTAAGTTTGCTGCTGTGCTTTTGCATAGCTAGCATGCAAAAGTGCACAATAGCTGTGGTACAGAGAAGGTGCGCGCTACTTGCACACTTGGACTTAAAGACGTAAATGCCAAGGGAAATGGGAGCGCTGTGGGCAATTAAGATGCCAAGAGCTTTGCATGCAATGTGGGTTTTGAGGTTTGTGGCCTTTTTGTCATCGCCACGCTCTATGGGAATATGAAAGCGATCACTGAAGGGTTTGCAGGAATAGATAAGGTGGCCAGTAGCTATAGTCGCTATAAAGGCTGAAAGGTTAAAAGCAGCTGTACTAAATGAAGGTATGCGCATACAAAAGATCCTTAGTTATTTTAGGGTAAATTTTTGAGTCAAAATTAAAATTTATTAAAAAAGAGTTTATCAAAGAAAAGGGCAAAGGAAAAGATAAAAGAGCAAAAAAAAAGAGGCTTTCGAAAAAGCCTCTTTTTGCTAAAAGATCATAAGCGATCTTAAAAAGTCTGCACTCTTATGAAAGAGCTGCCTCCTTTTCTTTTTTAGCGGCCTTTTTAACAGGAGTAGCTTTTGCTGGCTGCTCCATTGTTTTTTCAAGGAACTGACGGTTAAGTGCACGCACAGCAACCATCCAGCCGCCGATAACAACGACTAAAATTCCTGCAACATAAGGCGCCATAAGCGCAATCTGTCCACCTACACCAATAAGAAGACCTTGCTGGATAAGCGAGCCACCAGACTTACCTAGGCGGGCGCCTACGACGTCTACAGCAGCTTTACCTTTTACCTTAGACTCTTGGTCTAGAGGGATATAGGCCATCTCTTTAGTTGGGTCAAATAAAGAGTATTTTGTAGATTTACTCATAATGTTTTGAGCTGCACCAAAGAGCACGGCTAGCATAAGAGGTGTTGAACCTAGCATGCTAATAAAGCCCGATAGGTTATCGCGGAAAAGCACGAATGAGAAGAAAGCTCCTCCAGTGACTATCAGTACGATAGGTGTGATCATAGCTGCAGTTTTCCAACCGAAGCGGCGCATCACGTTTCCACCGACAAAGATCATCATGATCGTGCTTACAATACCTGTTACAAACGAGAATTTACCCATAAAGGCGCTATACTCGTTAGCATTAGGGTACTGCAGCTTCAGCTGACCTTTCCAAGTCACTTCAACTAGGTTAATTGAAATACCATAAGCGATTACAAGCGCTGCAATGCACAGAAGGTACTTCGAGCTGAAAATGAACTTAAAGCTTTCGCCAACAGACATCTTTGGCTTGTCTTTTTTCTTTTTGACTAGCGCTGGATCGTAAAAGCGCTCGTCTGTCAAGACGTTCTTATTAATCCATCGATAGATTGCTATTACAATACAGCCGCCTACTACAACCATACCCATAAGGTAGTTGAGCGAGACCTGCCATGCATCAACGTTCGCTGGAAGCGATGCACGGATGTTAGAAGCTAGGATAATAGCTGGTCCTGAAACTAAAAGAGCAATGTTTGCGCCAATACCAAATAGAGAGTAAAAACGCTTTGACTCACCGACTTTAGTCGTGTCATTCGCAAAGCCCCAGAAAAGTAGAGACAGTACCACACTACCCCATAGCTCAGCCATGATGTAGAAAAGTGAAAAAGTCCAGTTCCTAATAACAGCAACAAGACCCGATAATCCTTCAGGAAGCGCAGCTTGTAAAGTATCTGCAAACGCATGCGGGTGAAGAACGTCTTTTAATGGGTAGAGCACAGTGGCAAATAGCCCAAAAAAAATGATAAAGGGAATGATTGTTGCATAGAAAAGACGCTCTTTAGTGAGCACATTACTCATCTTAGAATAAAGAATCATAAACAGGATCGCAAAAGGCACAACACCATAAACCTTTAAAAAAGGAATTGCTTGTGCGCCAGAACCAGCGGCTGTTACGATCAGAGTGTCTTTAGTATCTCTTAAGATCGTGTAGTTAAAGGAGATGAAGAAGAACATAAAAAACATCGGCAAGAGCTTTTTTAGCTCGAACCCATGTACGGGCCATAGCATTGAACGCCATTTGCCAAATTGGGGTTGCGTATCAGACATAGAGTTTCCTTTTACGAGGGTTTAGTTTTAAGAAAAAAACCATTTTAGCACCTTTTTAAATAGAACGCAAGAAGCCTAATGAATAAAGAAAATACTTTCTTTAAGTTTTTAAGAATCGCTTGTTAGTTAAGGCACAAAAAAATGAGTTTACGGTTTTGAGGAATTTTTGATCAATAAAAAAGGCGCCTTTTGAGCGCCTTTTTTATACTTGATTTAGTGAATAAATTATTTACTAGTCTCTTCGAATTGCTTCATAGAGCATGCATCTTTCCAAGCATCCCAAAGCTCTTGGTCGGCTCTGCCATCACGAACAGACTTTAGAAGTTCACGACGAATAGCAGCTAGAGGGCGTTTAGGTGAAAGCATAGCAATCATTTCTTTATCGCCTACGAGTCTTGCTACATTCAGCATACGCTCTAGCATAGGGCGCGTTAGCGCGACTTGGTCACGGCGCTTGCGAGAGCCGCGAGCAGCTCTTGGCTTAGGTGCTACACGCGAAGGGCGGTCTGCTTTGTGAATGTATGTTTGAATCATAGAAATAAGCTCTTCAGGGGCTTCATTCTTCATCTTGCGAAGTGTAAAATGGTGGAGATAGCCACCTTCTTTGGCGGGCAAATATTTACAGATATCATTCTCTTTTGTGCCATCTACCTTTTTAATTGCTTTTTGAATCGCATCTTCAAGTTCAAAAGATTTTGGCCTGTCGAGTGTTCCCTGATCCATAGTTTTCCCCTTTAATCATGTATTGTTACTGTTTTAAATAAACCACTCAGATCTTTATCAGAGTTATGCTTGTTTAATTATTAGCCGAAAATAACCAATATCACAATTTTTTTGCAAGTATTTAAGCTTGAATTTTCAAAATAGTTAATAACAATGATTTGAATCTCTTGGAAAAATAGAAAAGCATGATATACTTTACCTTTTTAAATAGAGGCTTTAGTCATGCGCAAAAAGAGCGTTTTTTTTACTTTCTTACTCTTAGTTACGTTATTTTTTGCTGGCTGCTCAAAATTAGAAAAAAGGCAAAAACGAATAGAAAACTGGTTTTCTAATAATGGAAAACTAAAAGTTGTATGTACAACAAGCCCTTTAAAAGATATTACAGAGGCTTTAGGCGTCGGTTTAATAGATGTAGAAAGCCTAATTGATGCTGGGCTAGACCCTCATGCTTATGAGCTTGTTAAAGGTGATGGGGAGAAATTGGACCGTGCTGATATTATAATCGCTTCTGGGCTAGGTCTAGAGCATGGCGCTTCTATTGAGCACATTTTGAATACAAGCCAAAAAGTAGTCTCTGTAGGCAGCTTTTTTAAAAAGTATTTTAAAGAAAAGCTGATCATAACAGATGGAGAGCTCGATCCACATATTTGGATGGACGTCGCTTTATTTTCTGAAGCACTTGAACCTATCTGCTCAGCACTTGGTGAAAAAATGCCTCAGCATAAAGCCTTATTAGAGCAAAGAAAAGGGGAGCTAAAAGCACGGCTTTTTAATCTTCACTGCGCTATTAAAAAACGTTTAGGTTCTTTACCTGAAAATCGTCGTTATTTGGTCACTGCTCACGACGCTTTTCACTACTTCACAAGAGCTTACCTTTTAGAGCCAGGCGAAGATGTCTCTGGCGCTTGGAAAAAGCGACTCGTTGCTTGTGAGGGGCTTGCCCCTGAGGGCCAAGTCTCTTTTGCTGATATGAAAAGCGTGATTCACTTTATCCAAAAATACCGGGTGAAAGTTGCTTTTCCTGAGTCAAATGTAGGCAGAGGCTTTCTTGTAAAAGTTCTTGAAATCACTAAAAATCAAGCTAAAAATAGAAAAAAGCAAGGCTATGAAGGGATTGATTTTTCAGTAGCTAACGAGCCTCTGTGTGCTGATACGATGTTAGGGGAAGAAGGCTTTGATTATGTTTGCTCTATGACCTATAATACTGAGGTAATCTACCGTTACTTATCGGAGGGAATGCATGAAAAGTGATCTTGAAATAAATCTACAAGGTGAAAAGGCGCCACTATCCCTAGATGTACGTGCGCTTAGCGTAGGCTATAACTTAGATGCCCCTGCCCTTTGGGATGTGAGTTTTGGGGTCCCTAGGGGAAAGCTTGTGGGTATTTTAGGCCCCAACGGTGCGGGTAAAACAACTTTTGTAAAAGCTGCTGTAGGTCTTATGCAGCCTTTATGTGGGCAGGTTCTTATTAATGGCAAGGCTCAAGCAGAAGCTCATGTTGGGTATGTGCCACAAAAAGGGGAAGTTGATTGGGACTTTCCAGCCAATGTTTTGGATGTTGTATTGATGGGATGTTTTGGGCGTTTGGGCCTTTTTAGAAGGCCAAAATCTAGAGATCGACAAGAAGCAATGGATGCTCTTAAACAAGTAGGTATGGACGCTTTTGCAAAACGCCATATTAGCCACCTTTCTGAAGGACAAAAGCAGCGCGTCTTTATTGCCCGGATGCTCATGCAAAAAGCCGATATCTACTTTATGGATGAACCCTTTGCTGGGATTGATATGGCGAGTGAAAAAGTGATAATGGAGATTTTGAAACAACTCCAAGATAAGGGCAAAACTATTTTTGTTGTTCACCACGATCTTCTAAGCGCATCTAATTACTTTGATTGGGCTGTATTCTTAAACGTGCGCCTTATGGCTGCAGGTCCGATGAATGAGGTTTTTAATCATGATGTTCTTGAAAAGACCTTTGGTAAAGGCGCAAGCCTCTTATGTGAAGCAACTAGCCTTTCTGAAGGCAAAAAGACAGGGGCTTTATGAACTTTATAGAGCAGTTTACGGATCCTATTTTACGCAGCCCTATGATTGGCTCAATTCTGATGGGAGTCTCATGTGCCTCTGTTGGTGTGTGCGCTTTTATCCGTAAACAGTTGCTTGTATCAGAAGCTCTTGCTCATGCAGCATGGCCAGGAGTCGTTCTCTCAGGCCTTATAGTAGGTTTTTTTGTGCCAAATGTAGAGCATTTTGCCTGGGTGATTTTACTAGGAGCGGGCCTCTTTTCATGGTTTGGATTAATGGCTTTAAGGGGGCTTTCAACGCGCTTCAGTATAAAAAATGATACGGCTCTTTGCATTGTTTTATCGAGTTTTTTTGGCTTAGGCATTGTTCTTATGAGCGCTATGCAGCTAACGCTACCTACATGGCACAAGCAAGTGCAAGGCTTTCTTTTTGGGCAGCTAGCCTCTATGACAGATGCAGGCATTGTTATTTATGCAGTACTTAGCTTTGTGGCAGCGCTCATAATCATGCTTCTTTTTAAAGAAATTCAACTCACGAGTTTTGATGCTTCTTTTGCGAAAGTGTCAGGTGTTAAAAAGCGTTTTTGTGACCGTTTTATCTTCTTTCTTATGGTCTTAGCTGTTGTCATTGGAATGAAAACAGTAGGTGTAGTTCTCATGTCAGGATTGCTTATTGCTCCTGCTCTTGGAGCCAGAGCTTTCACAAACCGCTTAGGCCCTCTTTTCTTGATTTCTGCTTTTATTGCTGCTTTTTGCTGCACTTTAGGAAATGCAGCTTCTTTTGCTCTCTCAAGTCATTTCAAAATAGCTATTCCAGCAGGTCCTGTGATCATACTGACTCTTACAGCTGTTTGTATTCTATCTATGATAGTTGCACCTAAGCACGGTATACTTGCTAAAACATGGCGCAAAAAGCGTTTTTACGCTGTCTGTTCCCAGGAAAATATCTTAAAAAAGCTATGGCATGTGAGTGGTGAGGCAATTTCCATAACAGAGCTGAAAGCAGATCACATGATGCCAAATCGCTTAGATAGCTCGGTGAGCAAGCTAAAAAAGGCAGGCCTTCTGCATACAAGAGGCCTTAATAACTCTGAGCTAATTTTGACCCCTAAGGGGAAAAGGCGCGCTCAGCACCTTGTGCGTTTACATAGACTATGGGAAGTTTATCTAGCTACTTATCTAGATGTGAGTCATGCGCGGGCTCACTTTAATGCTGAGCAAATAGAACATATTTTGACCCCTGAATTGGAAAAAGAGCTAGAGCGCCTTGTAGCTGAGCGATCATGTGTATTGCATAAATCTGATATTCCTGAAGGTTTGCCTGATCATAAGACAAAAGGGACGCAAGAAGAGCAAGAGGGGACAGCTCCATGCTAAATACATATACGGGCAAAGGCTTTTTTGAATTTTTTATAACCTTATTTCAGCGGGTTTTTTCTGGACAGATTTTAGCAAAGGGCCTTTTAAGTGATGAGCTCCAATTGGCTGTCCTTGGGTTTGTTGCTCTAAGCGCTTCTCTTTTGGGGGTTTTAGTAACCCTAAGAAAAAAGGCTATGTTAGCTAATGCACTTTCTCACACAGCTCTTGTTGGTGTCATTGCAGCTTTTTTAATTTTAGGAGGCTCTTTTAAGCTCTCGCTCCCAGTACTTGGTCTAGCAGCTTTTATGTCGGCAGCTCTTACTGTTGGAGCCTCTTTTGCTTTAGAGCGGTTTTTCTCCCTAAGATCTGAAGGAGCTATAGGTCTTGCTTTTACAACACTTTTTTCGCTTGGTATCTTGCTCGCTACACTTTTCACAAAGAGCACTCACATAGGTCTTGAAACAGTTATGGGGAACGCAGATGCTCTTCATTCAGATGACTTGGCGTTTTCTTCAGCTCTATTTTTGGTGTGTGGTAGTGTGATTGCCCTTTTTTATCACAAGCTTAAGATTACGACTTTTGACAGTAAATTTGCCTCTATCTTAGGGTTTCGAACAGGCTTTTATGAGATTATTATTTTAGGGCTTTTGTCTGCTGTTGTGATGGGAGGCTTTCGGTGTGTAGGGGTTGTGATGGTACTTGCTTATTTAGCAATTCCTCCTTCAATAGCGCGCCTTTTCTGTACTCGCTTTCATACAAGCTTGATCGTATCAAGTGTCTCTGCGCTTTTTTCAGTCTTCATAGGGGTCGCTCTCTCGCGAGCAGCTCTTTCTAATTTTGCTTTGCCCCTTTCTACAGGCGGCGTATGCACATGCACTTTGAGCGTTTTTTTTGTGCTAGCGCTTATAATAGCCGGGAAAAAGAAAGTCGCCTTTTCTAGCTCTTTGTGATAGGCTATCGTCAAGGAATTGATTACGGAACTTTTCTATGCATAGCTTATTTTATCTTATACTCTCTCTTATAGGTCTTGGTGTTTTAATATTCTTTCATGAACTAGGGCATTATATTGTAGCTCGCCGTGTGGGTATGAAAGTAGAAGTGTTTGCGATTGGCTTTGGAAAACCAATGCTGTCTTGGATGCATAAAGGTGTAAAATGGCAGATCGGCTGGATTCCTTTTGGAGGCTATGTCCGAATAAAAGGGATGGAAAAAGAGGGTAATAAAGAGCCTCACGAAATCCCTGATGGTTATTTTGGGAAAAATCAGCGTCTCAATCGTATCAAAGTAGCTCTGGCAGGTCCGCTTGTCAATTTTGCTTTAGCCTTTTTATTTTTTGTGATTATTTGGGCTTTTGGGGGACGTGCACGTCCTTTTGCTGAGTCGACGCAGTTAGTCGGTTATGTGTCACCTAAAAGTGCTTTGTATGAAGCGGGCCTTCGCCCTGGAGATAAAATTACAACCTGCAACGGCCGTCCTTACCGCAGCTACAGCTCTTTAATAGAAGCTGCTGCGATCTCCTCTGATGGAGTTGAGGTAGAAGGGATCCATTATAATGCAAAGACAGGGGAAGGTGAGCCGTTTCGCCGCCATCTCAACATCAAAGTCGATCCTGATAATCTTCAGTCTTCTTTGAGGATGGGCTTAGTAACCCCAGCAAGCTACCTTTTTGTCGAGAAGCTAAAGTCGCATATGCCACAAAGCTTTACAGGAGCTCCTTTGCATAGCTCAGGTATTCAACCTGGAGATCGCCTTCTATGGGTAGATGGAAATATTGTCTACTCTCCCCATCAGCTTCAAAGTATTTTGCAAGAAGGCAGAGCTTTTATTACTGTAGAGCGCCTAGGAAAGACCGAGACGCTTAGCGTTAAGCGCGTTGCTATTCACGACTTTTTCTTAAGTCATGATCAGCAAAGTGAGCTTGAAGATTGGCACTACGCAAACTCTAGCGAAGAGTCTTTATTTTCTATGCGCTTTATCCCTTATGACATATCTCCAGATGGGGTGGTAAAAGGCGATCTTTCTTTTATTGATCCTGATGAAAAAGGTCAGCATAACAAAGGGGAGCATAGAGGCTTAGAGGTAGGGGATCGGATTGTTGCTATCGATGGTATAGCTATGGGCCGTGGCTCTACAATCTTTCAAGCTTTGCAAAGCCATAAATTCTCAATTATTACAGAACGCAATCCAGCGATCCACAAAATCATATCTGAGAAAAAACAAGACACCGATTTTGAAAAAGACCTTGATCGCGCATCTATTAACAAAATCGCAAACTCAATTGGTACAAGATCTCCTGTAAAACAAGCAGGTGATCTTTTCTTGCTTCCTCCTATAGAGCCGAGACCTATGCATACCTATGCTAAAACGCCTGAAGAAGTAGAGGCTTTTGCTCAGTACGTCAAAAAAGGCCGTGCGCATGCTTCAGAGAATACAAACCCTGATAAAAAAGCAGCGCACTTGCAGATGTTAGAGCAGCAGCTTAACACACCTATGTTAGGGCTTGTCTTTTCAGATCGCTTAGTTCAGTACAATCCACTTCCTTGGGTAGCTTTTGGTGATGTGTTTGGAGATATCTGGCGGACGCTAAAAGCTTTGATCACAGGCCCGCTCAGCCCCAAACTTCTATCAGGGCCTATTGGGATTGTTCAGGTCATGCAAGGAGGCTTTGCTTCTGGAATGAGTGAAGGGTTATTTTGGCTCGCTGTTATTAGCGTGAATTTAGGTATCCTGAACCTTATGCCTATACCTGTACTTGATGGAGGCCATATTTGCTTTGCTATATGGGAGCTTGTCACTGGAAAAACTATCACAGCTAAGACCATGCAAAGGCTAACGCTGCCTTTTGCAATTCTGCTTATTGCTTTTATAATTTGGATTACCCTCCAAGATCTAGGAAGGCTCTTAGGGGTGATTTTTAGGGGGTAGTGCTTTTTCAGGCTCTAGCCATTACTAATAACTAAGGTTTTTTGATCCATTCTGAAAAGCTAAATCACGATTATATTTCGTTGGTGGCGGTGGGAATATTGGAAGGCAGAGCATAAGTCTTAGGGAAAGAGGCTTCGGCGATGTTCTGAGTTTGGTAGGGGTAGGTTTTTTTTATACTAAGACTTAGTTGTGAAATTGCACGAGTCTGGCATAGTCTATGTTGTGGAATATGCACTTCTAACAAGTTTTCTAAAAAGGCTTTTTGGATATTCCCTACGTGCTCATTAAGTGTTTGATAAAGCTTTGAATATTGTTGGCATAAATCTTCAGCTCTTGTTGACAAAGGGATTTCAGTATATTCTTTTGTCGTTTGTTTTGCTGTAAACATAAGAGAAAGATGTTCATTTGCTTGATCGGTTTCTTTGAAAATTTGCCAGCTGTTGTCAATGGACAGCTTATATGCTTGCAGAGGAGCTCTACATTCAGGGCAATCAGGCCCGGCTTTTTCTAAAGCTTCATTTGCGCATCCTGTACACATAGAGTGATTGCAATCAGTTAGAAAGCGTTCTCCTTGCTTGTCTTTTTCTAAGCAGATAGGACAATCGAAAGGAGGGTCGCCCTCTGGAGTGCAGGTTTTGCCAGAACGGAGCATTGTGTTTTCGGCATGCACAATTTTAGTAGAGTTTAAGAAATTCATGATAGAGACAAACCAGCCTACATAATCTTTAGAGGCATCTTCTGTAGCAAACGGGAGGTCTTGTAGATTTCGAGGTCTTGTAAGATGGATTAGTTTTTGGAACTCATCTCGAATAGTCTTGTTAAGTTTTAAGTATTTGTGAACAAAGTCTTCGTGAGGCTTTCTTAGAGCAGCTTCAATTTTATTAAGCTTTTCAAGAGATTGAGCACCACCTGCTTTAAAGCCAGCTTTGTATGCAGCGTTATAGAGTATGCTAATAAGACCTATTGCAGCTAGGGCACCTAAGATAGGCCTTCTAATGCTCGGCGTATATTTACTAGTGTAAATAACAGTAGAAAAGGCGATTGCCCCGATAATGTAGTGACTATGGTTGTTTATTTGAATCATATACTAGACTTCAGTTGCGCATCTCTGGTCATGTAGTCAGCTAAAAATCAAATAAACACAATTCAAATAAAGACTCTGAAAGTACTCAATCGTATTATTGTTATTTGCTGTCTATATAAAAACTTTACACAAGCGTTAAGATTACCTCAAGACTGTAGATGTGAAATATTTTCCGAGGCCACAGTAGCCGTTAATCTTGGCTTTGCTGAGTCTCTAGGGGCATAAGAAAGTCATAGTGTGGCCCTCCAGGTGAGAACAGCAGATGGCAAATGGGTTTTGGGGCTTGTGCAGGGCCGCCACCTGAGGCGCCTTCTTCTTCGGGGATTGCTATTGAGTCTGTATTAGGTGATATATCATAGATAAGCTCATATGGGCGAGCTTCAGCTGCTGCTGCAGAATCAGGTCTATTTTCAACATAGATGCGAATGGTTATGCCATAGAACTTAGCAAGTAAATAGAGTTCAGCTCCGCCTCCGAAAAAGCCAGGCTCTCTAAGCTTTTCGATATAAGCAGCAAAATTATCTGGGGTAATTTTTTCAGGAGCTTCTAGCTTTTTTAAGAGTTCTGCAGCGCGAGTTTTATCTTCAGCAGCTTCAGCAAACTGTCCAGCTACTTCTAAGCCTTCCCTTTCCTGAGCATATCGTTCTTGGGCAGATAGGTTGAGCTCGCGGATAGTTCTTCCAGCTTCTTCTTCGAGACGAGGGTCTATTACTACTTGATTGTGGAGGCAATTGGCTATGTGTGAGCGGATAGCTTCATGAGTAGGTATAGCCCCAGTTTGAATGAGTGTATCAATAGAATTACTAGAGGAGGGCAATTTTAAATAATGTGGGTCAGTAAGCCCTCTATGTATCAAATAGCTTGCTAAAGAGTGGAACATACAGTTGCCATCCATCTTGCTTGGTATTTGAACAAGGCCCGGATTATCTGTAGGGGCAGCGCCCTCATGAGGCGTGCTAAGAGCCTGTTCAATATTCCCTTTCTGAAGCATTAATAGCTGTTGTGAATGGGTAAGCTCTGGAGGAGGAGGTGCTTCATCAGCTTCTGTCGCACTAGGATTAGGCGATGCTGTGTGAGATTCTGTTTCTGAAGTCCTTAGTAGGGTATCTGCGTTTGCGCGTCCTGAGGCTAGTAAAAGCAGAGGTGAGACAATCCAGCCTGTTATCCGCGAATTTAATACAGCTGCTATAACAGTTTCTCTATAGCTCACTAGAGCTGTTATTACAGTAGTAGCTATTAGAGTTATTACAAGCTGCTTAGTTGTCACAGCTTTTGGAAGGCTGATAGTAGGGACGCTATTCCATAGTGCGTAAGCTCTGCCTTGGAGGGTGGTAAAATTAAGTTCATTCATCTTTAAAATTCTTTTTTAGTTTTAAAACATTTTATCTGTTTTCACTTTAAAAAACAACTTTTTAGGGTTGATAGTAGAAAAGGTTGGGTGAGCTATTATATGAGAACAAAAAAAATCCCCCACTCGAGGAGCGGGGGATTTTTAGCTAGAGGCTACTTAAGCTTTAGGCTTAAGAAAAGACTTTAGCTTTCGAAAGAAAGATTTTTTTTAAATTATTCTTTACCTTCTTTATCAACGACTTCGACTTCAGCGTCTTCAATGTCGTCTTTAGAGCCTGCTTTTTTGATGTTCTCAGCACTTGCTTTTGCATGGGGCTGGTCGGCAGCAGGGTCACCTTGCATGTGCTCACCAATCTTTTGCATGACGGTGTTTAGCTCATTAGAAGCAGATTTAATAGCATCTACATCAGTCCCTTCTAATGCTTTTTTAGTCGCATCGACTTTGCCTTGGACCTCTTCTTTTACTTCTGAAGGGATCTTATCTTTAAAGTCGGTAAGCGCTTTTTCTGCACGGAACACAAGGCCATCAGCTTCATTGCGGATATCTACGCCTTCTTTGCGTTTTTTGTCTTCTTCTGCGTTTTCTTCAGCGTCTTTAACCATGCGGTTGATCTCAGCGTCATCTAAGCCTGATTTAGCTTCGATGCGGATCTTTTGCTCTTTACCTGACTTCATGTCTTTAGCTGAGACGTGAAGGATTCCGTCTGCATCGATGTCAAAAGAGACTTCGATCTGAGGAGAACCTCGTGGGCCAGGAGGGATGTCGCTTAAGTCAAAGCGGCCGACTTCTTTGTTGTCGTCTGCCATTTTGCGCTCACCTTGCAATACGCGGATGGTAACAGCAGGCTGGTTGTCAGCAGCTGTTGAGAACGTCTGCTTTTTCTGCACAGGTATTGTAGTGTTACGCTCTACTAGAGGAGTCATAACGCCTCCTAGAGTTTCAATACCTAATGTGAGAGGAATCACGTCTAGAAGAAGCACGTCTTTAACGTCTCCAGCAAGTACGCCCCCTTGGATTGCTGCTCCTGTAGCAACGACTTCATCAGGGTTTACACCTTTATGAGGCTCTTTATTAAAGATCTTTTTTACTTGTTCTTGTACTGCTGGCATGCGTGTCATACCGCCTACAAGAATTACATCGTGAAGCTCACTAGAAGAGATGCCAGCATCTTTCATGGCCTTTAGACAGGGCTCTTTAGTGCGCTCTACTAAAGGAGCTACTAAGCTTTCAAGCTTTGCGCGAGAAAGTGTGAGTGCTAAGTGCTTAGGTCCTGAAGCGTCCATTGTGATAAAGGGCTGGTTGATCTCTGTAGAGTTTGTACCAGAAAGCTCAATCTTAGCTTTTTCAGCAGCGTCTTTGATGCGCTGAAGTGCCATTTTATCTTGGCGAAGATCAATGCTATTTTCTTTTTTAAACTCTTCTAAGATCCAGTTGATGATAGTGTTGTCAAAATCATCTCCACCAAGGTGAGTATCACCATTTGTGGCAAGTACTTCAAAAACGCCATCGCCAATCTCTAAGACAGAGACGTCAAACGTTCCACCACCAAGGTCAAATACTACAATTTTTTTGTCTGTTTGCTTGTCTAAACCGTAAGCAAGAGCAGCAGCTGTTGGCTCAGGAATGATGCGCTTAACATCTAAACCTGCAATTTTACCTGCATCTTTAGTTGATTGACGCTGGGAGTCGTTAAAGTAGGCAGGAACTGTGATAACAGCGCCTGTCACCTTTTGACCAAGATAGTCTTCAGCGGTCTCTTTCATCTTAATAAGAATTTGCGCTGCAGCTTCTTCTGGAGTGACTTTTTTACCATCAATCTCAAATACAGCTTCTCCGTTAGAGCCTTTGACTACTTTGTAAGGCACTGTCTTGATCTCAGAGGCTACTTCATCGTACTTTGAGCCGATAAAGCGCTTGGTAGAAGATAGTGTCTTTTCTGGGTTTGTGACAGCTTGGCGTTTAGCGGGTACTCCGACTAAGCGCTCATCACCTTTATATGAAATAACAGAAGGTGTTGTTCTGCCACCTTCAGCGTTTGCTATAACTTTAGCGCTGCCACCTTCCATAACGGCAACACATGAGTTTGTTGTGCCGAGGTCAATTCCGATGATGACTTCTTTTTTGGTTTTTTCGCTCATTTTTATTCTCCTTGTTTTTCTTCTGAAGATTGTTTTTCTTGTGATTTAGCTTTAGTGACTTTTACGTGGGCAGGTCTTAAAAGGCGATCGCCTGCTAAGTAACCCCGCTTATATTCGTGTATGACTATGCCAGGCGCATGCTCATCGGTTTCTAGCATTTCAATCGCTTCATGGCGCTCTGGGTCAAAAGGTTTGCCTAGTGAGTCAAAAGGAAAGACAGAGCTTTCGGCAAGTGTTTGTTCAAATTGTCCAAGAATCATTTTGAAGCCAAGAGCCCAGTTGCGGATATCGTCAGATGCGTTTTCAGCATGACCCAGGGCAATTGAGAGTTGATCGATCGGATCAAGTAAGTGGCGCAAAACGTCTTCTTTTGCAAATCCTGCAAAAGCAAGCTTTTCTTTTTGCAGACGCTTTTGTTGATTTTCTGAATCAGCAAGCGCTCTAAAGTATTTATCTTTGAACTCTTTAGCTTCTTGGGTGATTTTTTCAAGCTCAGATATAGAAGTCGTTGCTGTTTCAGCTTCTTGACAAAGCTCTTCTAAAATTGTCTCTTCAGACTCAGAGGGCAGTTTTTCTTTTTTATGTTTACTCATAGGGATCCTTTAGGATTTTTATGTTCTAAATGAAAGGGCATAGGCTCAGAGCCAGAAGGTTTTGGAAGAGCAAGCTTAGCTTCAGAGCCACTTTTCCATGAAATTTTGTGGACATAGGTGCTTTCAGTAAGCGCTTCGCTTAAAGCTTCACTAAAGCCCTCTAGGAGGGCAAAAAGATTTGCGTAGTCGCATCGCTCAGAAGTGAGTAAGCCAATGGAGCCTACGCAAAGTTGATTAATTTTGTAAGGAGCTGTGATTACGCAGCAGCCTTCTGACTGAGGGGCGTATGGTTTTAAGTCATCCCCAATGAAAAAGCAAAGGTTGTTCGATTTTTGTGCATATAAGAGCACTTTTTGCATGGATTGAGCATTTTCAAAAAGAGATAGAGCGCTTGCGATTTGGTTAGCTGTGTTGAAATCGGGGCAGTCAAGCAGGCGAGAAAGTCCTGTACTGTAGAGGTCATCTGTGAAGAAGTTGGCATAACTTGTGATAAAGCGGACCATGAGCTCATGGTAGATCTTTTTCATTAAGGCAGTCTCTTTAGCATCAAGAGGCTCTTGGGAAGGAGCTTTCATTAGCTGAGTTGTGAGGTGTTTTTCTATCCGGCGGATTGCATGGTGTGAGATCTTTTCATCTAAAAAGAGCGTATGAGTGTGGATGAGGCCAAAGGTTGTGATAAGTATGCCTAAACACCGTTGAGCATCGATAGGAGTGAGCTTAATATCGATGATCGAGTCTTGTTCAAAGCGAGGGGCAGAAAGAAAAACAGCAGAGCCAGAAAGCTCACTTAAAGTTTCAGCAGCGTTCTGCAGGCATTCAAATATTTTCTTAGTACTATTAGAGGCTATTTTTTCTAAGGATTTTTTGTGAGCTGCGGGTATTTTGCCGCTTTTACGCACATGATCTGCAAAAAGCTTGAAAGCACGCACTTTTGGAATGCGGCCGCCTGATGTATGCGGCTGGTGTAAAAAGCCCATCTCTTCAAGCTTTACGAAGTAGTTGCGGATGGTAGCTGAGCTTAAGTCTTCAAATCCATTTTCACGTAAGGTGTTGGATCCAACGGGCTTAGAAGTTTTTATATAGAGATCTACAACCCCATATAAGACTTTGAGCTCACGGTCACTTTTTTTCTGCTTTTTTAGAGAGATGGATTTCAAAAAAGCCTCTATTTTTTGATTTCCCTCTCATTTTAGCAAAGGTTCAGCGATAAGGCAAGAAAAACTTAGCGCTCTTATCTAGCGAGTGCTAAAAATGTGGTTCGAATGACTAATTCAGAGTCTAAGCATCCCCATAAAGAGCAGGTTATAAATAGGGCTATGAGGCGAAATAGGTTTTGGATTTGCAGTTCGCGTCTAGTTTCAGGTGTTTTGGCCTTTATCAATGGGGCGAGCAGCAAAACTGTTAGGGGGATACGCGCTGATGAGGCAAGTACTTTAATAGAGACATTTTTACTAGGGAGTAAAGCTTGGGAAAGGGAGGCTGCTGTAGATAAAACAATCCCAACACCTATGACAAATAGAGAAATATGCCCATCTAAGGTGGCATAAGAGTGATTGTTTGCTCCAGGCTTTTTCATGAAAACTTCGAGGTCTTGCTCTGTAGCTTCACGAGTCTTATCGTCAGGGCAGGAAATTATCTTTATAGGGCAGAGTGAATAGGGAGCGGTCTTAAAGCCTAAAAAGCGCTTTGCAGCATCAGAAAGAGATAAGAGGCGTGCGTTAAGAGGTTTTTTAAATATATCGCTCTTACACTCAGGACATTGCCTGTGGTTCGCTGTTTTTCCACTGTTTACCCATCTCTCTATGCATGGTAGACAAAATATATGGCGGATAGTCGGACATGGAAGGGAAATAGGCTTTTTTAATAGATTTCCTTCTTCGAGACATACAGCGCATTTAATAAGACATTCAGTTGGATTTGTAGCCATAAATTAATCTCAAATCTAATGCGGCTTTTGCTCTTGCCATATGAAGGCCGTTTGCCACTTTTTTTAGAATAGAGAGTACTAAAGTATTTAATTAATGCGCAATATCGGGATCGCTAGCTAAAAGGGGTAAGATATCTACAATAGAAGGGTTCCACTCAAGGCCTCGCTTATAAACCAGATGAGCGGCTAGAAAAGCGGCTATAGTCGCTGTTTTTTGTGAGTCTGGAATGCAATCTACAAGGCGCTTTTTAAACTGATTTTGAATCAGTGGTAGGCAGTAGGCATTTAGCCATTGCATCCAGGGAGACTTTAGGTTTTTAAGCTCTTTGGTGATATCGATTTTTTCAAAGTGCGCATTTAAGGTGTCGGTAAAAGCTTCCATCTTTTGAGAGATTGCGTCAGAGATTTGTGTCATAGGGAGTTTTGTCATTTCATGGGTCGTTAAAAGAATAACTGCCTCATCAAAAGAAAGGCGCGCTATATGCTCAAGGACCTCTTCCATAAGAGCTTTTTTATGGGCTAAAAACTCTTTATCAGAAAGGATCAGTCCGAGTAAAACCTCAATAGAAGAGCAAATAACGCCTCCTTTATTAGCAGAGCTATCTTTGATGATCAGCGTGCCTTTTTCTTCTAAAATAGTGCGCGCTTCAGGTGTGAGATAGAGATTTGCGCCTTCTACAATCGCTTTTGAGGTAGGTTCTCTTGATTCATCTAAAAATTCATCGATATTACCTGCTTTCAATGTTTGGGGGCGGCCGCCTGCAGGTATGAAAATATCGGCTTTGGCAGTGTGAATATTAGTGCGAAAAAGGTGGTTTTTTTCACTAGATGAAAGCCAGCTCTCGAGAATTTTGTCCGCTTGCTTATGTAAACAAAGTGTAGCAAAGCCTGAAGGGGGCATTTTTTTGCGTTCACTAAGCTTTAGTAAAAAGCTTCCGCTGTGTAGCTTTTCTGGAGGAAAATGTGCAATAGGTAGGCTCTTTTCAAAAAGAGTGAGCATTTCATTTAAGTTAAGGCCTTCTGGATCAAAGATTGTGCCTGAGGCATCTGTAACGGCTACTAGCTTTGCTGTATTTGGGAATTGCTTAGCTAAATTACAGATCTGATTCCCCGCCACATCTCCATCAGGACCTCCTGAAATTTTGACTGTAAAAGGGTCTTGTTCAGGATCGATACCAAGGTACTTGAGCACCTCAATCATATAGACGTTTACGCCATAAGAGGTCACTCCATACTCTTTATGATTGATGCCCGTGAGTGGCTTGCTAGAGATAAGTGCTTTACCCGGGAGATAGCCTATACTTTGGCTTCTTTGAGCAATCCACTGGATCATTGTATTGTGCATGTTTTCATCAGGGCCTAGATAGATATACTCAGGCTTTTTCCAATAGTCGACAATTTCACGCTCCTTCAATGTGCCCTTCTCATCGCTGTTGACTAAAGATAAGATAGCATTGATATACGCTCTTTGAGATTCGTAAAGGAAATCAAGCTTTCTTGCTGCGTTTCTTAAAAGGAGTTTTTCTTCTATAACATCTTCAGCATAACCTTCACTAGACAGCTCTTTTGTGAAAATTCTCGACTCATCATCGCTATTGCGATAGGGCTCTAAGAAAATAACCCCTTTCGATCCTCCCTCGGGTATGTCCTTATTTTTTTTCTGCTGGGTATAGGCTAAATGGTAACATTCTTGAAAGGCATAGCCTCTCTCAGCTTCCATCTGTTCAATCTTGTCGGTAATGCGTGTACGCACGCCTCCTCTAGCAAGGTCTCGAAAGCGGATGTGAAAGCCAATCATGCGTCTTGATACGACGAAAAAAATGCCGTATGGAATTTCTGGAAATTTCTCTGTTTTATCAAAGGGAAAGCGCTCCATATATCCAGGGTCCATGCGGAAGCTATAGGCGTTTTTGTTAAGCAAAAAGAAATTTGTTTTTAAGCAAAACTCCACAAAGTTAAGTGCTTGGTTAAATATGTTTTTGTGGGAGATATCTGTATATTCATGACCTGTATCAAGTTCCTCGATCAGGCTGCTTAGCTTTTCACGTCCTTTTTGAAAGGCGCTCAAATCACAATTCTTAGGTTGGAACTTCAGGTAGAATAGATCGCATAGTTTCAAAGTTAGATCTAGGTGACGACATAGAGCCTCTTCGATATTTTTTAGTGAATAGAGGCTTGCACTTAGGTGAGTTAAAATTTGCTGAATGAAGCGCACCACGCTGTGTAAGAAGTGGCCTTTTTCTCCTGATAATAGATTAGAGTCAATAAAGACCTCTTCTAAAGGGCCTTTGTCGGTGAAGAGTCGGATAGTGGCAAGGCCTTGAAAAAAACCATCCCAAAGAGGATTTGGATAGGTGAGAAGGGTTTGGCTCTTAAGCCGCATCTTTATTAAAAGCGTATTGCCAGCTCCTACATAATCGATATAAAATGCTTTGTATTCTGCGAGCTCTAATCCATGGTTTAGAGCTAAGTGGGCGATATTTAAAGCAAACTCAAACTTAGGCATATTTTTCCATGCCACATAGACCTCTAAGCACCGCTCATCTTCAATAAAAAAGCATTTGCGCTGACAGAGGTCGGTTTTTTTTGTCTCTTGATATAGTTCGAAAAGTGTTTTGATCTCAGGGTCTGGGATGCTCAGTACGTCTTCTCGAAAAAAATAGCTCAAAAAGTGGTTCGCTTCTACTTCACTGATAGCGGCAGTTGCCTTTGAGCTGGATTTAAGCTTTTGCAAGCCTTTGATAAGAGCTTTCAGTTCTTTATTTGACGCTCGCTTTTTAGGGGCTGCTGGTTTTATACGGGTGAAATATACATGGGCTACTTTTAGGCGGACTCTTTTCTGGCTAAAAGGCACCTCTTTTTTAGAGGTAAAGGTCTTATAGCTGCTAATACCATAGTTGCTAAGTGCGCTTAGCACTTTGTAGTCAGAGCCTTCTTCCTCAATAGCAAGCACGCAGGCTGAATGTTTGAAGGTAATAACTGAAAAATGCCTTTGTACCTCAAATTCTGTCAGGTTTTGAGCAATGAAAAGGACTTTTTCTGCTTCTAGCTCTTTGAAAAATTCCTTAGGCATTGACTCTTCTAGCCACTTAAGGCAAGTGTCTAAACGTGCATGCGCCTCTACTATGGCTTTACCTAGGAGGTCTTTAGTGTGTGCTCTAGAGGGTTTTTTATTAGCTGACATAGGGTAATAAAGGTAATTTGTCTGTTAGCTTTAAAGTATTATTTTTCAACTATAAATAGAACCTATTAGTT
>JBDNIV010000025.1:0-68633 GCA_041688145.1 Chlamydiia bacterium | reverse complement strand
TTTACTTTTGCTAAAGGGATGTTAAGCACACGCCCTACATCCTTTAAAACCATTTTAGCTTTCATCTTTCCAAAAGTTACAATCTGCGCAACATTGCCCTGGCCATATTTATTTTGCGTATATTCAATTACATCAAGGCGCCGTTCCATACAAATATCTACATCAATATCAGGATAAGAGGGCCGCTCAGGATTTATAAACCTTTCAAAGAAGAGATTTAAACTGAGCGGCTCAATATCAGTAATGCCAATGAGATACAAAATAATAGAGCCTGCCCCTGATCCTCTACCAGGACCTACAGGAATACCCTCAGCTTTTGCCCATTGGATAAAGTCTCGAACAATTAGCAAGTAATCGACAATACCGCGCTCAATCACAATCTTTAACTCATAATTAAGACGCTCAGTAACAAGTGCGTCTATATCACTATCAGGAAATTTTTCTCTTAAGATAGCGCGCCTTTGATCCGTGTACCGGTCGCTAATTGCTGAAAAGCATATCTCCTTTAAATATTCAGCTGCAGCTTTTACCTGCTCAGGACCTTCTAAATCAGAGGGGCTATTTGGAGGCAAAAAGACTGGGTAATGGCTCTGGTTAAAGTCAAAGTGAAAGTCACACTGATCAGCTATTTTTTGAGTATTTTCAACGGCTTCAGGAATATCAGCAAAAAGCACTTTCATCTCATCTGAAGATTTAAACCTAAGCTCATGCGTTGTCATCACCTCACGCTTAGGATTTGGGGCCGCGCCAAGCTCTTTTCCTAAAGAGTCTCTCTCTATGATCTGACACGGCTCTTTGGACTGTATGTTGATAAAAATTTCGTGATGCTTCCAGTCATCTTTATCTAGATATTTAGGCAACTGTGTTGCGCAAAGAGAGACGCCACATTGTTCATGTGCTTTTCGTAATTTTTCTTCTAGATTTTTTTCTCGATCCGCAAAATCTTCAAATGCACGAACAAGCCACGGCTCTTTATTTACGCTGGTCGATCGCACCTCTTCTAAGTCCAGAGGGTGCCTTTCAATCTGCAAATAAAAATCTTCCCCAAACATCTTTTTGAAAAAATCAACCTGCTCAAAAAACTCCTCTTCAGACCCATTTAATGCCGTATGTGCAATAGAAGATCCCATTCTTCCTGAAAGACAAATCAACCCTGATTTATGCTCTTCTAAAAGCTCTTTGTCTATGCGCGGGCGGTAATAAAACCCCTCTAAATGTCCCTTGGAAGACAAAATACATAAATTTTTATAGCCTGTAGCATTTTTTACTAGAAGAGTAATAGGAAGCGCAGCAGGAACATTAGCTATCCTTTTTTTCTCATGACGCGACCCTGGAGCTAAATAAGCCTGCATACCAATAATGGGCTTTATGCCTGCAGCGATGCAGGTTTTATAAAACTCTACCGCTCCGAACATATTGCCTGTATCTGTAATCGCTAAAGATTTGAGCCCATAAGCCTGAGCCTGAGCTACAAGCTTCTCAATGGAAATTAGGCTACTTAATATAGAGTACTGCGTCTCAACGCAAAGGGGCGTAAACATGGAAAAAGGTCTTCAAGATCAATCTGTAAACTTAGTATTGATCTTAACAGACCACAAAGGCAATAGCAAGATTACAGCGACACCACCACAAACACCTAAAGCTGTAAAAAATCCTTGCCAGCCATAAACCTCTGCAATCTTAGTCATAGGCCAACCTGCAAAAGCAGCACCTAAATAAGATATCCACCCTGTAAAACCAGTCGCAGTTGCGGCTGCGTTTTTATGAGAAAGCTCTGCTGCTGCCATACCAATCATCATTTGAGGGCCAAAAATAGCAAATCCAATGAAAAAGACCATAAAGCAATCTAAGGGAACCCATCCTGCAGGCACAAAATAAAAACCCATAACCCCCAAAATAGCACCTAAACTAAAGAGCACATTGATAGGCCCTCTTCGGCTACCAAAAACAGTATCTGAAAGCCAACCTGCAGATAAGCTCCCAAAAAAGCCGCCGACCTCAAACCAAACTAAACAGGTATTTGCAATAGCGAGTGTGTAGTGCCTAGATTCCACTAAAAATAGATTAGACCAATCGTTTACTGACTGACGAATTACGTAAACGAAAAAAGAAGAGATAGCAAGCAGCCATACATAGCCGTTTGTAAGAACATATTGAACTAAAATTTCTTTAGTTGTGAGCTTTTTTTCAGCCTCTTTAGCTTGATCGGGAGGCAGATCTTTGCGGTATTCTTCAATAGAGGGAAGCCCATGAGATTTAGGAGTGTCTGTAAGGCACTTCATTAAAAATAGGCCACCTAAAATGCAAATAGCCCCCGGCACAAACATAGCCATACGCCAACCGTAGTACTGAGCTACAATCCCCACTAAAAAAGGGATAATGGCTCCACCTACATTATGTGACGTATTCCAAAGGCTCCACCAACGTCCCCTTTCAGACTGCGAATACCAATGGGTAAGAAGACGTGCGCAAGGAGGCCACCCAAAACCCTGGAACCAGCCATTAAGCCCCCAAAACACCATAAAAACTGCAATCGAAGAAGACATGCCAAATAGCAGGTTAAAAACTCCCGTAAGTAGAAGCCCTACTCCCATAATGGCGCGTGGGTTTAACCTATCTCCAAGCACTCCAGACACAAACTTAGAAATCCCATAGACAACGGGCAATACGCTCGCCACAAGCCCCATTTGAGATGTGGTAAAGCCTAAATCTGCTTTAAGCGCAGGAACAAGAAATGAAAAACTTTTGCGCGTAAAGTAGTACAAGGCGTAGCCTACATACATCCCCATAAAAACACGCAGACGCCAATAGAGATATTCGCGCTTGATGACCTTTTTATCTTTGATAATAGGCTGATCTTTGGGCAAAGAGAAAATACTGAATAGGCCCATACCTGACTCACACTCCAATTTATAGGGTCTTTAAATATCAAAGGCTACGTTTTAACCAATTTGACACTTAATTCGCAAATCAAGGACTTTTCAAACTCACACACTTGCAAGATCCTTAGTGAAGATAAATTCGCCACACTACACATATCATTGCAAATATGATCAGTTTAAGTTAACTAGAAATTGAAAGCCTACTTCTTAACAGCTAAAGGCGTTTTATGTCTTCAATGAATTTTAATCAGGGTGAGGGTTGGAGAGAGTATCAAAAACAGATCCAACAATCTCAGCAAAGAGAAGAAAATCACAACGGAGAGAACCCAAATGACCCTTTAAGCAAACAGCGTGCAGAAGATCGCACTTTTGTTTTCAGTACAGCATTTATTGTTCTTTTCCGAGAAACTCTTACAGAGAAATGGCAAAAACTTCTAAAACAAGCTGACTCTTCTATGGTTGTTTTAGCTCTCCAAGAAGCTTTTGAAGACCTCAAGCAGCTTTTCCAAAACCTTTCTGATGAAGACGTCAGCATGGACGTTTCGTTTTTAAATAAGCTTTCCCACGCTTGGGAAAAGTTCGAACATGCTTCGGAGCCTCTTAAACATAAATCTGGAGGCATAGGTCCAGAGATTTCAGAACCTCTTTTTACCTTTCTCTTTAGCATCAACAACTGCAAAGAAGGCCAACAATACTCTCTTGTGCACTATTTGAAAGAGCACGCAGGGGTTGACTGGGTACCTTTTCCTTTCATGACTATTTTAAGAAAGCTCCATGAAGAATATGTTGAAAGAAGACGGGCTTCACTGCTTGGCAATTGGCTTGATCAAATCGAGCTAATTTTAAATAGTTCTCAAAAGTCTCCACAAGGATAGATTTTTTTTTGCCCACCTCTTAAAATGGGCAGCATGTACTATTTGATTTATTTGCTTCTAATATTAACCACACCTTTTTGCGTCTTTGGAGACAGCTCTATTGAGGTTATTGACTCCTCACCTCCTCAATCCAACCTCCCGCTTAATCCTACACCTCGGCTGGCCCCTGAACAAACGCTTGCTGCTGAGCATTTCTTTAACCTTGCCGAAAAGCGCCTAGAAATTATCCATAACGTCGCTAAGTGGAAATGGAACAATGGTGCCTATATCCGAGATCGCAGCAGAGAAGCATCGATTTTACACTCATTGAGCGTAAAGTCTTCTTCTTTTAACTTACCTCAAGAATGGACCCTCAGATTTTTAAAAAATGTACTAAGGGCTTCTTGCGAGCTGCAAAGACTCGATATTGCCGAATGGAGAGAAGAGCGGCGAGGACATTTTGCAAGTGCCCAAGATTTGCGCACAGAATTAGATCCTAAACTTGACAACGTCACAGAAGAAATTCTTATAGCTGCCTCTAAAATAAAGCCTCTATTTTGCTCTGAAGACACATTGGCTCTTACCCTCTTTTTTGAAGAAAAAATAGAGAAAAGCCTATTTCCTAAAACAGTGTTAAAAAGATTTACACGCCCTCTCATCAATTTAATCGAAGAAAAAAAAAGTTAGCTCTTCAATTGCTCCCAATTAAAAAAGCTTTTTTTATTCTGCAGAAATCTAGCGAACTACACGCATCATTTAAAGAAAGTTTCTCTAAATCAAAGCTATCATGCCTTTTAGGGATTGCCCTATTAAAAGTAGGTTGCAATAAAATTATTTATACCCTATAATCGCAACTGTAATTTCTTCAAGAAATTACCAGTTTGGAAAACACTTTTTAGGAGGATTTTATGGTTGGACCAATTATGTATACAGACGGAATGGTATCAGTATATGAAAACTCAGCATATGATAACTCAGGTGATGGATCTAGACCATCTTCACATTACGAAAATTATATTGCATCTGGAAGAAGCTGTAATTCAGAAGAAGATGGTGGCCTTATTAAGCACACCTGGAAAAAAATGACTGGGGCAACAGACTCAGTTAAGAACAAAGCTAAAGAGTCTTATGAAAAAGCCAAAAGCAATTGGCAGCAAACTGTGAGTCAAGCTCAAAATAAACTGCAAGACGCTCTCTCTAGCGCTAAATCAACGTATAAAGATGCTATTAGCAAAGCTGATAAAGAGTATCAATCAGCTCAAGACAAAGCTAAAGCATCTTATGAGAAAGCTAAAGACAAAGGTGATAGCTCTGCTGAAAACGCCTCTAAAAATTTAAAGCAAGCTCAGTCTGATGCTAAAAATACTTATAAATCTGCTCTAAGCGATGCAGAAGAAAAGTACAACTCAGCTGTTGGCAACGCGAAAGAAGCGTTTGGAAAACACAAAAATAATTTTGCAGACTTTTTTGATAAGCATAAAGCTTCTTTGCAAGAAGCTAAGGACAACGCTGAAAAAAAATATAAGTCAGCTATTGATCAAGCTAGTAAAGATTTCAAAGACGTTAAAGCTGATATTAAAAAGCGTTTTTCGGAATAAAATACTCTTAAAAAAAACTAGCAATTTCAATTGATGCTTTGAAATTTAAAGTAAATATAAAACAACCAGTAGGCCCAATCCTGCTGGTTGTTTTTATAATCTCACTTTATTGCTAAAGCACCTTCTCACAAGGATTCAAAAACCTTATCTTATCCCTCATCAATTGAATAAAAAACCAAACAACTTTCTAATCTATAGCCTTTGCTTTTTTGCACGCCTCATAGTAGACTGGAGTAAACTCCCCTTGTGGCAAATCTTTAATACTATTTATGAATCACGCCCCTCCTAAAGGCACCTATGATGCTACTCCGAGTCCTCAATCTGAAGAATTCGCTTGGCGCGACAGCAAAAAGTGGGCTTTTGTAGAATCTATTGCTCGAGACCTCGCTGCCATTTTTGGCTGCTCTTTCTTATCAACGCCTATTTTTGAAAATGTAGAACTCTACTTACGCTCTGTAGGAGAGACCAGTGATATTGTGTCTAAAGAGATGTACACTTTTGAAGACCGCGCAAAAAGACTTATGGCACTTAGGCCTGAAGGCACAGCTTCCGCTGTGCGCGCTTTTATTGACAAACGCCTCTATGAAACTCCTTTCAAACGCCTTTTTTATATTGGTCCTATGTTCCGCTATGAACGTCCCCAGTCAGGGCGCTATAGGCAACACCAGCAGCTAGGCATTGAACTTTTTGGCTCAAGTAGCGCTGAAGTCGATGTTGAAGCCATCCACCTGATGTTAGAATTCTATAAACGCTGTGGTCTAAAAGACCTTACTTTGAATCTTAACTCTCTAGGCACTCGAACTTGTCAAAAAAATTACACTGCAAGTTTAAAAGCTTTTTTAGAAAAACATAAAAATACTCTTGGCGAAGACAGCAAAAAGCGCTTAGAGACTAATCCTTTACGAATACTCGATACGAAAAATCCTGAAGAGAAAAAACTTTTAGAATCTGCTCCTAAGCTTGCTGACTCTCTTAGTGAGGATAGCAAAAAGCACTTTGAATGCGTTTTATCCCTTTTAGATACGCTCGATATCTCCTATACTTTATGCCCAAACCTTGTCCGTGGCCTCGATTATTATACCCATACTGTTTTTGAAGTCACAAGCTCATCTCTTGGAGCCCAAAACTCTATTGGAGGAGGCGGTCGCTATGACCACCTTGTAAAAGAGCTTGGGGGGCCTGAAGTCCCAGCTGTTGGATTTGCTACAGGCCTTGAACGCGTTATCCAGACTATGATTGCTCAAAATGTTTCTTTTGGCACACACGCACCTCTTATTTTAAGCCTATTTCCTATTGGAGAAAAAGCGAGAAAACATGCCTTTAAAATGACGGCACAATTGAGAGAATCAGGTATTAGCGTTTCTCTAGACCTTTCAAGTAAAAATCCTACTGTTGCTGTACAAAATGCCCTTAAGTTAGATTCACTGTACTTCGTTGTTTTAGGAGAAGATGAACTTGATAGTGGCAAGCTAATTCTTAAGCACCTTGAAAGTCGAAAAGAGACTCCACTTGCGCTAGATCAAGTTTCCGAGTTTTTAAACGAGCACGCTCTACCCCCTCATAAAAAGCCATGAGTGAAAAAACAACCCTTCGATCCCACACATGCGGCTCTATCTCTTCTAGCTCAGTAGGCAAACAGATTACTCTTTGCGGCTGGGTGAGGCGGCATCGAGACCTAGGCCATCTTATTTTCATTGATTTATGGGACCGCTATGGCAGCATACAACTTGCCTTTACGCCTAATTCTGAGGCTCATAAAAAAGCAAGCAGTCTTAAATTTGAATCTACTGTGCAAGCCACAGGCATTCTCCAAAAAAGAGAAAAAGCCAACCCACATATATTAAATGGTGATTTGGAGCTTGCTGTGGAGAGTATCACACTTTTTTCTGGCTCGGAGCCGCTTCCATTTGAGTTAAACCAGAAAAGCGACACCGTGAGCGAAGAAGTAAGGCTTAAGTACCGCTATTTAGATATTCGACGCGGTAAGCTTTTAGAAAATTTAAAAATGCGTCATAAGGCGACTTTATCTGCGCGCAATTTCTTAAGTAAAAAAGATTTTCTAGAAATTCAAACCCCCCTTTTAAGTAAGTCTTCTCCTGAAGGAGCTCGCGATTACTTGGTGCCTTCAAGGATTTATCCTGGCTCTTTCTATGCTCTTCCTCAATCTCCACAAATTTTTAAGCAATTGCTCATGGTTGGAGGGTGTGATCGCTACTTCCAAATAGCACCCTGCTTCCGTGATGAAGATTTGCGCTCTGATCGACAACCTGAATTCTCACAGATCGATATCGAAATGAGTTTTGCCTCCCGAGAGGACCTCTTCACATTGGCAGAAGAATTAGTGCAGTCTGTTTTTAAAGAGACATTAGAACTAGATATCCCACAAACTTTTGAGCGTATTACCTATGCACAGTCTATGGAGCGCTTTGGTACGGATAAACCTGATATGCGCTTTGGGATGGAACTCCAAGATCTGTCTGGCACTCTTGGACACTGCGAATCTGCCATCTTCCAAAAAGCGCTAGAAAGTGGCGGTATTATCAAAGGCATTGTCGTCCCAGGAGGATCTAGCCTTTCCCGCAAAGACATTGACCGCCTTACTGAGCTTGCAAAAGGTTTTGGCTTAGGTGGCCTTGCCTGGGTAAAAAAAGAAGCTGAAGGGCTTAAATCGCCTTTGCTTAAATTTTTTGATGCTCCGATTCAAGATGAACTGAGCGCTCTTATTGAAAATGAAGGCATCTTACTCATTGGAGCTGGGCAAAAAGCACCTGTTTACCAAGCGTTTGATCATCTGAGGCGCTTAATTGCTCAGGAAAAAGATTTGATTCCTCAAGGTGTCTATCGCTTTTTATGGGTCATTGACTTTCCTATGTTTGAATGGGACGCTGCTCAGGAGCGCTATTACGCAATGCACCATCCTTTTACAGCGCCCTTAAAAAGTGACATAGGTGAGCCTCCAACAACCATGCGCTCTTCTGGCTATGACTTAGTGATTAATGGGTATGAAGTTGCTGGCGGCTCTGAGAGAATTTATGACAGCGTACTGCAGCAAAAAGTTTTCCAAATGCTCGGCATTCTAGAAGAAGAGGCCGAAGATAAGTTTGGCTACCTATTAAAAGCACTCAAATTAGGAGCGCCACCACATCTTGGGATTGCCTTTGGCTTAGAGCGTCTCGTGATGCTGCTTGTCAAAACAGACCATATCCGTGATGTAATTGCCTTTCCTAAGACGACAAAAGCAGCTGATCTAATGATGCAAGCTCCTAGTAGCATTTCGATAAACCAGCTTAATGAGCTTGGTATTGCCATTAAGTAGAAAACTCTTAAAATAGGGGCTTTTAAAATGGACACAGTCCAATAAACATAGCGCTTACTTTTTATGATCTATTCAGAAGTTTTACTCTCTGCTCCCATCTTATTTTTTCTATTAGGTTTGATTGCTAGGCTAATCAAATCCGACCTAGAAGTTCCAGAAACGCTAGTAAAATTTTTCTCTTTGTATATTTTATCCGCATTAGGCCTAAAAGGCGGCGTTCATATCGCTCAAACTGGCTTAAGCAGAGAAGCTATTTCCATATTCATAATTGCCATTTTAGGTGCTCTTGTTGTTGGATTGATTGCCTACTTTTTATTCAAAATGGTATTAAAAAAAGACACTGCGGCAGCTTGCGCCTCATCTTATGGCTCAGTAAGTGCAGTTACTTTTATCACAGGCATAGCTTGCCTAGATCGTCTTGGATTGGCCTACAGCCCTTATATGATAGCCTGCATGGCTCTTATGGAATCACCTGCGATTATTTTAGCTATTGTCCTGTATAAAAAAAATACGAAGTCTCTCAAGTCTTCTTTTTTGCATGGCTTCACTAACCAATCTGTGATCCTACTGATTGGCGGTTTACTCATAGGATTATGCCTATCACATGCAGCCTGGTTAAATATATCTACCTTTTATGAAGGCATTTTTAATGGAATGCTTACACTGTTTTTACTTGAGCTCGGACTTCTTGCTGCTAAACAATTGCCTGATCTAAAAAAAGCTCCCCGATCTGTTTTTATCCTAGCGTTACTTGTTCCTATTATTGCAGCTTTTATATCTCTAGGGATATGCAAGCTGATGGGCTTACCTGCCGGTGATACTTTTTTACTTATGTTGCTGTTTGGTAGTGCTTCATACATAGCAGCCCCTGCAGCTATGCGCACTCTAATACCAAGCGCAAAACCTTCTATTTATTTATCTCTTGCTATTGGAGTCACCTTTCCTTTTAATATTTTGCTCGGTATTCCTTTTTATTTATGGCTCTTGTCAAAGATCTACGGATTTTAAGTAAAAATTTTTTACAGCAATCTAGTTAGAGTACTGAAGAAAAGACAAATCCGCTAAAGTAACATTAAGGCATACTTGCTCAACTGCTGCCTCACAACATAGGAAAGAGTTATGCATAAAAAAACTGTTTTTTCACTTCTTACACTTTTACTAACTGCACACACTCTTTTTGCAAATCCAATTGAATCATCCCTAGCAAGCACGTCTACTACTCAAGACTCAAATGAGGAGGCTCCTATTGAAGAGGTCTCTAAAGCTTTTGGGCACTACTTGGCAAAAAAGCTATTGAATCAAGAGCTCTCCCTACTCAATGCTGATGCGGTTGTACAAGGGCTAAAAGAAGAGCTTGAAGGAAAAAAGACTCCTCTAGGTAAAGTCGAATATGAAAAAGCTCTAGAAAACCTCCAAGAAAAAGCTTACCTCAAACTTGCAGAGAGAAATCTTAAGGAAGCAGAAGCCTTTTTGGCTAGCACAGCAAAGCTCCCTAAAGTTCACTCTTTGGAATCAGGCAAGGTGCAGTACATGCAAATTAAAAAGGGGTCAGGCAAAGCCTTAAAACCTCATGAAACTGCACTTGTAAGGTGCCAAGCAAAAAAGCTTGATGGAACACCTCTTAATATTGCTCAAAATCATGAGCCTGTTATTTTGCACCTGGATGAGGTGGTCACCGGTATGCGCATAGGTATGGAAGGCATGTTAGAGGGCGAAGCGCGCACTCTCTACATTCACCCTGAAAAAGCGTATGGAGAACAAAGCAATAACCCTAACGCACTGTTAATTATAGATATTGAACTGATAGCTTCAAACGTCCCTTACCAAGAAGAACCTCTACTTCCAGTAAATAATGTCCAAATCGCAAACGAATAACGCTCCCACACTTGTTCTATACCGCCCTCAGATTCCTGCCAATACGGGTAATATTGCACGTACATGTGCAGCTACCGGATGCCATTTAGTACTTGTAGAACCTATGGGCTTTCGCCTAACAGAAAAATCCGCACAAAGAGCAGGCCTTGATTACTGGCCAAACGTTTCATGGGAAAAGATTGGCTCCTTAGAAGATTATTTAGAAAAGGAGAAAAGGCCTTTCTATTTTTTTTCTAGTAAGGCCAAAAAGATCTACACAGAGATCCCTTTCACAAAAGACGACATCTATATTTTTGGTAGTGAAACAGAAGGCCTAGACCCTTGTTTTCTTGAAAAGTTCGAAAACCACTTTTATACGCTGCCACAAACGTCTGCTGTGAGGTGCTTAAATCTTTCGAACACAGCAGCTATTGTCACCTATGCCTCATGGGCTAAGCGCAGCTTTAGTCTTCAATAAAAGACTATCTATCCAGCTTAGTTTCATAGCTTAAAACTCGTTATCTAAATACTATTTCTGCATTGATTTTTGCCCACATCTTAAGTAAGCTGTCCCCCAAGAAAACATATGGGTTATCTATGAAATTCGTTGAAAAATTTATTTATTCAGCCTCACTACTCCTCTTTTGCTCTGCGTGTGCAAGCGAAAGCGACATTACTCCATATAAATATACAAGCGCCCCCTCTGAATACACCATTCCAAGCTCATCAAAATTTAGTATAAATCGACCTGATTCAAAAGATCCTCAAATTCTGTATTACGTAAGCAAGCCAAAAGTAAAATCTTTTCCCTTAGTTATTTTATGTGGAGGTTCATCTACTAAGGAAAGCGCTTCAAGCATCATCCACCTTCATCGCTATTTTCTTGAGGAATGCATCGATCTAGATGCCGCTGTAATGACTGTAGAACAGTGGGGCATTAATGGTTCTGAAGTAGATGTTAATGAATGGTTTTCACACTACACACGATCTCAACGCCTAAGTGACCACAAAGCAGTCTTAAACTATCTGCTCAAAAATCCCATTGAGGGCTGGAATGGTAAGTTTATTTTCATCGGAGTTTCAGAAGGAGGCCCTCTTGTTACCTCCCTAACAGAGGCATACAGCGCCTCCACACTTGCGACTGTCAATTGGTCTGGAGCTGGAGATTGGTCTTGGGATGATGAGCTGTGGGTATTTATACAAAATATCATGCAGCAAGATCCGCCCTGCCCCCATGGATCTAAATTTTCGAATTGCTCTGACTGCAACGGCTTAAAATCCACTTTAAGTTCCAAAAATGAATACTCTCAATTTATGCACTCCACATTAAAAAACCCTACCTCAGAAGAGTCTTTCTTTGGTATGAGCTACCTCTATCACGCAGATGCGCTCACGTACTCTAAACCTAATTACTCTAAGCTTACGAGGCCTTATTTAGTTGTAGCTGGAGGCCAAGACACGCTGCTAGAATCTTCAGATGCTTTTGTAAAAAAGGCAAAAGAGGCTGGAGCTCCTATTACTTATATGCGCGTTGAAGATATGGACCATTATGTGACAAAACGGCCTGATATCATCAAAGCATCTTTTAAATGGCTGAAAGATATGGCCGCATCATGTACTGATGAAGTGTAAGGTGGACAAAGCATCCACCTGAAATTGAAACCTACCCTTCTCATGGGCGAATTACAGGCTTAATCTTCAATAAGATTCATAATAGAAGCTTCAGGATGAGCTCCTAAAAGGCGGCTAGACTCTTTGCCTTCTTTTAGCAAAACAAGTGTTGGCATAGACGTGATGCGAAAACGCGCAGTCAATTCTTGCTCTTTATCCACATCGATTTTAAAGATTTTTAGATTAGGTCGCGCATGAGCTATTTTCTCTAAAATAGGCGCAATCATTTTACACGGGCCACACCAGTCTGCATAAAAGTCTAGTAAGATGGTACCTTGAGCTGTCTTAGCATCAAAATCAGATCCTGTAATCATTTCTAATGTCATAGTGGTTCTCTTTGGTTATGTAGTCTTGGCTTTATTATACAGATGCAGGCTCACGCTCTTGACTGGTTTGAGCGCCTGCTTGTTCAATTGCAGATTGCTTATGCCTCTCTTCCATTTTAGCTGTCTCAGTATTAAAGCGTTTGCCGAGTGAGCGTACAGCTCCAATCCAGCCGAATACAAGAGTAAATACCACAACGCCTATAATCGGTGTTAGAGCTGCCATGGATGAGCTAACCGTTAAGAAGAGTACTTGATAGATCAAAGACCCTCCTGATTTGCCTAAACGTGAGCCTACTCCATCAATCGCAGCCTTGCCCCGCAACTTATCGGCAGAGCTTAAAGGAATAAACGCCATTTCTTTAGTCGGATCAAAGAGAGTGTATTTTGCAGCTCGACTGAGGCAGTTTTGCACTGAGCCAAAAAAGACCGCAACAGCTAAAGCTGAAACTGAACCTATCATAGGGACATAGATCCCTACCCCTGTGCGCTCACCTAACATAAACCCAAAAAAGCCTAATGCAGTCACGAGTAAAATAACTGGCGGGATAAGAGCGCTGAAGCGCCAGCCAAATCGCCTAATCACATTACCTGAAACAAAGATTGCCGTAATTGTAGCTATAAGACTTGTGATTGTCACAATACGGCCCATGTAGGCGTTAAATTCTACGGCATTTGGAAGCATCAGGCGCACCTGATCTTTCCAAAGAACTTCAACGAGATTAATAGAGATGTTATAAGCCAGTACAATTACAGCAATGCATATCAAGTATTTGGACTTTGCTAAGCAAGCAAAGTTTTCTCGCATAGACATTTTTTGCTTTGGCTTTTTCGCGCTGCTTACAGACCAGTCTTCACTTAGAGAAGAAGGTTGGATCACACGTTTATTGAGCCTACGAAATAGCCCCATGAAACCGAGCCCGGTTACAATGACAATACCGCACAGCAAAGTCAAAGAAATAGTTAACGGCTCCATTCCAGGAAAGATCTTTAGAGTTCCTAGCCTAGATATAAAGACCGATGCTTCTCCGGCAACCACCCCAGAGAAGTTCGCTCCAATACCAAATATCCCATAAAAACGTTTTGACTCTTTTACAGAGGTCACATCATTAGCAAATCCCCAAAAAAGCAGCTGAAGCATAATACTGCTCCAAAGATCCGATGCGACGTAAAAAGCTGTAAGTGTCCAGTTGCGAATCATAGAGATCATGCCTGAAAAGCCTTTTGGAAGCACTTGAGTAAGCTTATCGGCAAAAGCATTAGGGTGTAAAGATTGCTCAAACGGATGCAGCACTGTGATGAAAAGGGCAAAAAAACCGAGGAATATTGCCGACATAATATAAAATGTCTGCTCTCTTCTGAAACGGTTATTTAAACGAGTGAAAAGGAGGGTCAATAAAAAAGCTGCAGGAAGGGTTGCCCACGTCTTAATAAAAGGAATGACCTGAGCATCTGAGCCTTTAGCTGTTACCACTAAGGCATCTTTAGCCGCTTTTAGGATATTGTAGTTGAAACAGATTAGGAAAAAGATCAGCAGCATCGGGACGAGCTTTTTCATCTCATGGGCATGAACCGGCCACAAAAAGGAACGCAGCCTACCAAATTCAGGTTCAGCCAGCTCGGGCATTCCTTATAGCCCCCCAAACGCACACAAGAGCATCTTTCTCATAGAGAGAGTCTCTTTATATGGTTTTTTTTGAAACGATAGATTCATGGATCTCACATGTGGCAGGCGGGTCAATTGTAGCCCCTTTTGCCCTTTCGTTTAAACAACCATTCTAACACAATTTAGCTCAAAAATCAATCAAAGATTGTAGATAACGCAAAAGAGACTATCCCTTTAATAAAGAGCTAGTTACCTCTTATGGCTTCAATGCCTGGGAGGGTGCCTTTTTCAATATACTCAAGAGCGGCTCCCCCTCCTGTAGAAAGGTATGTAAAGCCGCTTTCCAATTTTGCCTTGCCAATAGCTGCAATACAGTCTCCTCCGCCTGCTATTTTCACAGCATCTAAGCTTGATAAACCTTTTGCAAACCCCTCTGTTGGCCCCGCAAAAGCATCTATTTCATAGATGCCGAGGGGGCCATTCCAAAAAATTGTCTTCACACCCGCAAGCTTTTTTAGCCAGGCGTTTTGAGTTCCAGGGCCTATGCTAACCCCTTCTTCATCTTTACCAATGCCCGCCTCTAAATCCACAGACTGAACAGGCTTTGAGCCATCAAAGCTTTTTGAAGCAAGGACGTCGATAGGAAGTAAGAGCTCTACCCCTTTTTCATCGGCGAGCTTCATAATCTCTTTAGCCTTATCAATAAAATCATCTTCAACTAAAGATTTGCCTACTTTAACACCTCGAGCTTTCAGAAAAGTATACGCAAGCCCGCCACCAAGCATAAGGCCATCAACCTTATTAAGAAGCGCTTTTAAGACACCTAGTTTTGTAGAAACCTTAGACCCTCCAATCACTGCAAAAAAAGGCCTTTTGGGCGATTTAATGAGGTCTTTGCCTAAAACAGTCACTTCTTTTTCCATAAGAAGACCAAAGGCTGCTTTCTCTTTAAAAAGCTTTGGCACCATATAGACAGAAGCGTGCTTCCTATGAGAAACAGCAAAAGCGTCATTCACATAAACGTCTCCAAGCTCAAAAAGCGCCTGACCAAATTCAGGATGATCTTCAGGCTTTTCTTCTCCAGGATAAAACCGCGCATTTTCTAACATCAAAACACTGCCTGATTCAAGACTATTCACTGCTGCTTTTGCTTTTTCACCTACGCACTCTTTTATAAAAGTGACCTTCTGGCCGAGTAGCTGCTGCAAGCGCTCTGCGCACGGCTTTAACGAGAGAGCAGGATTCACTTTGCCTTTAGGGCGCCCTAGGTGACTTATGATAATCACACGAGCGCCTTTTTCAATAAGCGCTCTAAGCGTCTCTAGAGTAGCTTTGATACGCGCATCGCTTACAATCTCACCCTCTGACATAGGCACATTGTAATCCACACGTACAAGCGTTTTTTTATCTTTTACATCTAGCTTTTTCTGTGTTCTCATATTTTATCCTATATACTTGACGGCTTGTGCTATTCAGCTATGTTCTAGTGTATATACAAGCTAAACTCTACTTAATTTAAATATCCAATCTAATCTAGTTGAGAAAAGGGATTACTTGACTGAGAAAAGTTTTGTCTTTGTCTACGCCGCTTTAGCTCACAGCGAATCGAATAAAGCAAATCTTGATCAAAATCTTGATGCGAAACCCACGTTAGGTAGTTCACAGGAATTTCAGAAAAAAGCCTACCTTTGTATTTACCCAGAGGCATTGCCTTCATCTCAATAGGCCTTTTCAAGGCATCTAGTACCTGCCTTGTAGTTTTGAAGTTCTTTGTAAGCTTTTTGAACACTTCAATGTTCACAATAACATCCCCCATCGCTCGATGGGCGCCTTCATCTTCTATATTGAAATGTGTCCGCAAGCCCTGCAAAGAATTCGTTCCACTCTGCCCATAGAGCCTAGCTAGCCTAAGTGTATCTATAGAAACTGCTTTTTTTAAGAAGCCTGAAGAAAGCCCGGAGCGCTTTGCACTCTCGGCTAAGATATTAATATCAAAAGAAATCCCATGACCTACAATAATAGCACCCGAAAGCATCTCTAAAACTCGTGGCATCACTTCTTGTACTTTAGGCGCATCTTTAACCATATCTTGTGTGATGTGGTGAATCGCAGTACTCTCTTGAGGAATCTGGCGTGTAGGATTAATAAGCGTCTCATAAGACATGAGCTCTTTCTCAAAAGTAAAGCGCTTAATCGCAACTTCTATAACGCGGTCTTCTTTTGGGTCCAGCCCCGTCGACTCACAATCAACACAAACAAATACTTCTTTATCTAATAACCCCAAAATCCACCTTATTTTTCAAAGCCTCAACCAACTTATAGCGTCCATCACCGCTATTTACTGAGTATAAGACAATATCCGACTTTTGATCCGCGTCAAGCCCCAAACTAGATGCTATTTGCACTTTTGACTTTTCTATCTCTATTTTTTTTAGCTTATCTGTTTTTGTCATAACAATAAGGTAAGGTATATCATTGTCATTAAGCCACGCCCACATTGCTAAGTCTTTATCAGAAGGAGCGTGCCTTGCATCAAGCAAGAAAAGCAAACATTCGAGCTTATCTTCTTGGAGATATGCATCGATGAGCCCAGACCACCTTTTTTTTAAATTGGAAGCTACTCTTGAATAACCATATCCAGGAAGATCTACTATTAAGCACTTATCTTTGACGATGAAAAAATCGACAGCTTTCGTTTTACCCGGAGAACCTGAAGCGCGAGCAAGCCCCTTATGTCTAGCCAAATGATTGAGCAGTGAAGACTTCCCTACGTTTGACCTTCCAATAATCGCTATATGCGGAAGCGCCATCTTAGGAAACTCTTCAGGCTTAGAAGCTCTACCAAAAGATCTTAACTGTGTAAAATCAACTTCTTTCATAAATCGTAATATCTCGCGCTTCTCTGTCTACTATTTTAATCTCAATATCAAGACGCTTTTTTGGCAGCCTGCCTTCTAAGCGCTCTGGCCACTCTATAAAAGTAAGTCTTCGGGCCTGCTGGTTTTCAGCTGATGATTGTTCTAAAGAGTTTTCTAAATATTCTTCCCAGCCCATCGCAAAAAAATTCTCTGAACTCCCTAAACGGTAAAGATCAAAGTGAGCTATTTCAAATAGATCTGATCTGCTTTTTTCAGACTTATAGTGGTGCAAGTAAACATATGTCGGGCTTGTAACATTTCTTTTATCTACGCCACAAGCTGCTGATAGACTGCGAATAAGTGTTGTTTTACCTGCACCAAGATCTCCATAAAAACAGAGCGTAGAAAAAAAATCTGCTTTTTTTAAAAGTGCAAAAGCAAAGCTATCTAGCTGATCTAAACAAACTCGTTTTGAGAAATTTTGATTCAAAGGGTCTAAAGGGGTTTTGTCTAAGAGGCTCATGAACAGCCCCCTTTCTTTAAAACCAATGTGCGATCGAAGCTTCGAAAGAGTCGTCTTCTGAAAGATCTTCTACAAACTGCGCAACTTTTTCTTGGCTCAAGTGCTCTTTAATCACAGCTAGAAAATCTTCATCAATCTCAAAGCGGTTTTGGCTTTGCACTTCTACTAGAGACATTTTTTTGATGAAATTTGCTTTAAAGTCATCCAAAACAGCCTTTTTACTATTGAAAAGCTTACCACTCACAGCTGATGAAAAGACTGTTTTTATAATAGGCTCTTTACGCTCTTCGATATATTCAGCTATTACTTCAGGATCTTCTGAAACAAAAAAACGCTTGACCTTCATTCCTGCTGCGCGCTCTTTATTCTCTGGGCACTTAGAAACCCAGTCATAAATTGCGTCTTGGGGATTTAAACAGGTATTGTTACCAAACGCCTTTCCTGAAAAAGGACAGATATAAATCTTTTTAGTTTCGCGGTTCACGCTTTGCTTGCCGAACAAAACCTTGATCTCAGTTTCTCTCCATAGCTTGCCACTTTTTTCTAAAGCTTCTGTAAGAAGGCCAAGGTTTTGATAAATCTTTTTTTCCATAGGAAAAAGGACCGGCGCAATCGGGTACTTATGCTCTAAGTAAAAAAGGTACGTCGCCAAAAGCTCAGGCTTTTTATTTTGCTTAAAAAACTCTTTAAGCTCTTTTTTGAGCTTTTCTTCTAAGACCATAGTATTCATATCCAGATACAAAACATTTAAAGGCACCCGTAAGCGCCGCTTAAGATTCAGCAGTAAGTCTACCTCGCCTAAGAGAATTAATCAACAGCGAACTTGCCTCTAAAAGCAGCTTAATCAAAAAAATCTAATCCTTGTGCCACACCCCTTTATCCTGCCGCAGGAGGGGATCTCCTTAAGCCTAAGGCCTTTTCTATATCCTAATCGCTGTAGTTAAGTAATAATTTTACTAAATTGCTCCAAAAGGCTCCTTTGTGATATAATCTCCTTTTTAACTTAACCTTAATAAGCCGTTATGAATGCCTTTACCTCAGAAGATACTTTGTCCCTAAAAGACCTTTTTATTGAAGGGTATGAGCGCGTTGTTGAAGTGCGCGATCCAGCTTGTGATTTACATGCTATTATCGCTATTCATAGCACAAAGCTTGGCCCTGCTCTTGGGGGCATTCGCATGCATACATACCGAAATTTCGATGCAGCTCTTACAGATGTATTGCGGTTATCAGAAGGAATGACATACAAGTCGGCAACTATTAAAGCGGGCTCAGGCGGTGGAAAGTCAGTAATTATTGGAGATCCTGCAACACTAAAAACGCCCGCTCTCTTAGAGTCTTTTGGACGAGCAATTAATCTTCTAGAAGGCATTTATATTGGCGCCGAAGACTCTTGCATAAGTCCTGAAGACCTCAATCATGTCCGTAAAAAGACCCAGTTCTTAGTAGGGCTTGATCATAAAAACAGCAGTGGCAATCCTTGTGCCTATACAGCACATGGCACTTTTTGGGGAATTCGCTCAGTAGCTAAAAAGCTATTTGGTTCATGGGATCTTCGAGGAAAAACAATAGCTATTCAAGGTCTTGGAAATGTAGGCCTTCTACTTGCTAAAATTTTATATTGGGAAGGTGCACACCTGATTGTCTCTGATATACATCCCGAAAAAGTAGCCACTATTGTAAAAGAGACTGGCGCCAAAGCAGTAGACCCTACCGAAATTCTAAAAGTTAAATGCGATATTCTTGCTCCTTGCGCTATGGGCGCTATCTTAAATGCGCACTCTATCGAACAGCTCCAGTGTAAAGCAGTTGCTGGCTGCGCCAATAACCAGCTAGAAAAAATTTCTGACGGTGATCTTCTAAAAGACCGCGGGATCTTGTATGCACCTGACTTTGTAATCAATGCTGGTGGCCTAATTAATGTAATAGCTGAGATTTCTCCCAAGGGCTACGATCCTATGACGCCTAGAGAAGGTTTGTGCCAGATCTATGAAACACTGCTAGACATTTTTCAACTTTCTGAAGACAAGGACTTATCTCCAAGAGCTGCGAGCTACACTCTTGCTGAAGAGAATATAAAAAATAATGTAGGCAAAAGAACTGTTCCAGCAACTTTTCACCACTAAAGACAGCCTTACAAAAATAAATGAACTCACTCAATAGATCTCATTGAGCAAAAGCCCATAGTCGGTCTATACTTGAGACCGCTAGCTGTTAAATGCCTTTAACTCTAACCATTAGCACAGCTCAGTTGTAATTCATGTCTTTATCTCAAATTCTATTAGATCTTTTTGAAAAAGCACTCACAAAAGCTTTTGATCAATCCCACCCTTTAGAAATCACCCCCTCTACACAAGAACGCTTTGGACACTACCAGTGCAATAGCGCAATGAAACTCACCAAGATCTTACAGCAAAACCCTCGAGAAATCGCAACAAAGCTCATTGACTCTGTAAGCAGTTTGCCCGAAGCAGCATCTATAATTGAAAGCTTAGAGATCGCAGGACCTGGCTTTATCAATATCACCCTCAAAAGCTCATTTTTATCTGAAAAGCTTGGAAAAGCTCTTAAAGATAAGCACCTCGGAGTAGAGCTACCTAAAAAAAAGCAAACGATTTGCATCGACTTTTCTTCGCCTAATGTCGCTAAGCAATTGCACGTCGCGCACTTGCGCTCAACTATTATTGGCGATAGCTTATCACGCCTTTTTGAGTTTTTAGGCCATAAGGTCATCCGCTTAAATCATATCGGAGATTGGGGAACGCCTTTTGGGATGCTAATTGCTTATCTAAAAAAAGAGCACCCTGAGGTACTTGAAGATCCAAGCAAAGCTACCCTTGATGATCTGCAGAGCTGGTATAAAGCTGCGCGCACATGCTTTGAAAATGAAGAAGCCTTCAAGAAAAAGACGCATAAAGAGCTTGTTGCCCTGCAGGCAAAAGAGCCCTCAGCTATGCATGCATGGAATGTAGTTTGCTCGATATCTAGAAGCGCTTTTCAAGAAATCTATCGCCTTTTAGATGTCACTATTATAGAGCGAGGTGAATCTTTTTATGACCCTATGTTGCCAGGTACTATTAAAGAGCTAGAAAATCAGGGGCTCGTGAAAATTTCTGATGGCGCTAAGTGTATTTTTCTCGAAGGCTTTGAAGGTAGAGAGGGCGAGCCACTACCTTTAATTATCCAAAAATCCGATGGCGGCTATAACTATGCCTCTACAGACCTTGCTGCTATGCGTCACCGCGCACAAGAAGAAAAAGCAGACCGTATTATTGTTGTAGTTGATAACGGCCAAGCGCTCCACCTAAACATGGTCGCCAAAGCTTCAGAAAAAGCAGGGTTTTTAGGCAATACTCAATTTGATCACGTCGGCTTTGGTCTTGTTTTAGGCGAGGATGGCAAAAAAATTAAAACGCGTTCAGGCGAGCCCATTAAACTCATTGACCTTATCCACACAGCTGTCGAAAGAGCAGAGGTAGCTATTAGAAAAAGAGAAAACGATCTATCTGAAAAGGAAATTGAAGACTTAAGTTGCGTGCTTGGAATCGATGCAATTAAATACGCTGACTTAAGTGGTCATAGACAAAGAGACTATACATTTAGCTTTGACCGCATGCTCCAGTTTGAAGGCAACACCGCTGCTTTCTTACTTTATTCATATGTACGCACGCTTTCAATTCAAAGAAAAGTGAACAAAGAAATCACGCTTACTGAAATCGATCTTGAGCACCCTTCAGAAATTGCTCTAGCGCTCCATTTACTAAGGTTTGATACTGTTATCTACGAAATGGCAGGAGACTTGCTCCCACACAGACTTGCCGACTATCTGTTTGAAACCGCAGAAAAATTTAATGCCTTTTTTAGAGACTGCCGCGTGCAGGGCGCTGCTGAAGAAAACAGTCGTCTTATGGTGTGTAAAATGTGCGAGCGCACATTAGAAACTGGACTCAATATTTTAGGATTGCATACCGTAGAAAAAATGTAGCCTAGGCGCCTTTTACAGACCCTGCAAGCTCTTTTTTTGCTGCTCCAATATCAATCTTTTCGATGTTCGCACCAAGACTTTGCAATTTAGGTACAAGATCCGCATACCCTCTTTCCAAAAAGTGCAGGCCCGAAACCTCACTTTTTCCCTCTGCAATAAGACCCGCTAAAACATAAGCAAATCCCGCACGCAGGTCAGGAACTGTAATTTTTTTCCCGACAAGAGGAGTTTTCCCTTTTATGACAGCGTTGTGCAAAAAATGCCTTGAGGCAAATCGGCAAGGCTTAGAGCCTAAGCACTGAGAAAAAAGTTCTATTTCAGCGCCCATATTCACCAAGGTATCCACATAACCAAAACGCTCTTCATATACGGTATCGTGGATGATACTAACGCCCTCTGCCTGCGTCAGCATAACAGCAAAGGGCTGTTGCCAATCCGTCATAAAACCTGGATAAACATCTGTTTCAATATGAAGGCCACCTTTGAGTTCTTTTTCGTAGAAAAATTCAATGCCTCCTTCTTTCACCAAAAATCCAGCACCAACCTCTCTTAAGTTATTAAGAAGTGGAATGATATCAATATGCCGTGCACCCTCAACAAAAACGCATCCTTTGGTAGCAACTGCTGCTGCTGCAAAAGAAGCAACTTCATTACGATCCGTAATGACTGTGTGCTCCACTTCGTAAAAACGCACAGCTTTTTCGATTGTAATGGTTCTATCTCCATTTAAGCTGATCTGCGCGCCCATTTTTTGTAAGAATAAAATCAAATCAACAACTTCAGGCTCGATAGCAGCATTTTTGATAACAGTTTTTCCTTCTGCACCCACAGCTGCCAATATAGTGTTTTCAGTAGCCCCTACAGAAGGGTATGGCAATTCAATAACAGCACCTATAAGACCTCTATGACCTTGAGCAAAGTAAGCGCCTTCTTTTTTCATGTTACGAAATTCAATGTGTGCGCCAAGAGCTTGTAAAGCTGTAATATGAAAATCAACACTGCGCTTACCTATCTTACAGCCGCCTGCTGTCGGCACAATAATGTCTTCATTTGTACGGCTAAGAAGAGCGCCTATCATTAAAATAGGAATGCGGTTGCCTCCAGAAAATCTCTGAGGTACATACGTTGTGGAAAGTGTTTTTGTGATAATTTCTAAAGTACCACCTTCGCGGTCCCACTGAATATCAGCTCCAATTTCTCGGCAAAGATCAACAGTAACCTCAACATCTCCAATATTTGGGACGTTGTGAAAAATGCATTTTTTGTCTGAGATTAATGAAGCAACAAGTAGTTTTGTGATAGCGTTTTTTGCGCCGGCAGCACGCACATGACCTTTAAGAGGACGTCCTCCTTCTATTTGCAATACTTCCATGACCGTCCTTCTTTTTAAGGTGTCCCCTTCTTGGATTATACGCAGATAACCCCGTTTGTTGTAAAGGAGATCTTAGAAGTGTTTAGACACTCACTTAAAAACGGGCTCTTGCCTAGACAAAGACTTCTCATTTTTGCTACACTGATGCCCTCTAAATCCTTTAGAACAAGTGAGAATAAAACTGTGTCAAAAGATGAACCGATAGCTGTTAGTGAAATTGTAGCCATGTGCCGCAGACGCGGTTTTATTTTTCAAAGCTCTGAAGTTTACGGAGGGCTTGCAGGCGTCTACGACTACGGCCCTTTAGGCGTTGAGCTTAAAGAAAACTTAAAACGTGCTTGGTGGAAATCCATGGTGTATGCGCGCGATGATGTTGAAGGCTTAGATAGTGCAATTTTAACCCATCAAATGACACTTAAACATTCTGGCCATGAACAAACCTTCACAGACCCTTTAGTCGACTGCAAAAAATGCGGTAAGCGCATGCGTGCTGATCACATTGAAGGCGGCGTATGTGATAGCTGTGGAAGTAGCGAACTGACCGAACCAAGAAATTTCAATCTCATGTTCCGCACAAACTTAGGCCCTGTAGATGATGGTGCTAGTTTTGGATACCTTCGTCCAGAAACAGCTCAAGGCATTTTCACAAATTTTAAAAATGTGCTTAATGCCACATCTCGCAAACTCCCTTTTGGTATTGCCCAAATGGGTAAAGCATTTCGCAATGAAATTACACTGAAAAATTTTATTTTTCGTGTACGTGAATTTGAGCAGATGGAGTTAGAATTTTTTGTAGAGCCCGGCACCGATGAAAAATGGCATAAAGAGTGGCTAGACAATCGCGTACAATGGTGGCATGAACAAGGTATCAAGCCTGAAAATTTAAAACTTTTAGAGCAAACAGGAGATGAACTTGCTCACTATGCAAAAGCGACTGTAGATATTCTCTACCGCTTTCCTCATGGCTTTGAAGAGCTAGAAGGCGTCGCTAACCGAACAGATTTTGACCTTGGAAGCCATTCAAAAGAAAGCAAAGAGCTCGGCTTATATGCTCAAGTAGCAGAAAATACAGATTCTACTGTGCGACTCACCATAGACAACCCCCAAGAAAAAACCTCAGTCGTCCCTTTCGTAATAGAACCCTCTGCAGGAGTTGATCGAGGGATCTTTGCTATTTTATGTGACGCATACAAAGTAGAAGATCTTGGCGAGGGAAAATCACGCACCGTCCTTAAGATTAAGCCTCATCTATCTCCTATTAAAGTAGCTATTGTGCCCATCGCTAAAAATAACGAGAAGATTGTCGCTAAAGCCAAAGAGATTAAGTCCGATCTGCAAAAGCTTGGCCTTGGCCGGATGAAGTATGAAGACACGGGTAATGTCGGAAAAGCGTACCGTCGTCACGATGAAATTGGCACGCCATTATGTATTACCGTCGACTTTGACACCTTTGAAAAAAGCCCTGAAAGTGTGACTGTACGAGATCGTGATACCATGGAGCAAGAAAGGGTTGAAGTGAGCAAGCTTAAAGAATATGTGCAAAGATTTTTTTCTTAAAAAAACCTTGCCTATTTCTATAGACATCTTTTTAATTGGATCTGGATTTCAAAATTTTAATCTGAGATTTTTTTATGACTACCCCACCTCCTATCCCTACTCCATTTGCTCCAAGCAGCTTACTTCCTAAACCCGCTAAAGGCGTAACGCGATGCTCAACTGTTGATGAAGCATTAAAAGCCCTAGTAAGGGGAGCTATTTTAGTTGTACAGAATTACCATAAACACCGCTGGATACCTGAACTAGCTGTTCGCGTAGAAAGCGTTTTTATCCAAGACGATTCCCTTGTTATTGCGAGTGGCAGGGGCGGAATTTATGAAAGCACATTAACTATAGCTCATATAGGCAAAACTATTTTCTTAGACATCAAATCTGACGATTAGGCTCTGCTATACATATACCCAATTTAGGAGACATTCATAGCAACATTAGCTCTTCCTATCAAGCCTGCATCTTATATAACTCTGCCCCTCGTTTATACAAAGGCGCTAGAACGCCTTTCAGCCTTAAAGAAGTGCATAAACGAACTCAAAAACATTGATAAAGCCCGGGCTAACCCCGTTCTAGATTGTACTAATAAACATCTTGTAAGTACTTTCCATTAAGCATAAGCGTACGTATATACTTGCGGGCCTCTAGCTCGCTAAGTTGTCCATATTTCATCGCAATCTCATGTAAAGCAGCATTTACATCGCGAGCCATATGCTTAGCATCACCACATACATAAAAATAGGATCCTTTTTCTAACCATCGCCATATTTCACACCCTTTTTCCAATAGGCGATCTTGCACATAGACTTTTTCTTTTTGGTCTCTAGAAAAAGCAGTTGTTAGCTTTACAAGTCCAGAATTTTCCCAGTTTTTCATTTTTTCTTCATAATAGAAATCTGTTGCGCTGTTGCGCTCACCGAAAAAGAGCCAATTGGCTCCAACAGTTTCACCTGCTTGTATAAGCGCCTCTCTTTCTTCTAAAAACCCTTTATAAGGAGCTAAGCCTGTACCTGGACCCACCATAATGATGTCTCGACTCACCTCCTTAGGCAGTGTAAAGCTCTTACTCGGATGATGAAATAGGATGAGATGATTAGCCGCGTCAGCTAAATACTGCGCACAAAGGCCAGGGCTATCAGCTTCTAGATAGGTCTTTGCCTTAAAGGTACCTATAAGCAAATCAACCTCAGATTCAGATTTTAGCGGTGATGAAGCTATAGAGTAGTAACGAGGTAAAAGAGGAGAAAGATTTTCTAAACATTCCTCAATAGGAACATCTTTGCAAAGAGTAAGCATTTCCCATAAAGGAAAAATGTGGGTGCGGTCCCACGGCTGATCGAGCAAGCTTTGCAGTCTTCGCGCACCCAATTCATCTTTAGCATATGGGAGCGCAAAACGCACCCATTTTTTTGAAACTGTTGTAATAGAGCAACTTAAGGTGAGCGTTTCTTCTAGCAATTTGTCTGCTTTTAAAAGTTCTATAACCTCTAGCACCCTATGTGTAGGATTTTTAGGAAAAATGCCTACGCTATCACCGACTTTAAAAGTAAAAGGCTTATTCTCAACTGAGCTATCCGCTGAAGTATTAATAGGCTCTTCGATCTGAAGGGTCAAATGACACGCCCTTTTAGAAGAGCCTTCTTTTGTTAGATCAAATCTCTTTGAGACTTTAGCTGTATATAGAGTCCCAAAACGAGAGATCGCGTTTAACGGGAGTGTCATGAAGTACTCTCAGAACCAATAAGGGCAGTGCAATCCTCTGCATCAAATGCTTTTTTCAATTTGGACATCTGTTTATTAGAGACGCCTCCTATAAAAGCCATTGCTCCTAAAAGACGCGCGCGCGCACGGTCTTTACCCAGTATATCTACAGAATCAAAAAATGGAGGTCCAAACCGTTTGCCCATAATCGCGACAAAAAGTAAGGGCATCACAACTTTTTTATGGTTTTTTCCAAAGAGCTCAGAGGTGCGCCTAGAAGCCGCATTAAAACCTTGACCTGACCAATCCTCTGACTTATCAAGCTCCCAGATCATAACCTGCAAAAGCATAGCTGAATCTGGAGCGCTTAGACCTTTAGGGGTCAAAGCCTCTTCAGTGTAACGAAGATGTTGGATGAAGAAAAAATCACAGAGCTCCATAAACTCAGCAAACGTTTTAATACGAGTGTGACATAGAGGCATAAGCTTTTCCATAAGGCGATCATTAAAGCCCCACTCACGTATCCTAGGCCACAACTCCTTTTCTGAAACTGAATTAATTAGATAGTGTTGATTAAGCCAGTCGAGCTTTTGGGTATCAAAAAAAGCAGCTGAGCTGCCAAAACGCTTGGCGTCAAAAGAAGCTACAATCTGATCTAAGGTATAAATCTCTTGATCAGCTGGCATGCTATAACCCATCAAACTCAAAAAGTTTAGAAAAGCCTCAGGAAGATAACCACTGTCGCGGTAATAGAATATTGAAGTCGGGTTACGGCGCTTAGAAAGCTTTTTCCCATCACTACCTAAAAGAAGAGGCATGTGAAGATACTGTGGCGCTTGCCAGCCAAAAGCTTCCCATAAATATATGTGCTTCGGTGTAGAGCTCATCCACTCATCACCCCGAATAACGTGAGTGATCTTCATTAAATAATCATCTACGATATTTGCTAAATGGTATGTAGGAAAGCCATCAGACTTCAGAAGAATCTGGTCATCAATATCAGCCCAAGGAACGCTCACCTGCCCTTTAATCGCATCCTCATAAACGCATGTGCCTTCCAAAGGAATTTTTAGACGTACAACAAAAGGCTCACCTTTAGCCTCTCTTTGGGCCACTTCCTCAGAACTTAAGTTTCGATGTCTGCGGTCGTAACCTAGGCGCTTGCCCAGCTTTTTAGCCACTTCGCGCATCTCAATAAGTTCTTCTGCAGTCGCAAAACACTTATAGGCTTTACCTTCATCTAACAGTTGTTGCGCATATTTTTGGTAATGCTCTAGGCGCTCAGACTGACGGTAAGGACCATAAGGGCCGCCTACGTCAGGCCCTTCATCCCAAGAAATACCACACCACTTAAGGGCTGCATAAATATTTTCTTCGTAAATATCTCTAGACCTAGTCTGATCCGTATCTTCTATACGCAAGACAAACACACCCTTATTTGCCCGGGCGAAAATAAGATTAAAAAGGGCCATATAAGCTGTCCCTACATGGGGATCTCCTGTCGGAGAAGGCGCTATGCGAACGCGTGGGGTCATAAAATAAACACCTTGATTATTTGTGAGCACTTGAGATTCGAATTATAAGTCATAGGAGATAAAAACTCAAAAAAACTGCCTTATGACTTGGAAGATTGGCGGCTTTTGACAGCTATTTTAAAAACTGTCAAAAAAGAGTTTTAAGCTGCATGAATAAGATATATGAGATCTTTTATTACATGGACAGCCTCATCAAGCTGAAAATCATTCTCATTCAGCGGCTCTCTTTTTGCAGGCTCTTTTTCTTTTTCCTTTTCCAAACGTTTTAAAAAAACCTGATAATTTTTCTGCTTTTTAAGACGCTTTTTTGAGTTCTCTCTAAGCAAGGTGAGATATTGCGTGTAATCTTTTATCTTCTTTTGCACACCCGCTCGGTAAAGATTACGAAGGCGAGGACGTTCCATAAGAGATAAATCTGACATTGTATCCTCAAAACTTGAGGCAATTGATTCATTTTTTAAAGGATATTTAGCTAAATTTTCCCCAATCTCTAAAGCACTTAATGGACCTAAAACTTCTATGTCACTCGCCACACCTTCTAGTTGAGGCGTTCTTCCTGAAATGGTGTGGTATGTACCACAGGTCACTTTATATTCATTCAAGTTTCTAACGCAGCGCTCAGAACCCGCGTTCATATCGAGCTTAGTTCTTTGAAAAGTTCCCTTTCCAAAGGTCTTTCCTCCCACGACAATTGCACACCCATACTCTTGAAGAGTCCCCGCTACAATTTCAGAACAAGACGCTGAGAGCGGATCTACTAAAACTACAAGAGGCCCTGAATAAGCGCGCATACCTAAATGCCTCAAGTGCTGCACATCCCCTTTATTGTCTTTTAAAGAAACCACAATGCCTCTATCCATAAAAAGGCCACATACATGAACTGCTGGAACTAGAAGCCCGCCCATGTTGCCTCTAAGGTCTAGGATCACGCCTTCAAGAGGCTTTTTCTTTGCCATCTTTTCTATAGCTGCTTTTAAGTCCTCAGCGCTTGACCCCTTATCATCTGCATAAAAAGAATAGAGCTTTAAATGGGCTATATGACCTTTGCCAAAAGGAATGCTTGTTACTTGCATCCTTTGCTCTTCAAAGACAATTTCATCCCGCACAATGGTAATATTTAAAGTCTCGTGCAAGCTTTTGTCAATTTTTGAGATTTCTTTATTATTTTTATGATTTGCAATCTCAGCCTCTCTATTTAACTTCCCATCAAGTGACTCATCAGCTACACGCACAACAGTCAAGTCAACAGGCCTTCCCTTTTTGCCTCGGATAAGCTCTACAGAGTCAATAATGTGCATTCCCACAATCGGCGCTTTATCAACCGCTATAATACGATCACCTACACGCAGCTGCTTAGAGCGCTCAGAAGGCCCCCCTTTAATGATCTCTGTAACAACAAGACCATTTAAGTTATCCCGCAACTGCACACCAATCCCAAAAAGCTTTTGCTGCATACTCGCAATAAAAGCACGTGCTTCTCTAGGGGTGAAAAAAAGGGTCTGAGAATCTAAAGCAGATGCTATAGCCTTTGTGACATAGGTATACAAAAAAGCATCAGAGTCTTGTTGAGATGAGCCTAAAATCTGATCTTCCCAATGTTTGCGCCAGCGTATTAAGCGCTCATCGAAATTTTTTAAGATATCCTCTTCAAACTCTTCAGCTGCCTCAAACTGCAAGCTGCGCACTTTTATAAGTCTCTCTAAAAGCTCTTTTTCTGTTTTAGCAAAAGGCGCCTTGTGCAGAGTTTTAGCATCGATCCCTTTAAGAAGAGGCGCGTTTTTCACTTGCTCTTCTAATTTTGAGCGTCGATTAATGGCTGCTTTTGCAATTTCATGAACTTTTCGAAAAGTGGCAAAAGTTTCATCAGACTGCTCTTTAACAACTTTTGTTAAAAGAGCCTCATCAGGAGATAAATATGCCTTAATTTCTGGCTCTAACAAATATGTTTTAGAAGGATCTATTTGCTCAATGAAAAGAGTCAGCGCTCGCCTAGCAAGCTCTTCATTAAACGTTTTATAAGTCGCATGCTCTTGGAAAATCTCTCCCAATACCTGAGAGACACTTCTAGACGTCACCTCTTTAGCAGGCCTAGCTATTACGATAAGAGGCAGAATCAAGAGAATGAGAGCAAATAGTCTTTTCATAGACCCTAAGACTACTCTTTAAAGACTTTTTATTTAAGGGCAAATAACGCAGATCTTGCCTTATCTCTTAAGTTCTCACCTAAGCTAAATAGGCATTCATACCGAAGAATCACCTTAAGCTGCTTATAACAAACAGCTTAAGAGCCAAGCCTTCTTTTGCCTGCACCACAAGCATTTGCAAGCTGCTAATAACCAACAGATTATGAGCTCAAAACCCTTTAATCTGAATTCGTTGAATATCTCGTACTATATAACCGACTCTTTCTTACCTTTGAAAGATTTTTGGCCCTCTTATTTACAATCCCTTTATTTAAAGTTAAAAATTATTCACATGCGCAATACAACATATTTTTTTAAAATACTAACAATAAACAACTTACAAATGTTACATGGTGATAATACTCAAAAGTTAACAATAGATTAACAAAACCTTGATAAAACTCTTGATTCCAAAACCTCTATAAGTTAAAATGGAATTGTTACTTATTTAAACAATACCAAATAATAAGGAGAACGAAGATGTTCGACGATAATCAAGGAAGTACACTAGTCCAAGAGCCTGCAGTTCAGACTCAAGACAAAGTAGTCTCTATTACAGAAGCTGCTAAAATTAATAACGTAACGCGTCAAGCTATCTACGTTGCTATTAAACAAAAGAAACTAAGAGCGATAAAAGCGACTACACGCTGGGTCATCAATCTAAAAGACCTCGAAGAATACCGTACAAACAAGTACTCACGTGCAAAGTCTATCTTTGATGGCGAGCTTCTTTTTGATAATAATAAAGGTTTTTTCTCAGTAAACCAAGCTGCTGATATGCTTGGCGTTCCTGCTCAGAAAGTATACTACGCAACGCGCGTAGGCCAGCTTAAAGCGCACCGTAAAGGCGCTGCTTGGGTGATTCATTCAGATGATATCACATCTTATAAGCAAACTTTCCTAGGAAAGAAAAATGAAGATGCAAACGTTGGGTAATCCCAAACAAAACATCTAAATTTTTATGGTGAAGCCTCCTCTTTAGGGGGCTTTTTTTTGCTTGTATTTTCTCCGCATTCACGCGCATCTAACTGAAAGCTGCGGACAAGAAGCTGTATGCTCGACTTATTCAGAAAATGGTTGACCTGAGGTGTAAAAGCAACATCTAACCATATGTTCTTGCGCTTAATCCGATCTCTTTCATCTGCCATACCAAAAGCAATCCCCTCTAGCATTCTTCCCCCTTCCTGGAGATACATTTTAAGGTGATGCCCACTAATAACTTTAGGAGGCCAGCTTTGCCGAGCTTTAACAAAGAAAATAGGCATAGGGTTTTCCTGACCATACGGCTTAAAAAGATCCAATGACTCTAAAAGCTCGAAATTGAGTTCACAAAAACTCACATTTGCATCAACTTGAAGCTTTGGAGCGCAGTCTTGGGTATATAAATGCTCTTTTGCATAAGCTAATGCTGTTTCTGTAAGAGCCTTGACATTCGCTTCTTCTACAGTAAGACCCGCAGCAAAATCATGACCTCCATAGTCTAAGACCAATGAAGCGCAATGCTTCAAAAGAGGCAATAAGGGAAACTCTGAAATGGTCCGCATAGACCCCTTCCCCACACCATTTTCAATAGCAATAAGTAAAGAAGGACGGCCATATTGCTTAGTCAGCCTAGCTGCAAGTATCGGTATTACCCCTGGATGCCATTTATCAGATGCTATAACAATCATAGGCGCGCTTAAAATAGCTGGGTCTTCAGCAATTAGATAATCCAAATGCTCTGACATCTCTTTTTCTATACGCTGCCTTTCGGCATTTTGTATCTCTAGCTCCTGAGCTAAAGTACTTGCCTCTTTCTCTTCTTTCGCAAGTAAAAGTTCGACCCCTTTACGTCCTTCATCAATCCGGCCAATACTGTTAAGACGAGGCGCTAACTTAGAGGCTACATCAAAAGCTGATATGCCTTCTTTAGGATCTATACCACACACTTCATAAAGCTTTAAAAGCCCAAGTCTCTTTGTCTTTTCAAGCCTTTCAAGGCCATAACGAGCAAGTATCCTGTTTTCACCGATTAGTGAAGCCATATCTGCAATAGTACCTAAAGCTACTAAGTCAAGATAACTCTCAAGAACTACAAAATCCTCAGCAATTTTTTTTGTCTTTACAAAGTAAATGGTAAGCGCATGAATCAGCTTAAATGCAACACCTGCTCCTGTGAGCTCACGGTTCGGATATACGTTATCAATAAGCTTCGGATTAAGGGTTGCCAAGCAGCTCGGCATTTTATGTGTCGGCTCGTGATGGTCTGTCACAATAACATCAATGCCACTTGCTGAAAATTCTTCTATTTCTTCAGCTGCTGTAATGCCACAATCAACTGTGATCACAAGGCTAATACCTTTTTCCTTAGCAAAACCAAGGCTTGTGATCATCTCTTTTTGGCGTGTGCTACGCCCAGGTAAATAAGCCTCTGCCTGAATACCAATAGATAATAAAAATTCTACAAGAAGAGCTGCTGCTGTCATGCCATCTACATCCGTGTCGCCATAAACCATCACCCGCTCTTTTTGCTTCCAAGCAAAAACGAGACGGTCAACCGCACACTGCATATCTACGAAAAGATAAGGGTCATGTAAATCCCGAAGCTTAACGTAGAGAAAAGAATGTATATCTTTTAAAGTCGAAAACCCCCGCGTGACCAAGATTTGGGCCATGACAGGGTGTATATGGAACTCATCGACAATCTTCTGTCGCCAATCGGCATCAACTGTAGGGGGGTTCCATTTAGCTTCGACATTTTGTGAATGTTGCATCCAAATTTTTTCTTTTTTCCTAAGAAGTAATCATATCACGCATATGACCTTTGAAGCAAATTTCAGAAAATCATTTTTCAAGAAATTAAAATATTTTTTACCGAGGAATAGGGAGCTAAAAATTCTCCCTTAAAGATCCCCAAACTTAAATGCGGCCGCTTATCTCCTTTTTTCTTCCCAAAAGGCGTATAAAGCCAATCAAAAGAGGTCCTGATAAAAATAATGAAGATAGCGTGCCTAGAAAAACTCCAATTGTCATCACAAGAGCAAAACTGAAAAGTGCACCTCCGCCAAAAATCACAAGAAACAGCAAGACTACAAGTGTAGTTGCTGATGTCATGAAAGTACGTGTGAGTGTCACATTAAGTGACCGCGTAATCAGCGCTTTTAAAGGTTCGCGAGGATATAGCTTTCTCTCTTCTCTTAAGCGGTCAAAAATGATGATCGTATCATTAAGTGAATAGCCTACAATTGTCAAAAGAGCCGCAATCGTATGTAAGTCAATACGAATATCTAGGCCTAAAAATCTCAATATAGCAAGAGAGCCTAAAGTAATTAATACATCGTGCACAAGGCAAAATATAGCCGATAAAGCTCCCGCTGGCTCAAAGCGAACCGATATGTAAATCAAAATGCACCCAAGGGCTATTACCAGCCCTAAAACTGCTTGAATACGCATTACATCCGAAAGCTGCCCACTGACTTCTACCCAGCTATTTTTAAGCGCATCATATCCATTTTCCGATAAGACAAACCCATCTTTTAATAAGGCTGCGTGGATAAAACTCGCTTTTTCTTCCCCTCCATGCATACCTGCAAAAAGCGCCTCTGCATCATCTAGATGTGAAGAAAGCGTCGCACGTAAAGAGGTCTTGCTTGCTCCTTCTCGAATTTGAAAGTCGCTATTATTAACCCCTAACTTTGTAAAAAGATCTGCAAGAGCACTTCTACCTGTCTTTCCTTTAGAACTGAGCTCTATCTGAAAGCTATATCCTCCTGTAAAGTCCATGCCAAGCATGTCCTTTCGAACATAGCTCCAAGCTCCAATGCCCAAAGCGCCCATAAGAATAACTAGCGCAATAAAGCGCTTAGATCCCCTGAAGAAATTAAAATGCATTTTTGTAAAAAGAGTTGCCATATTCAAACGTGTTATGCGCCCCTTTTCAACAAGGCATGTAAGAAAAAAACGACTTACAAAAAGCGCTGTAAACATAGACGAAGCAATACCAATAATCAGCGCTAAGGCAAACCCTTTCACAGGACCTGAATCAAAATTTAGAAGCACCAAAGCTGCTACTGCGGTAGTTAAATTCGAGTCAAAAATAGCCGTAAATGCTCTTTGATATCCCGCTTTCAAAGCCGTCGATATATTTTTAGACTTCTCAAACTCTTCGCGAATTCTTTCAAATACAAGCACATTCGCATCTACCGCCATCCCAATAGTAAGAACAACTCCTGCAATGTTAGCTAAGCTAAGAGCAGCTCCTAAATTTTGAAATGCCGCCCACATGATCAGCAAGTTGAAAATCACACAAATACTCGCAACAAGCCCTCCTAATCGGTAAAAACCGACCATGATAGCAATCACTCCTAATAGAGCCATAAATGTTGCGGCGATTCCCCATGTGCGCTCGTTTTGACCAAGCTCAGGAGATACGTTGGTTTCTGATAAAATACGTGGCTTAAAGCTAAGTGAACCTGCGCGCAAGTCACTTTCTAATTTTTCAACTTCTCTTTGTGAAAAATTCCCCGTAATAGACCCGCCATCTCTTAAAGGCTCGTTTAAGCTCGGCGCACTGATGACCTCATCATTAAGAACAATTGCCATATGCCACCCATCTCGCACAGAGGCTTCACTAAGCGAGGCTCGCTTAAGGGCAGCTTTTGCATACTGAGAAGTCCATGTATAAAAAGCGCCTCTGGGGTCTAAAGTTTTACCCCCTTTGCTCTGATAAGCGCTTTTTACTTTGAAAGTAAGAAAATGCCCCCTTTCTGGGTGATAAGACGCTTGAGCATCTTCAAGATCACTACCTTCTAAAGCATAATTCGCAAACAGCACCATAAGCGGATGTGAGTGCCCCCATTCTTTAGGACCTTTCCCTGAAACACGTCCAATCATAGAAAATTGGTTATTGCAGTCATTGCTAGATAACAGATGGTTTGGATTTACTAAACGCAGCCCCTGCGCTTTCAACTCTTTTGCTGCTTGAGAAAGCGCCCCTGATCCCTCATGAGCTCCCCCAAACTTATGCCATGCAATTTCATGTAAGCTCCTCGCATCTGTACGCCCTGAAAGAAAAGCTTCACTCCACACTTCTGACAAAAACTGATCGACTAAAGGGCCTGTTTTAACATGACCTCTAGAAAAATTTTCGTTAACCATATGGAAGGTCATTGTAGATCCCGTAATGAGATCTTTTGCGCTTAGCTTCTGAGCACCTGGAAAGTCTAGTCGAATCCCAGCGCCTTCACGACGGATAGAGACTTCTGAAACCCCCAATTTATTGACGCGCTTATAAAGCTCATTAACCGCTTGGTTTAAATCTTCTTCCCCTTTAACTAAGCGATTTTGTCGATCTACAAGCTCGATACGTACACTTTTTCCCCCTGATAAATCAAGCGCCCAGCGCAAGGTTTTTCGCACATCCCCACGGACGTATTTACGAGCACTGAGTAAAAAATTGCTCCAAAAAGTGCTTTTTGAAGGCTTTGGCGCCAAGAGACGTTTACTTTTATCCAGATCAACTTGAGCAGCTAAATAATCATCGCGAAGCCTTACGAGCTCAGCGTGCTCCTCTGTTTCTATCTGGTTAATCGCTTGCAGTCGATCTCCAACCGTTCCTAATTCCAAAAGGGCTAACTTTTTAGACCCGACAACATAGAAAGGCTCTCTTGTTGCCTGTAATAGAGGCGCATAATAGTGAGGTGACTCAAAAAAATAATCCCCATGAAACTCTTTAGGTAGAGCGACTTCTCGACTCGAGTATTGATAGGTAGGCATCTCTCCATTTAATACATTCTGAAGCTGCCCCATATCCTCAAATAAAACCTTTGAAGTCTCCGACTCTTTATCTTTTCTAGCAACTGATAGTAGAGGCTCAAGACCACGTGCAATCACAAATAATGAGCCACGCTCTAAAGTAAAAGGAAGCTCATCATCTAAAACAGGAGCGCATAAAATAAGACCCCGAAAATTGTCTGGCCTGCCGCGCTGAACATACTGTGGATAAGCTATAATCTCGGAATCTTGAAGAGCTTCGCTCTTAGGATGCCAGCGCGCTTTTAGCATTTTTTCGAGGCTATTCAACTTGCTTTTCGCAACTCTTCTAAGGTCTAAGGTAAGTAGGCCATGCGTCTGGCTTGCTTTATTAAGAGCAATAAAGAAAGTACCCTCTTTTTCGCAGATCTCCTCGCCTGTCTCATGCCCAAGTTGGATAAGCCTTTTAGCTATCTTTCCCTTTAATATTTGAGAGCCCTCTACATTTTTTCCAATTAATGCTTTGACATCATCATGAAGAATGAACTCTAACTTTCCTTCTACAAGACTTGCTCGAGCCTTTTTAATAAAAGGATCTCTATTTTTCAGGTCATAAAAGAACACACCATTGGAAACATTTTGCAGATCACTATGTACTTTTTTTAAAGAAGCAGGCCCTTCTTCTGAAGAAAAATGGACTGCATTTTTCTTTACAACACCTAAAGCGTCCGAAAAGACCTGGACTTTTGCTTTTAAAGTTTTTACACGAGAATCAAGATCTTTAGGTTTTTCGCGCTCTAACTTGGCAATTCTCTTTTTTATAACATCTGTTTGGCGCTCAAAAGCTCCTTCCAAAAGAGGCGCTGCATTCCCGCCACTTCCATGAGTAAAAGAACCATAATAGCGCTTAGCAACCGCAGTGCCCCTGAAATATTTTTCATAATCAAGAATTTTTTCAGCAATATTAAGGCAAAGAAGTTGTGTTTCTGGGTTTTGACTCGCCACTTGCAAAAAAGTGCTTTCTTGACTCGTGTTTACAAACCTAGATACGATTTGCCCTAAACGATCCATAGCTATCTGGCTGTAAGCCGCGTTAGGGTTATGATCTAACTTTTTAGGGCAAAAGCCAAAAAAGGCACTCTCTTGACCTTCTTGTATTTCTCCCCCAACCGCTCTATGAAGAATCACTTTAGCTCCAGAGCCTACCGGCTCCACTGCTGTAACAATAACTTTAGCTGGATCAAAAGGACGCATAGACCCTGCTCTTGAAGCTTGATACGCAAAGCTATGTGCTTTTTCCGTATTTTCAAAAACAACTTCAATATCTTGAGCCCTGTTAGCAATAGAGTTTATAGCTTTTACACGAAGGCCTGAAAGATCTAACAGCCCCTTTGTCCAAGAAAGTGTTTCTTTTTCCTGGCCCGATAAACGACGGGTAATCTGCCTAGCAATCTGAGACGCATCCTTACCATTTACAGGCTTGTCAAGTGAGTGAGCATAAAAAAACAATGTGGGCAAAATGTTGTAAAGAGTGATCGCTAAAACAGACAATATAACGAGAAAGTGCCACTTTTTTTTCTTCACTTTGAAGCTCCGCGTTTGCTTTTTAAAAAGTGCCCAGAATACCGCCTTAAGCCTGTTTTGTCCATAGCATCGATAGATATAAGCAAAAAAACTCTACTCCAGCCTCTCCTTGATAGAAAAAATTTAAGATACCCAAACAATTCTATTTTGTGTAGGCTGAGATCCAAAATTTACATTTAAACTTAAAGCCTTATGTCTGTAGCCTTTCAACAAAAAGACTCTAAAGAGCCCTCCGTTTTATTCAGTGATGAAAAATTATCAGCTCTTGATCCTGGCCGCATTCCCAAACACATTGCTATTATTATGGATGGGAACCGCCGCTGGAGCAAAAAGTTTGGCCTTCCTGCCTGGGTAGGACATTGGAGAGGCGCTCAAAACCTGCGCGCCATCACCCGAGCCGCTGAAAGCCTTGGGGTTAAAACACTCACGACCTACGTCTTTTCTACAGAAAATTGGAGTCGAGCTAAACGGGAAGTCTCCACGCTCATGTCTGTTTTTAAACGCTACCTTATATCAGAAAGAAATCGCATGCTAGATGAAGGTGTTCGTCTTAGGCATATTGGCGACACGTCTAATCTTCCTAAAAGCTACTTAGAACTCTTAAGAGAAACAGAAGAGCTTACAGCTAAAGGAAGTAAACTTGATCTTGTGCTTGCGATTAACTACGGCGGGCGTGATGAAATTAGGCGAGCGTGTCAAAGAATTGCATTTGCTGCAAAAGCAGGCTCTCTAGATCCACACTCTATTACCGATGAAACAATCCGCTCCCACTTAGATACAGCCCAACTTCCCGATCCAGAACTTCTCATCCGAACAAGCGGGGAGATGCGCATTAGCAATTTCCTGCTCTATCAGGTCTCCTATTCTGAAATGGTCATGACCCCAACGCTTTGGCCAGACTTTTCTCCTGATGACCTCCTACAAGCAGTATTAGATTTCCAAAAACGCTCTGTTAGGCAGGGCGCCTAAAAGCAAACCGAATGAGCCTATTATGAAAAAACTCTCTGACTGGAAAAGTCGCCTAGTAGCAAGCAGCCTAGTGACAGTGCTTGTAGCAGCGAGTATTTACCTTGCTTTTTCCCCTATAGGCTGGCTCTTAGTATTAGGGTTTTTTATATTACTAGGCGTGGTTGCTGCTACTGAATTTTGTGTACTTGCTGATCATAAAGGCCTCAAGCTTTCCAAAAAAACAATGGCTACTTTTGCCGGTCTTTATATCATAGCAAGCTTTGCCTCAAGCTTTGTGATGAATCTGAACTTTCTCCCTGCATTTATCCTCACCTTAGGGGTCATCTTACTCTTCTTTATTCATAAAAATCCCACAGAAGAGCCCTTGGCGCATATTAGCACAGCAGCTTTTGGCCTTATGTACATTGCTGTTCCTTTAGGATTTATGGTCTATATCTTGTATGGCCCTTATATCATAGAAGATGGCCGGATGTGGCTTATCTATTTTCTAGGTGCAGTTAAGATAGGGGATGTAGCAGCTTACTTTTTTGGCAAAACCCTCGGCTCGAATACACTCTCCACAATAAGTCCTAAAAAAACGCGTGAAGGTTTTTTTGCAGCTCTTGTAGGTGGCCTCGCATTTTCTGTAGGCTTTCATTTCTTTATTCAACTGCCTGGCATCTGGCCTATGCGCTTAACGCTTTTTCAAGCAATTTTCCTAGGAATTTTGCTCCCTATGATTGGTCAGTTTAGCGATCTATCTGAATCTCTACTTAAGCGAGATGCTCATGTTAAAGACAGCAACCAATTGCCTGGTCTTGGAGGAGTTTTAGACATGATTGATTCTCTACTTTTTTCCTCAGCTTTTTTATACTTCTATATTAAGCTTACCCACTTCATCTAATGATCATTGCAATTGACGGCCCTGCAGGAACAGGGAAGACCACTCTAGCTAAAAATCTTGCACACGCCTTAGGTTTTTCTTACTTTGAAACAGGCGCTATGTACCGCGCATACACTTGGTTTATTTTAAAAGAGGGGATCGATCCCGATGACCACGATGCTCTAGCTAAAGGTTTTGACCGCTTTAAATACACTATTAAAACCGAAAATGGCTCTAATACCTACTTTGTTAATGGACACGATGTCACAAGTGAAGTGCGCTCTGATGAGGTGACTCACCTTGTTTCTAAAATTGCAGCTCTTGGGGCTGTTCGCAGTCATTTAGTCCCCATTCAAAAAGCATTTGGAAATGCTCACAATGCTGTCTTTGAGGGCCGTGATATGGGGAGCGTTGTTTTTCCTCATGCTAAACTTAAAATCTTTTTAACTGCTTCAGCCTCTGTGAGGGCTAAAAGACGTTTTGATGAACTACAAAAAAAAGGCGATAAAACGCCCTTTGAAGAAGTCCTTAAAGACATCAATGCAAGAGACCATGCTGATGAAACTCGGGCTCACTCTCCTTTGAAAAAAGCAGATGACGCTATATTGGTTGACACATCAAACTTCTCTATTGATGCTGTCCTCTCTCAGCTTTTATCTCTTAGCAAAAAAGCTTTGAAAGAGGGTAAATCATTTTTTTACCGCGCTTGCAGCGGCCTTAGCTACCTTTTAGCGCGTCTTTTCTATCATCATAAAACTTATGGGCAAGAAAATGTCCCTCAAGGAAAGGCGATAATCGCAGCAAACCATGCCTCTTTTATAGACCCCCCTATCATAAGCTTCTCCACCTCTTATCCCGTGCACTTTTTCGCTAGATCTACCCTATTCGAGGGGAAAATTATCGGCTCAGCAATCAAAAAGCTCAACACACACCCAATCGAATATGGAGATCAAGAACTAACAGCAATCAAGCTCGCCTGCAAACTATTAAACGATGATAAAAAGATTGTCCTTTTTCCAGAAGGAGAGCGCTCTATCGATGGAGAGCTTAAAGCATTTCAGCAAGGCGCTGTTCGCATTGCAGCAAGAACGCACGCACCTGTTGTCCCAGCTTACATTGAAGGGTCTTTTGACGCATGGCCAAGAGTGCGTAAATGGCCAAGGCTTTGCGGAAAAACAAGCTGCACATTTGGCTCGCCACTTTATTGGGAAAACTACAGCCATTTGCAAAAAAAAGAAGGTCTTGAAAAATTCAATCACGACCTGAAATCTGCTATTGAAGTGCTTGCAAAAGAGCGAACGCGCTCTTAAGCAGGCTCAGCCACTTTCTGCCCTGACTTATAAACACTCTCTTCTATACAATTTCCTTCAGCATTATAACGCTTTTTAGTGCCCTCTAAAAGATCATTAGAAAATGTCTGTTCTAAACGAAGTGCTCCATTGGGATAAAACTTCTTAAAAGGTCCCTCTTTCTTATCTTTGTCAAAGTGCACCTCACAAATAAGAATCCCTTTTTCATTCCATTCTTTTGCTGCGCCTTGGCAAAGGCCCGCTTTATAAGGCTGCTCTTTTTTAAGTAAGCCTGATTCAAAAAAGGTGCGCGCAACACCCTCTTTTTGACCTGCTACATAAGGCGTCTTTTCCATAACTTTTTCATTTGGATAATACTTAATATGGAGCCCCTCTAAAACCCCCTCCTTATAGCACGCTTCTTGAGAAACTTTATCCCCTGGATAAAAAAGCTTTTCTGCCCCTTCTTTTTTGCCTGAGCTATAGGTGACTTCAAAAAGTTTTGACCCTGATTCATTATAGCCTACACTTAAGCCCTCTAACAGTCCTTCTTTGTAACGCACCTCTAAAGCTTTTACTGTGCCAAAAGTTTCATGAGGTGGGTAATATCTTGTCTCTAACCCATCTTGCAAATCATTCTTGTAGTACGCGACTATTTCACTGCCATTAGGTGCTTTATAAAAATATTTCCCCTCTAAAAGACCTTGGCTAAAGCTTGTCTCTTCAATAAGCGTGCCCAGCTTATCGAATACTGATTTTACCCCATGGATCTTGCCTTCTTCAAAGTAAGCCAGCTCCTTAAGCTTTCCCGTTGTGTGATATGCTTTATGCTCACCTATTGGGATGCCGTGATCAAAGTTACCAAAAAAAGAAAACTTCGCCTCTCCCTTTTCATTTTTAGGAAAATACTCTTTTTGCTCTCCATGAGATTTGCCCTCTATGAAATAGAGAAGCTTATGTAGGCTCCCATCAGGGTGCCATGCTTCAAATATTCCATCTATAACGCCTGCTTTATAGTTGGTTTTTACAGACACCTGGCCATTTGGATGCCAAAGACAAAAATCCCCTTCAAGAGCGTCGCCTACATAGTGAGCTTTTTGAATTTGGATCCCTTTATCACTCCAAACTTCACGATCCCCATGCATTTTATCCATGTCATAACTTTCACTTGACTGCTTAGCTCCATTTTCATGCCACAAAACTTTAAGCCCATGCAGTTTGCCATGCTCATAGTACTGCTCAAGTTTTTTCTGGCCTGCTTCATACCAAACTTCAAACGGGCCATGTAAATCACCCTCTAAATAGTTTGCTTGCATCTCGATCTGTCCTGATAGATAAAATTGCGTATAAAGACCTGAGCGCTTGCCTTCTTTAAAGTGCGCCTTTACAAAAGGTTCTCCTGAAGCATGACACTGCAACTGCTCCCCATCTAAAATGCCTGCTTTATATGACTGCTTTAGCTCTAAAGTGCCATCTGGACGCCACTGGCACAGAAGCCCTTCTAACTTATTTTTCAATAGGCTATAGCGTTGAATAAGCTCACCTGAATCTGTACGCTTTTCAATAGATTTTTTAGATGTACCTTCATGGTCAAAGTCTCCTTCATAAATGAGATTGCCTTCTTCATTTTTTCGGTAATGAAGTCCAATAGGTACTCCCTTTTTATAATGGCCCAGTCCAATAAGCTTGCCCTCTTTGTCAAAATGCTCTTCTTTACCCTCTTTACTGCCTTCTTCATATTCAGTAACACTTGCTAAAACGCCCCCTGGGTAATAGTTCATACAAAGTCCATGAGGCTTACCTGCAACAAAGTCCTGAACACGCTTTAAAGAGCCATCTTCAAAATAGACCTTGAGCGCCTGCGTTCTTTTATTGCTGTGCAATTTTCCATTTTCATAGCTACTTTCTGACTCGACTTTGCCCGATGGGTAGTACGTTGTTTTTATGCAACATAAGTCACCATTGCGAAAATGAGCTTGCATCTGTTTTTGTCCTGAAGGAAAATATATAGTCTGCTCTCCATGAAGAGTTCCTAAACGATACTCGGAACTCGCCTGAACTACACCATTTTCAAAAAAGATACTTTCTTTGCCCTCTTTTTCTCCCTCAAAATAAGCTGTAATAGCATGCACCTTCCCACTAGGGTAAAAGAGCTTCACATCACCGTCTAATTTTCCATTCTTATAAGGACGCACCTGCTCTAATTTACCTTCAGTACTAAAAACATACTCTAAACCCTCTGCTAAAGCCTTGTCTTCTATCTGAGATAACTGCGTTTTTTTATATATCCTTCCAGACTCAAAAAACTCGATAAGCTCTACAGGCTTTAGTCCCTCTTTAGTTGGAGCTAAAAATAAAAGCTTTTTAGCCTGACCTGCAGGGTATGCCTCTATTAGCTCAGATTTCCAGTTGGGGTGCCTCTCCTGGGGAATATTCAGTGCACTATTAGCACAAACTTGTGAAAGAAGGTTGACACACAAAAAACAGGTAAGAAGAAAAGTAAAAGATGCTCGCATAAAGACCCCTTGTTTAAAGCTGGTTTTTGAAGTGTATCGGAGCTATGCCTTTTACTCCAAATATTGGTTATTTGGATAGACGATACACTCTTACCATGCTAACTTAAGAATCAAAAGCTTTCTTAAGCTTAAGAATTAGCTCATCAAAACGCTGATGCGCTCCAAGTAATTCCTTTCGGTATATAGCCAGCACAGAATAAGATGTTTTATCTGGTTGCCAATCTACAGGATAAAGACCTTTACCCGTCGCCAAAAACTCAGGAAGAAAACCTATTTCATCTGTTGACCCACATATATCTGCAATTAAAGACCAGCTAGGAATACGTGCCTTGATTTCCAGTGGCTTTGATTTCAGCTCAAGCCACCTTCTCTGAAGTGAAAGAACCTCTATTTGATCTTCTGGAATAATCACAGGTCCTTCTATGGCCCCTTTTTTCGAAGAAAAAAGCTGAAAAGATCCTTCAGCCAATTTAACAGCTTCTACCCCCTTCCAAGAAGCATTATCCAATACAATAGCCATATCTGCCTGACCTTTAATAACCGCACCATAAGCTTCATCTGGACGCATTAAACTCAGTTCAAACTTGGATGCTGATAAAATAGGCTCTAAAGCCATCTTAGCAAGGGCATGTGTTGTAGCTAGCCTTAAGGGCAAAGCTTCTTGCCGATAACTTACCATTCCCTTAAGGTCTTCAATCCAACTTTCTAGCTTAGGAAGCAGGCTCTCTCCAAGATAAGTCAGACCAAATTTTTTCTTTTCATGCTTACATAGAGGCAAACCTAAAGCTCTTTCTAAACGCTGCACTGCTGTGCTAGCGGCACTTTGACTTAAATGATGTACCCTAGCAGCCTCACTCAAATTTTTTGTTTTAGCAGCAGTAATAAACATCTCTAAATCAGCAATGCGCAGCGTGTTAAAATGAGGTCTTATCTTTGTGAAATCTTCTTTATAATCAATCTGTGCTGGCTCAAACACAGCAACATCATTTACAAGACTCATACTCATATAACTCTCCTAATTAAAAACAACTTTCTGGGGGCATTATTACAAATTTCGATATCAGATATAGAAACTATCAAATATGCAAATAATCCTATATTGTAATACAGTCTGGATTTTAAATGGAGTTACTAAATATGGGAATATTAGATAAGACAATTCGATTTTTTCAATGGATATGCCGGTTCAACTTTGGCGACTTCCAAAAAGAAGAGTTTAAAAAATTTCTTCGCATGGGGCTTATATTTGCTGTCATTATTGGAGTCTACTGGACACTGCGGCCTTTAAAAGATGCTATATTTATTCAGTTAGCCGATAGGCTAGAGCTACCTTTTGCAAAAACTGTATCTGTTATTGCTTTACTGCCTCTTGTTATGTTTTACACACGTCTTTTAGAAAAGACTTCTCGAGAAAAAATGCTCCATATATTGCCTCTTTTTTATGGGATTACAGTCTTAGCTTTCAGTCTTATTATGCTATTTGTCCAAGGTGCTCTCCATAATCAGACTGCTCATGGCCCTTTATTCCTGATCTGTTCAAAAGGACTCGGCTACCTCTGGTACCTGTTTGTTGAAAGTTTTGGCTCTTTAATTGTTGCTCTTTTCTGGGCTTTTTCTGCAGATGTTACAAATCCACAATCTGCTAAACGAGGCTTTCCCCTAGTTGTAGCTATTGGACAGATAGGAGGCATCATATGCCCTTATGCTATAGGGGGACTTCCTTATAGACTCTCTCTTCATACAGACGCTTTGTCCATGGCGTGTTTAGGCCTGCTCATTTTACTTATTATCCCTCTATTCAGACAGTTATGCAAAAAAACTCCTAAAGAACTTTTAACGCCTTTTCATGGGAAAAATGAAACTACCGAAAAAAAGAAACAAGAGCCTGGTTTTACAGAAGGACTGAAGCTTTTGTTCAAACACCGTTATTTGCTTGGAATATTTATCGCTATATTCATTTATGAAGTCATCGTGACTATATTTGACTTCAACTTTAAAATTGCGGCAAGTGAGCAGTATTCAGGTGTTGCTCTTAGCCGATATTTAAGCCTTTATGGCTCTAGTGTAAGCTTGGTCTCTTTAAGCTGCCTACTTTTAGGCATTAGTAATATTACACGCTTTTTAGGCATTGGTGTCGCTTTAGCAGCTATGCCAATAATTGTAGGCGTTGCTCTTCTAGGTTTTTTATCTCTAAATTCTTTAACTTTCCTGTTTGCTCTTATGGTAGGAGCAAAAGCCATCAACTACGCTCTAAACGGCCCTGCATTGAAACAACTTTATATTCCTACAACACCTGATGCTCGCTTTAAAGCTCAGGCATGGATAGAAACTTTTGGCTCTAGGACCTCTAAACAATTTGGCTCTCTTTTCAATATGACGCTCGCACCCTTAAAATCTGCTTTTGGGCCAGCTGTCGGCTACTCTTATTATTTAGTATGCAGCAGTTTTATAGGCTTTCCTTTGCTTGCCCTATGGTTTGTAATAGCTCTTTTACTCGGCAAGCGCTTTCGCAAAGCAGTGGAAGAAGATAAGGTGGTTTGCTAATTTTTAGCCAAATAGTTGGGCACATTAAAGATCTATGCTTTTGGCAAAAAACCTTCTTGTATCCATTTGTAAAATTCTAAATACCCCGAGACTTTAAGTATCTCTCTCGTTTATATAGATAGATGCAGCAAAAACGACTCTATTTCCCGAGGTTTCTAAGCCCTTATGTCAGCAAGTGAACTCAAAACTCCTCCAACCGCTCCCCATTCGAAAGAATCTGAGATGATGGTACTCGGCTGTATGCTTAGTAGCTCAGATAGTCTCAATACTGCCTGCGATCGCTTAGACGATAGCGATTTTTATTTTACAGAACACCGCTTTATCTTTAGCGCTTTGAAAACACTTTACAAAGCAGATAAACCCGCTGATGTTCACCTCCTATCTGAAGAACTTAAAAGCATGGGTAAACTGCAAGCGTCAGGGGGCGTCTCTTACCTAGCAGAGCTTGTGCAGTATGCAGGAACGTCTGCTTTTACAGAAGAATACGCCGACATCGTCAAAGACAAAGCAATTTTGCGCCGCATGATTGATGCTGCCCAAATTGTAGAAAAAAAAGCGATTCAAAATCCTAAAGATGTCCATGGGCTACTCGATGATGCTCAACGTGAATTTTTTGTTATTGGACAGCGTGTAGGTGGCCCTGTAGGCACACTCGTTAGTGAGCTTATCTCTGGTGTGAAATCTGAAACGCAGCTCCCTTTTCTAAAAGAAGTGGAAAAGCGGCAAGAGCTTTTTGCTGAGCGTGGCGAAGATAACCTTCATGGAATTACTGGCCTTTCTACTTCTCTTGCCGATCTTGATCGAATGATAAATGGTCTTGGATCTTCTAACCTAGTCATTGTCGCCGGCAGGCCCGCTATGGGTAAAACGGCCTTTGCTATAAACGTAGCTGAAAATGCATGGTTTAAAAATGGCAAATCTGTTGGTTTTTTCTCACTTGAGATGAGCTCAGAACAAGTACTTGGCCGTATGATCGCCTCTTTATCTAATGTCGAGGGAGAAAAAATATCTCGAGGCTCTTTAAATGGTAACGAATACCAAAGAGTCGTAGGCGTCTGCGAAGAGATCCAAAAGCTAAACACCTCTTTTGTTATAGATGATACCCCTGGCCTCAAAATCACAGATCTGCGCGCCCGGGCTAGACGCATGAAAGAAGCTTACGATATTGATCTTTTAGTTATTGATTACCTTCAGCTTATTTCTGGCTCTGGTCAAGCTCGTTCTATGGAAAGTCGCCAAAGTGAAATTTCTGAAATTTCTCGCCTGCTTAAAACACTTGCTCGCGAACTTAACATTCCTATCTTATGCCCCTCTCAGCTATCACGCAAAGTAGAAGAAAGAACAGGCCACAGGCCTGTTATGAGTGATCTACGCGAATCTGGCTCTATTGAACAAGATGCTGACGTTGTTATGTTCTTGCTACGTCGTGAATATTATGACCCTCAAGATAAGCCTGGCTTAGCTGAGATTATTGTAGGTAAAAACCGTCATGGTAAAACAGGCGATGTGCATGTAGCTTTTAGAAAAGAGATTGGACAATTCGCCAATTATACGCCTGAAGATCCTTTTGAAGAAAATGACTTCTAAGCCTACTAGTCAACTCCTAGTACAATTGGCTTTTTAAAGAATTTTGTCCCAATCTTGATAAAGCCACTTTCCTGCAACCCTGATTTGGAAACATAATGCAATGTCAGATGGTCTGCACTCTCGTCGCTTTGGTATAGCGCGCTTACTCCCTTAATTCTCATCTCTTTAAGTAAGGGTCTAAAAGACTCCTTCAATCTGTCATCACACTCAAAGCGACATATTAAGACATCTTTTTCCATATCAAAATGGAGCGTAACTGTTGTGTCGTAATTAAATGCGAGCTGCTTCGCAAGGCAAGTGCTATGCGCAAGCTGTAACATAGATGTCGAAAACTGTTTTCTACTAAGAGCATTTTTATTAGGCGTAATGAGCACCGCTGCCGCAATAGCAATCAGCATGAGTGAAACGATAACTTCAACAAGAGAAAAAGCGCGTTTTTTAGCTTTCATGGTATCCGCTACCAGACAATAGGGGCACTTTTACCGCATCGCTTTGTTTTTTTAAGTGCACTGAGCGAATCACAAGCTCTTTGCCATCTCGACTGAGTGCCATTTTAAAAGGTGTTCCCCAGCCGTCTTCGAGAAGTTTTTTAGGGTTTTTCACAAGCCCTGTATCTCTAAGCACTTTTTCAGGAGACTCTAGAAAATGAGCTATCTCATTTGAAGGCACTTCTAAAGCTATCACTTCTTCAAGCATGTTCATTGCTTGACGCGTCTTAAAATCTCGCCCTTTCTCTAAAGAACCTCGGACGTTGTACGCAACAACACTACTCACTAAGCCAATGATTACAATAACCACCATTAGCTCCATGAGCGTCATCGCTCGCCTTCTAAAACCCAGCTTTCTTCTTTTCATAAAGGATAGTTTACCGGATAATGTTTTATTAGAAAAGACCACTTCAATGAATAGGATTTTTTATGGCAGCGCGAGCATCTAGTACAGTTAAGCAGTCAATGTATATCACAAGTAGCATCGATCTATTTCCTGCTGAAAAAACAACTAGGCAAGTGATCGCGCTTACATCATTTAATCCCTCAAGTCCCGGTCAATTAGGAAATAATTGCCTGAATTTTATTGTATTACCAGAAGATGACCATACAACCGTCGAAGCTACTATGAAAATAGCTAAAATAGCCTCGTGCATTTTTTACATTGGCGCCCGTGCATCCTATGAGGTAAGAAAAGAGGCCCAATCTAATAACTGCAAAGTTTATGAAATTTCCCTAGGCTCTTCTGGAAAATTTTCTCCTGTACCTGCAAAAGGTTCTCAAGGCTCTTATATAAGAATCTTTTGTCCTAATATAAACCTGCCAGAAAACCTCACAGAAAAAAGCCTAGATAAACAACACCTGATCCAATTGATTACACATCTTGCTGAGGGGAAGATCACTCCTGATTCCTCTTCTCACCACCATCGCTTTACAGGCGAAGGCCTTATACTTTCTCCCATAAATAAATGGACGTGAAAAAAAGAGGGGACAAACGCCCTTATTTTCCTCGTTATAGGGCTAGTTACTGCCTACCTTTTTATGCGAGTATTTCCAAAGGCTGTGCGCGCTGTAGCTTCTGTAGGTTTTGGGACACTGATTCTTTTTAAAAAAAATTAAACCTTAAGAATCAATCAAGCTAACGTCTGTCATTGGCATAAGTATTGAAAGCATAACTACCCCAATAATAACTGCTAAAAAAAGCAAAAGCGCTGGCTGTAGAATTGATATAAACTTGCTCAGCCTTGTAGAAAGTTTTTCCTCATAATGGTCTGCAATCCGAGAAAAAGAAGCTCCGAGATCAGCACTTTTTTCTCCTACAGCTACCATATGCACAAAAAATGCAGGCACTGTTTTACGGCTCTCTTTTTCAAGGCTATACGAGATAAGTTTACCTTGTACTAGATTCTCTTCCAGATGGGTTATGACCTCTATAAGCTTAGCGCTTTTCAACGCAGGCTTAACTAAACCGAGTGTATCAAAAAGGCCTACTCCTGAAATGATAAGCGATGATGAGAGCCTGCTAAAACGCTCTAGATCTGCTAGCTGCTGAAAAGACCTAAGATATGGCATAGACATAAAAAAAGGGACGAGTCGTTTTCTTAATACAAACACACTAGAAATAAAAACTGCTATTCCTGTAGCTATAAGCGCTCCATAACTACGCACACCTTGAGAAATCGCAAATGTAATCTTTGTGATTAGAGGCGCTTTTGCTACATCTATTAAATCTTCTAAAGCAGGCACAACAACCGTCAAAAGCACAGTTGTAGCAATCGCGCAAAATATAAGTAAAAACGCAGGATACCCAAGAGCTGCCATAATCTTGCGCTTTATCTGCTCTTTTTTTCTTAAAAGAACCGAGAGATTTTTAAAGGCCTGCGGCAGAGTCCCCGACGCTTCTGCTGCTACAATCATAGCCACATAAAACGTATCAAATACTTGAGGATGTTCTTTTAAAGACTCAGAGAGCCTTTTTCCTGAGGAAATGCTTTGTAAAAGCGTCTGGCTCAAAAGACGCGCCGAGCTTTCAGTCTGCTCTTTCAAAAGCTCTAACGCCTCATGAAGAGCTATGCCCGCCTCAATAAGTTGCCCTAAGCCTTCTGTCCAAACCAAAAGAAGGCTCGGCTTCAAAAATATTTTTCCAGGAGATTTTTCTGGCTTAATTTTTAAAGGGAATAGCTTTTTTTCTAAAAGACGCGTGCGCGCTTCATTAAGGCTCCCAGCTTCTAAAATGCCCTGCACTTTTCTACCAGAAAGATTGAGTGACGAATATGTGTAGTTTCCCATTTTCTTTAACTTAAGCCTTATGATGTAACGCGCATCACCTCATAAGATGTTGTAAATCCTTCAAGAGCAAGCTGCGCCCCTGACTGCCTCAAAGTTGCCATGCCTGATTTTTTTGCTATAACGCGCAAATCTTCTGCATCAGCGCTTTTAGCCATTTGTCTTTTAAAAGCGCTATCAATAGTTAAAAGCTCAAAAATAGCCCGCCTTCCCAAGTACCCTGAGCCGCTACATTCATCACAACCTTCCCCTCGATATAAAGCGGCTTGGCCTTTAATACCCAAATCTTCTAGCTCTGACTGACTAGGCTGATAAGCCTGCTTACAGCTTGGGCAAATAAGACGCACTAAACGCTGAGCAAGTATGCCAATAACACATGAAGAAAGAAGGTAGTTTTCTATACCCATATCTACAAGTCGAGTAATTGCCGAAGGCGCATCATTCGTGTGCAATGTAGAAAGTACTAAGTGCCCTGTTAAAGCAGACTGGATAGCAATCTTCGCCGTTTCTGCATCACGAATCTCCCCAACCATCATGATGTCAGGGTCTTGCCTAAGTAAATGTCTAAGTCCTTTAGCAAAAGTAAGACCTATAGCAGGGCGAACTGCCATCTGACTAATACCCTCTAAACGATACTCAATAGGATCTTCAATCGTCATAATGTTAACCATGCTGCTGTTCAGGTTAGAGATACCTGCATACAGTGTTGTGGTTTTACCACTACCTGTTGGACCTGTAACTAAAAAAATCCCTTCTGATTTCTGAATATGTTTTAAAAAGACTCGCTTCATATCCTCTGGAATACCAAGCTCATCAATGCTTTGCAGCTGCTTACTTGTTAAAATACGCAACGCAATGCGCTGACCTTCTGCAATCGGCACTACACTTACTCGAAAGTCCACGCTGCGTCCTGCAATTTGCAAATGAATGCGACCATCTTGAGGAAGCCTGTGCTCAGCGATATCAAGATTAGCCATTACTTTAATGCGTGTTAAAATCTGGTCTTCATAACCGTCTGTATCAATAGGCCAAACAGATAAAACACCATCAATACGAAAGCGCACCTGCAGACCACGTTTTCCTGGCTCAAAGTGAATATCTGATGCTTTTTTCTGGACAGCCTCTGCTAAAATATAATTAACAAGCTGCGCAAGCGCTCCCCCATCATTATCTTCTAGAACATCTTTTTCTTCTTTGCTGTCAGTTTTTCGAGAGACTTTAGGCAAAAGTGGACCTGTGCCATTTTGAAAAAAAAGCTGCAAAAGCTCATCAATAAACTCGCGCTTAACCCAAACCGGCTCAATAGAAGCTTTAAATAAAAAAGCGAGCTCATCTAAGGCATTTAGACTTGCTATAGAACTGATTGCAACGCGCACCTTTTTTCCTTTATGCTCTATGGGAATCGTGCGCCATTTTTTTGCAAAAGAGTATTTTAGATCTGAGCACTCCGCAGGCAATGATATGATTTTAGGCAGCTTTTCAAGCACATCTATGCCCATCTCCATAGCAAGTACCTGTTCAATATCATCTTCACTGACCAAGCCAAGCTGAACAATATATTCGCGCACATCCTGAGTATTTCTATCTTCCCAATCCTCTAATTGCTTAAGCTCTTCATTAGAGATTTTTGAATACCTTTTTAATACTTGAGGGAGTGTTAACATATTACTCTTGAACAATCGCTTCTGAGGGTTTAAAGACCATTTTTAGGCTCTCGTCAAAAAGCTTTAACTTATGCAGCTCTTCACTTCTTTGCCGGGCTTGAATAAATGCAGGCACATCACCTGGTCTTCTTTGCAGCTCAGATTTTTGCATTTTCTCAAAGCTCTCTTTCGTATCTTCAAGTATGTGCGGTGTGATGAAAATAAACATCTCTGTTTTCATGTCATCCATTGCTGTATAAGAAAAAAACTTACCAATGCCAGGAAGCTGGCCTAAAAATGGGATCTTCTGCGCGCTTCCTGAGGCATCTTTTTGCCTCAGACCTCCAATAATAAGTGTTTTGCCATCTTGAATACGCACTTGGTTTTCAATATGACGCTTAGTGACATCAGGGCGGTTATGAAGATTGCGATTGATAGACTCAAAATTAATATTCGTCTCTAACGTAATACTTCCAGGATCGCTTGCACAGGCTCCTTCATTAATTGTAGGTGTGACTGTAATCGTAATACCATAATGTTCTCTAGAAAAGCTCTGCTTAGGCACTGCTCTATCTTTGCCATCAATATACGTGATGCCATTATCTACAGAAATTTCATTCGTAATTGCAATCACAGCAGGCACAGCATTAATAGTGGTTATAGATGGACATGCATTAAGTTGAATATCGCGATTAGAAAGCATAAATCGGTACGCTAGATCATAGGCTGGAATAGCCCCTTTTCGAAAACGGCTTAAAAAGAAGTCTAAAATACCTCCACCTGCTTTCTGATCAGAGCCCCCCATAAAATCAAGCCCGCCAGAATTTTTCTGAGATGCAAACGAGCCCATCGCTAAGTTTTTAAGTCCAAATTGATTATTGTTATGCGTTGTTTTTTCAAACAGAAGCACTTCAATTTGAACCATCTTCTTAGGTACATCTAGCTTTTTTAAAAGCGCTTTTAGCTCATCAAGTGCTCTTCTTTCCACCACCATAATGATAGAACCTGTCTTGACATCGACAATAAAATCTTCTGAATGTTTGTCTTCTGTAGATTTTTCCGTAGATCTCTTAATACCTTGATCCTTGTTGGAAAAAGAAGACTGCATAGACGTTATATTGATATGAGCAGCTGCTTTTTTCTGAGTTGCAAGCAGCTGTGGATAGATCTTAGTCAGTGTTGCTGCTATATCTTCAGCAGATGAATTTTTACACGTGTACCAAAACACTGTTTTTTCTGCGGGATCCTGAATTCCTTTTTCAATCTCATCTAAAAGATGAATAGCCTCCTCAATTTTATCTTCTTCTCCGCAGAGCACAAGCATATGCCCCGACTCACTAGGAGAAAAAACTCTAAGATTAAAAAGCTCTTTTTGCCCTGGAGGCGCAAATCGAGAAGGGCGCTGACCCAACGCCCCTTCAATAAGAGCTTTAGCCTCTTTGGCACTCAGCTTATGTACAGCTATTGTTTTAATAGATGAAGAGGCTTCATTCACTAATACAAATTCTGAGAGCTTGGCAAAATCAATTAACTTGTGAGCAGGCCCCAGAAGAAAAACTTCTCGCTCAAAAGTTTGTACCGTGATTTGGTGACTTGCACCTGCAGACTCTAAAAAACGAAGTTTCTTAGATTCTGCCCCTACGAAACGCACAACAAAACAGGCTCTTGTATCTGGACTAAGAAGTTCTAAATCTGAAATTTTATCCACAAAAGTACTAAGGCCTCTTACATCAGCCTTAACTCTTACAAGCTGCTTTAAGCAAGGCGTAAGTGCATGAATAGCTATGCCATTTTCCTCTAAAATACACGCAAGCATATGAGACCACAAAGCTGCTGGCACCGGCAATTGCCCTCTTAGGGTAATTTTTAGAGAAGCCACGTCTGGAGGCATTAAGTAAATAGCATCAAGAGCTCCAAAGTGAATAATCAAATCACTTAGTGAAACCTCTCCTCCATTCCAAAATGCATAGCTGTCTTTATCACCTAAAACCTTTGATGATTTTTGTAGAACATCTATTTCTAATTGCTTAAGTGCTTCTCGCTTTAACTGAATTTTTTCAAGAAACGCTTGCGCTTGATCAGCAGGTGCTTTTTGCGCTTCATAATACAAAGTAGATAAGTCATCTTTTTCCTTAGCAAGCGCCCTATTAAAGTGTTCCATCTCTTTGGCTAAAAGCTCTGCTTCTGAAATAAAGCCCGCCGGCCCTGCACCTTGGGGTTCACTAAAAGCCAGACTTAAGAAACAACTAAGGACAATACCAAATGTTTTCATAGGGCTTTTCTCTTTAAGCGTTCAATAGGAAATTTTATAGTACGGCTTTTACTGTGCATAGCACTGTAGAGCGTAACTACTAAATGGGGATTTAGAGGCATTGCTTCAATTCGGCTAAGGACAAGTAAGGGGCCTAAAGGAGGGTTTTTAAGATCGACTTTTTCCCACCCACCCTCTCTATATACAAGAGCATCTCCTAAGCTGAAAAACTGCCAAACATCTTTTACCTTCACTGATATTTTCTCAAGCGTGCGAAAAGCAACCGGCCCAAAGTCATCTATTACATGATCTTCTATGCTGTCGTCTGTCTTACTCAAAGGCAACAGAATATGCAGCTGCCCATCGCTATCAATTACTTCAAATATAAGCTGATTTTTTTCAGCAGCATGAAGGCGCATAAGAGGCTTAGCAGCTGTGCTATCCTTCAGATTAGCTACTTGCCACTTGCCGTCTTTAATAACCATCCAATCTCTATTAGAAATAGTCAATGAATGCGCTTTAAAAAAAAGTCGATAACAGTCAGGGCTTTGCAAGAGATCAACCCCAGGCCATTTCACGCCTAAACGCTTAAACATATGCTCATCTATACAAATCCCTTCTATGCTAATCCCTTCCTTAGGCCACGCTCCTCCTTCAATAAGCGGCACTTGAAACTGGCCTAATGTTTGCAGCTTCCCATCTACATCCATTTCAGCAAAAAGCAGAGCTGCGTTTTTTTTAGTTTCAGGAATCACCCAAATAGAGGTTTTTTCTCCAGGATCTGCAAAGCAAAAGCGACCCGCCTTACGCTTCAGGTAAAGACGCTCTCCTAAACGAGCGTTATGCTCCTCATTAGGATATTCTGTATACAGACGCACGGCCTTCGGCGCTTTCAAACAATCAGGACGTGCTAGCATTTTACTTGCGAAAATAGAAAGATTTAAATGTGTAGCATCATCTGTAAGAGGATACGTTTTTAATGTAAGTGCTTCAGATAAGCTTTTTTTTTTAGATGCATGCATGGAATCGATAAAAAGATCTGGACTCGTAGGAAGCTCTGTTTCAAGATGCGAAACTGAAAGCCAAACAGCGCACCCTAATGCGCCTACACATACACATACCGCGGCTATATAGAGCCAAGCGAATCGCCCACGTCGAATATACATTTCACTACCTTGTAACAAATGCATCTACCCCAGACACAAAATGCTAACGGCTAAGTATAGCTCGGAGCTTAAGTACTTGTAAAGAAAGAGTCCTGATTAAAAAAACCAAACTCCAATAAAAAAGGCCCCCCAGGGTGTACGTGGGAGGCCTTACTTGCGAGCTTGGATAGAGCTACTTATACGCAAGAAAACTTATTTATTTTCGCCATCTTGTTTGTCTTCAGGTGGTCGTTTCATAGGAGGCTCAGCAGGGGCCTTAGGATTAAGCTGTCCCATATTTGCCTTAAGAGCGATGCCTGCAATAAGACCTGCAGTTAAAAAGTGAAGTGGAGGAAAGACAATCGCCACGGCAATGGCCACTCCCGCAAAAATAAGGCGGACCGTTCTTTCCTGTTTTCCAATAAAACTTGCTGTACGTGTTAAAAAACGCGCAATAGGATCTGGAAAACAAAGACCCCCAATAGCACCTAGTGCTACTAGCCAAATACTTAGTGAATCCCAAAACAGCATATTGCATATTGCTGATACGAGAAAAACAGCACTTAATAAGATAGACATCTTATGCGTTTTTCCAAATTGTTCAATCTCTTGCATAGTAAATCCCTCTTTCATGGCACAGTCAGCCTTATAATTGTTTCGTCCAAAATCTCACTGTACTGTCTCAATTTATTTTTTTCAAATAGACCGCGCAGTTTTTTTTTATTTTTTACGACAGATGCCCACTAATGACTTTAGCAAGCTCAAACATATCAATAGATTCAAGCCCTCCAAAGAACGCTTTTAGCTTTTCATCCGCAATAATACGACGTCTATTATCTGGGTCTTGTAAGTCGTGCTGTTTGATATAAACCCAAAGTGCTTTAGTGACCTCTGGCCTAGAAAGCTCTTCTTTTTCTACGATCGCTTGCAGCTCTTTAGAAAGCTTCCGAGGTCCTGGCCCACCGCCTTTACCTTTTTTCCTAGCTACATACGCTGTTTTTGGATGGTCTTTATACTTCACTTTTAGATCTGCAAGGTCGTTTACAATGACATCGCATTCAGGAAACTCACTGCAAGAGTAAAAAGGCCGTCCAAAACGAGACATTTTTTTCGTAATGCCCCCTGTGCATCCTTTAGCAGGGCAGGGAATGTCTATAATTTTTTCCCCTTTAGGAGGAACATTAACAAGGCCCCGACACTTGGGATATTTAGCACACCCTAAAAAAGCGCCAAAGCGTCCATGACGAAGTGTCATTTCACTTTCACACTTAGGACATTTCTGATTCCAATCAAAATCTGCAGCGTAGTCTTCTTTTTTAAAGTTAAGCCCTTCTAAAGAGTTGGTATATCCACAGTCTGGATAACCACTACATCCATAAAAATATTTACCCTTTGCCCAGATCTTATGTAACTTATGTTTTTTACACTCAGGACAAGTAATATCCGTTAGATTTTTAGGAACATGAGCCTCTTTAGTCGCTATTTCAACCACGGGCATAAACTCAGCCCAAAATGTTTTTAGCAACTTTTTCCAATCAAGCTTACCGTCTGCTATTTCCTCAAGCTCATCTTCCATCTCTCGAGTAAAATCGACATTCATAATTCCAGAAAAATTACTCTCTAAAAAAGTAGCGATTACACATCCAAGCTCTGTTGGCTTGAGGCGACCGCCCTCTTTTTCTGTATAATCTCGACTCTTAATCTTATTCATAATCGCTGAATAAGTAGAGGGCCTGCCAATACCTGATTTTTCTAACTCTTTAATAAGGGATGCCTCACTAAAGCGTGGAGGAGGTCTTGTAAAAGCTTGGATCGCATCCACTTTTTTAAGTGCAAGCGCCTGCCCCTGTTCCAAAGGAGGTAAAAGCTTTTCTTCTTCAGCTGTATTCTCATCTTCCTTTTCTTGATAAGCTCTTAGGTGCCCATCAAATTTGAGAATAGATCCGGTTGCTCTAAGCATACACCCGACATCTGTCGTGATGTCTGCTGAAATCGTATCATAAATAGCAGGCTGCATCTGAGAGGCAAGTGTGCGCATCCAAATAAGCCCGTAAAGTTTTTTCTGATCTGGGCTCAGATATTTGGCTACTTTTTGTGGCGAATAGTCTGCATCAACAGGACGAATAGCTTCGTGAGCATCTTGGGCACTTTTTTTAGTCGCGTAAGAGTTGGGCTTTTCAGGCAAGTACTCTTTACCAAAAGCCTTTTGAATATGTGCTCTTGCAGCCTCTACACCTTCAGGAGCCATACGTACAGAGTCAGTACGCATATAAGTAATAAGACCTTGCGTATCTCCAGAACCTAGGTCTATACCTTCATAGAGCTCCTGCGCTACTTTCATGGTTTTTGCAGGAGAAAAAGAGAGATGGCGAAAAGCTTCTTGCTGAAGCGTCGATGTAATGAAAGGAGGGCCTGGTGCCCTTTTTTTCTCTTTCTTCGTAACACTTGCTGTCTCGTATTTCGCTTTTTTTAGCTTAGACTCAATGCCACGCGCAACTTTCTCATTGTTAATAAGGAACGCTTTTTTACCTTCTACGGCTTCTTTTTCTACTCTTAGGCCATCGACGCTATAGAGATTTGCAGAAAACTCTCCACCTTTTGTCTTTAATAGCGATGATAGATTCCAATACTCTACGGGGACAAAAGCTTCGATTTCTTTTTCTCGATCAACAACCAGTTTCAAAGCTACAGATTGCACTCTTCCTGCAGATAGCCCCCGTCTACCAGGGCCTGCAGACACTTTACGCGAAAGCACAGGAGAGACCTTATATCCTACAATTCTATCTAATAAACGCCTTGCCTGCTGAGCATTTACAAGAGCCATATTGATTTCTCGAGGATTTTCTACAGCCTCTTGCACAGCTTTTTTAGTCACAGAGTTAAAAACAGCGCGCTTGATCTTCATGCCCTTTGGCATAATAGATGCAATATGCCATGCAATAGCCTCTCCCTCACGGTCTGGATCAGGAGCGAGGTAGACAGTATCACATTTAGCTGCCGCTTTTTTCAGGTCTTTGATTACTTGCGTCTTACCTTCTAGCGTCGTATACTCAGGCTCAAACGTTTCGTCATCAATGCCAAATTTTTTAGCCGGCAAGTCTATGATATGACCGTAAGACGATTCAATGATGAAATCAGAAGACAAAAACTTCTTTAATGACTTTATCTTAGTCGGTGACTCAACAACAATTAAGGACTTTTTCTTCATGGTAATAGTCTGCTTTGGAGGCTTTTAGTTAGCCTCTTAAATAACTGGAGGCTATCGGAAAGCTGTTTTTTCAACCACCCCTTTTTAAATAGTATGGTTTAAATGACGCATCTTAAACACTTAGAAAAGGCTCTATCGCTCTCTCAAAAAGAGACTTTATTAGCCTTAAATAAAATCCAAAAAAAATTTGGTAAAAAGCCTCACAATCCCCAAATTTTTATAAGTCAAAAAAAACTTTTCCTGCAGCTTGCAGCTACTTGGATCCCAATTGCCCAAGAAAAAGGCTCTGATAAAGACAAGAAACTGAGTAGTCTATGCGTAGGCCCGACTATCCAGATCCATCCCAAACTTTTGAAAAAGAAACAAAAATCTTTGTTTACTACTCTCTTTTTTTCATACTCTATAGAAGAGGTGCTCGCGCATGAATTTGTCCATTTGGTTCGCTACGAGCTTTTTCCCTATAAAGAACATCTAGGCTTTGAAGAAATTTTAGCCTATCAAACAAGCTCATCTAGATTCAGGCGCTTTTTAGGCCCTCTTCTCGCCAGGCCGAGCGACATCTTGTGGCTTTTACCTCTTTTCTTAAGCCCTATATGGGTGGCTTTTCTGCCTAGTCTTTTTACCCTATCATGGCTTGGGCTGGCTCTACTCTTAGCTAAACTGTCTATCAAACAATGGATTTTTCAAAGAGCTACAAAAATTCTCAAGCACGCCAAAGTAAAAAATCCGCTCTATGTCCTTATAGGACTCAAAGACCAAGAAATTTGGGATTTAGCAATTCGGCCAAAGTATAGCCTCAAAAAACTCGACTTATTTAAATCACGATGAGTTCTTCTTTCCTAAAAATCTTAGATAAAAGTATCCAACTCTATCTCAAAGTACTTCCTAACGCTCCTAAAACAGAAATTGTTTGTGTGCGCGAGCAAAGACTTTTTATTAAGCTCAATGCGACGCCAGAAAAAGGAAAAGCAAACCACAAGCTCATTGCTTTTTTAAGCAAACAGCTCAAATTGCCGAAATCTGCTTTTTCTCTTATACAAGGAGAGTGTTCTTCTAAAAAAATGATTGAGATTTTAGCAGATCCATCAAAAACTGCTGAAAAGATTTATGCTCTTTTAGCTTGATTTATCTAAGGAATCAAAAAAAGATGCTTTTTCTTTCCTATAGACTTGGCCTTCCCCCTGAGCTCTCTTGACTGCAAGTTTTTTCATCCGCTCATATTTTATACGAGCCTCTGGATGTATCTTTAAGTAATCCCTAAAGCCCATAAGATTCTGTTCTGCTTTGGAACCTAGGAAGGTCAAGTGGACATGGTATCTTCTTATCTCTTCTTTAGTGTCAGGCAAGTCGATGCGGAAAAAAAGTCTATCTTCTTCGCTATGGTCTTTTCGAAATTCATAACCGATACTCTGTAAAAGCTTAGAAACCATTTCAAGGCTCAATTTAGGTGCCTTAATTAGAATATCAATGATGCCCTTGCCCCCAAGACCCTCAACAGCTGTACTGCCTATGTGCTCTATACTTAAAGGTAATAGGCTTGCTGCTTGTATTCTTTTGTGCTCGTTTTGAAAAAGCTTAGGGAAGTCTGAATCGTAGGGCTTAAATACATACTTTTTTTTACTCATAACATGAGGCTATTATTTGATTTTCTAAACCCTAGAAAGTGGCGCAAACTTCGCAACAAGCGTCTTAGAATCTCCATTTTGGAAAGTCACTTCATACATCCAGCCAAATGAACCTTCATAGACCTTATCTATTTTTCCCTGACCAAACTCTGGATGAAAGATCTTTTCACCCGACTCAAAAACGCCTCCTGCAGGCTCTGGATTATTTCCCGAAGCTACTTTGCGAATAGGGGAGAGTCTTGAATTTGAGAAAGCTTCTGTTTGTTGATTACTCGAGGGTCTTTTGACTACATTTGGTCCATAAGGATCAAAAGAGATCTCAGAACCATACGAACCTTTTTTCTCAATAGAGTCTTTAGGTAGCTCAGACAAAAACCTACTTGGATACATTACACGAAATGAACCCCAAACGCTGCGCTTTTGTGCACAGGTAAGATAGAGTTTTTGCTTAGCCCGCGTCATCCCTACATAGCAAAGGCGCCTTTCTTCTTCTAAGCGGCTATAGTCTCCTTTAGAATTTATATGAGGGAAAAGGTCTTCTTCCATACCTACTAAAAAAACCACATCAAACTCTAACCCTTTAGCGTTATGCATTGTCATCAGACGAATGCGCCCATGAAGCGATCCCCCTTCATCAAGATTGGTTTTTAGCGCTATATCATTTAAAAAACCAATAACACTCGGATCTTCTGACATCTCATAATCAATTGCTTTAGCGACCAGAGACTCTACGTTTTCCTTACGGTCTTCAAAAGTCTCAGGATCTAAACGGAGCATAGAAAAATAATGCGTCATATCTAAAGCCTCTTTTAGCACTTCTGCTGTGCTTTTTTCTTCCGCACTTTTTTTGAGTGTTTTAAATAAATGAATCAGACGAGTTAAATCATCACGCTGCTTTTGCCCAATACGCATAGAAAACTTTGCAGGGTCTTCGATAATGGCTGCACATAAAGAAAATAAATCTCTTGGACTCTTCTGAATAGAATCTAATTCATTTACTTCTCCAAGTGCTTTTTGAATTTTTGCTAAAGAAGTATCACCTACAGACAGCCTTAGTGCTTTTATGACCCGATTAAAGCTCATATAGTCTCCAGGACTCACTGCGAGTCTGAGTAGCGCCAAGGCATCTTTGACCTCTTTTCTTTGATAAAAAGAGATACCTCCAATAACCACATAAGGAATGCCTGCATCTAAGCAGCCATCCTCTATAGAGCGCGACTGAGCGTTTGTTCTATATAAGACAGCAATTTCATTATGGGTAGTGCCTGCTCTTAAGTGATGCTCGATACTGCCTATGACAAATTCAGCTTCATTATACTCTGAATCTAAAGCGCACACAGATACTTTTTCTCCAGCACCTAAAGCGCTCCATAAATCTTTTTCATACCGACTTTCATTTTCCTGAATAAGAGCATTCGCTGCTTGTAAGATATGCTCAGTACTCCGATAGTTTTGCTCAAGCTTCACAACTTTTGCACCTGGAAAATCTTTTTCAAAGTTTAAAATGTTTTTGATGTTCGCCCCGCGCCAAGAGTATATAGACTGATCAGGGTCGCCCACGACAAACAGATTATTACTTTTTGATGACAACCTTTTAGCAATCACATACTGCGCATGGTTTGTGTCTTGGTACTCATCGATTAAAAAATATTTCCATCTCTCTTGAGCTACCTTTAGCGTTTCAGGTTTTTTCTCAAGTAATTTTGCTGTCAAAAATAAAAGGTCATCAAAATCGACCGCGTTATATTCACGTAGCCTTTTGCTATATAAAGCGTAAAGCTGTTTTACTTGGTTGTCTATTGGCTCTTCAATTTTAAAGTCTTCAGGATCCACAAGTGCATTTTTTGCAGTAGAAATCTGCCCTCTAACAGCTTTTGTTGTAAGCTTTTTGTCTTTAATCCCAAGCGTATCTAAACACGACTTGATAAGCTTTTCACTGTCATTCTCATCATATATGGTAAAGTCTTCTTTTAATCCTTCAAAGCCCGCTGCATACTCTCTAAGCATGCGCGCCCCTAAGCTATGAAAGGTCGTGACTAAAACAGGCTTAGGACAGAGCTGGAATAAACGCTCTTTCATCTCACCTGCTGCTTTATTAGTGAATGTAAGCGCTAAAATCTCAGAAGGCTCTACCCCTGAATTGATAAGATTTAAAACACGAAAAGTGACAATGCGGGTCTTGCCAGAACCTGCTCCTGCTAAAACGAGCATAGGGCCTTCTTTATGCAGGCCTGCAATGCGCTGCTCATCATTGAGATCTATCATAATATTTCCTCAGCTTCAAGCTGCGCATCATAGCTCACGCGAAAGAAAATGACTAGAACTAGATCTTAGATGCGCTCACATCTGCAAGGTAGAGCTACAAAAATGAATAGCTAGGTTACTTAGCGTAAGTAAATGACAAAACCCACGTAGTGAACTCTGGGCTATTTTTCCCTGATACCGTGAACCAAGCGCCCCCTATGAAGCCGCAGTTCTCGTTGATGTTGTACTCAATAGCTGGAGCAAGACTCCACTGGACTACATCACCTGAGGCCATAGAGCTCGGATCGCTGCTTGTACCTGAGAAACGGGTTTTGCCTGTTCTAGAAAATTGAACATCTGTTGCAAGCGCCCAGTGGCGACTGAGCGTTTGCTCCAAAGAAGCAACTACTGTGAACGTATGCCCAGGCTTAACAGTTCCTCTCGTATCTAAAGAGCCTCCATATGTGTTAAGGCCAATAACCCTTACATCTGAGGGGAGCGCATAACTTATATTAAGGCGCGAACTTAAAAACTGCGTACCGAAGGTATAAAAGAGCTTTTGGAGTTTAATACCAAAGTCTGTCGTAAAAGCACCTGATCCGCTTGCGTCTGTGCCTTTTTTCTTTTGGACTAACTTGCGGTACTGTCCTGAAGGAAAACTCTCTCCAATAGTTAAACGGACATCAGGCCTGAAATGATCTCTTTTATCTTTAGAAACTTGCCAGCCAACTGATGCACTCACATCACTTGTGCGAAGCGCTCTTTGCCCTTCATAAAACCGAACATCAAAAGGAATCGTTATATGGAGATCCCAGTTTTTAACAAGGCCCCATCCAAAAATCACGAACGGATTTAAAACTGTTGTACCTTTAGACTTATGGTGACGCCATTGATTATTATAGGTGCCTGAGTTGTCTGTGAGGTTCACATAGACCTGCATTTCTGAGACTCCAGGCTGCAAAGCATGACCAGGAGCTGCAATGATAGGACCTGTAAGCCAAGGACCATCAGCAGGTCTTTTACCGGCTGCTGCAAAACTCATGGCTCCAAAGATAAAAAGTACTAAATATTTTTTCATAAATCCTGTTATACGTCTTTTTCTTACAGACTTGCAACTCTTTTCTACGGCTGTTACATTTGACGGTATTATGAAACGTTTACCTCTTTTTTCTTTTGCTCTTATTTTTTTCAGTATAGCGCCTATGAGTACGCTTAGGCTTTTTGCAAATAGCCCGCCTTGCCAAAGCTCTACAAAAAAAATTACAGCTACTCCAAAAGTAAAAACAGGCTTAGAAAACCTTGTTCAAAACTCCTTTTTTTTAGCAAAGCTAAAAAATAAAAAAATTGGTCTTTTGACCCATAGCCCAGCTATTACTTCAGAGGGAAAAAGTTCATTAGAAACTCTAGAAAAAATTGCACACGTAACAGCTCTTTTTTCTCCTGAACATGGCCTTAACGGCGCCCATTATGCAGGTGAAACTGTTCCTGATAAGCAAGAGGATTTGAAAAAGGAATCTTTAGCTATCTACAGCCTGCATGGCGCTCATAAAAGGCCTACAGATGCAATGCTAAAAGGTATCGATGTGATCATCTGCGATCTGCAAGATATTGGCTCACGCTCCTACACCTACGCTACGACAGTTTTTTATATGATAGAAGCTGCGGCAAAACTTGGTATTGAAGTCATTGTAGCTGATCGCCCTAATCCCATGTCAGGGCTGATTGTGGATGGGCCTATGCTTGAAGAAAAATGGCGTTCTTTTTTTGGAGAAGTAGATGTCCCTTACTGCCATGGCATGACAATTGGGGAGCTCGCTATCTACTTCAATAAAACAAGAAAAATCGGCTGTAAGCTTCATATATCTCCTATGATCGGCTGGAAACGCTCCATGTTTTTTAAAGATACAAACCTAAACTGGATACCAACAAGCCCTCAAATCCCAGAAAGTGACACGCCTCTTTACTATCCTATGACGGGCATACTGGGAGAGTTGCAAATAGCACATATTGGTGTTGGTTATACCCTGCCATTTAAAGTCGTAACCGCTCCTTGGATTAACGCTGAAGAATTTTGTGAGAAATTAAACAAGCAAAATCTGGAAGGCGTACGCTTTGTGCCTTTTCATCACCGCCCATTTTTTGGTTCATTCAAAGGCAAACTATGCCAAGGCGCTTTAATTCGAATTACAGATCCAAAAGCGCTTAAGCCTACAAAAATACAATTTCTTATTCTCTCGATTTTAAAGTCCAGCCACCCTGAGGCTTTTAAAAAGAGTCTTGCTGCCATAAAAGCGCGCAAAGCTATGCTGTGTAAGGTGTGCGGCACGGAGGAGGTCTATAACCTCCTAATAGAAGAAAAAAATCCCGGATGGAAGATGATTGAAGTGCACCGCGCAGAAAAAAAAGCTTTTTTAGAAAAGCGCCTGGGTTTTTTAAATCCACTCTATGCTGACTAATCAGCCTCTTCTCCAAAAAGAAGGTACAAAGAGTATCAGCAATATAAAATACTCAAGTCTACCAAGCAGCATAAGCAAGATACATAAAATCTTAAGTGAAGGGCTTAAAAAAACCATCGATCCCATCACACATCCACAAGAATGCGCTGAAGGCAAGCCTGAAAAAGGCATGCCCGAATTCGTCACCATAGAGGAAATAATTCCTAGAGAAAAACTTGTTGAATATCCCTCAGATACAAAGATAAAAGTAGAGACTAGAGTAAAAGCAATCACAAGCCAAAAAAGCGCAAAGACATCTTGGAGATAAGCGTCTGTTACACGCACTTTTCCTACCTTCATAACCCGTACAGTATCTGGCTTAAAGAAAAGCTGAATACGCCGCATCGTGGAATGAAATAATAAGATATGGCGTGAAATTTTCATCCCTCCTGTTGTTGACCCCACCATGCCCCCAATGAAAGGCAGTATTAAAATAATGATCTGGCTAGCAAAAGGCCACATTGTATAAGCAGAGGTCACAAAACCTGTACCGGTCAAAGCAGAGGCAGCGTGGAAAAAACCATATCTTAAAGAGGATGAGATAGAAAAAACATATTCTGTATGTTGCATCATCCGCGGCATAGCCTGGCCCACAAGGGTGAACGAAAGGCATATCCCCATGAATATGAGCATAAATAAATACCCTTTCAGCTCTACGTTATTCCAATGGAAAAGCCTACCTCTTATCAAAAAATAGTAAAGGGCAAAGTTAATCCCCCCAATGACCATAAAGCTATAAATAATCCACTCTGTCATCAGATTGCCATAAGCAGTAATTCCCCCATGACTTACCGCAAAGCCCCCTGTGGAAATAGTAGAGAACGTCAAGCAAGCTGCGTCAAACCAAGGCATCTTGAAGTTTGTCAATTTCAAAAGGCAAAACTCCACCACACTTAAAAAGAAATAGATCTTGATAAGCCGCTTGACTGTGTGCTGGATCCTTGGAGCAATCCCTTCTTGTAAAACGCCCGGCATTTCTATTTGAAAAACGTTGCGCATACCAATACCCATTAAAGGGAAAAGGGCAGCAAAAAGGCAGATTACTCCCATAGCCCCTACCCACTGCATAAAGTTGCGCCAAAATAAAATATCTCGGGGGATTGCATCAATACCTTCTTTGATAACGTCGCCTGAACTGTTTTTTAAAGGCGCAACATTCCCATAAAAAATATGCTGCATATCTCCAACCGCTTGGCTATCAAGCTTTTCGGAAATCTCAACATTATTATATGAAAATTTTTTAGGATAAATGATTGTGTTGCCTGTCGTGGTAAAAGCAGAAACACTCTCAAACCATGCATCTTCTAGACGATCAAACGTTCCAGAAAAGACAAAAGGCAAGCAGCCCATAAAAGTTGTAAGGAGCCAAATAAGAACGACTAAAATAATCGTCTCTTTAGCAAACATTTGGTTATCACCCTTTTTGCCAAAAAATAAGAGCACTCCTCCACAAAGAAGACTAATCACAAATGTCCAAAAAAAAGCACCTAAAGCGCTTGGCTGTGGGTAAATTGTCTGATCTGCTCCATAAGTAAAGTAAATTCCCACGAGCATGGGAACTATCAGCAAAAAAGAAAACGCTGTTAGGTATCGACCTAAACGATAAATAAGTAATCTATAGCCCACTACAGTAAGCTCTCCACTACCTTGCGGTTTTCTTGGGTTGTGATTGCAATAAGAGTGTCATGAGGACATAAAACACTCGATCCTGCTGCAACCTGCAAGTACCCTCTTGATTCAATAGCCATTACCAAAAAGTCTTTTGGAAGCCAGGCTGAAATTTCATCTAAGCTCATTCCTGCAACACGTGCTTTTTCGGAAACCTTTGCCTCCAGCATAAGAACTCTACCATCATACATAGAAGTCTCTGCCATGTTTGCATGCTTATCTATGATAGAAGCAATTCTCTTTAGTGCACTTGTCCATGGTGAAACCTCATTTATGAGATCTAACTCATCTACAATAGGTCTTAAACTTTGGTCTTGGAAAACAGCGATCACTTCTTTAGCGCCTGCGCGCTTTGCCAAAGCCCCTGCCATCAAGTTAAAAGAGTCTGTACCTGTAGCAATCACAACAGCATCAGCCTGATCTAACTTTTCTCCTAAAAGAAAGTTGAAGTTTCCCCCATCTTGAGCAATTACATTCACATTGCTCATATCTCTTGCCAAGCGCTTACTTTTTTCTGAATCACTTTCTACAATTCTGACATAGACTCCTATCTCTGTTAATAGCTCCGCTAGCTGGATACCTATAGGGGAGGCGCCTATAATTACGACTGATCGCACTTTTTTTGAGTTAATGCCAAAAAAAACAGAAGCGTCTTCTAAAACAGCTTTTCCCTGACCTACAATAGTCACTTCATCGCCTGGCAAAATCTTATTTGTTCCATGGGGGAAAATAACATGGGTATTATTTGCTCCACGCTTGATTAATGCCAAGCGCATCCTAGATGGCAGATCCAAATTAGCAAGCGATTTATTTCCATAGCTCCAGGTAGGAGGCACTCGAAGCGTTCTCATCTGAATATCACCATGAGCAAAAGTCTCTATTTTGACTGCTCCTGGATTGACGATCCTTTCAAAAATATCAAATGCTGCGAGCGTATTAGGTGCAATAAAATGATCAACATTGAAAACTTTTTGCAAGTTCACATTGCTTTGCGTACTGTGTGTGTAGCTATCAAGCTTAGCTACGGCGTATTGATACCCTAAATGCTTCGCAATGCTACATAAACAAATATTGAGCTCATCAATATTAGTTAAGGCAAGCAGCATATCAGGACTCTCTTCCCTTAGCTCTTCTAATACCTTCCAATTATTATCTGAGACCGACTTGACGCCAATATCTGAATTACGAGAAGCCCGCTCTAAAATAGAGTGGTTGCTATCAACCATAGTCAGATTGTGCCCATTTTTTGAAAGCACATCCGCTAAATAAACCCCAAGTTTAGAAGCCCCGTAGATTACAATGTTCATACAATTTATTTTATCCGGTTTAACGATGCATGTACAGCTGCACCTTTCAAGGCTGTCTTATCATTTAAGATCACCGCTACAGGAATCTTTTCCAAAAGCTCTTTCATCCTTCCTTTATCGACAAAAGCTTCTAAAAAAGCTGGCTTTTTCAGCTCCTCTAAAATCTTAGGCGCAATGCCTCCACCTATATAAATGCCCCCACGCGCGAGCTGATGCAATGCTAAATTCCCAGCTTCTGCACCATAGATCTTCACAAATAATTCTAACGCCTCTGAGCACAAAAGATCGCCCTCGTCTAAAGCATAATCCGTAATCACTTCAGCTGGATCTTTTTCTTCCATCTCTTTAGCTATTTTTTCAGCAATGGGCTCGCCACTTTTCTCTACTAAAAACTGATAGATATAATGAAGCCCACTACCCGATAAGATCCTCTCGTAAGAGACCCTTTCATATTTTCTCCGCATGAAATGTAAAAGCTCAATCTCTTCTTCATCTCTTGGAGCAAAGTCTACATGCCCTGACTCTGTCGCAAAAGGAATATGAGTTTTTCCATCCCAAAAAAGCCCAGCCTCACCAAGACCTGTTCCCGCTGAAATAATTGCGCTATTGGCCATCTTAGGCTCTTTTGTTTTCGACAAAAAGTAAACATCATCACTACATAAAGTGCGAATCCCATACGCGTTTGCTTCTAAATCATTGATCATGTGCACATGTGCAATATCAAGCTCTTTTTCTAACTTCACTTCTTCAATCACCCATGGCAAATTAGGCGTCTTACACCTGCCATCATAAACCGGCCCCGCTATCCCAAACGTCGCTGCATCTACAGGCCCTGGACATGTCTTTAAAAAATCCTGCACAATAGGCACAAGTCCCGAAAAGTCCGCACTCTTATACGTCTTTTGAAAAAGCACCCGAAGCCCCTCATCTGCTGTCTCAAAGTAAGCTAGGTTAACTTTTGTACCCCCAATATCTCCCGCTAATATCATGCCTTTTACTCCTGGTAGTAAAGGTCTACTTTATTCCTTGTTTATTCCTTGTATTCGCATAAAAAAACTTTTAGGAAAATATTTTTATATAAACAAAGCTCTCTAAAGATACTCAGAGGCCCTCGACCTTTATTGACATCATCGCGATTTCTCTTTAAAATTAGAGCCTATCTGGGTGTAGCGCAGCTTGGCTAGCGCGCTTGCATGGGGTGCAAGAGGTCGGAGGTTCGAATCCTCTCTCCCAGAATTTCATATTAGATTTTTAGTGGTATAAAGTACGGCAAAAGTTGCGGTCTATATGTTAGCAAAGACTACGTCTCTGCTTATCTTGGCTCACTTGATACGTGTTAAAAAGAAAACGGCTTAGGAGCTTTTAAACTCCTAAGCCGTTTTT
>JBDNIV010000024.1:0-6678 GCA_041688145.1 Chlamydiia bacterium | reverse complement strand
TCAGATTTAAATGATTTGTATCGTCGTGTAATCAACCGCAATAATCGTCTAAAATCAATTTTGCGTTTGAAGACGCCTGATGTGATCATTCGTAACGAAAAGAGGATGCTCCAAGAAGCTGTTGATGCACTTTTTGACAATGGCCGACATGGACACCCTGTTATGGGAGCTGGAAACCGCCCTCTTAAATCTTTAGCCGAGATGCTAAAAGGTAAGCAAGGACGCTTCCGTCAAAACTTGTTAGGTAAGCGTGTTGATTACTCTGGACGCTCTGTGATTGTTGTAGGGCCTGAGCTGAGATTTAACCAATGCGGTCTTCCTAAGCAGATGGCTTTAGAGCTTTTTGAACCTTTTATTGTAAGACGCCTAAAAGATCTTGGGTATGTCTATACAATTCGTTCAGCTAAAAAAATGATTCAGCGTCAGTCAGATGAAGTGTGGGATGTTTTAGAAGAGATTATTCGTGGACATTGTGTACTTTTAAACCGTGCGCCAACGCTTCACCGTCTTGGTATTCAAGCCTTCCAGCCTATTTTGATTGAAGGTAAAGCGATCCGTATTCATCCGCTTGTTTGTTCGGCTTTTAACGCTGACTTTGATGGAGACCAAATGGCGGTGCACGTACCGTTATCTATGGAAGCGCAAATTGAAGCGCGTGTCCTTATGATGTCTTCAGATAACATCTTCTTGCCTTCATCAGGTAAGCCGGTAGCTGTGCCTTCTCAGGATATGGTGCTTGGTCTTTACGGTCTTATGCAAGATCCTACTTATGATCCGCAGACAGATGGTAAAAAGTTGCGCATTTTCCGAGATGAAAAAGAGCTGTTATTAGCTTTTTCTTTAGGCAGCCAGTGTCAGGGACCTGATTCTTATAACCAGCCAAAAGAGCGTTTAGACGATAGAGGACGTGGCATTTTTGTTCATGAGAAAATTAAGGTGCGTCTTAAAGATGGTATTATTGAAACAACTCCAGGTCGTGTACTTTTCAACACAATTGTTCCGAAAGAGATGGGCTTTCAAAACTACTCACTCCGTAAGAAAAAGCTTAGTGAGCTTATTCTAGAGTGTTACAAACGTGTCGGTCTAGAGCGTACAGTGCGCTTTTTAGATGACCTAAAGAAAATTGGATTTAGTGAATCTACTAAGTCAGCGGTCTCTATGGGTGTACGTGACATTGAAGTTCCTAAAGATAAGCAGCAGATCCTTGAAGGAGGGTATACGCGTGTTGGAAAGGTTCAGAAGCAGTACGAAGATGGTATTATCACAAACGGTGAGCGCCACTCTAAGACAATTGCTATTTGGACAGAGATTTCTGAGATCCTTTCAGATAAGATGTTTGAATTGATTACTCAGGTAAAAGATAAGCGTCACAACCCACTTTTCGTCATGATGGACTCCGGGGCTCGCGGTAACCGCTCTCAGGTAAAGCAGTTAGGAGCGCTTCGCGGTCTTATGGCTAAGCCTTCAGGCGATATTATGGAATGGCCTATTACTTCAAACTTCCGTGAAGGTCTAACAGTTATTGAATACTTTGACTCATCTCACGGAGCGCGTAAAGGTCTAGCTGATACCGCCCTAAAAACTGCGGATTCAGGTTATTTGACTCGTCGATTAGTAGATGTTGCTCAAGAAGTTATTGTCACACAAGCTGACTGTGGAACACTTGGAGGCATTGAAGTCTTTGCCATTAAGCAGGGTCATGAAGAGCTCCTTCCTTTAAGAGATAGGATTTATGGACGTGTTGTTTGCGAAGATATCTGCCAGCCAGGAGACCGCAGTAAGGTGCTTGCTCGTTCTGGAGATGCTCTGACTATTCAGCAAGCGGAAGCGATTGAAGATGCAGGCTTAGAAAGTGTGCGTATTCGTTCTTCGCTAACTTGTGAATCTAAGCGTGGGGTTTGCGCAAAGTGTTATGGCATTAACTTAGCCAATGGTCGCCCAGTCTCTATGGGTGAGGCTGTCGGTGTGATTGCAGCGCAGTCGATCGGTGAGCCTGGAACGCAGCTTACGATGAACACGTTCCACTTAGGGGGTATTGCCTCTGCTGCTATTAGCCCAGATCTTGAAGTTGAGAAGTCAGGTATTCTTGTCTACATGGATGTACGCTGCGTGAAGAACAAAGAGGGACATTATCTAGCTCTTAACAAAAATGGTCTTCTTCATGTGGTGAATAATGAAGGGCGGGACTTAGAAGAGGTTAAGCGTCTTTTAAGTACAAAATCTATTGAACCACTTCAAACATTTGAAGCTGACGTAGGTACAGCTATCCACAAAGAAGATGGTGCTGAGGTTAAAGCTGGAGAAAAGATTGGTTATGTAGAGCAGCATAACGTGCCGATCATCTGTGATAAGCCTGGTTATGTAAAATATGAAGACCTAGTTGAAGGGATTTCTATACAAAAAGAAGTGAACCGCCAAAATGGGCAGGTAGAGCTTGTGGTGAAACAACACCGCGGCGAGCTGCACCCTCAGGTGATTATCTACTCTGATAAAGAGTGTGAAAACCTTATTGGTTCTTATGCGATTCCTTCAGGAGCGATTCTTTCTGTAGGGGAAGAAGATTATGTAGAGGCAGGAAGCCTCATTGCTCGTGTTCCAGGTCATGCGATGAAGACCCGAGACATCACAGGAGGTCTGCCGAGAGTAGCTGAGCTTTTCGAAGCGAGAAAGCCAAAGAATGCTGCTGTAATCTCAAGGCTTGATGGTATTGTCGAGTTTAAAGGTGTACAGAAGAGCAAGCGTATTGTAGTTGTTCGCGATGAAATAAGTGGTATGGAAGAGGAGCACTTGATTCCTCTGAGTAAGCACCTTATCGTCCAAAGAGAAGATACTGTAGTCAAAGGTCAGCAGCTGACAGATGGCTTAGTTGTTCCTCAAGAGGTTTTAGAGGTGTGCGGTGTACGTGAACTCCAGCGTTACCTTGTGAACCAGGTTCAAGAAGTCTACCGCCTCCAAGGTGTAGACAACAACGACAGGCATATTGAGATTATTGCTCGTCAGATGTTACAAAAAGTGCGTATTGTGGACCCAGGTGATACTACGTTCCTATATGGTGAAGAAATATCGAAAAAAGCCTTCCATGCTCAAAACCGTACAGTAGCATCAGAAGGTGGAAAGCCGGCATCAGCAGAGCCGCTACTCCTCGGTATCACAAAGGCATCACTTGGAACAGACTCCTTTATTGCAGCAGCTTCATTCCAAGACACAACACGTGTTCTTACAAGAGCTGCAAGTGCAGGGGCTATAGACCCTCTAAGAAGTGCAAAAGAGAACGTGACAATGGGTCATATGATCCCAATTGGTACGGGCTTTGATCGCTTCTGTGATAAGTTCAAAGAGGAAGATGAGATTAAAGAGCTTGTGTTCTCATTCTAAGGTTTTACCTTAAGTCTGAATACATAAGAGCTAAAAAGCCTGGGTTAGACCCAGGCTTTTTTTTGGATTTATTTTTGACATTCAGTTTTTGTATTTTTGAGAGTTTTCAAGTTTGTAATAGTGGATTTAAAGGGGTCTTTATAGGTAAGCTCTTTCTTTAATCTAAACAGCCTTAAGGATAGAAATATGCATCTTTTAGTAAATCCATTGAAATATACAGCGCTTGCTTTGTCTATGAGCAAAGCTTTAGGTGAAGTCCAAAAAAGATACAGTGTACAAAAGCACTATCCAAAGTGCACAAAAGTAGCCCTTTTATTCATTATGCACTTGGGGGGCGTACCTTGGTTTAAAGCGACTCTTAAAGCTTTTAACCTAGATATGCACGTTTCAGTTTTTAAATTGTCTATGAAGACAAATATCAACTTAACGAACGTGTCTGATAGAAAGGCTTTATTTGTAGCTCTAGTGGTAGGGGGCATAGCCTCTGCAGTGGTAATGCGAGCTGCTAAGTGGATTGCAGGTGTGCAAGATAAGCCTGTAGATCCAAGCGCTAAAGCCTAAAAGCTCAGATTGGAGCCTAGGGCCAAAAAGCCCTTTAGATCATTTGCTGAATCTTGCTTTCTAGCTTGACTAAGTCTGCTGCGAATTTTCTAATCCCTTCAGAAAGCTTTTCAACAGCCATCGGATTTTCGTTAAGCTGTAGGCGAAATGCTTTTTCATCGAGCTTAATTTTGTCGTTGATCGGGCATGCTGTATTTTTTGGATCAAGCTTTCTTGTAAGATTACCTGGCATTTTAGAGAGCTCCTCTAAGAGCTTTGGAGATATAGTGAGCAGATCGCACCCAGCAAGCTCTATAATTTCGCTTGTGTTGCGGAAGCTCGCTCCCATAATCTCTGTAGCATAGCCAAATTTTTTGTAGTAATTATAAATCTCAGCGACAGATTGCACGCCTGGGTCATCAGAACCATGAAAATCTTTGCCTTCTTTAGCTTTATACCAGTCCATAATACGGCCAACGAAAGGTGAGATGAGCTTGGCGTTAGCTTCGGCGCAGATAGCGGCTTGTGGAAGACTAAAAAGCAGTGTCATGTTGCAGTTGATGCCTTCTGATTGAAGCTGGCGAGCAGCTTCAGCTCCTTCCCAGGTAGAGGCGAGTTTAATCAAGATGCGTTCTTTTTCAATGCCTTTTTCTTTGTAGAGACCAATGAGCTTATGAGCTTTTTTGATACTGCCTTCAATATCAAAAGAGAGGCGTGCATCAACTTCTGTTGAAACCCTTCCAGGGACAATCTTTAAAATTTCACAACCAAAATGCACCATAATACAGTCTATAAAATGGGGCATGTTGTCTTTGGGAGAGCCGGCTTGTTTTTTACCTTCTTCTAACGCAGATTTAAGAATTTCAGCGTATTCGGGTTTTTCAGCAGCTTGTAAAATAAGAGAGGGGTTTGTCGTAGCATCTTGAGGGTGATATGCCTTCATCGATTCAAAATCACCTGTATCTGCAACAACAGTTGTCATTTCTTTTAGTTTGGAAAGGGCATTATCAGACATAAGGACTTCCTCATATGAGTTTGTTTAAGGGCTGTAAATCTTTAGCTAGCCCAGTGAAGGGGCATAATCCGAACATATAACAGATTCTGAGTTTCAGGACCAGTCGATCCCAAAACTGGGCAAGGAAATTTTTGGCAAAGGAGCGGTTAGTTTTTTATAAGCTTTTTTAAACCCCTTAGGGTCTAGAGAAATTTCAATTCCAGAAAGAGTCATTTGAACTGTTTTGCCAGCCTCAAGAAGTGTCAAGATTTTAGCTGTTTGCTCTTGAGGGATGAGTATGCGTTGGCTACCTTTTAGCTTAGAGGCTGAAAAAGTCTCTATGTGATCATCTATACTGAGGGTAGCGGGCGTTAAGTCAGGGTGATCTTCTAGAGGCTGGGCTTTATAAGTGAGGAAGTTGATCCAAGCTTGTGTTGCGGTTTCTGAGCGCACAATTTCAAATTCTACATAAGGATCATTTGAAGAAGAGCAGGCGATTTTTGATGAAAAAAAAGAGGGCTCAGCAAAATCTAAAGAGCTGTAATGCCAGCTGTTGCGAGCACATCCTGAAAAGAAAAAAAGCAGAAGAACTAAAAAATAGACCCTTCTGCTTTTAAATACTTGATCAAGCATTGTATTTATACGCTTGATTTTAGTGGCTGTGGCTGTGAGCGCCTTGAGTGTTTGATAGCGATACAAGTGCTACTGTCGCAAGTCCTGCAACAACAACACAACCTGTAGCTACCCAAGCAACATTAGTAGATGTGCCTGCGCTTGCCTTCGCAGCTTTACCAGGGGCTGCTGCCGTTAAAGGCGCTGCTTGTCCTAAGTTAGGTCCCAATAATGCTAGTACCGATAGAAAAGCTAATGTTTTCTTTTTCATATTTTTTTTTGCTCCTTTTTCTTTTAGAGTGAAACTTTGCTAACGGGTTCCTTTATGGTTCCCTTTTTTTTTAGGACAACTTCTCCTCACTTGAAGAGCTAATGCCATATTTCCTTTTCAAGCTTCAAATTAACACTCACACAGGTTTAACGTAAATAAAAAATAGACGCAACTCATATTTTATATATTTTTTTTTATTTACCGAGAGGGTTTATGGCTTAGAGCTCTCTTTTGGAAGGTGGATAAACTCATGTTGTATAAATAAAAGCGCTTCTAGCTCCCAAGCAGGGCCCAAATGTCCAAAGTGTTTGTGGATAACCTCTCCAAACTTTGGCCAAAGACGTTTTTGAAACTCTTCTGAAGCAAAGAAAATCCCCATCATTTCGCAGCTTGTGTGCTCTAGACTAGCTTTTCCTATTTGCTCGAGTAAAACAGAGGCGCAAGGCTGGATATCGCCTTTTTCTTTTTTTAAAGGAGGCAAAGCTGCTTGAGTGATGCTTTCAGGCGCGTAAGGTTCAGCTTTTTGAGGTGCCTTTTGCGCTAGAATACGCTTTTCAGCGCTCTTTTTCAGCTCTTCAAAAATGCTCAGTAAAACGGTACTTTGCTTTGGCTTTAACCAGTCTAAAGGGCTTTTTGCAAGCTCGAAGGAGCGTACAATTTGCATAAACTCAGAGCGTTTTTCTATAAACTCTTCTTTATTTGCAGCAAGCGTAAGGATAAAGAAGGTTTTGTTTCTTTTGGTAATAAATTGCAGCATGGTGATAGGCCCATAGGGACTAGGATGGTCAATTTCAGCTAAAAGCCCTTTATCTAAGCCTGATTTTAAAAATCCAAGCTTGCGCCATTCACATTTAGGGTCTTCTTGAATAAGTTTTTTAACGGCTTT
>JBDNIV010000023.1:0-2601 GCA_041688145.1 Chlamydiia bacterium | reverse complement strand
ATTACAGAGGATAATAATGGTAACAGCAAAAAGGGGATAAATCATGGCATGTTCAAACGATGTGGCTTCCTCCGTACTCCAAATCATGAAGAAAGTTCCCACACCATTAGCAATGCCTCCTAGGATCCCATAGCCAACTTCAGCTTTATAAGGCTTTCTTTTTTCCGTTGAGAAGTAGATCGCAGATTGCATAACAAAAGCTGCACAAAATGCTACCGGCATGAACCATTGACTTTTCACATCTTCGGTATCAAATGAGAGAAGAAGCCCACTGGCATCAGGGAACTTGATAAAGAGAGCTCTCCAACTCAAGAATATCAGAAAGATCACATGGAGAAAAAAGGCAGCGGTTACAAAACTTACCCAATTAGCTTTCCTCTCCTCAGCACCCCTTGTCTGCCACCCCGCCCAGAAAAGTCCTAAAAGAACAATCACAGATCCGAGACCATGCCACAGCGTATAGACATAACCAAATGTGCTGCCAAATAAACCCACCATCAAGATGGTAGGCATAACTGTCGAAGCGTTAAGCGCTGCAAACGTAAGGCCTGGAGGTCCTGTTTCTAAAGCTTTTCCTAAAAATGACATCATGAATGTGAGGACAATCCCTGCCGCAATTCCAAACAAAGCCATGCTTGTGCTCCATTGGTAATTGCCGCTTCTTACAGGGTTGAGTAAGATCGCAATCAGAAAGACTAAAAAAAACTGCACCATCAAAAAGGCTTTTGTCGAACCTCCTGAATCAATACTTCTACGCATACAATAGTTAGATGTCGCAACAAATACGGACGCTGTGATCATGAGCTCTGTTCCAAGCATGAAGGTACCTCTCTAAAGAAAGAAGTTTATTCATTATGCTAAGAAGATGCAAGAAGGAAAAGAGAAGAATCGACCTTCTGGACATCTGTAATAGGAAAAGAGAAAAATCTCTGTCCCAGACTCTGAAATTTTTCAGGAGCATCAGAGACATAAAATTGGGAGGTGGGCGCTTTAGAAGATGTGCGCAGAAGATCTAATTTTTTAAGAAGCTCTTGAAGGGCGCTTGAGCAACTAATAGCTGGATCAATGAGTGTGACAGGATGGGTAAAGTAGTTGCAAATTTGGGAAGACAAAAGAGGGAAGTGAGTACAGCCAAGTAAAAGTGTATCGATGGGTCTATTTTTTAGAGGTTTGAAGTAGTCTTCAATGGCAAGAGTTGTCAGGGGATGATCGATATACCCTTCTTCGACAAGGCTCACAAAAAGCTGGCAGGCAAGGCCTATGACATGAGCCTCAGGGAGTCTTTTATGAATGAGGTCTTGGTAGATACCAGAGGCAATGGTTGATCGTGTGCCTAGGACAGCGATGTTTTTAGGAGCGGGAAGGCGTGTGATGTGCTCAACAGCGGGATGTGTCACTCCGATGATAGGGATGGAAAAAAGCTCTTGGAGCTTATCGAGGGCAAGGCAGGAGGCGGTGTGGCAAGCCACGACAAGGACTTTAATATTTTGAGAGATAAGAAAAGAGGTGTTTTCTATAGCATATCTAAGGACTGTTTCTTGACTTTTAGTTCCGTAAGGGATTCGTGCGGTATCTCCAAAGTAGATGATATTTTCAAAGGGAAGAGCCTTTTTAATGGCATTCATGACAGAGAGTCCTCCAAAGCCTGAGTCAAAAATACCGATAGGGCTATTAGACTTCTTTCGAAATTCCATTTTCTTACTAAAAACGCTTTTTCTTACAAAATCTAAAGCATTTTTTTTGGCCATGTATACCTACATTATCCTCAAAAATTGCTTTAGATTTTGCAAAAAATCACCAGTTTTTTTAAGCAAAGCGAATTTCGAAAGAAGTCTATTACTGTGTAGCACGAGGATCAGGTAATTGGAGTATTTGATCGACGCGGATTTTATCCCCTTCTAGGCTGTTAATGATTTTTAAGGTCTCAACAGAAGTCCCATAGGTAGTTGCAATCTTCGAGAGAGAATCCCCTTCTTGCACGCGGTAAACGGAGGGTTTTTTTGTTTCGATGTATTTTGAAATGGAGGCAAGAGCTCCTTTGAGCTGCTCCATATCACCTACTTTACGGTCAAGGTCCTGGATTTGCTGCGCGTAGCTTGATGTATGCTTAAGAGCTACAGAGACTTTATCTTGAGTTTTTTCAAGAAGATGAATCTTTTTTTCTAGAATAGTGAGCTCTTCTTCTAGATAACCTGTTTTAGCAATGGTTTGATTTTCTAGCTTATCTTCTAAGAGGCGGAGTTCTATTTCTGAGGCATGGATAGAGTGTTTAAGATCTGCAATTTCTGTACGGATCTCTGCTAACACAGCTCCGTTGTCGTTAAATCTTTGAAGCGCAGCAAAGGGGGAGACGCATCCTCCTGCAAGCAACAGCGCTCCAAAAAAAACACCTCTTTTTATCATGCTTATTTTTTATATATACGGAAGTGCCCGCGTCTATTTTGAGACCAAGCATCAGGGGTATGCTCTTCTTTGAAAGGCATTTCCTTACCACATGAAATCGTATGAACTTGACGTGCATCTATACCTTCTTTCACTAAAAGAGAACGGACGTAGTTAGCTCTTTTTGCACCAAGGGCCATATTATAGGCGCCAGGTCCT
>JBDNIV010000022.1:0-34807 GCA_041688145.1 Chlamydiia bacterium | reverse complement strand
GCTCTACCGACTGAGCTACCCGGCCAAGGGATGCAAATATCCGATAGGATTATCCTAAGAAAAATAGGTGAGATGTACATTTTAAGCAAGTATGCATTTTTAACTTGAAGCTTGCTGAGAAGAATTTTCAGAAAGACAGATCATGTCTTTTAGAATTAAGACGCCCTCATCCATCTGAGGATCTCCCTTAGGAATTTTACTCGAATCTTTCAAAAAAGTTTGCATACTTTGATTTTTTGCTAAACGCGCTTTTGATGCTGCACGCAAACTCGACATTGAACGCGTCCAGATAGAGCGTTTCTTTTGAATATGGGGCACGTAATTTTTCTGAAACCACTTCTTGCGCCGCATAGGGACATCATCTAAAGAGTCTAAAAAAGCTGCCTCTGAACTATCAGGACTTAAAGCAAACCGCAAGTAGCGCTCTCCTATAAGGTCGTGATGGTAGAGGCTTGGGACTATAATGTCTGCACAAACGCCCGTTATCTGAGGTGATCTACCTGATACTGTGTAATAACGACCTACAGTCACTCTGTAAGCAGGATCTTTTCCAAGAGTCGCATTTTGGTCTTGCACAGTTGCCTTGCCATAGGTGTGTGCATCACCCACAATGACCCCAAGACCATAGTCTTGTAAAGCGCCTGCTACAATTTCAGCACATGAAGCCGAAGCTTTTGATGTGAGTACAACAAGAGGTCCTTCGTAATACGAGCGTCCGTCTAATTCGCGAAGCAAATGGCGCTCTTCATCAGAAACTCGCCACATAGCAACAACCCCACTTTTCATAAAGCACCCCGCTACAGGTGATGCTTGAGACAAAAGCCCTCCAGGGTTATCCCTCAAGTCCAAAATAATACCTTTAATCTCGCCTTTTTCTCTTAGCTTTCGAAGCGCCTCTTTAATATCTCTATCCGCCTTAGCTACTTTAGATTCATAAAAACCATGCAAGCTTATTTTGCCTATAATGCCACCCTCTACAGGCTCATACGACACATCAAGGCGCTCTTCTTGGACTTCAATAGGCTCTTTATTTAAGGAAATATTTAAAAGTTTAAAGCTGCTTTTTTCTCCAGGGCTCTTTACAGCTTCTCTATTAAAGTACCGCTTTACTCTAAGCTCAACGCGTTTAGGACTTAGGCGCAGATGAAGCAAAGCCTCTTTGAACTCTAAGTTCTCAACAATTGCTCCATTAATAGCTACTAAACGATCCCCCTTCTTTAAAGAGCCCTCTTTATGAGCTGGACCTCTGGGCTTAAACCCCACGATTTCAATACCATCAAGCCTTTCCTGAAAAGTAATACCCAACCCCTCAAATCCTTTTTCTAAATATGCTTTCATCTCTTTAGCTTCTGCTTGAGAATAAAAGCTTGTGTGAGGATCAAGGCTTTTCGCAAAGGCTTTTAACACTAGGCTTTCAAGCTGGTCTGAATGCCCACTTTGCAAATACTTATTCTCATGTGAAGAAAGTTTGCGATTATAAAAGCTTACTTTTTTTTTCCACGATGCACCTTCAAGAAGAGCGCTATATCTATTAAAAAAAATTTTGCGATGTTCAGATATTTTAGATCGAAGCGTCTCTAAAGAAACAGTTGCTGAAGTGAGCCTTGGGCTAAGCTCTTTTTTAGGTTTTTCTAAGCGAATCCGCTGAGACCTTGTAATAGCAAGCTGAAACTGCTGGTAAAGCCTTTCAAATTGCGTATATTTACCCTCTTCCAGCTCCTTTAAAATACCTGAGCACTCATCAAGGCTTATATCAACAAGCTCCCCAAACTCCTCTGGCATAAGATATATTCCAATAGGATCAAACTGGCTGACAAAAAGCTCAAGGGCTCTTTTCGTAATCTGGGGTGTGATTTCTTTGTGTTTAATATGCTTTGAAGAAATTTCTTTAAGAATCGCATGAGGGGATATATTTTTTTTAGCTATAAGCCCTGTAGGACAAAACAAAGCTAAAACAACACCTAAAACAAGTAAACGCATAAAAGGCCTCTTTCCTCTGGTATAGGAGATCTACAGGATTGTCTTCAAATACTTCCTTGACGATTCACTTCTCTATAGTCCTCTTTGCCCTCTCCAAATTCGCGAATGCTATTTTTTTTGCAAATAAACTCCCTGAGGCTGTATAGTGCTCTCATATACGGTTTTTCACGATTAAGACTTAAGGAATAAACACTACTTATGCCCACAATCAACCAGCTTGTTCGTTCTCCAAGAAAGAGTAGAACTAAAAGAAAGAAGTCTCCTGCTTTGCAAAAATGCCCTCAAAGAAGAGGCGTTTGTTTACAGGTGAAGACAAAAACTCCTAGAAAGCCTAACTCAGCGCTTCGTAAAGTGGCTTGGGTAAAACTATCTAATGGCCATGAAGTTATTGCTTACATCCCAGGGGAAGGCCACAACCTCCAAGAACACAGCATTGTGCTTGTGCGTGGTGGTCGTGTAAAAGACTTGCCAGGTGTGCGCTACCATATCGTACGTGGAGCTCTTGACTGTTCAGCTGTAAAAGACCGCAAGCAGTCTCGTTCCAAGTATGGAGCGAAAAAACCCAAGTAACTTTTGAAAACAAATTTTAAGAATTAACCCCGCATTTTAAGGGAATTATTATATGTCTAGACGCCGTCGTGCCGAAAAAAGAGTGCCTAAGCCAGACCCAGTGTATGGCAGTGAAGAAGTTTCGCGCTTTATCAATAAAATCATGATTGGGGGCAAGAAGACTACAGCCCGCGCTATTGTGTATGGAGCTATTAAGAAATTTGCCACTAAAGTGCAAGCTAACGATGCCCTCGAAGCTTTTGAGCAAGCCTTAGAAAATGCCAAGCCTGCTTTAGAAGTAAAGTCTCGCCGTATTGGAGGTTCTACCTACCAAGTGCCAATCGAAGTGCCTCCAGCTAGACGCACCTCTATTGCAATGCGTTGGGTAATCGGCTATGCGCGCTCCAAAGCAGGTCGCAGCATGGAAGATGGTCTCGCTATTGAGCTTGCAGATTGTTTCAATAACCAAGGGGCTACAATCAAGAAAAAAGACGACACGCACCGCATGGCAGAGTCAAACAAAGCATTTGCCCAGTTCAAGTAGAGATATTTTAAAGACAATAGGAGATACCCTCATAATGGCCCGAGATCCAAAAAACCCGTTAAAGAACGTTCGTAATATCGGCATCATGGCCCACATCGATGCGGGGAAAACGACGACTACTGAGCGTATTCTTTATTACTCAGGCCGCGTTCACAAAATGGGAGAAGTGCATGAAGGCGCTGCAACCATGGACTGGATGGTTCAAGAGCAAGAGCGTGGTATCACTATTACTTCAGCGGCGACAACTGTTTATTGGAATGGTCCCGATAAAACTCAGTATAAAATTAACATTATCGACACTCCTGGGCACGTTGACTTTACGATAGAAGTAGAGCGCTCGCTCCGCGTTCTTGATGGCGCGGTCGCTGTTTTTTGCGCGGTTGCTGGCGTACAGCCTCAATCTGAAACCGTATGGCGTCAAGCTGATCGCTACGGCGTTCCCCGCATAGCTTTTGTTAATAAAATGGACCGCACAGGTGCAGACTTTTTCAGTGCAGTAGAAACAATGAAAGACAAGCTTGGTTCTAACGCTATTGCTGTACACTGCCCTATCGGCGCAGAAGCTGAATTTACAGGCATGGTTGATCTTATTCACATGAAAGCCTACATCTTTAAAGATGATACTCTTGGCGCTAAATGGGAAGAAGAAGAAATCCCAGCTGATCTAAAAGACAAATGCGAAAAAATGCGCGCAGAACTTTTAGACGAACTCGCTCTTGTAGATGAAGAAAATGAAGACTTTATTAATCAAGTTCTTGAAGATCCTAGCAAACTTTCGACAGACGATATCCATGCAGCTATTCGAAAAGGGGTTTGTGAAAATAAATTCACCCCTGTTCTTTGTGGAACTGCCTTTAAGAATAAGGGTGTGCAGCAACTGCTCGACGCAGCCGTTCTTTGGATGCCTTCTCCTCTAGATCGTGGATCTGTAAAAGGCTTAGATATGAATACGGAAGAAGAGATATCTCTTCCTCCTGAAGATGACGGACCTCTATCTGCTTTAGCATTTAAAGTCATGACAGACCCTTATGTAGGCCGTATTACTTACCTACGTATTTACAGTGGTGTGCTTAAAAAAGGTGCCTCTTTACTAAATACAACTAAAGATAAAAAAGAGCGCGTTTCGCGCCTTTTAGAGATGCATGCGAATAACCGCACTGACGTCGATGCGTTTTTTACAGGTGACATTGCTGCGTGTATTGGCCTAAAAAGCTCCGGAACAGGTGACACTCTTTGTGATGAGGGCTCGAACATTATTCTAGAAAAAATGGACTTTCCAGAGCCTGTTATCTCTATGGCAATTGAGCCTAAGTCTAAAGCTGACCGTGAAAAGCTTTCGATTGCTCTGTCTGCCCTTTCTGAAGAAGATCCAACATTCCGTGTTCATACTGATGAAGAGACTGGACAAACGATTATTGCAGGTATGGGTGAGCTTCACCTAGACATTTTGAAAGACCGTATGATGCGCGAGTTCTCTGTAGAAGCAAACGTAGGCAGGCCTCAAGTTTCTTATAAAGAGACTGTTACTAAGCCAGGAAAAGCTGACACTAAACTTGTCAAGCAGTCTGGTGGTCGTGGTCAATACGCTCACGTCGTTATCGAAGTTGAGCCGAATGAACCAGGCAAGGGTAACACAGTTGAAAGTAAGATTGTGGGTGGTGTGATTCCTAAGGAATACATCCCTGCGGTTATTAAAGGTATTCAAGAAGGTTTAGAAACAGGTATTCTTGCAGGATACAACCTTGTTGATACAAACGTCAAAATTGTCTTCGGATCTTACCATGATGTTGACTCCAACGAGATGGCCTTTAAGATTTGCGGATCTATGGCTCTTAAGGAAGCGGCAAAAAAATGCGCTCCTATTATACTAGAACCAATTATGAAGGTCGTGGTTACGACTCCTGAAGATTTCATTGGAGATGTGATTGGAGATCTAAACCGTCGCCGAGGGAAAATTCTTGGTCAAGAAGCTAAGAAAGGAACTGTGCTTATCGAATCTGAAGTACCTCTTAGTGAGATGTCAGGTTATTCTACACAGCTGCGCTCTTTATCATCAGGAAGAGCTACGTTCTCAATGGAGCCTTCACACTTTGAGCGTGTTCCATCTAAAATTCAAGAAGAGATTGTCAATAAATAAGGGAAGATATGACAGCTATAAAAAAAACAACTACTCAAGTAAAACAACGCATTCGTATTCGCCTTAAGGGCTTTGATCAAAGAATGCTAGACCGCTCTACAGCAGATATCGTAGAGACAGCAAAGCGCACAGGTGCACGCGTCGTCGGGCCTATCCCTTTACCTACAAAACGTGAGCTGTACACAGTACTGAGCTCTCCTCACGTAGATAAGAAAGCTCGTGAGCAGTTCGAAACACGTACCCATAAGCGTATGATTGATATTATGCATCCAACAGCGCAAACAATTGATGCTCTAAAAACACTAGCTCTTCCCGCTGGCGTGGATATCACAATTAAAGCTGCTTAATTAAGCGGTATTCTACGCTCCTAGACTAAGGACCGGAAGACTTAATAAAAAAACCTTGGATTGAATCCAAGGTTTTTTTATATTTATAGTTTTTTATAAAATTATTATGCAGATCTTAATCTGCATTTTTTTCTAACAAAAATTCTACCGTTTTTTGCTCTTCGTGTAGGAAGTATTTATTAGAAACGCGGCCCCCGGAAAATTCTACGATATAGCGTCTTGCTTGTCGCTCTTGTCCTGGCATACTAAAACGCTCAATATAAACGTACTTCACTGTCCCAGGTTTTTTCCCTTTTGTAATCTCATAAGGTTTACCTGCTATGCTCACAAGCTCTTTAGAATTGATTCCTAAAGGAATTTGTTCAAAGCGGTGCATCGACATAGGCTTAGAGCCTAAGCTCGCCACAGCGCATCCTCCTAGTAGAAAAACAAGCATACAAAGTAAGACTGCGTTTTTTCTAATTTTAAATAACTTCATTTACTTTGCCTCGCCTTTTAGCCACAGTTTTCCTGATATACTCGATCTCAGCTGGTCTTGTGAGATAAATTCAGAGCGAAAAAGATAGGTGCCATCTTTTTGAAGTTCAAAGATTTCAAAACCTTCAAACTCCCCTCCTTTTTCTTTTTCATACTCCCAAGCAACTACCTTGTCATCCCAAAGACCTCTACCTTTAACACTACCAATAGAATCATTTTCTAGCTTGATTAATAGCGTTCCTGGATCTTCTATTTGGATATCAAATGCATTTGACATTCGTTCAGATAAGCCTTTGACCTCAACTTCCTGCATACACTCAATCGCTGCACCTGCTTGCGAACCTACTTTCCATGACGTAAAGAATTTAAGAGGTTCTTGCACTAGGTTTAGCTGGATTGTACCTTCACCAAGCCAATCTCCTGGAGCAAATAAAAATTTATGGGGGCACTCACTCAAAATCGATACCTTCTAGCGTAGATACTTTGTAAAACTCCAAGGCTTGTCATTGTAGACAAAACGCTCGAGCCTCCGTAGGTTACTAATACGAGGGGTACTCCCGTAATGGGTAACAAACCACTCATCATTCCCATGTTTACTAAAATATGCGTCCCAAGTCCAGCGGTAATTGCAATAGCAAGATATCTTCCAAAAAGATCCGAGGCACTTAAAGCTGCACGAAAGCCAAGGTAGATCAAAGAAAAGAAAAGACCTATAAGGACAGTAATCCCTATAAAACCAAACTGCTCAGCAAAAGCAGCAAAAGCAGAGTCTGTGTTAGCAGCAGGTAAAAAGTTGCCTTTTGTAAAAGAAGCTTTTCTAAAACCTGAGCCGCTTACACCTCCTTTTCCAATAGCTGTTAAAGATGCTTTTTGATGATACGTTTTTGGGATGAGGCGTTCATACTGGTAATCTTTCATAAAAGCGCGTGCATAAGGCCTAAGTGATTCATGGGGAATAATACCGACAAACACAAGTACAATAAGCCCAAGACCAAAACCTGTTATATACTGGATGATTTTTGTAAGCCTTGGGCAAGCTCCTGCCGCATAAAAGGCGCAAAGGCTCATGGGCAAAAGAGCTGCAGCTGTACCAAGGTCAGGCTGCTTGAGAATGAGTAAAAAAGGCGCGAGTACAAGAAGCCATCCCATCAGCGCCTTTGAAAAAAAATGAATATCAGAACTATGCCTCTCCAAAAAAGAGGCTAAGCTAATAGCTAAAATGAGTTTAGCCCATTCAGAGGGCTGCATATCAAAGCCCATCCAAGAAAACCGGTACCACCTGTGCACATTATGAACAGAAGGCATTAGAAAAAGCCCTACTAAAGCAAGTACTAGGAAAATATAGAGAAAAGGACTGTAGCGTCTGAAAGCTCCATAAGGAATAAAAGCGGCACCCAAATAAAAAGCCCACCCCATAGCAAACCACTTTACTTGAGCGATTACGAGCGGGGTAAAAAAGGAGGCATTTTTATCCTCTGCACTTGTACCTGAGATGATGATCAGACTGATCAACATCAAAGAAAGTGTTATGATAATCGCTTTGATATCAATCAGGCCCATTAGGCGATTGCAAGCTCTTCTATAAGAGGCTTTGCTAGAACTTTTGCTTTGAAATGTGTGTATTACTCTCGGCATATAGACCTGCTAACGCCTCCATATCAGGCTCTACTTCTAAATCGGAATGAATTTTCTCTCGCATTACCTTTGAGATATATGAAAGAGTCCCCCCAATAGCCGACGGACACGATGTGCAAGCGCCAGCATATGTGATAATGACTTTATAACCCTTTAAGTCCTTTACCTCAATGCCGCCCGCATCTAGTTCAATATAAGGACGGATATCAGCGTCTAAAACGGCCTCAATCACTTCAATTTTTTTAGAAAGAGAAAGCTCTTCAAACCCCTCAATTCCTCCAGAAGATTCTATACCTGGCATAGGCAAAGGAACAGTTGATATAGTAATGTCAGAGCACTGAGAAACTAAAACATCTACCGCACTAATCACAAGATTCACATGGCCAGCAAGCTCACTTGGGAAAGCCTCTTTCCCTGGCCTATCTTGCAGCTGAAGATCAATAATATCGCCTGTTATTCTAGCTGCTTGCGCATAGTTTTTCCCTTCAATAAAAATGCATGTTGCTTCTAGCGCGGCAATAAGTGCAGAGTCCCCAAAAGCCTCATAATGACAGTGGAGTAAAAGGCCTTCTTCTTTATCGACAAGGGCATATAATCGCACAAAATTTCCTAGCTCAAGCTCTCCAGCTTCCCCAATAACTAACCGGAGATCTCTTGCATCAGCCTCAGCTTGTGAAAGTGCGCCTGCATGCTTAATGTTAGCAAGCGCTTTTTCCATTTTACGGCTATAACGGTGCCAAACAAAGGGCTTCATAATAAAAGCCTCTTTTCACTATCTGAGCTATTGGGGAAAAGGCTACTTAAGCGCTCAACTTCTTCTAGAACAATCTGCGTAGCATATTTAATTTCTTCTAAGCTTATTTCAGTAGTCAGCGATATAGATACAGCTGTAGCAGCTTCTATTGGGCAAATCCCTTTTAATTCTAGAAGCCTCTGCAAACTAGGCAAAGAGCCTCCTCCCATCGAAACGAAGATGCCTCGCTGGCCAAGTGCATAGGCTAAGAGCTCCCCTTTAATCCCAGAAAAACCAAACGCAAATGCGTTTGGCAGTGCGCTCATATTTGGGGTAAACAAGGTAAAGCGCTCATTTTTTCTAAGGTCATCTAGCATTTGGTTTTTTAGTGAGGCGACTTCCATTGCCATATGATTTTGAAGCTCAATTGCTTTTTCTAAGGCAATTTCTAAACTTTTAAAAAGAGGCGCGCTTATGCCCCCTGCACGCAAGCCCTCTTGGCTAAGATCACCCATAATAAGAGGTGCAAATAGCGCCCCTCTTTTTAAGATAAGTGCCCCTATAGGAAAAGGTGAGCCCAAAGCCTTTCCACAAAAGGTAATCATATCAGCATCTAAGGCTTCAAAATCAAGCCACTGTTTACCTATAGATGGCGTAATATCGATATGAAGAGGGATGTGTTTTGAGCGGCAAATCTTTGCTATTTCTTCTATAGGCTCTAAAGCTCCTGTCAGGCTGTCTGCTGTAGACAAAGAGACTAGAGCAGTTCTATGACTGACTACTTCTAAAAAGGAATCTATGCAGAGGCCTTTAGGACTTGTTTTAATAAACTTAGCAACAACGCCTAAAGGTTCTAAACGCTCTAATGAGCGGCAAAAAACTGCTGGAGATCCTTCAGGTATAAGAATGTGGTTTTTTCCACTTGAACGCGTATCTTCCATATAGGTGGAAAAATGGACTTGGCAAACAGCTTCTGCACCTGAAGAAGTAAGAATCACTTGATCATACAAGCCCATTTCATCATCTAAGCTTTCTATGGAAGGCTTAGGTGATGAAGTGAATACAGCTTCAAGCCCTAGAGCCTTTTTAATAGCTTTTTTAGAAAGCTCGATATCACTAAGAGCTTTTTGAGAGTAAGCATGTGGGCTCAATCCATCTGAGAAAAAGTCTAAGGAATTTATAGCTTCATCCCTATCTTCTAAAGATAGAGCTTTGGCAAGAAAGGCCTTTACCTCTTTCAAAGAAGGAGGGCTTGTATGGTTGTCAAAGCGAAGAGACCTATATTCTATAGGCCTCTTTTTTTTGCCTTGCCCATTTTCCTCTAAGAGTTGCCTGAGAGCTGCTTTATTTTTTAGTAAATATCCCATCTGTATACTCGTAAATAATAGGCCTTCCTGTTGGCACTTCTAATTCACATACCTGCTCTTCTGAAAGGTGATCTAAGTGCATGATGATAGCGCGCAAAGAGTTTCCATGTGCAGAGACAAGAACATTTTTCCCTTCTTTAAGCTGATCTGTAATCTCCTTGTTAAAATAAGGAAGTGCACGATCAGCGGTCATTTTTAGGCTCTCCCCTTTTGGAGGAGGGGTGTCATAGCCGCGGCGCCATGTTTTAAACTGCTCTTCACCATACTGCTTTTTAACTTCATCCTTATTACGTCCCTGAAGCTCGCCGTACATTCTTTCATTAATAGCTGATGAAGTAATCACAGGCGTAGTCGTTTTGCTAATCTCGCTATTACACAAATGGGCCTCATCCTGAACGATGCGAGGAGGAAGGCTTTTTTTGTTTTTAGCCATCACAAGCATGCCCGTCATAAGTGCTCGACAAAGAGTCGATATAAAAACGACATCTATCTTCTCATTTTCAAGCTCTTCGCCCGCTTGAAGAGCCTCTTTAATCCCCTTTTCAGAGAGGGGAATATCGACCCAGCCCGTAAAAACATTGAGCGCATTCCAAAGAGATTGCCCATGTCGAATCAAAATTAGTTTTGCCAAACCATGCCTCCTGTTAATATAGGGATTGCAAAGAGGCCAGTGTAACAAAACGGGAATAAAATCTAAAACAATTTTCTTGAAAAAGTTAATTGAATATACGCTTAAATTCTAGACTTTATTAATAAATTTTAATACAATGGCATAACATAAAAAAGGATTGTTTGATGGAAAATCGCCTAGCTAAAGTCTTAGCCCATGCAGGAGTTGCCTCCAGAAGGGCCTGTGAAGAGCTAATTTTTGATGGAAAGGTCAAAGTCAATGGCGAAATATGCCTCAAACCTCAGACCCTTGTAAATGCTTATAAAGATGCTATTTTTGTAGGTAAAAAAAGAATTATAGCTCCTGAAGAAAAGATTTGCTTTGTTCTGAACAAGCCTAAAGGCTACTTGTGTTCTAGCCAAAGACCTGATTCTAGCACAAAGCTTGTGATCGATCTTTTTGCCCATATCCCTCAAAGGCTCTATACAGTAGGAAGACTCGACAAAGCCTCTGAAGGCCTAATAATCGTGACCAATGACGGACAATTTGCCCAAAAGGCTATTCACCCAAGCACACGTATGGAGAAAGAATACCTTGTGAAAGTTAAAGAGTTTATATTTCCTGATCACCTAGAAAAGATTGCTAAAGGCTCGCGTGTTGAAGGCACTTTTGTAAAGCCAAAAAAAGTCACTAAAGTACGCCGAAATACTCTCAAAGTAACTGTCATGGAAGGCAAGAAGCACGAAGTGCGCCTTTTATGTAAAAGAGCCGGCTTAAGCGTTATGGAGCTGAAGCGTATCCGTATTGGAGGCTTAAGACTCGGCAATTTAACTAAGGGCAGTTTTAAGGCTCTATCAGACCGTGAACAAAACGCGCTATTTAACTAAGCAATCACATTCCCTTCAATCAAAAAAATAGCAGATAAAAGCTACCTGCCAGTTCAATATCCCACCATTTTTTCTATTTCCATATTACCACTCTCTAAAATATGCGCCCTGTCTGTTTCAGAAATAGGCGGGTAAGATGCTGGCTTAAACGCTCTATTGTTAGTTCCCTTATAGGCAAGAATAGGCTGAAATTGAAAACGATTTTGCAAACTAAACCGACTCGCAATATCTGCAATAATTTCCTCAGGATATTTCAAAAGCACCTCATAATTAATAAAATAGAAATTGCTGAAATGCTCTTTATAAGAGAAAAAAGTTTTCATCTTAAATGCCCTTAAAGCTAACACATTTTCCTGATAAGAGCCATCCTCTGCTCGATCCAAGAGCAGCTCTGTATTCCAGGAAGCACGCAGAAACTGTGAAAATGAATTCCTCTGCATTTCATTAGCATGAAAAAGTGTTTTATGCATACTCTGAAGCCAGTCATCTAAATTCCTAACAATTACAATAATTAAAAAATCTTTCTCTTTTTCTAAATACCTGTCACAAAGCAAGTCCTTATCAGGAAAATGCTTCCAACCAAGAAGCCAATCAATTGAGATATTAATTAGATTATTAGTAAGGAGCTTTTCTAAAAAACTAGTTCCTGAGCAGCGCTCTCCAAATATCTGGACATGTCGTATAGGCGTTTCTAAAGGAATTTTCATCACAGGATTGGTTACAAAAAAAATCTGCTTAGAGTATTCATTTTTTTTATTCGGAAATTTAAGCACAGATACACCATTACCATCTGGACAAGGTTGCACTAACTTACAAATACTTTTCTTTCTAATAGCGCGTTTCATAGATCTAGCAAGAGACTTTTTTTCTTTATTCAATACGCCTTGAAGGCCCTCATAAACATATGTTTCTCTATACCCACCTATATTGATGTGCAATTTCCACAAATCATCTTCTTCAGTAAAGCTCTCTAAGTAAAAAGGGATCACAAAGCGCGCATCCTCATATTTAATAACACAAGGATATTCGCCATGTGCAATGGCAAACAAACAAGAAGAACAAAACAAAAGAAATAATCGAATTTTCATGTAATTTACTCGGTAATAATAAATTTAAAAAAATTACCTCACCTCATTCCATTTGTCAAAAAATATGGCATTTTGAAGCGCTTGCCAGACGCCCTAGTAAAATGGAATATCCCTAAATTTCACGAATTTTTCTTATTCTATAAATTAGCTGATATTCTATGGCTCTTATTAACACGGCCGCATTTTGTTTCATACTTTGTTGATGATAAACAGTGAATGCGATAGGATCCAGCCAAAACAGGTCCGATACATGCGCACTATAGCAAGGCTCTTCGCTAAGTCCCCTTTTACTCCTTTGCAAACGCATATGGAGAAAGTAACGAGTTGTGTACTTGAGTTGCGCGCTCTTTTTGATGCTTTTCAAGCTGAAGATTTTTCTAAAGTATCTGAAATAGCAGACACTATTTCGAAGCTTGAGTACGAAGCAGATCTTACTAAACACGACTTAAGAAACCACCTTCCTAAAAGTCTATTTCTTCCTGTAGACCGCCAAGATCTTTTAGAAATTCTCCACATTCAAGACTCGATTGCCGATATCTGTGAACACATTGGGATTACACTGACCTTGCGCGAATTAAGTATGCCTGATTGGCTCAAAGAGGACTTTTGTCTACTTGTAGATAAAAGCTTTGAGACCTTTGAAAAAGCGCATCTGATCACCCTAGAAGTCGACAATCTTATTGAGTCTGCTTTTGGTGGTATGGAAGCTGAAAAAGTTAAGGCTATGGTAGAAGACGTCGCTTTCTTAGAGCATGAGCATGCTTCTATAAAATATAAGCTTATGAAAAAGCTTTTTGGTAAAGCAGAAGAATTTGAACACTATACTTTTCACCTATGGCTAAATCTTTTTGATGAAATTGCCCGTCTCTCAAAACTCTCAGAGCACCTTTCTAACCGTATACGGATGGTTCTTGACGTAAGCTAAATATGGAAATATGGAAATAACGTCCCTTCTCATTATATTAGCTCTTTGTTTCGGTTTCTACATGGCCTGGAACATAGGTGCTAATGACGTCGCGAATGCTGTTGGCACCTCTGTAGGATCAGGAGCACTTCGTCTAAAGCAAGCTGTTGTATTAGCAGCTATTTTTGAATTTTGTGGGGCTTTTTTCTTCGGTGGCAATGTAATGGAAACCTTGCAAAAAGGCATCATCGCTCCAAGTGCTTTTCCTGCAGACCCTACCCTCTTTGTCTTAGGTATGTTAGCCGCTCTTTTTGCCACTGGTATATGGCTGCAAGTTGCCTCTGCCTTTGGCTGGCCAGTCTCTACTACACACGCTATTGTAGGCGCTATTTTGGGCTTCGGCATCGCTGCAGGAAAATGGCACCTTATAGATTGGGGGCATGTAGCTTTTATTGCTAGCAGCTGGATTGTATCTCCAGTTCTCTCTGGGATTATTGCTTATTTCACTTTTGGGTTTGTGCAAAAAACTGTTCTATTTGCAGCAAGACCGAGTCGAGCTGCAAAACGCATTGTTCCCTGGTTTGTGGCTGTAGTGCTTTTCATATTGAGCCTAGCTATTTTATCAACAGGCCTGAAGCACATCATTCGTTTAAGCTTCTATGAACTAGCCTTTCTAGCCGCTCTTGTAGGCATTTTAGGAGCCTCTATTGTAAACCACCTCATCAAGTATAAATTCAAACCTAGTGAAGCGGGATTTGAGACTCCAATAAAACGCACTCCTGAACATCTCATTGCTCTTAATAAATCGATTAAACATTTACAAAGAGTCTCTCTATCTAGTGGAGGGCCCTTCAAAGAGCGTGTACGTGAAGCTCTCGATAAAACGCGCGCGCTATGTAAAGAAGCCCAAAAAGACCTCTCTTTGGAAAAAACAACTTCTCAGTACACAGGTGTAGAAAAAATCTTTGCTCTTTTGCAAGTCCTAAGTGCAGCTCTTATTGCATTTTCTCATGGAGCTAACGACGTTGCAAATGCTGTCGGCCCCTTAGCTGCTATTTTTTCTATTTTAAATCAGGGCACAGCGCATGTTTTTGGATCAGCTAACTGGCACATTTTAGGATTCGGGGGACTCGGCATTGTAGTCGGCCTTTCCATGTGGGGATGGCGCGTCATCGACACTATAGGAAAAAAGATCACAGCTCTTACGCCTACACGCGGCTTTTGCGCTGAGTTTGCAGCAGCAGCTACCATCTTATTGGCCTCTAAGCTGGGCCTTCCTGTCTCTACAACGCATAGTTTGGTTGGCGCCCTTTTAGGAGTAGGTTTTGCAAGAGGCTTAAGTGCTATTAACCTCAAAACTGTACGGGACATCGTCCTCTCTTGGATTATTACTATTCCCCTAAGCGCTCTTTTAAGCATGCTGATCTATTTCTCTCTAAAGGCCCTCTTTATTTAAAAAACCCTTTAGCTATAGAGTGGCGCTATAAACCATAAGAGATGCCCATGCACCCCTCTCAAGACTCTGCCGATGAGCTGATCGCTAAAATTAAACACTACCTAATTACTCTTCGAGGTCGTCTGCTAAAAGATGCGAATGATGATGAGTTTTATTTAGCTTTTTGCTTTGCTCTTCGTGAGCAAATTACTTTGAACTGGACTGCCTACGAAAAAAGTCAGCTCGAGTCTAAAGTACGCACGCTATATTACTTATCGCTTGAATACCTGCCCGGTCGGTTTATTGTTAATAACATCGATAACATGGGCGCAATGAGCTTAGTGCAAGAGGTTCTAAAAAAAACAAATCGTGATTTTTCGCACCTTATTTGTGCAGAGTTTGATCCAGGGCTCGGCAATGGAGGCCTCGGAAGACTTGCAGCGTGCTTTTTAGAGTCTTTGTCTACACAAATGTATCCAGCAAGAGGGTACGGCCTTCGCTATCAATATGGGATCTTTGATCAAGAAATCTGGGAAGGGGTTCAGGTAGAAAGACCTGATAAATGGCTATACCATTTTAACCCCTGGGAAAGACGTAACGACATGCGCGCACAAACCATACATTTTAGCTCAGGTCCTGCTCCTGAAGGCGTTCATGTCGATGATTTGTGGAAACACGAGCAAGCTGATGAGGTGCGCGCACTTGCCTTTGACTACCCTATCGTAGGACAGCATTCAGAAAACTATATGCCCGTACTCCCTTTGCGCCTTTGGTCTACAGAAGAGTCTCCTAGCAATTTTAAACTCCAAAAATATAACTCTGGTGACATTGGCACAGCTTCTGAAAATATTACACTTACCCACGTGCTTTACCCTAATGACAATAATGATGTGGGAAAGCGCATTCGCCTAAAGCAAGAGTTTCTGCTTGTTTCAGCTTCACTTCAAGATATTGTCAGTGAATTTTTAGACCGCTATAAAAGCCTTGATAGCTTTGCTGATAAAGTGCGTATCCAAATGAATGACACGCACTCAGCGCTCGCTATAGCCGAGCTTATGCGACTTTTGAGTGAGGAAAATAAAATCCCCTGGGATGAAGCTTTTGAAATAGTTACCGCATGCTGCGGCTTTACCATTCACACTATCCTTAAAGAGGCTCATGAAGAGTGGGGTGAAGAGCTCATACACTCACTTCTTCCTAAACATTATGATATCATTAAAAAACTCAACGCTTCCTTATGTGCTGCAGCTTCACAAAAGTTCAATAACGACCAATCTAAAATTGACGCTGTTAGTATCTTACATCAAGGCCGCGGTCGTATGACTCCCTTAGCTATTTATGGATCACACAAAGTAAATGGCGTTGCCAAATTACATACCGATATTCTCAAGGCTGATGTCTGCCCCACTTTCTGTGAACTTTTTCCAGATCGTTTTATTAGCATTACAAATGGGGTTACACACCGCAAATGGCTGCACTACTCAAATCCAGGTCTCTCTGAGCTAATCACAAAATGTATTGGGAATACGTGGATTCATGATTTTTCTAAAATTAGAGAGCTTGAAAAATTTGCTGGAAATAAAGAAGTCCAAGAGGCTTTTTTAGAGGTTAAGCTAAAGTGCAAGCAAAAATTCATAGACTTTGTAAAAACACATGCAACACATCGTGAAAGCCATGGAGAAGAGGTGCACGATGAAGACATCCTCAATCCCCATGCTTTATTTGACATTCAAATCAAACGCATCCACGAATATAAAAGGCAATTGCTTGCAGCCTTGCACACCATTATATTGTATCAACATCATTTGGAAAATCCCAACTCTGAAAGAGCGCCTCGCATCGTGATTTTTGCTGGGAAAGCAGCTCCTGGCTATGAGATGGCCAAAAACATTATCCGTCTGATTAACTGCATCGGAAGAAAAATAGATCAAGACCCTAAAATTAAAGGGAAGCTTCGCGTCCTTTTTATTGAAAACTACAATGTCTCCAGAGCTCAAATCATCATACCCGCAGCTGATCTATCCGAACAAATTTCTCTTGCTGGAATGGAGGCATCAGGCACAGGCAATATGAAACTTTCAATGAATGGGGCTCTTACGATTGGCACAGAAGATGGCGCAAACATTGAAATGCGCGAATCAATTGGCAATGAATACTGGCCCTTTAAATTTGGTCTTAGCGCAAGTGACGTGAACGCTATGGTACAAGACCAAACTTATCGCCCTCGAGATATCTATAATAGTAACCCTATTATCAAAAAAGCTGTCGACAGTCTGATTGATGGCTCCTTTACTAAAAATGAAAGTGAAAAAGCTGCTTTTGCAGCTATCTATGAATCTCTTTTTGAAGGGACTTGGTCAGGAAGGCCCGATCGCTATTTCATACTTCATGATTTGATTACATATGCCGAGACTCAAGAAAAAGTTGAGGCCCTTTTCAAAAATAAGCTTAAATGGGCTGAGCTCTGTTTACACAATATCGCTGGCATGGGGCCTTTTTCCGTGGATAACACAATCCAAAACTACGCAAAAGATGTATGGGGAATAGAGCCTTGCCCAACCAACCCTGACATTTATAAGAATGTTGAAAAAGAGTATCTCGAGCTCTAAAAGCCCCTTGTAAAGTAAGCTACTTTAGAGCATTCTGCGCTCTATGGATAAGGCTTTTACTCATCAAAAACCAGTCCCTCTTCGCATCATTCTTACAGGTGGCAGCGGCTTTGTGGGAACTTACTTAAAACAATTAGCGAATTCATTGTTTTTAAGTAAAGCCGTTGAAATTCTAGATCTCGATGATGGTGCTGGTCCAGTTGATATTACAGATAGTAAACGCGTGGCTGCAGCTTTGTTGAATCTCAAACCCGATGCAGTTATCCACTTAGCTGCCCAAAGCCACATCCCTTCATCATTTGAAAACCCTGAAAACACGCTCAATGTAAATTTCTTAGGGACACACAATATCATTCAAGGCCTAAAGGCAATAAACTTTCAGGGGCGCTTCCTATTTGTAAGCTCTGCTCATGTATACGGTCTTATAGAAGAAAAAAATCTACCTGGAACTGAAAACGAGCCTAAAAAACCCCAAAGCCCCTACGCTCTTAGTAAACTCTGCGCTGAAGAGCTTTGCTTACAAGAAATGCGAATCTCTAATCTAGATGTGGTTATTGTTCGCCCTTTCAACCAAATAGGACCTGGCCAATCGACACTCTTTGTTCTCTCTTCATTTTCAAAGCAGGTTATTGAAGCCCAAATGGGTCTGCGTAAGACAATTGAAACAGGAGACTTAACCGTTTCTCGAGATTTTTTAGACGTGCGTGATGCAGCTTCTGCTTATTTTGATCTGCTAGAAAAAGGCTGCGCTGGAAGAGCTTATAATCTTTGCTCAGGCAAAGAATATAAACTTAGCTATATACTAGAGCAAATGATGCATCTTGCTAAAATTAATGTTCCTATAAAAAATGTATCCGCACAAAAGCGCCCTTCTAACCAACAGCGCCTTGTGGGCAGCTACGAACTTTTAAAACAAGATACTGGCTGGGAACCTAGCATCCCCTTAGAAGATACATTGCAAAGTTTATTAGACGATTGGAGTTATAGATTATGTCAAAAAAACGCGCTTTTATAACAGGTGTGACTGGACAAGATGGAGCTTATCTTGCAAAGCTCTTAGATGATAAAGGGTATGATGTGCACGGTCTTGTACGCAGATCTGCTTCCCCTAACCACGAGAGGCTTGACCTCCTGAAACCAAATATCACCCTCCATGAGGGAGATTTAGCTGATAATGGCAGTCTCTACCACACCATCAAAGCTATTGAACCCGATGAGGTTTATAATTTAGCAGCGCAAAGTCATGTAGGCTCTTCATTTAAAGCCCCTGAGTATACTGCTGATGTAAGTGGAATTGGCGCACTCCGGATTCTAGAGATTATCCGCCAACTAGATCTCACACAAAAAACCCGCTTTTATCAAGCATCTACATCTGAGCTCTATGGTAAAGTGCAAAGCATTCCCCAAGATGAATCCACACCTTTTTATCCTAGATCTCCTTATGGTGTAGCCAAGCTTTATGCTTACTGGGCTACTGTAAATTATCGCGAATCTTATGACATGTATGCGTGCAATGGCATTTTATTCAATCATGAATCCCCTTTAAGAGGTGAAGATTTTGTCACCCGAAAGATCACTAAAACATTAGCAAAGGTAGCCTTAGGTTTAGAGCCGTGTCTCTATCTTGGGAATATGGATGCTAAACGTGATTGGGGACACGCAAGAGACTATGTAGAAATGCAGTGGCTTATGCTCCAGCAAGAGACTCCTCAAGATTTTGTAATTGCAACAGGCAAGCAGCATTCAGTAAAAGACTTTGTAATTCAAGCAGCTAAATTCCTTGGCATCACCTTAGAGTGGAGCGGATCAGGCCTTAATGAAAAAGCCATTGTCTCAAAAATATTTCCTAAAGAAGGGATAGATTTAGCAATCAGTGTAGGACAGACTATCGTAGCCATAGATCCAAGATTTTTCCGACCAGCAGAAGTAGAAACGCTTTTAGGAAGCCCCAAAAAAGCCAAAGACCTCTTAGGCTGGGAGCCAAAAACGTCCTTTGAATCCTTAGTAGAAGAGATGATGGAAGCGGATATGCAGCGTGTTATAAGAGAGCCAAAAATTATTCAAGACCTACTTGAACCAGCTTTTTAGCCTCTATACCAGTGTCCGAATAAACTGCAGCTACATAATCTTTTTGATTTTTCTCAGTGTATAGGGCTTGGGGCTTAGCCTCTTTTTTAAGAAAAAGGCCCTTATCTATTAATTCCTCAACTCGGTCTATGGCTATCCCCTCACCTAGAGCAGCCTCTTGCATCTCTTCTGTATTCGCATAAATAACTTCAGTCCCTAACGACCGAGCTTCAGCAATAGGCATTCCATACCCCTCGTAGCATGACATTAGAATAAAAGCGCTAGCTGACCTGTAACAAATCCCTAAATCTCGATCTGAACTAAAGCCTAAAGGCTTAAGATAATCTGGAAATTTCGTCTCTATAGTCTGCAGAAGAACAAGAATTTCCCTATTTTTCCAACCGCCACCTCCAATAACTACCAAAGGATAAACCTTGTCTAAACTAGCTTCCTCGCTCGCTTTTGTAAGAACCTGAAAATAAACTTCCAAAAGCTCCTTCAGTCGCTTACGAGGCTCTAAAGAGCCTACTGTGAGCAGAAACTCTTTATTTTTAAGCCCTCTACTTGCTAAAAACCGCTTAGTATCAGACTGCAAAACATTTGGGAAGCTGCGCAATGGGGGATAAATAACTTCATCTGCTCGCCTACCATAAATCTTTTCTAATTTCGTCGAACTTCCTTTTGAAATAGCAATTATTTTGTCTGCTTTTTTAACCATCCTTTTAGAGAATATCTTCTGATACCATCTGCGAATAGGTGAGGTTGTCTGTGGATGCAGCAAATACACAAAATCATAAATTGTTAAAATCGTACGCATGTTTTTTCGTTTGAATAGAGGAATAGATTGAGTCGCACCCCAAAAAAGATCAATCCGGTGCTTAAAACAAAGCCATGAAAGCGCTGTTTGAGACCAAGCAGACTGACTCACAGACAAAAAAGAAGCCGTGATATTCACTACATTAGGAAAACGCGCAAGCTCACCTAAATCTTCTATAGGTTTATCTGAAAAAAGAAAAAAAGTGTCTTCAGGACACTGTCGAACCCACTCTACAAGTAAGTAGAAAATATAATTGCCTATTCCTGTTCGCGCCCGACACAAAGGGAAACTATCTACAGCTATTTTTAGCGGCAATTTACAAACCCCACTTAGCCTTCAATCTTTTAAAATCTCCAGAAATTTCCATTTTATGAAGCGCTTTGTCAAAAACTTCTACTAGATCCTTGTTCTTTAAGAGCGAGATAAAACGAATAGCTTCTTCGTTAAGTGGAGATCCTACAACCTTTAACTGACCTTGGTAAAGGCTTTCGCAATAAGCATCAGCTACGAGCCTATCTACTACAAGGGCGTCAATTTTCCCTTGAGAGAGATCTTCAAAAGCTTTTGCAATTTCTGTGTAGCGATCCAAAGTAATGCCTGGCGTTTTTTGCACAGCCAAAATAGCCGAAGCCTCCTCTTCAACACCTACAATCTTGCCGCCTACATCAGCGATATCTGAAATATTAGAACTAGTGGGCACCACTAATACAGGACCTACTTCTAAAAGAGGTCTTGAAAAAGCAAAAAAAGTACGATTTTTTTCCGTTTCAGGAAGAGCAGAAAAAGCTGCATCATAATTACCACTTTTTAAATCAAAAATAAGCGTTTGCCCTGCTGCAACCACCCTCTCCAAATCAATATTTTCTGATTTAGAAGCATCAGATAAAATCTCAAAAGCAAATCCAGTTAAATGACTTTTTTTAGAAAGAGCTTCTACCGATTGCCATCCAGGATCAACAGCCACACGCTTTGGTTTTGGGAAAATAATAGAGCAGCCCACAGAGAACGTGAAAAGACATAATATAGGTATTAAGTGCACATTCGCCGCTACTCTCAACCATTTTTTAAGAATCTGCATAAAATGACTCCTCTAAGCGATGCTTTTACAAATGCTTTTTAAACGTTTTAAAACCCGCATCATAGAAGCTTTAGCGCAAGTTTGCAAGCGCTGCGATTTTGCAAACTTACACGCCCAAATGAAACCGCTTGGCGCTGTTTATTAACGAGAGCAAACCTGCATACCTTGTATAGAAAAAATGCAAACACCCTTTCCCCATTTAGCAAATTTCTATAGATGAAGTGTTTAGTGAGATGCTGAAAATCCTTAAAAACCTAGAAAGAGCTTCTTCTATAACACCTGAATTGCTACAATTCGAATAGGGACGCGAAAGCAACTATCTAGGGCCGTTTATGTCTTGTTTTTTTAGAAAGATTTCCACATTTTTTTTATTCGCAGTATTGCTGCTCATCACTGCCTGCAGCCAAAACCAAGTCATCGTAAACAACATCGATGAACGCCAAGCGAATGAAATTGTCGTTTTTCTAGCGAGCTACGGCATTGCAGCTGAAAAAATAGCCTATTCATCTTCTGCAGCTACAGCTTCAGGACCTTCTAACCTTTGGAATATAGCGGTAGCCCCTCAAAAAACAACAGAAGCTATGGCAATTTTGAACCGAGTTGGCCTTCCAAGAAGGCAAGGAACAGGCCTTTTAAATCTGTTCGGTGAAACCGGCTTAATGACCTCTGATAAACAGCAAACTATTCGTTACCAAACAGGTTTAGAAAATGATCTTGCTGACATGCTTCAACAAATCGATGGTGTAATTTCTGCAACAGTAAAACTCTCTATTCCTGAAGAGCAGGGCCTTGGTATGGATCAGAGCAATAAACCCAAGCCTGCAGCCGCTGTTTACGTTAAACATGAAGGCTCCCTAGACAACATCAACTCTAATCTTACAACTAAAATTAAACGCTTGATTTCTAGCAGTGTGCCTGAGCTTACCTTTGATAATGTAACTGTTGTCTCTGACCGCTCTCGCTTCACAGATGTCATGCCAAAATCCAGTATGAATAGCACGGGCGCTCAATCTGAAATGGCGACTATTTGGTCTATTACTATGAACGAGTCCTCTAAAGGCAGATTCCGTGCTCTATTCTTTGTGCTCTCTTTTTTAGTACTTATTTTTGGTCTTCTTGCAGCATGGCTTACTTGGAAAGTCTACCCCTTCCTCCCTAAAGGTGGTGTGCGCAAGCTGTTTTCCTTAAGACCACTAATTACAAAAGAGGCTGGCACTTTAGAGGAAGGATCTGAGAATAACCGCGGGAGTGATACCGCATTTTCTTCTGAAGAGTCTGAAACTGACGAGTCCTCAGGTGGTTAGCCATGAAAGACAAAAGCTGGCATTATACGCGCGCACTCTTAGAAAATTATCATGGCAATATTCAAGCTTTAGAAAAATACTTTGCTACAAGTATTGTAGACCGTTTGCGCTCAGTTAAGCTTTCCCCAGATAAAAGTGACCTTGTCCCTTCAGGCTTTATTGATATCCCCTTTGGACTGCAAAACGTTCACTTCTCGTGGCTGCTGCCTCTTTTTCAAGACAGGCCCCTTTTTGAAAAAGAGCTTATCTTAACCACTCTTCCTGCAGATACCGCTTTAAATCTGAGAAATAAGCTTGGTCTTAAAGAGCGGAAAATTCCTCTAAGTCCTAAGATGCGCTCTTGGATTTTTAATCTCATTTATACAAAACTTTTCAGCCATGTGATTTTACCTGAATCTTCTCTACCCTACTCTCATATGACCCCTCTTTTAAAACTCACTAAAAGAACTCTTGAACAGGTCTGTGATTTTTTAGGCCTTTTTGATCTTGCTGAAGAGATGAGAAAAACCATTGACAAGCCTACAATTACAAAGATCTACAGTGAACTCTCTTCTAAAGAAATCATTTTTTTAGAGCAGTGTTTAACGAGACGTTTCCTGTGGAGGTTGCCCCCACTTGGCCTTGAAACATGGCTAAAAAACACTAATGGTGTGCGCCATGTTTTGCAAAAACGAGGCCTTATGCGCCTGTGTGTGGCTCTTAGCGGTGAAGATGAAGCGTTTATCGAGCAAATTCTCTATCGCTTTGATACAGGCCGAGCTAAAATTTTAAAACATCTTATCAAGCCAAATGCTATTGAACCCGCCACATCCCTTGTGCAAAAACAATTATCAGAGCTTTTGAATATTCTCTTTCCTGAGGCAGCAAAAGCCTTTAATCCTAAGTAGGTCTTTTTATGAAAAAGCTTTTCTCACTTATTGAACGCCCTGAGCTCGAGCTTAAAGCAAATACAAAAGTTATTCGCAGTGATGATTTTTCTCATCTGCTAAATGCTAAAGAGCTCGTTGAAAAAGCAGAAAAAGAGATTGAAGCTTTTCGAAAAAAAGCAACAGATGAAGCTGCAAATCTCAAAGACAAATCCAAAAAAGAGGGTTTTGAAGAGGGGATGAAACTGTGGAGCTCAGCTGTAGCAGATCTTGAAAAAAAAGCAGCTGATCTTCGCAAAGAGTTTGAAGACGAAATCGTATCCTTAGTTATTGAGTGTGGAAAGAAGATAATGGGCAAAGAGATAAAAACTTCAAAAACAGCTGTACTTAATATTGTAAAAGAGGCACTTCGCCCTGTAGCCACTCATGAGCATATTACACTTTATGTAAACAAAGAAGATTTAAGCACGCTCGAGACAAACAAAGATGAACTCAAAACATCTTTCGAGTATGTGCAAAGCTTTGCTATTCATACGCGTGCAGATGTTGAAAAAGGTGGATGCGTTATTGAAACAGAAGCAGGTATCATTAATGCCCAACTTGATGTACTCTGGAAATCACTAGAAGTCGCCTTGAAAGGTCTTCTTAAAGAACAAACAAACTAAAAGAGCCATGAAAAAGCTGCCTCTTGTTTTAACGACTGTTTTTGCTTTAGCGCTACCTATCATAGGTTTTGCAGTTGAGGCCCCTGATGCCCAGCCCCCAAGTATTTTAACTGTACTTGCTGTTCTTTTTAGCTTAGGCGTTTTGCCCTATATCATCATGCTACTCACTTCATTTACAAAAATTGTTGTTGTGATGTCTCTACTTAGAAATGCACTTGGAGTACAACAAGCGCCCCCTAACCAGGTAATCACAGGTATTGCCCTACTTCTAACAACTTATGTAATGTTCCCTACAGGGATGGAGATGTATAAAGCAGGCGAAGAGTATGTTAAGCAAAACTCTCAAGTCTCGATTATGTCGAGACAAACCCCTCAGTACATGGTAGGGCTTGTTAGCCACACAAAAGAGCCTATGCGCAACTTTTTGATGCGTAATACATTGCCGCAACAACTCAAATCTTTTTATCAAACAGCGTATAAAACACTTCCTGAAGAGCTAAAAAAAGAACTTAAGCCTCAAGACTTTATCGTACTTGTCCCAGCCTATATTATCTCACAACTCAAAGGCGCTTTTGAAATTGGAGTGCTTATCTACTTGCCCTTTTTTGTTATAGACCTTGTGACATCTAACATCTTGCTTGCGATGGGTATGATGATGCTCTCTCCTCTTACGATAGCATTGCCTCTAAAACTACTTCTTATTGTAATGGTTGATGGCTGGTCTTTGCTGACACAAGGACTTGTATTCACCTATAGATAGGTTAATAAGTGGATAATAATAAGGATTTCAAGCGAAGGTAAGGTTATGGAAGGACAAATCGTTCAAAACTCCTACAATGCACTTTTGATGATCCTTATCATCTCAGGCCCCCCTATTATAATCAGCATGGTGTTAGGTCTTTTAGTCGCGATTTTCCAAGCTGCCACGCAAATTCAAGAACAAACGCTCTCTTTCACAGTCAAGCTGTTTGCTGTCATTGGCACAATGATGATTCTTGGAGGCTGGATTGGCGGGCAAATCTTCTCTTATGCAATGACAATCTTCTCGAGTTTTCCAAAGTGGCAACTGATGTAGCATGGATACAGGTTATTTAGACTTTGTTTTTGGAGGACCCAATGCAAATGCCATGGGCATTTGGAATCTTTTTTTGCTCACCCTTGCTCGCATCTTGCCCATCATTACAATCACTCCCTTTTTTGGATCTAAGTCTATTCCTAATCCTGCTAAGATGGCGCTTGCCTTGTGTATCGCAACAATCATGTTGCCTCACTTAGCTGCACACTCAAAAGTTTTTCCCATCATGAATTGGGAATTTGCAGGTCTTTTTATTAAAGAGTTTTTTGTAGGCTTAGTTATTGCTTACTTAGCCACAGTCCCCTTCTGGGTAGCGCAATCTTCCGGTATTGTGATCGACTTTATGCGTGGCGCCTCTTCTATGATTGGACAAGATCCAACAATGCGCAACCAAGTCTCTTCTATAGGTATCCTCTATAACCAAATGACCATTGTAATATTCTATACGATAGGAGGAGCAAGTATTTTCCTAAATGCAGTGATGAGCTCGTACTTAATACTGCCTCCTGATAGCTGGATAAACCCTATTTTTTTTGCAAAGGGCTTCCCTTTCTGGAAACAGATAATATCGCTCGCAGCTCACATCATGTCGATGGCTCTGCAACTCGCGGCTCCTGCTATTGTAGGAAGTCTTATGGCTGAAGTTTTCTTAGGGATTGCGAATCGCTTAGCGCCCCAAGTGCAAATTGCCTTTTTGGGCATTTCCATCCGCTCAATGCTCGCTATTGGGCTCTTATGTGCTGGTTGGGTTGTAGTACTGCATCAGATCAGTATTGAAACACTTAACTGGCTAGAAGTGGTCAGAAAAACGACGTATATGTTTCGAGTAAAATGATAAATCTTCTACCTATTCGCTCTACTATGCACATATTCATATACTGAATATGTCGCCTTTGCCGCTTTTTCCCAGCTATAGTTAGACACTTGTTTAAATCCTTTGTCCACTAATTGATTTCTTAGGGCAGAGCTGCCCAGAACATCTATAATACTTTTTGTCCAAGCTTCCTTATTATAAGGGGAAAGCAAAATACCCCCATCTCCAACCACCTCTGGCAAGCTCGCTGAATTTGAGCTAATAACGGGAATGCCACATTGCATAGCTTCCAATGGTGGCATGCCAAATCCTTCAAATAATGATGGCATAAGCAAAAGGGAAGCGTTTACATATAAATAGTGCAGCTCTTGATCCGAAATGTGCCCTGTAAATATCACACAATCTAAAACGCCTCTTTTGGAAAATTCTTGCATAATTGCAGGGGTGTGAAGAGTATGCCCTCCTGCAATCACAAGTTTTACTGAGGGCACAACTTTCACAAGGTCTTCTAAGACTGCAGCTAACAGGCTAAAATTCTTGTATGGCAGCATAGTCCCCACACAGAGTAAGTAGTCTCCATGAACCCCAAATCGCTCTTCTATCAATCTTTTTCCATGGTTTTTTTCCTCAAGCTTTATTTTTGTATAAAGCTTATGGGGAGCTAAAGGTATCACAGAGATTTTTTCTGGCGCGATTCCATAGTCTTCTTCAAGTGTTTTTCTAGAAAAATCTGAGCAAGTAATACAGTGTGCACAAAATTTAGCTGTGAACGGCATCCATTTATTAAAATAGGCATCTGCAACAAAACCTAGATTAAACTCAGGTTTTTTATGCAACGCCTTTGGCAAAAAATGATATATACTTTGTATCGTTGTAATACGAGAAAATACAGGTGCTGACAAACCCGGCTGATGTAAGATATTTGCCTTACATTGCTTAGCTTTTCGAGGAACTGTGATTTGATCCCATTGCAATCGCTTTCGGGTATTTAGGCCTGTGACCTGATCGGGCTCAATAAGTTCGATATCTAAAGACATTTTCTTATATTCATTAACAAGATTAGAAATTACATTTCCAATACCTGCCTTATCTTTTAAAGCCAATCGATAGTCTATAGCTACTTTCATAATTCACGGCCTCTTAGTCAATTTGATATCTGGCACTACATTCCTATTATGAGCCTATAAGGCTCAATATAGTCTCTATCAAAAAGTCTATTTCGCTTATTGTATTATAGACCCCTAGAGAAACTCTCATAACAAAACCTTCCCCGACATTTTCCAGGTAAGGCTGAGCACACAAATGGCCTGAGCGTATAGCTATTCCTTTGAGATCTAATAAAGTAGCTATATCTAGGCTATGCATGCCTTCTATAGAAAAACTAATAATCGGGGCTCGTTTTTTGGGATTACTTAGTAATTTTAAACCCGGAATCTTTAAGAGCTGAGCTGCTAAATAATGGGTAAGATTGCTCTCATAATTTTGAATAACCCCTAATCCAATTCCCTCTAAAAAATTGATCGCTGCACCTAAAGCTATTACTTGAGCAATCATAGGAGTACCTGCTTCAAACTTTCTTGGCACCGCTGAATAGCTCGTCTTTTCATAAGAGACATTCTCAATCATATCTCCTCCTCCTTGATGAGGCAGCATCTGCTCTAATAGACTTTTACGACCGAATAATACTCCTAGCCCTGTAGCGCCATATATCTTATGAGAGGAAAAAACAAAAAAATCACACCCTAGATTTTTTACAGAAACAGGCATATGCCCAACGCTTTGAGCACCATCTATAAGAGTATAAATCCCTCTAGATTTACATAACTCTATAATTTTTTTAGCTGGGTGGATAGCTCCTGTGACATTAGACACATGAGCAAATGAAACAAGCTTTGTGCGGGGCCCCAAAGCAGCTTCAAAAGCTCCCAATTCGATATCACCATTTTCTAACACGTCCACGACTCTAAGCTTTATCCCAAAATGCTGCACTGCCATTTGCCACGGCACTATATTTGAATGATGCTCAGAAGAAAATATAATCACCTCATCACCTTGTTTTAAAAAGGTGGGAATAAAACTCGTAGCTACAAGGTTTATCCCATCTGTCGCTCCTCTGGTAAAAATAATCTCATCAGAAGAGTAGGCTCCAATAAACTCAGCCACTCTCTTTCGTATCTCGCAATACTTGAGGGTTGCTTTTTGGCACAATGTATAGACTCCTCTATTCACTGTGGCATATTCGTAAGAGTAAAATTGTGTAATAGCCTGAATGACACAAGCAGGTTTATGACTTGTTGCAGCTGTATCTAAATAGACAAGAGGGTAGCCATGTATCTTTTGGCTTAATATAGGAAACTGTGACCGAATTGTATCTACACAAAATGTAGGCGGCTGTGAAAGATTAGTCGGCATAGCGCCTCAAAACCTCCAAGGCATTTTCTTGTAAGGTGGGAGTCTTTAGCTTTACTATAACTTCCATACAAAACGCCTGAATTAAAAGTTTTTTAGCTTCCTCCATGCGGATCCCTTTAGAACGTAAGTAGAAAAGAGCTTCGTTGTCGACTTCAGCCGTAGTTGCCCCATGAGAAGCTTTTACATCATCCGCAAAAATTTCTAAGTTAGGTTTAGCATACGCTGTAGACACATCATCAAGTATTAAGTTGTTATTCAGCTGAAAAGCATTTGTTTTTTGCGCTTCACTGTGGACATAGATTTTACCTTCAAAACTACTTTTTGCTCCCTCTGATTTGAGATCAGTATTTAAACCCATAAGTACATTCTTAAAAAGCTGTGAAGACTCACAATTAGGCGCCTTATGCTCTACAAATACATTTGCTTGAGCAAAATTTCCCTTAAGAATCCCTAAACCTACCAATTCGCAAAAAGCTTGCTCCCCTGTCAATTGAATATTATCGTCAAAATGCACCCCTTCACTCCCATTTGTAACACGAACTGCCGTGAGGTGCGCTCTTTCTTTTAGCTCTGCGCGAAGAGAAGAAAAGTGCCAGCACTTAGGCGCCCCTAATACTTCTTCTTCGAGCTCTAAGCGTGCGCCAGTCTCTAGAGTCGCATCTACAACACCATTGTATATATGTGTACTATTCGGTGAACATGCATGTGTAATAATCACACGAGCTAAAGATTCTTTACCCAAGACAATATGAAGCTTTGGGTGTATATAAGCTGCTTCTGCACAAGAAGTCACAAATTGTAACACCTGCACGGGCTGATTTATTTGCATTTTTGTAGGCACATACAGAAAAGCCGCCTCTGTATGAAACGCACTATTCATCAAAGCAAATGGACTCGACTCTCGCTGAATCTCTTGACGTATACGCCTTTCTAAAAAGCTACCATAAGAGCGCATGGCGTATTCAAAATGTAAGACCGAGCAAGCTCCCTCTAGAGTTTCTAAAGAAGAGAGCTCTTGATGGTATTTTCCATTTACAAAGACCATAACAGCTCCCTTGCATTCAGGCAGCGTATAGGCCTCCACTTCTTCTATCGAGACTAAAGAGTTTTTTGCCTGAGTAAAAGGGGTAGCATACAGCTTGGACAAAGGGAAGTATTGGAAATTGCTCATTTTCTTGTGAGCAAGACCCACTTCTTGCAAACGCTTCCAAGCTCCTTGCTGTAAACTAGAAAAAAGCCCTTCCTCACTCTGAGAAACAACATGTTCCTCTATCTCCTCAAAAAAAGTTTTTTTATCATCAACTAACATCTATTTATGACTAACCTCTTATAGGACTAATAGTTTCATACCCTTTTTCTTCTAAGGCAGCTGCAAGCTCAGATCCTCCCGTAGTGCTAATTTTACCTTCAATCATAACATGCACATAGTCCGGCTTAACATAATCTAAGAGCCTCTGATAGTGCGTAATTAAGATCAAAGACTTGCCTGGTGTCATAAGCTTTTTAATCGCTTCACTAATTACACGCATGGCATCAATATCTAAACCTGAATCTGTCTCATCCAAGATGGTGAGCTTTGGATTCAAAAGGGCCATCTGAAGAATCTCATTTCTTTTTTTCTCTCCACCAGAAAATCCCTCATTAACTCCCCGGCTCATAAAAGAAGGGTCCATGTTTAGCAGCTGAAGCTTTTCTTCTAGAATTTTTTCAAAACCTTCATCTGACACAGGTTCTAATCCCTGAGATTTCCTCTGAGCATTTAAGGCTGTAAGCAAAAACTGTACATTTGAAACTCCAGGAATCTCAACAGGGTATTGCATTCCAACAAACAGACCTCTTGAAGCCCTGTCTTCAGGATCGAGCTCTACAATATCTTCCCCTTCGAAAATAATCTCTCCTGAAGAAATTTTATAACTTGGATGGCCTGCTAACGCTTTTGCAAGCGTAGATTTTCCCGCCCCATTAGGCCCCATAATAGCGTGAATTTCACCTGGTTTTACCTCTAAGTTAAACCCCTGCAAAATATCGGCTTCCTCACAAGAAACATATAAATCTTTGATACTTAACATAATTACCCTACAGACCCTTCTAATTTTAAAGTTAATAACTTTTGAGCTTCAACAGCAAATTCCATGGGCAGTTCTTTAATAATATCCGCACAAAATCCATTTACAATCAGACTGATAGCATCTTCCCTATTGATTCCTCGAGACTGTAAATAGAAGAGCTGCTCTTCATTCATCTTACATGTAGAGGCCTCGTGCTCTACTTGAGCACTCGATCCCGAAACTTCGATATAAGGAAATGTATTTGCTGAACACCTATTTCCTACAAGCATTGAATCACACTGTGTGTAATTACGAGCCCCCTTAGCTCTTGGTGCAATATGAACAAGTCCTCGATATGTATTGTGAGCCTCATCTGCTGAGATGCCCTTAGATATGATAGTTGACGAAGTATTTTTCCCTAGATGAATCATTTTTGTTCCTGTATCTGCCTGCATCTTCCCATTAGTAAGAGCAACCGAATAAAACTCTCCTACAGATCCATCTCCTTGCAAGATACAGCTTGGGTACTTCCAAGTAATCGCCGCACCTGCTTCAACCTGTGTCCAGCTAATTTTTGATCTTTTCCCCTGGCACTTACCTCGTTTTGTAACAAAATTATAGATCCCCCCCTTGCCAGTTTTAGGATCTCCTGGATACCAATTCTGAACTGTAGAGTATTTTACTACAGCATCATCTAAAGCGATAATCTCAACTACTGCTGCATGTAGCTGGTTGTTATCATAAGCAGGTGCTGTACAACCCTCTAAGTAACTTACATACGAGCTTTCTTCTGCAATAATAAGTGTTCTTTCAAACTGCCCTGTCTCTTGATCGTTAATTCGAAAATAGGTTGAAAGCTCCATAGGAGAGGTGACACCCTTAGGGACATAAACAAAAGACCCATCTGTAAAAACAGCTGAATTTAGAGCTGTAAAAAAATTGTCCCCAATAGGCACTACAGAACCTAAATATTTTTCTATAAGCGCAGGATATTTCTGAATTGCCTCCGAAATAGAGCACAAGATAACTCCAGCTTCTTCAAGTTTTTTCTTAAACGTTGTTCCAATAGAAACCGAATCAAACACAACATCAACAGCTACGTTAGAAAGGCGCTTTTGCTCATCTAATGGAATCCCCAAACGCTCAAAAGTTTTTAGAATCTCAGGGTCTACTTCATCTAAGCCATTAAGCTTTGGTTTTTTCTTAGGAGAGGAATAGTAACAAATATCTTGATAATCGATAGGTGTATAGGAAACGTTTGGCCAGTCAGGCTCACGCATCTCTTTCCAAGTTTGGAGCGCTTTAAGCCTGAAATCCAGCATGAAGCCTGGCTCACCCTTTTTCTCTGAGATAAGACGGATCGTAGACTCTGTCAACCCTTTGGGAATCTTATCTGACTCCACCTTTGTAACAAAACCATACTTATAGTCATTTTTAGCTGAAAAATCTTGTTGGCTTGACATACAAGGCTCATCCCATGAAAATTAAAGCCCCTATTGTAGACCAAACCTGAATATCCTTCAATTAAGAGCTTTCTTGAAATTAGGCTGAGGGCATGTCGTAAATTTTAAATAAAAATATAATCCTGTTTGCTTTTTTTATCTAAAGCAAAATCCCGATAATATGAGGAATACTAACCTTGAAAAACAATAGGTAATATGGCTAGAATCCAAATACCAACCAATTAATAACTTCAAAGTAGATAGCCATCCATGAGCATCTTATCAAGAAATATTGCAGCTAACTTTATCGCCAAAGGATGGGGAACGGCATCTCTTTTACTCGCCACTCCTTTTTATATCCGAAGCCTAGGATTAGAAGGTTTTGGCATGATCGGGATATTCAATTCTTTGCTTATTTTTTTTAGCGTCTTTGACTTTGGATTTGGTACTACTCTAAACCGACATCTCGCTCAAACTGCATATCATACCAACCGGGATCACCATAGTAAAAGCTTATTGCTTACTTTTGAAATGATCTACTTACTAGCAGGCCTCTTGCTGGTTTTAGCAGCCTTTAGCTCTACTGCCTGGATCGCAACATCTTGGCTAAAGTTTAAACACCTGCCTGCTAATGAGATGCACAGTGCTCTCTTGTTAATGTTTCTCTCCATTATTACAGCCTGGCCTACCTTCTTGTATTCTAACGGCCTACGAGGCTTGCAAAACCAAGTGCTTGAAAACAGCTTGTTGATTGGGTCCATGACATTAAGACATGCAGGCGGCGTACTAGCTTTAATTTTTGGACCTAGGACTATCATTACCTACTTTGGATGGCAACTACTCACTAATGCGATTTACATGGTTACATTGAGGATATTGCTATGGAAAAAGCTCCCTCAAAGCAATGAAAAGCCCCGCTTGTCCATAGCGCTTCTAAAAACCCATAAAAAATTCTCTTCAGGTGTTTTAGGTTTTTCTATTCTAGCATTTATAATCAGTCAATATGATAAAATTACACTCAGTAAAATGCTGCCTCTATCAATTTTCGCTTGCTATAGTTTTGCCTACACCTTAGCACTTGGCGTCCTAAGCTTTATTTGTGTACCTATTCAAAATGCTTTCTTTCCTATTTTTTCCAAGTACTCTAAACAAGAAAACCCTAGGGCCCTCATTGAGTCATATCAACAAGCCTCTCAAATGATGTTCTCTCTACTTATACCCCTTTCTTTAAGTATATATCTTTTCTGTCCTCTAATATTGTTACATATAATACCAGATCCTGCCGCAGCCAAACTAACTTCTCAAATCCTACAAGTGCTTATCATAGGAGCCTGCTTAAATGGGATGGGGCACCTATCCTGCACCTTGCTCTTTGCAGCGGGCCGTACTCGAATTTTAATACTTAATCATACTTTCATAATAATCACCTTAGTTCCCGCTTCAATCTTTCTCTCTCATCATTATGGGTGGATGGCGATGGCTTACTCCTGGATCGTGATTAATGGCTTTTATATTTTCATAACTACGCCCTGGATACATTATGTCTTATTTCGTAAAGAACATCAGATCAGGTTTCTGTATTCTTTTCTCTCGCCTACTGTAATTTCTTTTTCTATTTTGCTTCCACTAAGCTGGCTTATTCCAGAATCGCCTGTCCTAAAACTGGGTTATGCCGTAATAGTTAGTTTTTTTACTACGATTATAACCTTTATTTCTTCATCCACAAATAGACAAATTCTAAAAAAGAAAACAGCTCCACCTTAAGATAAGGATAAAGCAACCACGCACGCTGTCAAAAAAAATTCAACAGAACTCTAGTTAGGGATAATCTTATAACGCTAAGCTCTTTCTTTTATAAGCTTTTAGAAATCTCAAAGACTCCCTGACGAAATCTCTTCCTCATAAAGGGCAAATATTTTGATATCCCTATATCTATTCTATCGCCTAAGCGCATTATAGCATTGTCCGGCCTCTTCATAACCAAAGACGACATAACCCCTAAGGGAAAAGAAAGATAATTGATAGGGGTTAAGGTAAAACGGTTAAAATTCTGATTCATCCACTTCAAATCATTTTTCTTAAACGGACGCTCATCAGGAGTGTGATATTTTGTTCCAAGCTTCCAATATAGCTTAAGTATAAAACTTATCCCCAAAGGCTCCATAAAAATCATTTTCCCGCCTGGAGATAAATTATTGTGATACAGGTTTATTAAAACCGCTTGGTAGTCTATGTGATGCAATATACTTCTGCCAAAAATGAAATCAAATTGTCCTTCAATAGGTTTATGGACATCTTGATCTAAAAATTCTGCTGACAAGCCTCTTGCTTTAGCCTCAGATAAAAATGTTTGTGAAATTTCAACCCCCGTATAAGACGCTGGAGCTACCACACCAAGCACTTCTTCTGCAAATTCCCCATTGCCGCTACCTATTTCTAACACATGAGCATTATTTGCATATTCACAGATCTTACCAAAGCAATACTGAGTACCTTTTAATGTATTCGGACTGTTAAAGACATGAGAAAATCGTGAGTGAATCGCGTGCGATCGCTCGAAAACACCTTCCTCATCATAAGCTTTTTTTTCATTAATAATACGCTGACCAAGTGCAACCATTTATACCCACTTATATACTTAAACTAAGCGGCCGAGTTTACCGATTTATACAACTTTTAGCAAACATAAAAACAGCCTGCTTCAGCGGGAAAAATTGTCTATTTTATTAAATATAGCATACAATGGGGAACACTTGATCCTGAGAATTGAGATGACGCGCTCTATAGCGTTTAGTATAGCTTGGTAAAATGAGTCGGTAGCCATGCACTTTATCCTTTTATTTCTGATTGGCTTCCACCTGTGGTGCAACCGACGCACAAAAACTCTACTCCTCCCATCTCACCTTCTGTGCCTCTT
>JBDNIV010000021.1:0-14259 GCA_041688145.1 Chlamydiia bacterium | reverse complement strand
CTGTGATATTAGAAAATAACCCTGTTATATTAGAAAATAACCCTGTTATATTAGAAAATAACCCTGTTATATTAGAAAATAACCCTGTTATATTAGAAAATAACCCTGTTATATTAGAAAATAACCCTGTTATATTAGAAAATAACCCTGTGATATTAAGAAATAACACTGTGATATTAAAGCCATCGAACGAAGGTGACTTGATTCAACAGCTGAGGGCTATTCCAGAAAATCGCAGGCCACAAATAAAGACCCTTAAGATTCAGAATAGTCCAATAACAAAAATTTCTTGTGATCAGCTAGCCCAGCTTTTGCCTAACCTATCTAGATTAGAGCTCTCTGAACTCCGATCACTCAACCAACTTCTCGACCTCTCAAACCTCACTCAACTTTCTCAATTAGAACTGTCCTACCTGGACGTCTTCAATCACCCTCTCGATCTCTCAAACCTCACTCAACTTTCTCAATTAATACTGCACGACCTGCCCGTCTTCAACCAACCTCTCGACCTCTCAAACCTCACTCAACTTTCTCAATTAAAACTGGGTTCCCTTCACTCATTCAACCAACCTCTCGACTTCTCAAACCTCACTCAACTTTCTCAATTAAAACTGTCCCACCTGCTCGTCTTCAATCACCCTCCCAACTTCTCAAATCTCACTCAACTTTCTCAATTAGAACTGCTCTACCTGCCCGTCTTCAACCACCCTCTCGACCTCTCAAACCTCACTCAACTTTCTCAATTAGAACTGTGGGAACTGCCCGTCTTCAACCACCTTCTCGATCTCTCAAAACTCACTCAACTTTCTCAATTAGAACTGCTCTACCTGCCCGTCTTCAACCACCTTCTCGATCTCTCAAAACTCACTCAACTTACTGAATTAAAACTGCTCTACCTGCCCGTCTTCAACCACCCTCTTATTGGGCTAAATACAGCTCTTATTCAACAAGTAAACATTAGTTGTCCTCAACTGCCCTATTACCCTTGCGGGCTAGAACGGTTTCCCTTAACAAACCTTCAACCCCTAAGTGATACATATAGTACGGTGATTCCTAGAATACCCCGAAGCCTTTTGAACCTAGCAGCTAGAGCTGTGCTCACGCACTGCAAACCTGAAGAAATAGATGAAGTTGCAAAAAACAGTGGACAGTTAACCGATACTTTAGATTCCTACAGACGCAACTCTTGTAATATCCCAGGTCATGCACATGCCCCCGCACCCCCTACTACATTAGAAGGTTATCATTATATTAGAATCGTAGGGAATAAGCGCTTTGGAGGCCCTAGCTGCCTAGAAAAAGCCACACATTATTTTACTCCGCTAATAGAAGAACAACCAATAGAAGCAGCAGTTAATGCCTAAGAGACCTTAGAGATACCTTCTTAGCTGAAAAGACGTTTGCTTCAATCACTGTCATCTCAAAGCGGCCTATATGCACTTTCTCGCCTATGTGGGGCAGATGCCCAAGACGCATGGTAATCAGCTGCCCAAGTGTCTCATCGGGATTGCCTTTTATATCTACAGAAAAGCGCTCTGAAAACTCTCTAAGAGTCATATCGCAAGATAAGGTGCGTTCAAAAGCAGCGCTAAACGCTGTTTCTCGTTGAGCTTTATGAAGACTAGGGAGCAGTTGTTCTATGACATTTTCTAAGCGGACAAGGCCTACTGCTTTTCCTGAACTATCCGCAATAATAGCGAGCGTTTCTTTATTGGTTTGAAACTTCTTAAGGATATCAAGCACGCTGGTCTCTTCTGGCATAAACCATGCAGCATAAGCTTTATCTGAGGCTTTTTTAGTCGGATCAAGCCCAATTAAGTCTCGAGCATAGACCACGCCTTTTATCTCATCTTTTTTGCTTGAACATATAGGAAAGCAGGGCACATACGTTTTTTCAATAAGGGTACAAAGCTCTTTTACTGAAAGATCACAACTTGGACAAAAAGCATCTTTTAACGGCAGCATGATGCTTTTGATACTTTTATGACTTAAATCAAAGATGTTACCAATGAGCTGATCAATTCGCTCTTGTTCATCAGCAAAAGGCACTTTACCATGACGGTGCTGAATAACGTTTTGCAACTCTTCACGAGATAAAAATTGATCTGCAGTCGCTTTTTTTCCTTTTAAAAGGCTATTTAAGCCTTGAGATATTAAAGAGAAAAAGAAAATTAAGGGTTTGAAAAAGTGGGAGCAGGCATAAAGTACAGGTGCTACAAAAAGAGCGACTTGTTGTGAATGACGCCTTGCAGCAAACATAGGCACAAGCTCTGCAAAAATTACAACAAAGGCAACTTGTGTGAGGGGTGCAAACTCAGGAGATAAACCTAAAGCTGCATAGAGGTTGCGTGAGCACTCAGAACCTATAACTAAAGAAGTATCGACTGCAATAAGAGTCGTGCCAAAAAGGCGAGAGGGCGCTTTTAAAAGGGTATCAAGTTTTTTAGCAGCTGAGCTTTTTCCCTCTTCAACAAGGTAATCCAGACGCACTTTGTCAAAGGAGACTGCTGCCATCTCTGACATGGCAAAAAAGCCTTGAATGACAATAAAAATGAGCGTTAATACAAGCCAAATAAGAGGATGATCCATTAGCTGTCTTCCTTGGGCTTTTCAGCAGCTTCATCTCTGCGAATGTAGAGGCTTCGCACGCGGTTAGGCTCAGAAGACAGCACATGGTACAAGATCCCATTGGCATGGAATTCATCGCCGTTTTGTGGAATGCGGCCTAAGCGATCTGCCACCCATCCACCCATGCTCACAGTATCAGCAGAATGCTCTAAATGAACATGGAAAAGGCGCTCAAATTCAACGATCTCGAGCTTACCACTCGCGATAATCACGCTTTTGCCTACTTGGGTATAGAGGCTTTTTTGATCACGGGCATCTACAATGTTACCTACGATAACTTCCACAATATCCTCGTGAGTGACAAGCCCCTCTACAAAACCATACTCATCAACAACTAAGGCGATATCTTCTCCACGCATCCTAGGCTCTTGGAAAAGAGTGTGTGCACTTAAGTGCTCAGGGACATAAAACGGCTCTTTGAGTATGGGAATAAGGTCTTGTTCTGTTTTGATTTTAGAATAGTTTTTGAAAAACTCTTCTAAAGTGATAAGACCTAAAATATGGTCTAAAGAACCGCGACATACGGGAACTTTCGAGCATCTTTTTTTACTAAAAAGAGCATGGAGCTCTTTTAGAGGATCATCAATGTTATAGAAAAGCACTTCATCACGTGGGGTCATAGTTTCTTTAACATTCACATCTTGCAGCTGTAAAAAGCCCTTGATCAGCTCAATTTCATGGCCACGAATCACGCCTTTACTCAATGAGGTCTTTAAAACATGCATGAGCTCTACCCTGTCAACAGGTGTTGGCTCTTTGAGAAAAAAGAACATCACACGAGAGATCGAAAATGTAACTGCTGAGACCCGTCGAGTAATATGACGCATCAGACGCACAACACAGTAGATGAAGGGAGCTACAAGCCGAGCGATCTGCTTATTCTTAGAAAAAGCAAGAGACTTTGGAAGCACTTCCCCTAAAAGCAAAGTGATCACAAGAGGGAATAAAATCGTGAAGACCCATGAGGAAGATGAAGAAAATATCTGGGCTGAGACGTTTTGAATTCCAATATTTACGAGTATATTGAGTATGAGAATCGTAATTAAAAGATCTGAAGGCTTCGAAAGCAAGGAAGCTACTTTATTCTCTCTTTGCTTTGAAGACCGCCTAAACGAAAGAATGTCGTGAGAAGAGAGTGAAAAAAGCGACGTCTCTGACGAAGAAAAAACAGCAGAGAAAAAGATGCATATTCCCAAAAGTATGACAGAAAGTATAAGCATGCGCTTTTAATTACTCCCTTCAAAAAGCACTTTTTTCTGGCCTTTAGGTACAAAGCCAAGCTTTTTCATTAGCACTACTTCAATCCAAGCAGGATCACCTCGGGAGGCAATTTCTTCATACATACGCTCTTTTTTAGCTATAAGAACACTTTTTTTCTGCTCTAAATAGGCTAGAGAACTGCGGATAGCTTCTAGTTTTTTTTCCTGACGATTTGCTGCCATAGTATTAAAAGAGAGCATAGCCATACAGACAACAAAAGCCACAAGCATACGTGCAAGCGGCCCAGTCGGGCTGAGCGCTCTTTGCTTTGTTGCGACTTTTTTAGTACCTGCTCTCACTACTTCCCTTGATTGTTCCAAAACTTTTCTTGTGAATCCAAGAGCGTTTCAAAAAATTTCTTTACTCTCTAGAGCCTCGGCTGAACCCCAGAAAAGTCTCACTCATACCACACAAGAGTCCCTTCTTTCCTTTTAGTCTACTCTTAAGCTTTTTGCCAATCTATACGCACGCAGGTGTAATGCCCGTTTGCCCCATATACTTGCCATTACGGTCTTTATAGGAAACTTCACACACATCTTTTGGCTCTACTCGGAAAAAAATCACCTGAGCAAGACCCTCATTAGCATAAATCTTAGCCGGAAGCGGTGTCGTATTAGAAATTTCTAATGTAACATGCCCTTCCCACTCGGGTTCAAAAGGAGTTACATTCACAATAATTCCACAGCGCGCATAGGTTGATTTTCCAAGGCATATAGTCACTACCTCACGAGGAATGCGGAAGTACTCTACACTACGAGCAAGGGCAAATGAGTTTGGAGGTACAATACAGACATCTGTCTGAACATCAACAAATGAGGTGCTTTGGAAGTTTTTGGGATCGATGATATCATTATTGATATTGGTAAAAACCTTAAATTCATCTGATACACGAAGATCGTACCCATAGCTAGAAAGACCGTAGCTAACCTGAGGATCCCCATCAATATCTTTAATTTGTCCATCAATGAAAGGCTCTATCATCCCCTTTTCTTTTGCCATCTTTCGAATCCAATGATCAGGACATGGGCTCATTTTTTTCTCCGTTGAGGTTAAAATCCCAAGCTTAAAATGGCCCTTTGTTTTACGCCACTTTTTTTATAAAAAAGTAGCGACTATATTCAATCTCATTTTTTTGCTCGGCTCTTTCTTTACAAGTTATCACATACGCTCTAACATGAGCTAAAAACGGTCACACCTCTATGGAAAACTCCCTTAACAGCCCTGAGTACATAGGTCCAGATCCCTCTTTTGAGGGAACACTGCGACCTGAAAGTCTTCAGGACTTCGCTGGGCAGACAAAATTAAAGAGCCGCCTTAAGATCCTTATACAGGCCGCTCTTGAAAGGGGTGAGCCTTTAAGCCATAGCCTTTTCTTTGGACCTCCAGGCCTTGGTAAGACAACACTCGCTCATATTATTGCAAAAGAGATGGGAACAAACCTTATTGCTACTTCAGGCCCGGCCATTGATAAAGCGGGTGATTTAGCAGGCCTTTTAACACAGCTTAAAAAAGGTGATATTCTCTTTATCGATGAGATCCATCGATTAAATAAAGCAATCGAAGAATACCTTTATCCCGCTATGGAAGACTTTCAGCTTGATGTCATGATTGATTCAGGCCCCTGCGCTCGCAGTGTACAGGTCAAAATTGAGCCCTTTACTCTCGTAGCAGCAACAACACGTTCTGGGAGCATTTCTGCACCAATGCGCTCAAGATTTGGGATGTCGATGCGTCTAGACCATTATACAGAAAGTGAGCTTGCTACTATTTTAAAACGTTCTGCTCGCCTTTTAGATATCACGCTAGATGATGCAGGAGCATGTGTAATTGCACAGCGCTCGCGCGGTACACCACGTATTGCAAACAACCTATTGAAGTGGACACGAGATTTTTGTCAGATCCACCACAAAGGATCGAGCATCAATCATGATATAGCAGATAAAGCCTTACATATGATCGGCATTGATCCGCTTGGTCTTGACGAGATGGACCATAAGATTTTAAGTGCCCTCATCAATAAATACGAGGGCGGCCCTTGCGGCCTCAACACGCTTTCTATTGCTATCGGAGAGGAACCTGCAACCCTTGAAGAAGTTTATGAGCCTTTTTTAATTACTCTTGGTATGATTAAACGTACTCCAAGAGGTCGCGAGGCAACAGCCTTCGCCTTTAACCATTTATCTAAAAAAACGACGAGCAATTCTGGAGATTCGCTATGAAGACCTTATCCACACTACTCACTTTATCCCTTTTAGTTTTTGGCTCTTTGCATGCCAATAAAGAGGTTTCCTTAAAACGGCCTCAAGCGGTTCGCGTGCTTGTGAAAAAAGCACTGAAGGGCGCTTTAGTAGAAACTCGTGGAGCCTACGATATTTGTGACCCTTTCACAGATGAAGTACTGGCATCGATTAACAAGGCTGATCGCCACTGGATGGAGATTGACAAAAACGGCATTCGTTTTGGCAACCGCATAGCGCCCCTAACTCAGCTTGCACTTATTCCTCAGGAAAAATCGAGTAATCTTCTGATAGATGGTATCCAGTACCGAGGCGTACTTATTGTCTGTGCTGTAGATAAAGGCTTATATTTCATTAATGAAGTCGACCTAGAAGAATATGTAACTGCCACGCTTTCTAAGCGCTTAGAAGAGCCTTTGCCTGAATCGACAATGCACGCACTTGCTATTGTAGAGCGCACCCGAGCTGCTTACGCAGTAGAAGCGCAGGCTGAACAAAACTGGCATCTTGAATCTAATCTAGTAGGCTATGATGGTTTTGGTACAACGCTTAGGAAAATAGGGATAGAAGAAGCTGTTAAAGCTACTCGTTCTTTCGTTTTACACAGCACAAAAGAAAAAGCTCCGTTCTTTGGCTTTGCCACAGACTGGTGCCTAGACAGTGCAGGTGTTTTAGCTCCTTACCAAACCCTTTTCCAAAAGGAAGGTGCTTTTGAAGCGACTAGCTATGTGCCGTGCTCTTTTGCTCAAAAAAACCGACCCCATTCAAATTGGGCTTTTTCAATTAATAAAAGAGAGCTTGGTGATGCTGTTGGCTTAGATAGAGTTGAAGAATTTCAACTTTTTGTAGACCCAAGATCTCAAAAAGTTTTCAGAGTCCGCATTTCAGATGGAGAAAATCACAAAGATATTAGCTTTGTGAAACTACAGTCTATCTTTGGATCCGAGTTTATCCAAAGTAATGACCTAAAAGTAGACAAGCAAGATAAAAAGCACATTCACCTAAAAGGTCAGGGAAAAGGCCTTGGCACAGGGCTTTGTCTTTTCACAGCTAAGCAGATGTCTCAATTTGGGCAAAACGCAAAAGAGATCTTAGCTACGTTCTACCCAAAGGCTACTGTAGAAAAATTGCAAACGCTCTATGAGCGTGCGCAGGCATCACTAGAGCCTCTAGAAAAACCTCAACAGCTCCAGCCTTTACAGGAAGTGGAAAGCACTTTGTTAGAAGAATCTTTCACAAGCGATACTGATAATATCCCACTAGAGGTCTAAGACTTTATGGCCTCTTTTTTCGCAGGGATTACATCTTCGCAAAAAGGAGAAGAGCTTGCAAATCGTTTGAAAGGCAAGCAGCTTGTTACTGCGGTTGGATTTTCTTTATTCCTGAATGAAAAGGGCTCTTCAAAAAAAGCCCCAAAGAGCACTCCCCTTCTTTTTTCATCACCAAGGGGATTTTGCCTTCTTATAGGCTCGGTTGAAAACACTTCAGATTTGCAAAAAGAGTTTGGTATAAAAACAAACTCTCAAGCTGAACTAATCTTTCATCTTTGTGAAAAAGGCCATGAGTCTATTTTTTCTAAAGTGAAAGGGACGCTCCTTACAGTAGTATTTAACAAAGAGCCTGAAACGGGTTTAGAGACGACCTATGTCTATCGCAGTGAATCTTGTGAAATCCCTTTTTTCTGGTCTAAGACAAAGCCTTTTGCCTTTTCTACTCAGCTTAAAGACCTCATCTGTTTAGGTGAGCACATCCTAAGGCTAGACCATGTGGGCCTCGCCTCTTATTTGCATTTGGGCTTTTGCCCTGTCTTTTTAACGCCCCTTCTAAACATAGATAAGCTCATTGCTGGCTATGTGCTTACTCGCACAGAAAAAAGCTATTTTATACTGCCAGCAAACGCGCCTGCTTTGTCTCAAAAAAAGCCCAAGGCGTCCCCAGTTGAAGTGGATAAAACCATACGCTTTTCATGGGAAAGCTTTTCTCGCGATATATGGGAGAGTGACTTGCCAACTTCAACACTCTTTTTCCCTTATTTACTAAGGCACAAAATGAGTCTTAGCCTAAGGCCTATAGCCCCTGAAAAAAAACTAAAACAGCTTAGTCATAAATGGCCTTTTTGGAGGGGTCTTAGCACAAACTTCCCTCCCTTTTCCTACTTGCTCTGGTTAAAAGGACAAACCTACCCTGTAGCGCTTCGGGATTTTGAAAATTCCTGTGCGATATTTTCTAGACGTGAGCTAAAAACAATCGCGCCCTATACCTACTCAGGTTTTGATCTTCCCTCTTTTATGAGAAAGATTTTTTCTCAAAAACTCACAACTTCTTTTTCGGTCAATACCTTCTTTGACTTTGAATCTAGAAACTTAAGCCATCTTTTTGATAGCGCTTCGACCAAGCATTGTAGCCTGCCTACTTTATTATCTTCTGAAAAGTGGCTAACTTCGTACTTAAGCGCTCAAGATATAACTCAAATGATTGCATACCTCAAAGAAGGTATCCTAGTAGATCAAGACATCTTGATCCCTAAATGGCTAGATGATTTACCTGATGAAGGATTAGGGCCAAAAGCTCTATTACAAGTGTGGAGTCTTGCGACTTTAGAGATGTGGCTTGAGCTCTTTTTCGAAAAAGCGCCTTCTAAAGAACGCTTAGAAGAAGTGCAAAAACGTTTGAAAGACCGTTTTTCCGCAAAAAAGCCTGAAAAACAAAATGCTTTAAACTAAGCTGCCCGTAATCTATCGATTTACAAATGAATATAGGCACAAAAAAGCCGAGAAGGGTCCCAGAGCACTAAGCTTGAGCTCTTAAGGCTGCTACCTTCCGGTCCTGACCTGGTTCAAGCAGCAAAGCCTCTGGCCTCCTCGGCACCCTCAATCTTATCAAGGACTTCACTTAATTTTCTATAAAAAAGGTGTCTTTTTTCTCTTCTATAAGCTCGTGCAAAACAAGTTCAGCATCAAGATTAGATCTTTGCGCCTGGCAAATGAGACTTGAAAGGCCTTTTTTTAGCTCTTCTTTTGTTGTAAACTTTTGACTATCAATAAGATTAGGGTCGGATCTCAACTGCCTATCTAAGATTTTTTGCCCTCTCATAAGAGCGCCTAAACTTCGAGGCACTCCATCATAAGCTGTTTTTCGCTCTTTTTTTTCTTTTGCTTTAACAGCTTCCCATAATTTACCCAACTCTTCTAGGTTTTCGACTTTTTCCTCTCCAAAGACATGAACATTTCGAGAAGTAATCTTGTCTGCCAAGCATTCTAACACCTCTTTTTTAGACAAAAAACCTTTATTTTCAGAGACTTGCATCAAAAACAGTGCGTTGAAAATAAAGTCTCCCATCTCCTCTTGAATAGCTTTTTTATCTCTTGATTGGATAGCTTCTATAAGCTCATGAGCCTCTTCTAAAAAGACCGGACACATACTCTCTAAGGTCTGCTCTTTAGCCCAAATGCACCCGTTTTCACTAAAAATCACATCAATAAGCTCTTCTATCTGCTCTATACTCATAGCCTAATCTCCTTATTTTCAGCACATTCTATCAACTCTAACCTATTTAAGAAACCTCACATCTTAATAAACTCTTATTTCTAACTATAATTGATATAAATACTTTTTTATTAAAATAGATATCATATTAAAACAAACATAATATTAACTGGAGTTAATTATGACATCAATATTAGCAAGAAACGCAGCAACAGGAACAGCTAACGGATTTGTAAGTGTGCTTAGATCCGAAGCAGGCAGACAGTCTGAACCTGTTTTTGATAAAATTATCTCAGCTCTTGAGTTGATTCAAAAAACAGGCGCGCAGCTATCTACAGAACAAAGAGATGCTTTAAATGAACATGAGGCAGCAGCTATGAGCCTTTTTAAGAAAGATGAACATAAAAAAGAGTTTAAAGCACTCTCATCGCCAGAGACACCTCTTGCAGACCGCATTGAGATCTGGAAAGAACTTAAACAAGAGCGCACAGGAATTTTCCAAGCTATTTTTGAAGGCCTAACTCCTCATATAAAAGAGGGTATGGCTGTTGGAGAAGCGAAATTTGGAGAGCTAGAAGTTAGAATCAATCAGCTTTCGCCTAAACCCCTTCGCGATATTATACGCGCTTTAGAGCTCATCCAAAACCAAATTGCTGAATTTACCGATGAAGAAAAGCTCATCATTTTCAATGCAAAAAGAAGCTTTGATGCTTTCGCTGAAGATACACAAATACAAGGTACTCATGCTTATAGCACACTTTCAGAAGAGCAAAGACAAGACGTTGTAAACCTACATATGGCACTTACACAAACTTCTCAATGGAATGAATTTAAAGCTCAAGGAGGTAAGATTGTCGCTCCTAAGTACGAGCCTACATCAAAGGCGTATGCTGACTTTATCTTTGAAATAACTCCACTTATAGAAAAGCTCAATACAATACGTTCTGAGCTTGGAGGCTCTATTGAAAACGCTGCACATACTATTGATATCACAAGCACAATACTGACAGATAGGATTGTAAACCTCGCTGCAAGAGCTGTGAATCAGGTTATTGAAAACCAAAGCCAGCGCCTTGAGGGTTTAAATAATCTAGCCAACTTATCACTTGCCGACATGATTGCAAAAGTAGCTATTTCGATTCTCTTGTTACCGATTACACTGCCCATTGCAATTTTAAGAGGGCTTTTTTCTTTTTTCTCAAGCTCTACGACTCAGACTCAATCAGTACAGGCACAAAATGAGCTGACCCGCGCTAATCTTGAAAGATTAAATGCACAAACAGCTGCCCATCAAACCTCTGCAAGCATAGGCTCTGATAGCGACTATGGTAGTGGAAGATTCGATCATTCAAGCGCTACTACGCATAGTATTTCAGCTTAAATAGCAAAGTACGTATATATCTCGTTTTCCTAAAAGCGAAGGCCTTTAAAAGCCTTCGCTTTTTTTATGCCTTGCCCTGTTTTCTTCTACTTCTTCTATTTTTCTTTTCTTAAACCCTGCTACACTGGTTCCCATGAGCTCTATACGAAGACACATGACAGCTTCTGTTTATATCTTTTCATCGGAAAAAGTCCTGTTGATCTTTCATCCTAAAATACATAAGTGGCTACCCCCTGGAGGCCATCTGGAAGAGGGAGAGCTTCCTCACGAAGGTGCTCAAAGAGAAGTCTTAGAGGAAACTGGCCTTGATATCACATGGAGGCTGCAGGAAAACATTACAATCAACCGTTGGAATGCTAAAAGCATCCCAAGACCCTATCTCTGCTTATTAGAGAGTGTTGAAGATGCCAAAGGGCCTCATAAACACATTGACTTTATCTTCATTGCAGATGCTTTAGAGAGCCAAGTATTTAAAAATCCTGAGACACAAGAGGCTCAAACCTACCTATCAGGCATCCAACAAGGCACTTTGAAATGGTTTACTCTAGAAGAGATTTTAGCGCTTAAAGGGGATAAAGATATTTTCATAGAGACGCAAGAGACTCTTGAGCATCTAATGAAAAAACCTTCACTCACCTCTCTTAATTCCTAACTTACTAGCTAAATAGTGCCTAGTTTCTGCTTTATGCTTTACTTAGCCGATTTGACAGCTACCTCCCCTCTCCATAGAATGAGCTTATGAAAGAAACAATCTATGTAGGTGCGACGGGGCAAAACGTTGGAAAGACTGCTGTCTGTCTTGGACTTTTTTCTAAACTGAAAAAAAAGTTTGCTAAAGTCGGCTTTATCAAGCCTGTCGGTCAAAAGCATGTAATGCTTGAAGGCATAGCTGTTGATAAAGATGTGGCTCTTTTCAAAAGCCATTTTCACTTAGATGAGAATGCCGCTGATATGAGCCCTGTAGTCTTCACACAAGGCTTTACTAAAAAAATACTCGATAAAAAAATTACAAGCGCCTCTTTAGAAAAAGCTATTATTAAAGCACATGAAGAACTCTCAAAAACATGTGATGCCATACTGATTGAAGGCACAGGACATATGGGTGTGGGCTCTATTGCCAATTTAAGCTGCGCGCGGGTCGCTAAAATTTTAAACGCTAAAACAATTCTCGTAGCTAAAGGAGGTATCGGCTCTACTTTGGATGAAATTGCAGTGAATAAGGCCCTCTTAGAATTTGAAGGCGTTGAGCTTTCAGGAGTCGTTATCAATAAAGTTTTAGATAGCAAAAAACGCGAAGTGCTCAAATACCTAAAAAAAGGTCTTAAAAAGTGGGATCTGCCTCTGCTTGGCTGCGTGCCTTATGCACCTTTTTTAGCGACTCCTACCATGCATGATTATGCTTTTTTATTTAAAGAGCCCCTACTTGCAGGAGAATCTAAACGATTTTGCCATTTTACAGATCGGATGCTAGCTGTAGGCCCTATTGGCTGGCTACAAAAACAGTTCAAAAAAAACCAACTTATTATTACATCAGCCGCCCGTGAAGAGCTTGTTTGTGCTATTCTAGCCTACTATGAAAAAAAACCTGATATCGGGCTTATTCTTACAGGAAGCATGCCTCCAGCAGCCTCTATGCTAGAACTTGTCCGCAAAGCAGACATCCCAACACTCTATGTAAATATGCCAAGTTATTTTACACTAGAAAAAATTACCTCATTTGTTACAAAATTCCAGCCTGAGGACAGTGCCAAAACGCTTGCGGCTATTAAGGCCATAGCTGGGCATCTCGATGTAAGTACTATATGCCAAATACCAAAGAAAAAGTTGTCATAGCTATGTCTGGAGGAGTTGACTCCTCTGTATGTGCGGCTATGATGAAAGATCTCGGCTACGACTGCGTAGGCATGACCATGCGTCTATGGAAAGGCCCTGAAGCAGAAGCAATGAGCTGCTCATCTAAAAGCTGCTGTGGAGCTGAGTCTGTAGAAGATGCGCGCCTTGTTGCTGAGACAGTTGGCATCCCTTACTATGCTATTAACTTTAAAGAAGAGTTTTGGAAGGAAGTAGTAGAAGTATTTGCAGAAGAATATTTTGCAGGCAGAACGCCCAGCCCATGCATTTTGTGTAATGAAAAGTTAAAATTTAGCACCCTTTTCCAAAAAGCGCTCGATATTGGCGCGGCTAAAATATGCACAGGCCACTACGCTAAAATAGAGTTTGATGAAATAAACTCCCGTTGGAATCTTCTTCGCGGCGAAGATCGCACAAAAGACCAATCGTACTTTCTTTTTAGCATGACTCAAGATCAGCTTTCAAAAACTCTATTTCCCCTAGGCGGCTACACAAAACCTGAAATTCGAAAGATGGCTGGAGAAAAAGATCTTATTACTGCTAACAAGCCTGAAAGCATGGATATCTGTTTTATTCCTGATGGTAAGTATGCAAGCTTTTTAGAACGCCATTTTGAAAAAAAACTACCTAAGTCTGGAGAAATCCACGACTTAGAGGGCAACGTCTTAGGTGATCATAAAGGCATTCATAACTTTACCATTGGCCAAAGAAAAGGCCTTGGTATTAGCGCATCTACCCCCCTTTATGTACAGAAAATCAATACAGATACAAACGTTGTAACACTCGCTCCTCACGAGGCATGTCTTTTCCAATCTTGCACCTTGAAAAAGATGAATTGGATTTCTCATGATTTAAAGCCTGGCGAAAGTATGGAGGCTAGTGTTAAGATACGCTCAAGAGGAAAAGAAAGCCTCTGCAGAGTAACAGCTTTAGAGAATAATGAGGCGCATCTTGCTTTTGAAACAAAGCAAATGGCAGCCACCCCTGGACAAGCTGCTGTGTTTTATTTAGAAGATAGAGTACTTGGAGGCGGCTGGATAGATGAAGCCCACCCTTGATCCCTTAAGTATCCTGATCGTAAAAACTTCAGCAAGAGGTGATGTGCTTGCTACTTTATGCATCTTATCTCATCTCAAAAAGCTTGCTCCTAATATGGCAGTTGACTGGGTCGTAGAGCAAAGCCAAAGAGACCTTATCGACGCCCACCCTGCTATTCGCAAAACTCTTGCTATCAACTCAAAAGCTTGGCGAAAGTCCCCCTTTTCTAAACGTACACGTATTGAAGCATCCGATGCTCTTCGTAAGCTCAGACAAAGCCGCTACGACATTCTCTTTGATTTTCAAGGCAATACTAAATCTGGCATTGTAACTCTGCTCGCTAAAGCTCACCATAAGGTAGGCTTTAGTAAAAGCACT
>JBDNIV010000003.1:0-42853 GCA_041688145.1 Chlamydiia bacterium | reverse complement strand
AGGTCTATCATCATGGGACTCTACACTGTCGAGGTGAGCGCCATCACCATGGAGCTTTGACTCAATATGGTGGCCTGTTCGTTGGCAAAACTGATCACCATAACCCGCATTTTCAATGACAAGGCGCACAGCACTGTCTACTTCGTAGCCGCAAATTTTTTCCTTTTTCTCTAGACGCTCTTGAATAAGATCAAGGCCTGCTGATTGCGCTTTTTTAACGAGGTTGAAAATTTCAAGCTGACGCTCATTGGGCGCTTTTCCAATGACAAACATATTTGTAATATCAGCATAGATGCCGCTTTTTCTTTTTTTACGGCAAAAAAGATCAATGAGCAAAAGATCCCCTATTTTAAGATCTGCACTTTTTTCTTTTGTTGGGAAGTAGTGAGGGTTAGCTGCATTTTCTCGTGTAGCCACAATAGGTGGATGGACAGTTTCACATTCTTCTAATTCAAAATGCTTATTTATCACTTCTTGTACTTGCCACTCATTTGGAAGCTGACCTTTTTTTAATCCCTCTTCAATACACGCTTTTGCGAGCTGTAAGCTTTTTTCTAAAACAGCCATAGAAGCTTTATGCTCTTCAAAGCCCTGCGCATCTAGGATACCGCAAAAGTTCTGAATTAAATATGCAGAAGAAACGACTTCACACCCTAAAGAGCGAATTAGATCAACAGTGCCTGCGTCTACTTTAGAAGTATAAGGAAGAGCTGCTTTTGGAGAGTACTCCATAGCAACTTTTGAACTGCCCTTAAGAATGTTAGCTAAGGCTTTTTCTAGGTCTTCTGAGGAAAAATAAACTGCCTTAGAACCTGGAAGGTTTTTTAAAGCAAAAGCGGCTTCTATTTTTTGGACAACTTTTATAGGTTCACCTTTTGCTGGTATCCAGTAAAAGCACCTTCTAGAATAGCCTCCTAACGGCTCGGATAAAAACTCGAGTGCTAAGCGGTTGGAACCTGCCCAGTCATAAAGAAGCCAGCCCTCTATCTGATGCTTTCCCATCCACATCTGCGCTTTTTGAATCTTTTCTTGAATGTCCATACACGTGCCTTGCCTATTGTCTAAAACTACTAGTGATTAAGTGTAGTCAGTATACACCCGGCAAGGGCTAATTGCAAAACTTCATAAGGAGTCGACAGAGATTCAATAAAAAACTGAGCATCTCTTTTTCCGGGACGGTGCATGAGCGCCTCCAGTGCATGGAGCTTCAGCTCTCTTGAAGCTTTGGGATCTTTAAACACATCTTCTAAAACTAAGCGCGCTTTTTCATCGCCTCGCAAAGCTGTACAGACCATAGCTGCTTGAGCGCGCACATGGAGGTTTTTGTGGTCTAAGAACTCTGAAATCTTATCAATAGCAAACGAGGGCTCTTCTTTCATTAGCATAGAAGCTACTCCAAATATAGAGCCCCATTTTTGACTTTGCAAAAAGGGCTCTACAAGAGCATACGCCTGGCTGTAGCCGCTTGCTACTACAAGATCTATCAAAGATAAACGAGCACTTAAATCCTGAGATGAGGCCATGAAAGGATTGTTTGAGCGATTAGAAGCAATAGCCTCGAAAAGGCCATAGGTCATATTTTCACCCAAAAAAGGAGCTGGCTTTAAAATGAGCTGACTTAAAAACTGCCCTGCTGACTCTACCTCTTTTCTTTGAATTAAAAGAGCCTGCGCTAAAAGCACCTTTACTTCGAGGTCATCTAGCTCTAAAAAACCGGCATGAGCAAGCGCAAGCCCGCTCTTTCCTGATGATTTAATAAGGCTTGCAGCTTTTCTTGAAAAATCAAGATGCTCTGCATAGAGCCATTTCTTTAAAACTGCCGTTGCCTCTTTATCCCCTTTAGGCAGCAGTAACTTCGCAGCCATAAGCTGCACATCAGGATGGCGGTCTTTTAGCGCTTTTTTGACTTCACTAAAAACTGTGTTATATCCCTCATAAGAGACTGAAGGGCTACTATCTTGGCATAAGGAAGAGGCTGCAAAAAGCGCTAAAAGACGCACTGTATGATCTGGATCTTGGAACAGCTTGCTCACGTGAGGAAGCAAGGCCTGCATATCTAAATGCATAGCTAAAAGGCAACCATAAGCTCGAAGGTTTGGCTCTTTCGCTTTTAAGCTCACAATCACTTGTTCAGAACTCTCACTTTTTGTCAGATGAACGAGCGCTTTTTGAGCGGCTGATTTTTCTATGTGCGGCACTATATCTTCAGCCATAAAACGCTTTAGAGCAGCAAGCGCCTTTTCACCCCCGACATTACCTAGAGCCTCAATGATCAAAAGGCGAATAGAGCCCTCTGGCTCTATATAAAGACGCTCAGTTAGCGCTTTTTCAAGCTGAGCATCACGCGCAGATTGCACAAGGAAAGTAGCAAGCGCTCGTACGCGAAAGCTTGGATCATATAGCGCTTTTTCTAACACACGTACCCCCTCGCTTTGACGAGAAAGAGCAGAGCCAATAAGCGCCATTTGCTTAATCATCTCTTGGTCACTACGAGCTCCCCACTCCAAAATCCCCCAAGCAAGCTCTTCGCATAGCTCAGGTGTAGAGCTGAGTTTGGGATTTAACTCTTTTAAAGCGCTGAAATGATGAATTAGCCCTCTTTTATCTCTTAGCTTCCGAAGTGCTTTTATCTGCTGTACTAAAAGACGGGGGTCTGCTGGGGCTAATTCTAACCCTTTTTTGCATAGATCTATTGCAGAAAGAGGATCTTTTAAAATGAGATAAGCATCTATATCTTGAGAAATAGCTTGAATGCTTTTTTGAGTACTTGCCCCATCTTCCTTTTTGCTATCTGCCAGTTGTGCAAAACTACAGGAGGCGCAAAAAGTAACACAAAAAAAACCTAAAAAAAATCGAGTCTTTAACAGATGCATACTTAAACCATGATTCCTGAAAGCTTTTTTCCACCTAAAAGGTGCATATGCAGATGAAAAATGGTTTGGGCAGCTTTTTCTCCATTATTGATTACAAGGCGATAGCCATCTTCAATGTGAAACTCTTTAGCTAGCTTTTGTGCAACTTTTATCATCTCACCCATTATAGGAAGATCCGAGCTATCCATCTCATGGATCTTAGCAATAGGTTTTTTGGGAATTATTAAAAGATGGACAGGCGCTTGAGGATTGATATCCTTAATCGCAATTATCTTTTCATCTTCATAGACCGTATCACTTGGAATCTCTTTTGAGATAATCTTTTCAAACACAGTAACCATCTTTCGCTCCTTTCAAAGCTTCATTGAGCGCTTTTTCTGCTGACTCTTTTGTTTCCCATATTGAGACAAAGCGCCCTTTATGACAAAAAACAGCGCCAGGTATTTTAGAGACTTGTTCCAAAGCTTCGCCCATCAGCCCTGACCACGCTGCAGGAAGAGGCGTACGCATATCCATCTTTTCTTTTTCATTTGGAGGAATCGCGCGGACTTTCCACTGATTTTGACTTGTCGGCATTAAAAGAAACTGAGCTGGATGCTTTTCTCCTCCAAGCTCAAAAAAACCATCAATCCATGGAATTGGCTCAGAAAATGTAAGAAAGTCTTTGCCTACATCCATTGCTTTTTTTACGATTTCTCTGCAGCCTTGATTGTAATCAAAGCGGGCTTTAAGCCTTTTTAAATAACCCTGAGCATAGCTACACGCTTCAGAAAATCCCTTTGCATAAGCCTCGGGTTTTGCTGTGTATTCTACAGGATTGAAAAGAGCAATAGCATGGGAAAAGTTCGCAAAACCAAAACGTGTGGTTGTTCCCATATCATGAGCATCTACGCCGTAGATAAGATTTTCATGGAAATAATCCCGAAGTGCCTTAGAAATAATCTTCTCATCTAACAAATATCTCAGCACCATCCCCGCGCTACTACACGTCCCATCATAGTCTACTTGATGGTGATCAAAACGCTTTTTATTAGGATCATAAATGCCCCCTACATCACAAACGTATTCACATGTGCTTAAGGCCTCAGGATCGCGGCTGCGCACAATCTTATCGCCATCAATAAGATCAAAAAAAATAAGAAGAGCGCACGCAACGACTTCATCTGCATGGAAATTACCATCGTGCACACCTGCACTTCTTTTAACTTCTTCTTTCACGTAAAAAACTCACTTAGTTTGCTTCACACCATAAATACGAATCCTACCTTTTCTCATAGCTTTTGCTCAAGCAGCTTTTGATAGCCTTAGCAATTAGTGCTGCATTTTACTTTTTTACTTTTTTCAATTAAAGTGAACTTTTAAGTGAGCTTTTGGTTATGAGGCCTTTTTCTATGCAGTCTATTGAAAGCTTTTTATCCTACGGCCCTTTTGACTTAACTTCAGAAGATGGCTATATCGAGTCAATTACATACCCTTGCTCTACTAAAGCGCATGCTATTATCAAAATAGAGCACATATCACCTCTTTTTGTAGGTCTTAAAATTGATCAAGAGCGCGTTTTCTTCAATGGGAAAAGTGTGCTTGCTCAGCTTGGAATTGACACACGAACGCTCAGCGTCCAGTTCGAAAAAACTAAAAGTGCTACGAAAAAAACTACCCCATGTCCTTCTAAAACTAGCTCAATAAGTGCACGCATCGAAATAGAAATTACAGCAAAAGGCGTCTTGGCTACCCAGATGCTCTCGCTTCTTAATAAAGGCGCTTATATTGGCAAGCTTTTCGCAGATGATGACAGAAGGTGTGTACGTGACCCTTATTACTTAGAGCGGATGTTCAACCGAGCTGACAATCAAGGCCGCCCTCTTTTAAGCTTTGGAGGTAGCAAAAAAAGCTCCAGCATCCATCTAGAAAAAAAAGAAGGCACTGCTCTCGCCCATATTCCCCTTCTTTCTGGATGCGCTGTCTATGACAAAACAATTGAGGGAATGCTTCCTACTATTCAAAGAGGCCTTATGCGCCCTGGGTTTTCTATGCGTGGGCTCTTGCAACTGCACCAAAAAATTGACTCTAACTTACCCCACATTCCCCAAGAAAATGATATCTTGCTTGTAAAAACAGAGCCCTTGCATATCCGCACTGTATTTGGAAGAGTCTCTGAGTCTAACCTACCTAAAGGTGTTCATCACACCTCTGCTCGCATTTTAGACCCCTCTACGACAGCTTCTGGTGATATCTATGAGCTTTATGGCGCATCAGAAAAGCTAGAGACGATTCCTTTGAAATTCTACACCCTAGAGCCCCATAGAGAATATGTCTCATTTTCCGATCGTGACCAGCTGCAAACAAGCCTTCAAAACCCCCAGGTGCTTTTTGATATTTTTGAAAAAGCGCCAGGGAAAGAAGAAAAAGTCGCTCTTTTTCTTAACAAAGGAGCGCAGCTAGAAAATTTACAACCAAGCGACTGGATTGTGCGCTCTGGACAAAAGCGCCCTTTTCACGAAGTTTCAGAATTAGCGGAGCGCAGCTGTCTAATTGAAGAATATATCCAAACAGAGCCGTCTTACCCCTTTTTAAAAGCAATGGAAGAAGGCCTTATTACGAGTGAAGGAGTCCTGTTTAGTCGCCACTTGCCCTCTCCTCTTATGAAGCGGATGCTACTCAGCTCATCGAGTTATAAACATATCCAAAGGCTTTACTTTGAGACGCCTTCAAAAGATCAAAGTGGATTTTTCTCTCACCAAGATAGAGCTATGCTCTTAGACTTAGCTAAGTTTGGTCTTCCTGTTTACTGGGTTGATCGGATCTCAGGCAATATCTTGCAATATGTAGCGCGTGAAAAAGCCTCTACAGGCATGTTTGTACCTGAAGACAAAGTCGACACTTTTTTAAATGCAACTCTTCTAGGTGTCTACGGCTCAAACCTTCTTGAAGGTGATTTTGAAAAAACACTTAAAGCCTTTTTAGAAGGGCTCATCTCTTTAAAAAAAGAGCTCGCCCACCCTCTTATGAAAGCGCCTTTAGCGCTCATCACAGGAGGGGGTCCTGGCGCTATGGAAGTTGGCAATAGAGTAGCTAAAAAACTCGGCATCCTATCGTGTGCAAACATTGTAGACTTTTCCGCTAAAGGGAAAAATCCCGCAGTAAATGAACAAAATCAAAACCCCTATATCGAAGCAAAAATGACCTATTGCCTCGATAAGTTAGTTGAGCGGCAAGCTGAATTCAACCTCGATATACCCCTCTTTTTGCCTGGAGGTATAGGCACTGATTTTGAATTTGCTCTTGAAGAAGTCCGCCGTAAAGTAGGCTCCCACGGCTGTAGCCCAGCGCTTCTTTTTGGAAGTAAAGAGCACTGGGAAGCCAAAATCTCTCCTAGATTTCAAGAAAACCAAAAACTGGGCACAATCAAAGGCTCTGAATGGGTCAGCAACTGCTTCTATAGCGTAAAAAACGCTGATGAAGCCTTAGAGATCTTAAAGAGATTTTTTGAAAACCGCCTTCCTATCGGCAAAAAAGGGCCTATCTATAAAAGGGGCTTTGGGACGCTTGAAGAAGTTGTAGAGCACTCTCAGTCCTAATATTTCTTAAGAGATGCTCTTTTGTTAGTAGCATCTCTGTTTTTTCATAGAATTTTACAGAACTTTCCTCTACAATGTTTTAAAATAACCATTAATGGATATCCTTTATGTCAAATATATTAAGTCAATTTTCTTCTTTACTGCCTGTCCGCTCTCTTATGGGTGCAGCTATTACCGCAACTACAATCAGCCAGGTCGCTAAAATTCAAAACTTTGATGTAGCAAACATTACTGCTCGGATGAACTTTGTTGCTTGGGGCACGCTTGGTGCCACGACTTACTGGAGTATAAAGACACTAACTAATGTTCCCTCTGTTATGCGCCTAATTCGATCTATGCCGGGTTATAGCACAGTATTTGTGTTTACTCAGACACGATTCTCTAATTTAATGTTATCTGTTGTCGGATGCGGCCTTATTGCTGGAGGGGTCTGGGGCACTAATAAACTTATGGAAAGTCGCTTTGAAAAAGCGCTCCCCTTAACACCACCTGGAGTCGAAGGTACTGCCCCAAATCCAGACGCGCCTAAAGCTAATTGGGATTCTCCTTTCCCTAAATGTCTTGAGCAGGGAATGGTCTTAACCCAACTCATCTGCTCTTTAGCTTTAATCAAGCTTTCTAATAGCTCTCGCTTTTTTGCAGGGCTTGCAACACTCCAGGCTATCGGATACCTCGCCCTTGCAAACTGGAAGTGGATTGCAGTCAAAATGAATACAGGTTCTATTGCTTTTGCAGATGCAGAAGATCCCACAATTACTACGACTGTTTCTCTACCTATCTATCCAGCTGCATCAACTACCTCTATCATAGCAGATCATAACGGTATCATGGTCTATAACTTTGAGGGGTTAGATATTGATGCTACAGGGCGCCTAAAAGCAAACTCTGTTCTTGCTTTCTTGCCTGAGGGCACTTCAGAAGCTCTTGTACAGCAAGCTCAAAACCTCATTAAAAACTTTGAAAATCCAAGTAATGCAAATGAAGCCATCGGGGCTTTAGAAGGTATGGCTCAAGGTACCGTCCGATGTATTCAATTAGCAGAAGGCACTCTTATTACTAAAAGATCTGGAGTACAAATTCAAGAAAAGGAAGAAATCGGCAATATCGAAGGATCCTGTCCTGTCTGTCGTACGCCTACATCTGAAGAGCAGCTCTACCGCATCTGTAAAATGCATAACCTGTGCTTAGATTGCTTACAGGGAATCTTTGCTTCTAAAAAGGCTAGCTTAACCGCTAACTTTAGAGAAGAAGGCTTTGTGCCGAATCCAACTATTGGCTCACAGTGGACAGACTGCACTGTACAAGTTTTAGATGAAGCATTACCTAAATGCGCCACATGCCGAGATCTTAGCCCTCTTTTAACAGTTGCAGTAGATATCAAAAATTATCCTTATCGATCTCTTGGAGTAATAGGAACTGAAAACTTTAGTGCTGAGGTAGATATTGTAAAAAATGTAGAGAAACCCGTTCAAATAAGCTCTCCAATAACAGGGATTTTGATAGCTCCAGAAGATACGGGTTTGCAGGACTTAGCTGTGAATATATTAGCTGTTATTCCTATCGGTACCTCTCCGCAAAACCAGAGTCAAATACAAGGACTAGTAAATACAGTAAACCAAGCTCTATTAGTATATATCAATCATCAGACTGAGGGAAATCTTGAGCAGTATAAACAACAGCTCGCTAATTTAAATGCCCGACTAGACAGCCCTGCTCAAATAATCCAGCTCGATAAAGCAAATACTGTAGCAAAAGGAATCGAGCCCAACGCAGTTCTAAAGAAAGGCCAGGTTATCGCTACACAAACGCAGGACGTACTACACGTACTAGAAGCCCTTTATCCTTGGTCTAATTGGGCAAGGTGGCTTTTTTGGAAAGCAATGTGGTTTATGACTTTGCCTATTAGGAGATAGGACAAGAATTTTTTGTCTTACCTAACATCCCTCTTTGAGAATCCTTTCTAAGTATTCCTGACGTCCTGACTTAGGTTTTGGATTAAGATTTTCTTTAAGAGCATGCTTAGCTATTTTCTCTAGATCACTTTTGCCTTCCAATACCTCTTTCCCAAACCCTTTGTCCCAACCGCTATAGCGCTTTTTAACAAAGTCTTTAAGCTGAGATTCAGCTAAAAGCTTTTCTGCTTGGACTAAGGCTTGTGCCATTGTGTCAATGCCGCTTATATGAGCATGAAAAAGATCTTCTAGATCGATGCTTTGCCTGCGGACTTTAGCATCGAAATTGAAGCCTCCAGAGGTAAAGCCTCCGTTTTGAAGCATGATGTACAGAAGATGGGTCATTTGAGCGCGGTCGATTGGAAACTGATCGGTATCCCAGCCCAGCATTAGATCGCCTTCATTGATATCGATACTGCCAAATATATCCATAGCATAAGCGTAAGCCACTTCATGGGTAAAGGTGTGACCGGCGAGTGTAGCGTGGTTGCCTTCGATATTCATCTTATATTCTTTTTCTAGGCCGTAGTGTTGTAAAAAAGCGTAGACAGTAGAGACGTCGTAGTCGTACTGATGCTTAGAAGGCTCACGGGGTTTAGGCTCTATAAGTAAAGCGCCTTTGTAGCCGATCTTATGCTTGTAGTCAGCAAGCATCGATAAAAAACGACCCATCTGGTCCGACTCTTTTTTCAGATCGGTATTTAGAAGTGTCTCATACCCTTCTCGTCCACCCCATAAAACGTAGTTGTGGCCTCCTAGCTGATGAGTCACATCAAGTGTGTGTTTTACTTGAGCTGCTGCATACGCAAAGACTGCAGGATCTGGATTAGTCGCAGCTCCTGACATATAGCGTGGATGGCCAGTTAGATTGGTTGTACCCCATAAAAGCTCGATGCCAGTCTTTTGCATTTTTTCAGCGATCTTTTCAGCTACTCTAGAGAGGTTGTCGTTGTTCTCTTTTAAATTTTTACCTTCTGGCGCGACATCTACATTGTGAAAAGCAAAAAAAGGCACGCCGAGCTTTTCAATAAACTCAAACCCAGCATCTACTCTGTCAAAAGCAAGTTTCATAGGGTCTGAATTTGTAAGCCAAGGGCGTTTCATAGTGTCTAGACCAAAAGGATCTGACCCCTGCCAGCAAAATGTGTGCCAAAAGCAAATAGCAATACGCAAGTGCTCTGCCATGGTTTTCCCAAGCACTTTTTTCTTCGGGTCGTAATGCTTGTAGCAAAAAGGCTCTTTGGCTCCTGGCTTATAGGTCACTTTAGGAATATTAGGAAAAAACTCGGCCATAAAAAGTACTCGTTGTTTGGTTTAGCCCTTATACGCTTTTGCAAAAACAGGCTTTAACTGTTCGTATATCAGACTGAATATTTTTTGTTTCTCTTTGTATAAAACTGTCATCTCAGAATTTGGCTCTGCAGTGTGTTCTATAGAGCCGCAAGGCGCAAGCGTTGAAGGATCCTGTTTAGAAATACCTAAATAAGCCAGCTTTGCTGCTCCAAAAGCAGCGCCTACTTCACGGTTTTTGCGGTAGGTAAGAGGGCGATTAAGCGCTGAGGCTAAAATAGTGCCCCAGTAAAAGCTCGTGCTACCTCCTCCTACAACAGAGGTTTCTAAGATCTTGCTACCCGCTTTAAGCATAGCGCTTTGCCCCTGCTCAAAGTTAAAAGCAACACCCTCTAAAACAGCGCGTGTCATATCAAAACGCTGGCTATCATGAGTTAAGCCAAAAAAGACACCTTTGGCATAAGGGTCATTGTGGGGACTACGCTCACCTGAAAGGTAGGGTAAAAAGTAAAGGCTCGGGCTAAGCTTAGGATTTTTCTTACACTCTTCGATAAGGTGCTTTACGCTCGGCTCTTGAGAGGCTTTTTTCCACCACTCTAAAGAACTTGCAGCGCTTAAGTGAACTGTCATCTGATGCCAAAGATTAGGCAAGCAGTGACACATTGTATGCACGCCTCCTTGAGGAGAAGGATTAAAAGCATCTGAGGCAACAAAGTACACCCCTGAGGAGCCAATAGACAGGAAAGAAGATCCGCTTTTAATCACACCCAAGCTAAGAGCGCTTGCTGCATTATCACCCGCGCCAGCAACGACTACAGTGTCACTTGGAATGCCCCAACGAAGAGCGAGCTCTGAGAGAACCTCGGCTGTTACATCGGGCCCTTCAAAAAGCTTTGGCATATGCGCTTCACTAAGATGCGTAGCTTCTAGCATCTCTTTAGACCAAGTGCGCTTTTTCACATCTAGCCACATAGTACCTGAGGCATCTGACATGTCGGTAGCATACTCTCCTGTCATCATCAGACGCAGGTAATCTTTGGGAAGAAGCGTTTTATGCATCTTTTTAAAAATCTTAGGCTCATGCTTTTCTACCCATAAAAGCTTGGGAGCGGTAAATCCAGGCATGATCTGGTTACCTGTGATCTTATCAAAGTCAGGCACTGATTTCTCTAAGGCTATGCACTCTTTAAAGCTTCTGCCGTCGTTCCATAAAATAGCAGGCCTAAGCACCTGATTTTCTTTATTTAGTAAAACAGCGCCATGCTGCTGACCTGAAAGGCCTATTGCTTTTACCTGAGATAATTCCTTGCTATGTACATCTTTGAGATTTTGCATAGCGACATTAGTCGCCTTCCACCACTCCTTAGGATCTTGCTCAGACCAAAGGGCTTTTGGGTGAGAAATAGAAAGCTTACAGCTAGCCTCACCAATAAGCTTTTGTTTGTTATCGATTAAGACAATCTTCACACTAGAAGTACCTAAATCTATACCTAAATACATCTAGTCACCAAGGTTACGTGAGGGTTTTCCAGCTAAAAGATTTTTCTCAATATGCTCTAGGGAAACGCCGCGAGTCTCAGGAACAAGAAAATAGATAAAGACTAGAGATAAAGCGCCAACGCCTGCATAGATAAGAAAAGTACCACTCGCTCCCACCCATTTAATAAGGCTTAAAAAAGTAAGCGCTACCAACATATTGCTCAGCCAGTTCATACAAGTAGCAATGCTCGCCCCTAAACCGCGCACTTTTAATGGAAAAACCTCTGCAATCATAAGCCACATAACAGGCCCAAGGCTTAAAGCAAAAAAGGCGATATAACAGAGCATACTCACAAGGGTAAGCCACTGATAAAAAGGGATAGATTCTGCCTTATTGAAAGAAAAGCTCATTACTACAAGAGCTATTGTCATTCCAAAGGTTCCAAGTAAAAGTAGTGGCCGTCTCCCCCAACGATCAATAAGAGGTAGTGAGATAATAGTAAAAACAACAAAAGCTACCCCTATACCCATAGTGGCTAAAATAGCTGCTGTTGCCCCTTCAAATCCGGTCATTGTGAATATAGTAGGCGCGTAATACAGTATAGTGTTGATGCCCGTAAACTGCTGAATAACAGCCAGGCCTACAGCAATAAGGAGTGCTTTTCGGATATTTTTAGAAAATAGCTGCTTAAAGCTGCCTTTTTCTACTTCAGTATTGTCTTCAATACTATCGAGCTCTTCTTTTATTTGAGACTCTTCTACTCGAATTTTTTTAAGTATAGAGTAAGCGCTTTCCCGACCATGCTTAGTAAAAGCCCATCTGGGACTGCAAGGCAAAAATATCATGCCTATGCAAAGGGCTACTGCTGGCACAGCTCCAAGTCCAAGCATCCAGCGCCAACCATCAAAAGCAGCAAAACCGTAATCAACAATATAAGAGACTAAAATCCCAACACTAATAGCCAGTTGGTTTAAAGAGACGAGCGCACCACGATAACGTGCAGGAGCTACTTCTGATATATATAAGGGCGCTGTATATGAAGCTATCCCTATAGCAATACCCACAATAACACGTCCTATAACTAGCCATAAAACAGAGTGAACACACGCTGTCATAATAGAGCCGAGTATGAAAATAAGTGCGACCTTGATTAAAAGCCGTTTTCTTCCAAGAAAATCCGATACATGACCGCTAACAAGAGCACCTAAAAAGGCGCCTAAAAGCACAGCACTTACAACCATGCCGTTAGTAAAGGCTGTTAGAGAAAATTCGTGTGCAATAAATAAGATAGCACCTGAAATCACTCCCGTATCATAGCCAAATAAAATACCTGAAAAGGCCGCAACAATAGCGACTACAATGAAGTAGTATTTTGGCTTTATGCTCATAAAAGATTACCTTATTAAGTGTTTTTGACCGTATTCTTTACTATCTTTAGGCTCTAAAATCCATAAGAAAACCCAACGCTTGCGTACTGCGTTCTTTCTCTAGAAAACTGTCCCTCTAAAGAGTGGCCGTGATGGTAGTTGAGATAAAGGCGCACTTTTCGACCAATGCCTTGAAGTTTGCTCCATTCGTAACCAATAGAATATGAAGTCTCGAATTCCCATTTATATTCCTGATCATTCTTAAAAAACATCGCCAAAAAAGGCTGTCCATAAAGGCCGTGGTATTCACTGCGAAACCCTGCAAAGCGGCATTCTAAACCGTACATGAAATGCCATAGTTTTACAGGGTATGTCTTATCACTATGCATCACCCATCCAGGTCCTGCATAGAGGCGAATAGACGATGTAAGCTGGTAAGAAGCCACAAAATCAAGAACTTCTTTACTCGGATTTTTCCGTGTAGGAATTGAGGCTGGATGATTGACAAGGTATTCGTCTCCAAGGTGTGAAGAGATATGATAGAGCCTCAGGCGAAAAGCCCACGAATCTATAGCATATGTCAGAGGAAGGCCTGCATAAAAATCACTATTCATTAGCTCAGCGAACTGATCTGAAGTAACAGCTCCATTTTTTTCTTCATAGCTAAAAACGCACCAAACGCCCGCTTCAACACCAAATTGCAAATCAGCTCCTGTTTTCCACACATTGCGCCATCTATATAAAGGGAAGTCATCTCCAAATGAAACCTCAGCTGCTCTTTTGCCCATAACGCGATCTCCCATCCGGTAACCTAACGAGTAGGTCACTTGGCGAGGGTCTGCCACTAAGGGTTGGAATAAAACGTTAGATTGGGGAAACCAGAGGCCACGAATCTTCTTTTTAGCTTTACGCTCTTTTAAACCCGGCAGTCCATCTGATCTAGATCCTGGAGTTTTTACAACAACAACTTTCTCTATGCCCGGAAAATCTTTAACAAAAGCCTTAATACTATCGGCAAGCATTTGGTTTTTAGGCAAATTCGAGAGATAAGCTGAGTGGCCTTTAATATGTATATCTGTTTGAGACTCATAAAAGTGCAAATCTAAAAGAGCTTGGATATACCCTTCTAGTTTAGAATCTGGCACATCTTTCCAAGAGCTTTGATCAAATCCCCCTATATTAGGTGGGACTTCTTGAGCATTCACAGCCCCTGAAAAACCAAGCATGAACAACGTAGATAAGCAAAGTGGTAATAATTTCACAAAAGGTACCCCCTGGCCTCACTCTAAAGAAAAGTCTTTTTTTTTAGGAAGATCCTATTTGCAAAAGATTGATTTTGTTGCGCTTTAATGATAAGATTAAGCTTTTTCTAGGGGCAATAGCTCAGTTGGTTAGAGCAACGGACTCATAACCCGTCGGTCACTGGTTCAAGTCCAGTTTGCCCCATTTCATTTTAAGATGCTTATATTTGCTAAATAGGATTTCAAGATGGACAAAAAAATATTCGGCGAACTGGCTGTTACTGTTTTAATAGGTGTTATTTCACTTATTATTGTAATCCTAAAAAAGAAAAAACAGTTAGGCAAGATCTGGGAAGAGCCTGTTCATGCTACTGTTTCTATTAAGGATAAAAATCTAAAATGCTCACATTGTGGCCATGAAAAATTTAGTAAAAGAGAAGGCCTCTTAACCACTAGCTGGCTGATGCTTTTTAGAATATCTTTTTGGAACTACAGCGCTCCTTGCTACAGCTGTCAAAACTGCGGCTTTTTACACTGGTTTATACGTCCCGAAGAAAAAGCTAATTTTATACGAGATTCAGAAGACTAAGAAGTTATTCCCAATTTTAGCTGATTCTATGTTTATGACATATTAAGCTTTATAACTTAGTTGAATCTATCCTGTCTTTTTGAACAAGCTATTCTAAATGCCTTGTATCAAAGAAAAAGCCTAAGAGCTCTTCACCCCTTTTTCAGCCAGCTGCTTATTGACAGCATCGAGCTTTCTTTGCAATTGAGCTACTCTCTCATCTAGAATGCGAGAATACCCTGGGTCTTTGAACTCTAAGCGCCAAGCTGTACGAGAAAGCCTGCGGATATTGGTTTCGTAGTACTCTTTGAGCCTCTCTAGACGTTCAATCTCTTCATCTTTACTAGAAGCTGTCTTTTCGATCTCTTCTACAGAGTCTTCAGGGCAAAGGGCACCTTCAATTTCGGGTATAGAGTGTACAGGTGCTATATCTGCCTGATTTCCTGGAGAGTGGCTACCTGAAAAAGCCTCTTCACCAGCATGTACTTGTCCTACAAAAAAACCTGTGACAAGAACTAAAATAGCAGCCCCTGCTTGCACTACCCTATGCATATATGCGCCTCCCGCTTACTTCTTCAAGATAGCGATTTGGATATTTTATGCCTAATTTTGATATCAAAAATTTGACTTAAGGGTAAAAAAAACATTATAAAGGTAAAAACTATTCTAATAGCCCAAGGAAACCCCTATGAGAAACCCCTATCTAGATAAACTTGCTAAAGTTCTCGTTCATTACAGTTGTGAAATTCAGCCTGGCCAGCTTGTGCAATTGCAGTCTGACCCTGTAGCTATGCCTTTAATTGAAGCTGTCTACGAGGAACTTGTCCGCTCTGGCGCCCATGTCGACTTAAGGATGGCTCCTCAGATTTTTCAAGAAATCCTCTTTGAGTGCGCGTCAGACGAGCAGCTAGAATACGTCTCTCCTATCGCCCGTTTTGCCATTGAGACTATCGATGCCCGAATTGCTTTTTGGGCGGAGACTAACACTAAGGCAATGTCTAAAGTGAATTTAAAGACGCTAGCTAAAGCCTCTAGCGCTCGCAAAGAGATTTCATCTGTTTTTATGAACCGCTCTGCTACAGGTGATCTTAGGTGGTGCGGCACACTTTTCCCAACGCCTTCTTCAGCCCAAGATGCTGAAATGGGCCTTCGTGAGTACGAAGACTTTGTCTTTAAAGCAGGGTATTTGGATCGCAGCGACCCTGTTGCTTGCTGGAAGCAGATTGAAGCGTGTCAGCAAAAAGCTGTAGACTACCTTAATGGAGTCAAAAAGCTCCACTTTCAAGCTGCAAATGGCACAGATCTTCACGTGAATGTCGATGGCATGAAATGGGTAAACTGCTGCGGTAAGTGTAACTTCCCTGATGGAGAGGTCTTTAGTGGCCCTAACCTAAATGCTCCTGATGGCGGCGTGAATGGTATTGTGCGTTTTTCTTTCCCTGCAGTGCACAATGGCCAAGAGGTTGAAGATGTTGAGCTTACCTTTGAAAAAGGTGAAGTAGTCAATATCAAAGCTTCTAAAAATGAAGCCTTTCTAAGAGCTATGATCGAGCAAGATGAGGGCGCTAAGCGAGTTGGAGAAATTGCTATTGGAACTAACTTCCAAATCACAGATTATACAAAAAACACCCTCTTTGATGAGAAGATTGGGGGCACGTTTCACCTAGCTCTTGGAGCGGGTTATCCTGAGACTGGCAACAGTAATGAGTCGGGTCTTCATTGGGATATGGTGTGTGATCTTAGAAAAGGCGGGACAATTAAAGCGGATGGAGAGGTCTTTATGAAAGATGGCGTCTTTTTACAAGACGGCTGGCCTTCTTCTGATTTAGAAGTGCCTTGCTAAGCATTTACCTCTTCCCACTTCCATTCACTGTGAGCGGGCAGAAGCGAAAGTGTCACGTAAGTAGTAAAGAGATCTGCATACCCCTCTTCTCCAGGGCTTACAAATATGCTTTTCGTGGGGTGTAATAGAGCTTGCCCTTGTATAGGGTCATCTGGAAGAATGAGTGCCTGTTGCCCAACTTTAGAGACTTTCACCTTATTGGTATCATAGTCCACAGTAACCAAAGGCTTTGGCGGTGAGTAGCTTGCGTCTACCAATCTAGCTATATGTGTCATAATTTGCCTCTTAAAAACTGGATATGTTTGCTCAGTATATGGGCGAGATAAGGGTGACTCACAGATAAATCCTTTATATGCTTATCAAAAGCGGCCTTATTTCTCGCTTCGTGCAATTTCTCAACACTTTTTTTCCAGCCCTGAATATTTTCTACTGTTTTTTTTATTTCACCTTCAACACCACCTGAAGCTCTGCCTCTTTCTAAAAGGCTTCGAAATTCGCAAATTATGCTCCCACTAGGCCCAGGTATAGGGAGCATTATAACCCCAATATCAAAAAAAGTCAATCCAGCTGCCGCTGCCTCTTTTTTCAATAAAATTCTTGTACGCTCAAGCTCAATGGCTTCTTTTGGCAGCCCCAGATCCTTAAGACACATGAGACGTAGGCCTAAGTTTTGATTTGCTATTTTATCACGGGTAGCAGCTGTCATTGGATGCGCTACTTGAGGCAGACTTATCCAGCTAAATTTACACTCATCAGCTGTAATGCCTCGCGTCATACCCTGATCAATACGTTGAACACTCCCATCTGGCAACATAAAAAGGTTACCTCCTAGGTGCCTATCTGCATTGCCTTCATCAATATCAGCGTAGACAATAGCTTCTAAACTTGCTTGAGCAAGCTTTGGGAGGTCTTCTTTTTTAGGGGTACGCCCTGGAACAAATGCCTGTACACTACACTCTTTTAGAGCTCCACCCTCAGACATCATGGGCCCTCTTTTGTGTATAGCCACAAGAAATGTAGGAGGCGTTTTTGAAAAATTTCCATCCTGATAATCTGTCACGTAAGCATCACGTTCACGCAAAGAGGCATCTCCTGAAAAATTCCCTCTGCGAACAGGTGAGCCTAAAGGCCCTCTCGTTATTATTGGAGGGCGCCCTGGAACTATAAAAGATGCTCTAGGATTATAAGGCGCTAGGTACTCTTCTTTTCTTGGTTTTACTACAACACGAGTCTGCCCATGGTACGCGCCCATATAGACTCCTCCTGAAGAAGTCTCTTGCGCTCTTGTAAAAACACCTGACTTAAGAACGTCCGATGTATTTATGAAATGCTCTTTTAAAGCTGGGTCTATATCAGCTACAAGATCAGGATATTTCTTAATAAACTGAGCTGCTTTATGAATAGACTCTTCGCTAAAAGGCTCTTTTTTGGAAATTAAGCTAGCGACTACAACAGGCATAAATTCTTTAATCTCTGCTGGTGTTATATCTTCTATAGCTTTTAGCTCAGAACCAAACGCCGTATTGATCTCTGTAACAAGCTGTTGTATTTGAAGCGTTTGCTCAGCAGATACTTTAGGCGCTGTAGGTTTGGGAGAAAAATCATCCAAACCTGGAAGATCTGGCAGCTCGGGCAGAGCAGCACTTGCTTCCATTTTAGGAGCTGAAGCCTTACCTAAACTTTTAGAAGAAGATTGCGCTCCTTGTGCATAAGCAACAAAAACGTCGCGAATCTTCTTATACTCTTTAGGATTTTGCGCTTTAATGCAGTTTTTAAGTGCTGTGATACGTTTTTTTGAAACAGGGCTTTCACTGACTGCTTTTTCTAAAGCATCTCTTTGCTCCGCACTTGCAGATTTAACATACTCCTTAAGCGCTATAGCAAGATCATCAGGTATAAATCCTTCACCTGAAGCTGCTGAAGACTTATCAACTGTCTTAAAATCTAACGTCAGCCTATGACGATTAGGATCAAAAGATCCCAGCCCCGATAACATACTCACAGCTATTGTCCCCCTTCTTTCTTTTAATAGAGGACATTAATTTTATCAAATAAAATGAAACTAAATACGAACTTAAAACAAATAAAAAGACTTGAAAAATCTATTTCAAGTCTTTTTAAACTTATATAGGGGTTTTGCGCTAAGCGTTTATTGTGTACTATCGAAATTCTTGGGGATGCACAATAGGCTCTCCTTGAGAATTCTGCATGATAGCGCCCTCTTCATCAAGGATCTGAGTACCTCCTGACAAAATTTCAACATCATTAGGTTCAGCCGGCTGAGGAGATACAAATTCTCCACTTAAAAGACCTAAAAGCTCCTCCATATTCGCAGCCTCTTCGCTCGGTGAAAATTCTGATGGATTCGCAAAACGCAAGTGAAAGCAAGGCTCTCGATCAAACAGGGCTGATTGCAATCTATCAAAAGCTGTAGGTGTTCCATGATAAGAAGCTGTAGGTGTTCCTTGTAGGCTAGAGGCTGCCTCTGATGAATAAGCCTCCCCTTGTGACAACCCAGGAGAGGGAGGTATAGGTGTCATCTGACGAAAAATATTTTGCGTAATCATCGGGGTCAGTGGACTACCTGAGCTAGTGCTACCCATAGAGCTCCTCCTAGAAGGCGTTTTAGAAGACTGGGAGCCTAGAGACTCTCTTCTTTTAGAAGGCCGCTTAAGAGGTGAAAGTCTTTTATTTTCTTTTCCTGACCCTAAAGAAAATCTCCCAGCTTTACCTATATGTTTTCCCTCGCATCTTGGAGATCGTAAAGCCCCTTGAGCTACTTCTGAAGCCCGACGCGAAATTTTTTGAGCTGATGCTGATAAATGTCGTGGCGCTCTAAAAGTATGCACAGGGCTTGAATGTGGATTTTGGGATGATGGGCTGCTAATCGCTGCCATAGGGCTCCTAGGGTTTAATATTTTAAATGCCAAATTTAAATATAAATCATATTAAATGGATATAAACAAATATATTTAATCAAAAAAAATGCAATTTAATATTAAAAAATTAACTTTCAGCAAATTAAAATTTTAAAAAAGCTAACCCAATTTTATTGCTTTAATGCCTTATACAAAGACTTTGAACGGCTTAGCATGTCCTGAATTTAAGATAAGGTTTCCTTGAGAATCACGCATGATAACACCATCTGCATCAAGCGTCGGAGTAGCTCCTGACAAAATTTCGACATCATCAGGTGCTCGCGGCTGAGGAGATACAAATTCTCCACTTAAAAGACCTAACAGCTCCTCCATATCTCGAGCATCTTGGCTCGATGATGATCCAAAAGACAACTGATCTTCCTCAAGCCGACTATGCCAATCCTGAAGCCGATCAGAAGCGCTTCCAACTCCTAGATTTTCGACACTTCCTTTATCAAGATGCAAACTACCCTCTTCTTCTGAAGTATCCAAAAGAAGTCTAGCGGATTGTGGCGATCCATGATAAGAGGCTGTATGCGACCCCCTCGAGCTGCCAGACTCTGAAATAGCCCTATCGGGATCAGCCTGAGTCAACCACATGCCATCATCTGCGCTCAGAGAACTCCTACTACTAAAATAATCGTCTAAAGAGACCTCTGGGGATAAAATAGCACTTGCTACGTCTGTGACTGTAGAATCCCTAATTAATACTGGCAATCCATTAGCAGATGTACAAGCTAATCTCTTTTTCAAAGGATTCTCACACACCGCCGATGCCTCACGCTTGCGCCCTGCATTTTGTGTCGCTAAAACATCTGAATTTGTTTTAAATGGACTCAAAGTTGTTGTCATAAAATTCCTAAGCGTTATACCGAATTACTAAAGTCCCATCAGGCAATACAGCTTGCTCGTATGTCCCTGGAGGTAATGAATAATCCCTTTGTCTATATACTTCTTCTAAAGGGCCTTGATCATAGCGCCTATCAGTAGCAAACTGCAGATAGACCTGATTACCTAAATAGCTTTCATTGAGCACACTTGGCAACCCAACCCTGTCTAAAATAGCCATCTGAGTCTCTAAAGCCTGTGGACCCTCTGCAGAGAATGAAAATTCTTTAATCGCTGGCATTTGTCCCCTAAAAGTTTGAGGAAGAAAATGGGTAATAGGATTATGAACTAAACTTAATGACTTCATTTTTTCAAAACGCACACCTAAAGGAAGATCTAGCCCAGTAAGCTGATTACTTGATAAATCTAATCTCTCCAAACCTTGCATCTGCCCTATACCAACAGTGTATTCAATACGATTACCTTCAAGATTTAGAATTCTAAGAGAGCGATTTCCACCATCTAATTTAAAACTAGAAATATTTTGTAAAGCGTTATAACCCAAATCTAAAATCTCTGTTCCAGGAAGATCCAAGGGTTATAAAGAATCTGCAATCTGATTATTGCTCAAGTCTAAGATAGAAGGGCTACCTTGACCTTCTAAAAGCCGAGGAACAGCTGTTAACCGATTATAAGAAAGGTCAACTTTTTGCAAATAAGGAAAACAAGCCATCATCTGCGGCATCTCTTCAAAACCTAACCCTGAAGCATTAATCTCTTTAGCCCCAGAGAACATATGATAAAAATAGCATAAAACGCGATCCGCTTTATCTACATTAGATCTTTCGCCTGGCATAAGGTCTACTATAGCCTTTAGACAAATCGGCTGCTTTTCAAAGTCAATCTCAAAAGCTTCAAAGGCATTTTCATCACATAAAATTCTTTTACATTCGTTTAAGCTCTGCCTCTCAACTCCACAAATAGCTCTAGCAAGAGCTATTACTTCCTGAGGATCTAGGGCATCTAAGGTTTCTTGTACATTTCTTGCATCTAGGACTGCTTTTTGCTGATCTGCTGCTATACTCTCTTGAATAGCTAAAGCAGCTTCAAGATCTAGAACACCCCCTTCAGGGGTATGAGGGCGCGCGAACAACTCAGGTTGCAATACTGCTTGCCCCATCCCATCTGCTTGCGCAGCTAATGACGACCCAACTGCTGAATCACCATGTGTTGGATTGGAAGAACTATTTTCTAAATGCAATCTAATACCCCTTATAGGTCTTGTGCCCATCGGAGATGCTCTATTTTGCCCACGATCTCCTCGCAAAGGACTCATACTCGCTGACCTTGCCGTACGACAACCTCTTGGCGGTGAGACTTGAGTTTGACCTTGGAGAGCTGCGTGCACAGTTTGATCTAGCATATATCGAATATATGCCTCTTGCTGGGGCGTAAAAACTAGAGGTGCCATAGATGGTAGGATAGGTTGAGACGGTGGTAATCCTGAAACGCCTTGTGCATTGGGTGTAAATGAAGCCATAAAGTACCTTTTTTAATTTATTCCAAATCCTAAAAGACACCTTTATAAACATAAATATAAATAAATAAAACAATACTTATTTTTTTATTAAATAAAATAAACTTTTTAATAAACTAAACGTATAATCATATTTTTACAAACCTAACCGAGTGCACGCCCGCTAAATGCAGCTTTAGATAGAGAAAAAATGAACACTAAAAGCAACCTGAAAAATTTGCTACTAGTACATCAATGTTGCGCTGACATGAAGACGTGCATGACCTGGCATGACCTGCTCAGCTTCTACACCTGAAGTAGAATTTGCATTGATTGCTTTTCTAACTGCAACACCAAGATCTGCCCGTATAAAGAGATAATCTAGTATCGCAAGCTCTAAACCCGCTCCCGTTCCAATAAGAGTTGCATCAAATTCACTCAGCTTCTTATTCGTATGAGACTTTCCGATATCTAAAAAACTACGAAATATCAGGTCCCAATCGGGACGATCGCCCACAAAACGAGGGGCCGCTTTGAAAGGCCTGTGGAACACTCGCACTCTAGGGTGAGGGTTTGGCTTAAAATTTCTGGGGAAGTGATATAGATATTCTAAAGTTGCTGCTGCTACGCTATCGCCTGCTATGAAACTTTCAGGATATCCTCTTACAGAGTGAAAACCCCCTAAAACTCCTTCAAGCTGGGGAATCAAACGAAAATTAAACGCCCATTGCCCCTTTGTCCTAAAACGCAGTTCATGAGCTAAAGGTGGACTTGGATTATCTCCTAAAGCATCCAAAAAAATATTAAGATCAGCGCCCCAGTCCAAGTAGACCCAACTCGTGTCGACTTGAGAGCGCCCTAAATTTTGAGCCCCGCCTCGAGCTCCTACCAAAAAACCATTAATATTTGTATTGAAACCCGCATCAACGTGAAAGCATCCAGCAAGAGTGCTCTTTTCTATTAAACAGCCAAGACGGGGGGTGACAAAGCGAACATAGTGACTGTTGACACTTGTAACAAGGTTATTAACTTCAATCATCCGGTACTTCGCACCTAAAGATCCATCTATAAATAAACGCTCGTTTTGATGTAAGTTCGTCGTCCAGTTGGCTCCTATCGCATACTGCCGCCCTCTAAAGTCGCTATTGGGATAGCCTAACTGAGTCGATGAAAAGAAATTATAAGCTACGTCAATCTTACACCGAGTACGGTGAAGCCTGAAAAAAGAAAAATCGTACGAGCTTTTTACCGAGTGAAACTTCCCCAAATCAGCTGTCGAGTAATCAATTCGAAAAGTAGCATCTGTAGCGATAGCTTGCGTGTGGATAAAGCCTGCACTCTCGATCCATTTGCCAGTAGCTCGTGTACCTGTATTTGAAGCCCCGACATAAACATGCCAAGGTCTTTTTCTTGTAATAATATAATCTACGCTCATCATACTGGGATCATCTAAGGGATGGATGTGAATATCGACTTTCCTATCGGGATACCGATTGAGATAAAGCGCATAGCTATCAAGCTTGTCTTGGCGCAAGATACTCTTTTTTGTGAACTGCCCTTCTGAAGCTTTCACAGGAGATTTATGTCGAATATACGCATAGCGATCTCCATCAACTATAGGCCCATTAAGCGCACGATCTGAGGCAAGGGTACGGACCTTACCACAAAAGGAATTCGTAATTTCAATACTCACACCTGAAGGACAAAAGCTATCTGTTTTATGGGAGCCTTTTTGGTTTTTCATCAGCTGATCAAGGTCCGCTGTGAAAAAATATCCAATATACCCTCTCTCATACGCATAGCGCCCAATAGTCTCTGAAATAGATTTTAAAGCACTCGCATAAATGGGTGTTGTAGCAGGCAATTGATTAAGCTCGCCTAAGCTCATAGTCACTATTACCTCTTCATCACGCGCACGCGCATAGCCTCCATCTGAGGTTTTCATAAGCTCAATAGGCACCTCCATTAGATCTTCAATGGAAATTAGTCCTGGCGCTTCGTGCTCATAGTGCAAAGAAATTGGCAAAGGCTCAAAAGCCATGCCATCTACGAGCACCTCTTTTTTTACAGGAGCCTCTATTTTCTTAGGCCTTTTAGGGCGCATACTCCAAGATATTGGTGTAGCGCTTGTACTAGCTAAAAGAGAAATCGCTATTAGAAAAAAAATCCTCTTCAAAACGCTACTCTCCCACGCTTAAGCTTATAAGCTTTTGCCTTTTCAGATCTGTAGGTAGCTACTTTACGGATGTCATCCCAGTTATGTTCACTTACATTAAGAGGCTTTGTAAAACGATTAATCAAGTATGTGATCCACTTGCTCTTTGATGCACCTACACCACGAATTCCCTCAAGAAGACTTGATACCTTGTCTATATAAGAAAGCGCCCTCTTTCCACGTTTATTCATACTAAGTCCATCAATAAAACGATTGGGATCAAAAAGGCCTAAACTAGCCTTTCTCTCATAAATATTGATTGCACCTTCCATAGGATTTTTATCTTGGAGCACCTCATCACGAAGGGCATGCCAAGCATGCATCTCATTGGGTGCAAGCGATGAAAGATCACTTTCAATCATTTTTGCTAAAATACCTAAAGGAGCTGCCTCTGCATTGGTAAGCTTAGGGGAAAAATCCAAATGGTTCACAAGTGACCTTGGACTGTGCAAAACAGGGGCAATACTAGGCGTCATCGACTGAATTAAATTTACATTGAAATCAAGCAATTCTCCATTAAAAAGCAAGAGCCTTTCCATCTGAAGAAGCTGCATGCCATTAAACCCTAAAAACTGAGCTATAAAATCTCCTGTCCCTGTGCCAGCAAAAGTCACAAGCCCGGTTTGGGTAAGGGTTCTGCCTGCTGTTGCCTGAACACTCGGAGCCTGCCCCCTTTCTCCATTAGATAAAATAATATTGCCCCCACCATGACGCAAGATATAAAACCTTTGCGCAGACAAAGTCATATTTCCAAGTGCTATATGATCTCCTATAAATATGTTACGCGATGTTGTTAAAGTTAAATCTCCTAGTTGCGTCCATATTTCATTTTGAGCAACCACAATATCTTTAGCCTGAATAGTGAGGTTTGAACCCTCTGAACTACCACAAATAGTTGCGCGATCAGGGAAATATTGACGATAGCTTGCATCTGAGGCAGTGCGCGCTAAATAGACACTGCCATCTTCCCCAGCTGTGCTCTCTTCCCCGCCTGAACCTCCTAGCGCTGTAATATATTCTCCCTTAAGAAATATTCTTCCTTTAGGCTTAAAAGTCATCGTACGCTCAAATGTGCGATCAAAGCTCGCCTTAATCGTGATATCACCCGCTGATCCCCCAGCCTCTGTTCCAGAGCTTCCACTCGTATCGATATTATGCACAGTCACATCTGAGCCTGTAGAAATTAAGGACACAATCCCGCCAGCACTACCTTCTTCTAAAGAAGTTGATAGCCTAGGAGAAGACGTGTTGATATGCCCATGGACTTCAATAGGCCCTGATGTAGCAATGACTACATTGCCTCCATCTGCCTCTTCCAGCTTCGTGCTGATATGCTTTTTAAAAGAGGCCGAACCCGAAGTTGCATTTAAGGTAAAGCTTCGTGCATCAACGCCTCCTTCAATAGAAAAAGTGCCCACTGAAAAATCAAGTACAACGACTGCTGTTTGTGAAACTGTAATATTTCCCAAAAGAAGGCCAGGGTCACCCGCATCATTTGTCCCAAAGTTTCCTAGAGTTGTTATAGTCCCCGCGCGACTTGTTACAAGAGATAAATCCCCAAAAATATCTAAGAAACTATAAACATTTTTCAAAAATGAAATACTACTCGTAGTACTGTCTCCAATAGTAACCCCTACTGCACCTATCTGCAGATCACCAGTGTATACAATATCAGTTGCCCCAAGAGAGACTGGAAAAGGCGAATCTACTATTACATTCCCCGAAAAATAAAGCGTACCCTGAGCCTGAATTGAGTTATTCAGGTAGATATTTTTAGCATTCACTCGCAAGTTTTGGGCATTACTTATCTGAGATAAACGCACAAAAGCGCTCGTAAGATTAAGATCGCGCCCCTCCAAATCAACAGATGCACTCAGATCAATACCTTGAGAAGTCTTGATGTCTCCTGGAAAAACAAACTGCTTAGCTTGCACTTGAAGAGAGTCTGCTTGCAGTGGCGCTGTCACAGTGCAGCTTCCAGCTGCATCTAGAGCAATAGCTCCTTGAGCTTTCACCTTGCCTAAGTGAATATCTCCTGAAGATTTTAAGTTTAAGGAATGAACATCTAGCGTCCGTTGAATACCAATCTGATCCGCATCAATATTCAGTGCTTGGTTCGGATTTATCTTAGGATTTTCCACATTCACTTCTGATGCAGATATACTCATACTCTGAGCGCTTAAATGATCTCCTTCAAAGTGAACCTTTTCTTTTGTCGCATTTAAGCCTGCATGACTCAGTGCCATTACATCAATATGCTCTGCTTCAATTTTACCTGCTGCTGCTTCATGAATTCCAAGTGTATACAAGTCACCTGCTCCTAAAGAGACTTTTTTCGCTTTAATCAATCCTGAATGATGCACACCTGCTCCCTTTGGCCTTTCTGAAAGCTGAAGGCCTTTGGAGCTAATACCTGACACAAAAACATGACTTCCTTGCTTACCTAAAATCACTTCGTCTCCAGAAGCAAGAGCTACCGCATCATCTGCTTGAATAATGCCAGAATTGGCTACATGCGCACCCACAAGAGAAACAAACTTGGCAACAACTTTTCCCTGAAATAAAACTGTGCCAGCACTCTGAGTAAAACGATCGATCTGATTCAAAAAATCTTGATTGGAAAGGTTAGAGGCTGCCGCTATAAGACCTGCTACATTCACAGTCGCTGTAGGCCCAAAAATTACACCTGCAGGATTCACAATGTACACAATCCCATTAGAGGCCAGGCTCCCATCAATCTGAGAAGGCGCTGCATTATTAATACGACACAGCGCTCTTGAGCTGGCAGCTGGCTGCTGAAGGTGTACGCCTTCATGCTTAGCTATATCAAACGAGCTAAACTGCAAAGAAGTTGCTGGAGTCTCAGTAGTAATATAGGTAGTAGGACCTACCTGCTGCAAGCTCGCCTGCCCACTTTCTACCTGCATCCCCTCAGGGGCTGCAAGTAAAAAAGCTGGGATGCACACAAGCCAAACCAGGTTTTTTACCATATAAACATTCCACCCTTATCTACTTATATTCTTAGTATGCTTTAAAAATGATTTTTTGCGCTAGTAAGCGGATAGGTAATATGATAATCTTTGTCTAAACACTTTTTACTTTTGACCTAATCTATGAAACAGCTTGCTCTTTTTTTTATCTTTTTAAGCCTGCTCTTTTCTTTTCATCCCTCCAGCTATGCTCTTAAGATTGGAGAGGAGCTCGTCCATGCTAAAGAAGGTGACTGTTTTGTTTTTGGACATAAAAAAAGCTTTACACTTACACGTATCGCTCTAAATGAAAAAACAAACCTCGTCCTAGAAGAAGTCTCAGCTCCCCTAAGTTCCAAACCTAAAGATTGGCAAGAGTGGCTTTTGAAAAATGCCCCGGGACACACTTCGTGGACCCTCACCCAAATTGACCTAAAAAAATGCCATGCAAAAAAAGCATACTGCTTTGTAAGAAAATCGCACTTAAGCACAGATGAGGCCGGCTCTTTTCTATCCATACTATTCAATCTTAACTTTGAAAAACTCTCATCTGATAAGCGTAAAAAAATTGGAATAAGCTCTGGCTCGGACGATCTAATGCCTAAAGCTCTTTGGCAGCCGCCCATACCCGAAGGAGTAGACCTTCTTTCTAAAAAATTTGAAGCTTATAGAGCTAGATGGCCGAAAGACAACTCTGAGCTATCAAATCAGCTCATAGAGATCTATCTACCTGAAAAAGCTTCAAAGAATAAAGCCACCTTAAGTTATCTGCCCTACTGGATTGAAGTGCGGCATGCCGCTTTAAAAGCGCGAGTGCAGACGCTTTATGTAGGATCAGGAGTAGAGTCTCCTAAGAAACTTCAACAAAAAACGCTGTAACCTTCTCCACAAATACCTTTAAGAAAAATCCCGTTTGATAATATCAATCGCTTTTTTATGACGTATGCGCCTTATAAAGTAGAGCGCTGTGATCACTAAAATAGCGAGGATCCAAACAATGATTCTTGTCATAGAGAAAAGCGGAGATGCAGGCTGAGGCAAAGGGCCGATATTAGACTTTGGCCAAAAAGTAAATTCAGCTTTTGCTTTTACATTTTTCTTAGGCACAAAACCAAACGCCCGTGAGTCTCCTGACATAGCGTGGTTATCCCCTAAAGCGAGCATGTGCCCTTCTGGAATTCTTAAGCCAAAGCTCTTGATAAACTCTTTTTTAATATTGCCTGCGCTGTCTACTGGAGGCCCTGGATCGATAAAAGGATAAAATGCAGAGGCAATACCCTCTTTTTTGGCGCGCTCTTTTTGAGCTACGACAAAGTCTTGCAATTTTTCATCTTCTTTATCAAAGACTTTTCCTCCCATAACGTAGAGGTCGCCCTCTTGAAAATAGACAAAACGCATAGGAATTTGCCCACTATCCTCTTTTCCAGCCTCTGTGTTAAAGCTCACACCCAGGTTGAAAAGGCGCATGACGTTTTCTTTTGAGCGACTCAGCAAAGGGTGCGGGGCTTTGAGCTCTGTTAGATTTCCCATGAAACCCACCTGATACAGCTTGCCGTAGTAAAATTCATAAGTGCCATCAGGGGCCCCAGGGAACCTGGGGGCAAAAGAAGATTTCGAGCCTTGATAGTCATAGCTTGAAGCTTTCTCATTTTCTATCACAAAACGCGCTGTGTACATCGTATCCATAAGGTGATCGATATGCTTGGGGTCAAGCTCAATTTCTGATGCGTTCATGATAAGAGTCGGATAAGGCACATGGCCTGCGTAGCTCACTTTCCAAGCGCTTTGCACAAGATTTGGAAGCGTATAAATTTTAAGAGCTAAGCTATCCCCTTTTTCAATAAGACGCGCTTTTGCATAGTTTCCAAGACCCCAAAGCTCACGGTACTGAGTCGGATACCCATCTTTAGGCTCTATAGAGGGCCTGCGCCACCGCTTCCCATCAAATACTTCTGCATCAACTGTTGAAGAGCCTCGAACAGTAGCGCGCATCACAGCCTCATGCATTTGAGAAAAAACAAAACACGGCCGCTCATAAGAGCCTACAGCACTTTGCCTACCCTCTGCATATAAATAAGGCACATGATCGATGCGCTCTATACACGAAGAGTCTCTTAATTCTTTTAGATCCTCGCCTTTGCTATCTAAAGCGTAGATCTTACCCCCATAGAAGTAGACTGTATCGCCTCCCTTAGCAATCAAGCGTTTGACATATTGCTTCACACCTGGAAATAGCCAAAAATATAATGTGTGGTTATTGGCAATAGGCAAGCCCTCTCCACTAAAAAGAATGACTGAAAGCCTTTTTAGATCGTGGTCATTAAAGATGAAATGCCCAGGCATTAAAGGAACATTAATACCAAAAGCGTCCTTGGAGACAAAAAGGTTATCTTGTTCATGAATAGTCGGACGCATAGAACCTGTCGGAACATGATATAGCTCAAACCACGTCTGGCGAATAGCGATTGCAAAAACCAGTGCAATAACAATAGCGCCCACAGCATCCCAAGTTTTTTCTAAAAACGATTTGGGTATCAAGCGATCGGCAGTCTCATGTAAATGATGCGCTGCTTGAGCAGCTTCTTCTGTATTACCTCTATAACTCGTTTCTAAAGAGCTATGAAGAGTCTTAATATCCCCTTCTATCTGCTCTCGACTGCCTTCTCCTAACTTGGATTTACGCCTCTGGTAGCGCAAAACCGTTTTAATAAGAAGATGCTTGGCTTTGCTTAAGCTAATTTTTTTCATATGCCGCTTTGGTAATAGCTATTTTTACTGACTCTGCCCCTAAATCCCAGGCTTCAGCTTTGCAAGGGGCAAATGCAACCTTAATCGTTAAGGTCTCATGAGTAATATACTCTCTATGGCTTTCAAACGCTTTTTCAATAGAGGCCGATGTTTCAATGACAATCTCTATACGGTCAGTTACTTCAAGGCCAGTCTCGCGTCTAAGGGTGTTGATTTTATTTACAAACTCACGAGCAAACCCCTCTTCTAAAAGAGCCTGGGTTAATTCAGTATCATAGGCCACGCTGAGCACACCTTGAGCTTTTGAAGCAAGCTCACCTTTAGCTGTGCGCTTTATTTGGACATCTTCACTCGTAAGCTCAAGCGTCTGCCCTGATACTTCAATTGTAAGTATTGGACTTTCGTTACTGGTATTTTGAGCTTGTATAAACGCTTCAACCTGCTTAGGAGGAAGCTCGGCTAATGCCACTTTTACCTCTTTCATAAGTGGCCCTACTTTTTTACCCAAAACGCGGAAGTTTGGCTCAAGGGAGACTGTCACAAAAGCTCCAGCATCTTCAGTAAATTCAACCTCTTTTACGTTAAGCTCTTCAGCGATTAACTCTGAGTATGCCTCAAGGCCCTTGGGCGCTACTATCCACGCCTTAGCAAGAGGCTGGCGCACCTTAATTTTCTCTTCCTTACGCAAGCTATGACCCAGACCTACGATCTCTTGCACAAGGTACATCTTCTTTTCTAGCTCGCTGTCTACTCTCGTAGTATTAGAGGGAAATTCACACAGATGAACCGATTCAGGCATCTCCTTAGTTTTCAGAGCTCGATAAATCCTCTCAGATAAAAACGGCGTAATACTCGCTAAGATCTGACACGTCGTGACAAGCACTTCATACAGCGTTTTAAAAGCTGATCTTCTATCTTCCGAGTCTTCATCTGCCCAAAACCTTCCACGTGATCTGCGGATATACCAATTCGTGAGCTTCTCAATAAACACTGTGATGCTTTGAATAGCTGGCGGCAATTTATAATCATCAAGAGCCTCCATTACCTCTTTAGCTAAAGACTCTACAGCTGACAGCACCCAGCGATCGATCTCCACGCTACTGCTCTTGTTTTGATCTTGAAAAGCACCCTCAGGGCAAACGTTGTAGATCTGCGCATACGTATCGTAAAACTTAAAAGCGTTCCATAGAGGGATCAGCACTTGACGCATTACCGTTTCGACCCCTTGCTGGCTAAAGCGCATGTCATCAGCGTGCGCTGCTGGCGAGCCAAGTAAATAGAGCCTTAAACTATCCGCCCCACTTTTATCCATCACAATCTCAGGCTCAGGATAGTTTTTTAGCCTCTTGGACATTTTGTTGCCATCTTCAGCAAGCAAAATGCCATTTACTATGACATTTTTTACCGGTGGCTTATCAAAAAGAGCTGCGCTTAGTGCTGTGAGCGTATAAAACCAACCGCGGGTCTGATCGAGACCTTCTGCAATAAAATCTGCTGGGTGATGCGCTTCAAACTCTTTATTATTTTCCTCAGAAGAAAACGGATAATGGCGCTTAGCCCACGGCATAGAACCTGACTCAAACCAGCAGTCAAAAACTTCAGGCACACGTTTATACGTTTTGCCCTCATGCTTAATCTCAATATCATCGATAAAGTGTCTGTGCAGATCCTCAACCTTTCTACCCGACTTTTTTTCTAGCTCTTCAACTGAGCCTATTACTAAAAAGTCTCCCTCGTCTGAGCGCCAAATAGGGATCGGCGTTCCCCAAAAGCGGTTGCGAGAAACAGCCCAATCCCGAGCGCCTTCTAGCCACTTCCCAAAACGCCCTTTTTGGATATGCTGAGGCGTCCAGTGGATTTTTTCATTTGCGCTTAACATCTTGTCTTTAAACTTTTCTACCGCCACAAACCATGTCGCATGCGCTTTGTAGATCAAAGGCGTATCTGTCCTCCAGCAAAAAGGGTATCTATGGTGGAGAGTCTTTTGGCTAAAAAGATTCCCTTTATCTTTCAGCGCTCGGATAATAGGCTTATCAGCATCTTTTACAAAAAGGCCTTTAAACTCCGGCGCTAAGCTCGTAAATATACCTTGATTGTCAATCGCACACACAAGGGGAATTCCCTTTTCTTTAGCTGCGTAAAAGTCATCTTCACCGTGAGCCGGGCTTATATGAACAATGCCTGTGCCATCAGTTGCCCCTACATAGTCCGCTGCAATGATCTTAAAAGCGCCATTGTCTTTTTCAAAGTCAAAGAAGCTAAATAGAGGCTTATACGTTTTATTCGCAAGAACACTTCCTTTAAGAGTCTTCAAGATAGTATAGGGCTTTTCAGCTACACCTGCTGCCCCAGCTTGATTTGGCTCACCAAAATGCCTCTCTATTAGGTCTAAGGCTACTATGTATTTTTTCTTGCCTTGAGACTCTTTAGATTGAGGGCCCTTAGCCTCTACAACCGCATACTCCAAATCAGGATGCACAGCAAGCGCCATATTAGCAGGAAGTGTCCAAGGTGTTGTTGTCCAAACTAGGGCCCGCTCACCAGAGTCTAGCTCAAACTCAATCACAATAGAGGGATCATCAACCTCTTTGTAATTAGAAGTCGCTTCAAAGTTAGATAAAGGCGTTCCTAAAGCAGGTGAAAAAGGCATCACTTTAAAGCCTTCATAAACGAAGTCTTTTTCCCAAAGCTCCTTAAATGTCCACCACACTGATTCCATGAAACTTGGATCCATTGTGTGCCAGTTTTGATCAAAATCCACCCAGCGCCCAACGCGTGTGATTGTCTTTTTCCATTCAGCACTATAGCGCATGACAATAGATCGACACGCTTCATTGAACTTAGCTATCCCATACTCTTCAATAGAAGAAGCTCCTGAGAGGTTCTTTTCTTTCTCAATCTCATTTTCGATAGGTAGGCCATGGCAATCCCATCCAAAGCGCCTTGGAACATAAAAGCCGCGCATCGTCTTATAACGCAAAACTGTGTCTTTAATAGTAGAGGCCAGCAAATGGCCATAGTGAGGCAGGCCCGTCGCAAAAGGAGGGCCATCATTGAATACAAATAGAGGGCAGTCTTTTCTAGTGTCTAGACTTTTTTGGAAAATGTCTTTGTCTCTCCAGAACTTAAGAGTCTCAAGCTCTCCTTCTGGAAGCGATAGATCGCGCATGCAATACCTCAATATAAGGTCCGTATTCTATCATCAGAAGCAAGAAAAGTCTAGATAGGGAAAGTTTAATGTAGTCCATTCGCCCAATAAGCTGCGCTCTAAAAGATAAAGCGGGTCTTAATTTTGTACATTTCAGGCTTATTATCGGCTAAACAGACTGCTGCAAATATGCATGTGTTCTTATCTGATTTGAACGACTCACTACTTCTCCAGAACAGTACTTACCTTGTACCATAGTCGAAGTCTTAACAAAGAACATAAAACGAGGACCCGCCTCTATTTCTTGAGAAAATGGAGGTCTCTGAAAAACACCATAGTTATCAGGCAAAGGCAAGGTAAAATTCATCCCTAAATTCTTTGGTACAGTTACTTTTCCTTTAGCCGTGCAACCATAAAAATGAACTGCCTCTAAAGAAGATAACATTGATAAATCAACCTCATTTAGCTAAACACTATCTGCATCTACAATTAGCCTCTTCAGCTGAATCTCATAAGACTCAGCTATGATACTCAAAAGCAAACCCTTTGGAGCAGAAGGCACTTCGATTGCTCTTACTTTAGGAACATGTGAAATATCCAATGTATCGAAAGAATACTCAGGCAAGTAAAGCAAATCTATTTGCTTGAGTAATCCTAACCGCTCAAGCGTCTGAGAGTCAGATATTCCAGATAATGAAAGCATGCCTAAAGAGAGTTTTTCAAGCTCTTCATCTGGAAGCGATAACAGCAAAGATTGTGCATAACTATTTAAATCAAGCTTTTGTAGTAACTTTTGATCGATAGTATTTGAGGATTGAACCGCTTCAATAGGCTCGGCTGGATTTATTACTATTTCGCTTAAATTAGGGCACTCTCTAAGCATGTCCACAAGAGAAGCGTCCCTAATAGACAAGCACTCTAAGTTAAGATTTTCCAATGCTTTGCCGAACAGATCTGAAAATACAATCTGCAGCTGTCTACACCCTCTTAAATGACAATTTTTAAGCGCCTTTAAGCTTGATCTATCTGCAAAAACAACAGAGGTCAATGCTTCAGAAGATGTAACCTTAACATCTTCTAAGTTAGATGGGATTCCTAGATGCGTGTATATAATAGAAGATAGCTCTAAACGTTTAAGAACACGCAAGCCCCTTAAATTTAGCTCGCCTGAGCCTTCTGATAACTTAAATCTACCTTTAAGAACTAACTCTTTCAATGACCCTGAAATAGCATCGAGGCAAGGCTTTAACTCTAAATTAGGACAGCTTTCTATATTGAGGCTTGTAAGGTTAAGGTCTGATTGGGCATCTACATCTATGTTGATAGTTGCAAGTTTATTGCACCGCGCTATAGTCACACTCTTAACCCCTTTAGGCAGTTTCAAAGCCATAAGCTCTGGCATATCAGATAGATTAATTGTCTCAAGATTGTGACATTCAGATAAATCCAAGCGCTCTATCTCTGTCGCCCTAATAGTTAAGACTTTAAGGCTATTTCCACCTAGTACTAAAGACTGCAGCTTCGGCAAAGATAAATATCGCTTGCTTACTGGATTGATCGTAAGCTGCTCCAAGCTACAATCTTTTACCTCTAGCTTCGAAAGGCTTTCGCAGCGCAGAGAAGATGGAGATCGATTTAAATCGCAGAGTGGAGAAAAATCAAGAGTTTTAAGATTTGTTAAACCGACTAACTTTAAAGAATCAAGATTTGTAAAATCTAACTGGCCCTGAAAAGAAAACTTCGGACAGTTTGACATTTCCAATCGCTTAAGAAAGAAGGATAAAAATGAAATCTCAACTAATTCAGGAAGTTCTTCAAGAACAAGTGCTTTAAGGTTCCTTAATTGATAAGGAAACATATTAGATAAAAAACGCAATTTAGTTAAACGAGGCAAGCTCGATACTGATATATTTTCAGCATTGCTAAAATCTGTAAAGTCAAGCTCCTTTGTCGTATCTAAATTCAGAACATGACCCGTTAGCGGATCACGAACCTCTATTATTGGCTTAACTCGAACATTTTTTGCCCTTCCACAATCTGTTAAATCGAAATATTCAGTCCGGGAATAACTTGGATTTTGTTCAAAAACAGACCTCCCTCCTTTGTGATACATTACTCCATCTAACTCAATATTATTGAGTTTTGCAAAAGGCGATGGTTCTGCTGGCGGCTTTTCAGGCGACGCTGAAACTTCTGGCCATGAAAAAATAACTCCAAAAAAACCAAAAACAATAAAAGGAAAAGGGCTTTCTTTGATCACATTAGCTACAAATCGACCGAGCAGCCTGGTAGATAGGCTCTGCACTCCGGCATTAGATCGAATAAGTCAGGGAAGAACTGCTACTGCACAAGAAACTGCCAGGCCCGCACGATGACGCCAAGTACTATTTGCACAAAAACCAGAAAAAGAAACTATTCCAGACAAAATCAAAATTCCTTAATAATTAAGCTCAACTTTTAGAAAAAGAAAGCTTTAAAAATAAAGCTACAACAACAATTTAAAAACAGATATTACCACAGTTAAACAAATAAAGCAAAGTTAAAATAAAAGTTAAGCCGCTTCAAACAAGCGGCTTAATATTCAGCTATACTGTTCTGTGGTTTGAAAAACCAAAATAAAGACTAAGCCTTTTCTTTTCGGCGATTTCTCTCTTTAGGACCTGGCCTAAAGTGTCTTTTTTCTCCGCCAAATTTACCTTTAGGACCTTTAGATGGCCCATCTGAACGCTTAGAAAACTCTCTAGACTCTGAGCGGAAAGGACCTTTTGAACCTTGTGCAGGCTTCCTTGGAGCTCCCTCAGAGTCTCTACGAGGACCGTCTTGAAAACTTCTTTGGCCTTCACGTCTATCATCTCTTCTTTCATCACGTTTTTCAAAGCGCTTTTTAGTGTGCTTAAATCTTTTAGGCTGATTAGAAGACCCAGGCCTTCCTCCACCAAAGCCTTGACTGCGGCCAGGCCCTCTTCCTCTGCGCGGGCGCTCTTCTAGAGAAAGTTGCTTAGTTCTAGGCTCTAGACCTTCGATTTCTACGATATCGATTTTGTGGCCTGTGTACTTTTCTATTCTTTTCATCATTGCGCCATCTTTATTCGCAGCAAATGTAAGAGCTGTACCTGTGCGGCCTGCTCTACCTGTGCGACCAATGCGGTGAACATAGTCTTCTGGAGCTTGAGGAAGATCGAAATTGATCACGTGTGTGATTGACTGAACATCAAGACCACGAGCAGCCACGTCTGTCGCGACCACTATATTAACCCTACCCTCTTTGATCTGCTTGATCGTACGGGTGCGTTTATTTTGGCTCATATCACCATGCAAAGCAGCTACTCTAAAATCTTTGTCTCTAAGCTCTCCTGCAAGCTGATCAGCGTGCCTCTTAGTAGCTGTAAAGACAATAGCATCACCTACATCTTCACCTCTTAAAATATGCTCTAAAATGCTATTTTTATGACCTATGTGATCGACGTAATAGAGCTTCTGCTCGATGTTTTCATGCTTTTCTTTTTCAGCATGTACCACGATCTCCATGGGATTTGTCATGAACGCATCAGAAAGCTTCATGACTTCACCTTGCAAAGTCGCTGAAAATAGAAGGGTTTGCCTCGGTTTAGCGCATGCTGATGCAATCTCTCTAACTGGCTTTTCAAAACCCATATCAAGCATACGGTCTGCTTCGTCTAAAACAAGTACTTCAATTTTTGAGAGCTTGATTTTACCTTGGTTTAAGAAATCAATCAGACGACCTGGAGTCGCTATTAGAATATCGTAAGGCTTGTTAAGCTTGCGAACTTGCACAGCATAAGGGACGCCGCCAACTACACATACGCTCTTCATATTAGGTAAAAAGCAGCTGTATTTCTCAGCTTGACCTGCAACCTGCATAGCAAGTTCACGTGTAGGAGTCAAAATCAAAGCTCTTGGAGCTCTTCCTGGCTTTTCAGGAGAGTCCGCAAGACGGCTCAGTGTAGGCAGCAAAAAGGCAGCAGTTTTACCCGTACCTGTTTGAGCAGAAGCCCTGATATCAATGCCTTTCATAGCTTTAGGGATTGCTTTAGCCTGGATCTCTGTCGGTGTCTCATAGCCTGACTTCTGTAAAGCTTTTAGAACCTTAGGATGTAATAGTAAATTTTCGAAACTCATCTGAATAATCTCATATAGGTGATTGTTTTTAGTCCCCATAGACTAACACATTTCTTATTGGAAAGATATATTATAATTCAAAAATGCTAAGTCTAACGCCTAAAACTTAAAATTAGGAGAGCAAAAGAGGGTAACTACGGTTAATAAAAGGCTTAAATGGTATTTTTTATTTGAAAGACAAAACTTGATCGAAAGAAATGAAAAACTACACCTATACAATCTAGTGAAATAAAAAAAATCCTAGGCATGCCTAGGATTTTTTAAGATAACTAAAAAACTTGGGCTATGCCTAGATAGCAGATTTCTTATAAAAAATGGAGGTGGAGAGACTCGAACTCTCGTCCCAATAAAACTCCAAAGTAACCCCTACATGCTTAGTACCCTAAAATTTTTTTTTAGACCCCTTGTAAGGCACCCCAAGATTGGATCTAAAATGCTCTATTTAATCTCGATAAGGCCTCCTAAGAGCTGTCGGAGTCCAGATCACACCACGAAAATAACAGTATTCTAAAGACTATGGTCGCATCTCTAGATACCGGGCTACCTAATCAGTTAAGATTAAGCAGCAGCTGCAGCTGCAGTAGTAGCAGCGCGGAAATCCACACCCGTTACTACGTTGCTGTTTAGGCTATTTTTGCCAATTGTGTTTTTTCGGCTTTTTTAAGAGGCCAACCGAATCCTCTGCATGCGATTACTGCTTTGTTCACCGGTCGAAACCAATTCACCCCCAAGCATGTATCTAGGTCTCATTCTACTAGAGCCTCGATCAAAGAGCAATAGCTTACTTACATAATCTCTGCTGCCATAGCCGCAAGCTCTGAACGCTCTGTTTTCTCTAAGAATACATGACCAAAAATCGGATTCTTATTGAACTGCTCGATAGTATAGGTTAGCCCATTAGAGTGCCTGTCCAGATAAGGATTATCGATCTGACTAGGGTCTCCAGTCAAAATCACTTTAGTACCTTTACCTGCGCGAGAAATGACCGTTTTCACCTCGTGAGGGGTCAAGTTTTGAGCTTCATCGATGATAATAAACATCTTAGGCAAGCTGCGCCCTCTAATATAAGTTACTGCTTCCATCTCAATTTTCTTACTTTCAGTGATCCAGCGAAGTGTTTCGCTGTCTTCTTCACCCTTTCCATCAGAAGACTGACATAGGAACTCTAAGTTATCATAGATAGGCTGCATCCAGTGGTAGAGCTTCTCTTCTTTACTTCCTGGCAGATAGCCTATGTCTTTACCTAAAGGCATAATAGGACGGCTAATTAGGATTTTAGAATAGGTCCCCTCATCAAAGACTTTCCTAAGGCCACATGCAAGTGCAAGGAGTGTTTTACCTGTACCCGCTTGCCCTAGAAGGACTGTAAGCTTGATATCGTCACGCATCAAAAGGTCTAAAGCACATCTTTGCTCGTGGTTCATTGGAGTAATGCCCCAAATATTTTTTGGTAAGCGAATAAGTTGCTCTAAGCGTTTTCTTTTAGGGTTATAGCGAGCAAGTGCATCTGATTCTTCTTCTGATTTCAGCAAGCAATACTTAGCCGCTGCGCTATCAATGCCTTCTATAGGCAAATGGCCATTTTTATAGAAATTATCGATCTCAACCTTAGGTAGTTCGATGTGCTGTATACCGCTGCATAAATCATCAAAAGAGCTTTTGGCACTCTGGTGATCTTGGACGCTCAAGCCAATAGCCTCAGCTTTTACTCGCATTACAAAGTCTTTAGATACAAGAACGACCTTATGGCCCGTCTCTTGCAGCTGGTGAGCGACAAACAACGTTCTCGCTTGCACAGAGTCTAAAGAAAGTGGGAATCTCAGCTCAGCACTTTTTTGGAAGATTTGCACACGGACTTTCACCCCACTTTCGATACAAATGCCACTTTCATAGTTACCCCCTATCTCCATTTGGAAGTCATGCAGCCTCCTGCTGACTGTACGCGCATTGCGTCCAATTTCTCCAACTTCTCTTTTTTTACTATCAATCTCTTCCAAGACAGGTAAAGGGATTACAACAGTGCCTTTTTCAAAACGCGATAGCGCTGAGGCATCGTAAAGTAAGACATTACTATCTAAAACGTATGTGATATCATCCATGAGCTAATGGCTCCATGTTATTGGTTTTAAGCTTCTTAAAGAAGTCTAATTAGCACTCTTTTTTAATGAGCGCTAACTTTTAATCTCTCTTCGTTGACGTTAAGCTAATAAATATTGTAAAATTGAGGAAAAGACAAGCTCAAAAAGCATTTAGTCGAAAAATAAAACTTAAGCACTTAGAAATCAGTTAGATTTAATAGTAAAGAAACTGGTTTATATTTGGCACTTAAGTAAATTTGGAGGAAATCCTTATGAAAGTAAACGCTCAAGTCCTTAGCATCCCCCCTTATATCTCATGCCCATGGCATCAGGTAAGCTCCCTGTGTGTAGAGACTTTACAAGGGCAAAGATACTTGATGGTCTATATGCAAAATGGCTCTAAGGTGGAAGTTCCAGACCCCTCGCCTACTTTAGTAGACATGGTCTTTACAGCTCATGGGGAATTTTTAGACAAAGCTGACAGCGGCAACATTGCTACAAATTCATCCATCTCAAACATTTTGCCTCATGGAATCAGCCTGAATAGTGAGATTGCAATGAATCTGATCCCTATGCCCCCAGGCATGGGATCATTTGTCGATCTTATGCAACACTCTTCTGAGCAGAAAAATATGCCTGACCTTCCTCCTGAAATTCTAGATAAGGTCGTAGGTGTCCTCCACTCTATTGCGTCTGAAGATATAAAACATATGCCTAAAGCAGAGCCGCACTGCAACTGCTTCCACTGCCAAGTGAGCCGCAAGGCGCACATATCTTTAGGGGATCTGCCTGAAGATCTCGATGCGCCTGTCTCAGATGAAGAGCTCCAATTTCGCTCTTGGGATGTAAAAGCTGAAGGAGAGAACGTTTTTACTGTCACAAACCCTTTCGATGAGACAGAAAGCTTTAGCGTATACTTAGGCAATCCGGTTGGTTGTACATGTGGACAAAACAGATGTGCACACATAGAAGCCGCCTTAAGAAGTTAAGACATTTTATCTCTCCTAAAATCGCTTGGCATTAAAAACACGAAATGCATACACTGGGCTTAAATGCATCTACGACTATAGGAGTGTTGCGGTGAAACTTCCCCTTTCCCTTACTTTTTTACTAGCACTAAGCGCAAGTTTTGCAAATAACCCTGCTGACTTTCAAAAAACGATTACGGAAACAGAATACGCTAACAGCTATGATGTTCCCTCAACAAGTGCTTTTCCCTTCACTGGGAAAGTCTCTTCAAAGGGTGTGCGTCTTCGCACTTCTCCTGATCTAGACAGCCATGTGCTGCGCGAGCTTAACCAAGACGACTACTTACTTATCGTAGGAGAAGTTGAAAACTTTTACGCTGTACAACCTAATCCCAATACACCTCTCTACATCTTTAGAAGCTTTGTACTTGATGGTGTAGTAGAAGCTCAAAACGTAAATGTTCGCATGGGCCCAAGCCTCTCTGACCCTATTGTAGCAAGACTGCAGTCAGGCACTACGGTGCATGGCAAAGTATGTAGCTCTAATGCAAAGTGGCTAGAAATCTCTCCTCCTGAAAATGTGCATTTTTACCTAGCTAAAGACTATGTAGAAAAGGTAGGAGGCCCTCAGATCATCCACAATCTCCACGCTCAAAAAGAGAGCCTAGATGAGCTTTTCGTTTCACTGCATATTGCTATAAATGAGCAGAAGCAAAAAAACTACGAAGAGATGCAGATTCAAGAAATAGAGCGTATTATAGAAAAGGTTCGCTCAGAATACCCTTCTTTCAAATCTGACATCAGAAAAGCAGAAGAACTGTTCCACGGTTTAAAAGAGCATTTTTTAGCTAAAAAAGTCGCTTTCCTAGAAAAGCAAATGCATGCTGATGTCATCACAGTGAATGATGAGCCTTCGAATAAAGCATCTAGCACCTCTTCTGAAAATCGCTCTGAAAAATTAGAGGCAGTTGCTGCTCAAGCAGAGTCTCCTGCAAGAATAGAGACTACTCCAGAAGCTGTACTCAAATGGAAAAACATCGAATACGCTCGTTACCTCGGATGGACTGAAGAACATCCTGAGCAGCCTATTAGCGATTTCTACAACGAAGAGCGCCTCACTGCAACAAGACTCACAGGTGAAATTGCAGCTTTTGAGTGTAATCTATCAGCGCGCCCAGGTGACTTTCTTCTTAAGCAAAAAGGTCTTGCTGTAGCCTACCTTTATAGTACGCTCGTAGATCTTTCAGACCTAGAAGGCAAAGAAGTATCGCTCGTGGTAGTACCAAGACCGAACAACGACTTTGCATTCCCGACCTACTTTGTAATAGCAGCAGAGTAGCTTTAACTAGGGCTTAGCCCAAAGTAAAAAGCAGAGATATCAATAAAAAAGCCTCCTAGAAATTCTAGAGAGGCTTTTTTATATCCACAGCTAAAGCCCATCTAAAGAAAGAAGCAGCCAAATTACACTGAAGTTTCATCTTCCATCTTTTCTTCCTCAATCCCTTCTTCTTGCAGCTGCAGCTCAGGAGCGCTTAGCACCCTTGCAGCCTCAGCTATTGGCTCAATTGCTTCCATACCGCCTTTAGTAGAGCTCACGCCGAGCTCTTCAAAACGCCTTGCAGCAGGAAGGACTCGAGACTCAAGTGAGCCTGTCGCCTGATTATAGGTCTTAACTGTTTGCATGAGCTGCTTACCGAGTCTTCCCCAGTGTTTACTTAGATCAGACAAGCGCTTATAAAGTTCATGGCCTGATTTACTGATTTGCTCTGCATGCTCAGAGATGCTCTCTTGTTTCCATCCATAAGCAACTGACCTAAGAAGAGCAATGAGTGTTGTAGGAGTAGCTAACATGACTCCCCTTTCTAAGCCCTGCTCTATAAGTGTCGGATCTTGAGTAAGTGCCGCGCTAAAAAAAGCTTCCGCAGGCAAAAAGAGCACAACGAACTCAATGCGGTCATCTAGAGTTTCAGCATATGATTTCTTGCTGAGCTCTAAGATATGCGTACGTACACGCCTTGCATGCTGCTCTAAAAGCTCTTTTTGTTTAGCTGGCTCTTTTTGTTCACACGCTGCTAAGTACGCTTCTAGTGGCGTTTTTGCATCGACTGCAATAGAGCGCCCTCCAGGAAGATGTATTACAAGGTCTGGACGCAGACGTTTTTCTTCTTCTGTAAGAGATGTCTGCTCTATAAAATCGCATCTCTCTTGCATACCCGCCATTTCAACAACGCGCTTAAGCTGCATCTCTCCCCATCTTCCTCGGACTGTCGGAGCTCTAAGCGCTTGTGAAAGGTTAGAAGCTTCATGGGCGAGGCTTTTTTGCGTCTCTTGCATTGAGGTAATCTGCTCCTTTAATGAAGCATAAGCCCCGACTCTTGCTTTTTCTAAGCTATCGACCTTGATATCAAACTTATCGAGAGTCTTTTTCACCGGATTAATCAGCTCATTGAGATCGCTTTTAGCTTTTGTATGAAGACCATCAAACGAAGTGCGAGCAAGATCTAAAAAGCTCTTATTGCTTTTTTGGAGCGCCTCTGATGAAAGCGCTTCGAACGTCTTTTCAATATCGGCTTTTGTCTGCTGGATAAGCTCTATTTTTTCTTCATAGCTTTTAGCGTGGTCTTCAATGCGCGCTTTTAAAGCGCTATTTTCTATCTCTAAAGTGAATGTGCGTTTTTTAGACTGAGATAGCCACCATGCAAGTGCAATAAGAACTAGAACGGCCAATCCAAAAAGCCCCTTCCAAAGCATGAGTGTATCTATAAGTGCTGTATCCATGAAAAAGCCTCCGAAGTATGACTTGCCTTATCTTGCACAAAAAGGCTTTTTCTCTCTAGAGAAGATGGGTTTTAGGAGAAATATGAACTAAGAAGCTAGATTAATCCTTAAAGGCTCAGTTCGTATGAAACAAAATCACATCGCCGTCTTGTACCACGTATTCTTTACCTTCTAAGCGGACGCGTCCAGCATCTTTAGCTTGAACTCTTCCTCCACAGGACTTGAGGTCGGCATAGGGAATGACCTCTGCACGTATAAAGCCTTTTTGGAGATCGGTATGGATCCGGCTAGCTGCTTCTGGAGCAGAAGAGCCTTTGCTCACTGTCCAACCCCGCGCTTCCATCTCACCTGCTGT
>JBDNIV010000020.1:0-33315 GCA_041688145.1 Chlamydiia bacterium | reverse complement strand
ACATGCCTATCGGTGCAGGTTACCCAATCGGTGCTCACAATGAAGGCCCCATTGGAGCTGATAACACGATTGAAGCTTCAAAGCGTAATTGGCCAATCGGTGCTTTAAAAGTCTAACCTAGACTTTAGAAAATGCATTTTTTTGTGCTTTTCAATAAGAAGCTCAGGTTCTTCTGAGTAGGCTCACTTCCCCTTTTGACCCGAAAGGGGAAGTAGGCTAAAGTTAAATTTAGGTTTCCTTTAACTATATAGAAGGTCGCATCCCTTGCGTTTTTTGATTGCTGTTGGCGAGTATATTAGTTTTGTCATTAAGGTTATTAGTGTCACAATTCATAGGTTCCCGCATTGGCGTCTTATCTCTTCACAGATGTTAGAGATTGGGATTATGTCTTTGCCGGTAGTAGCGATTACTGGATTTTCTACAGGTCTTGTTTTATCAGCACAATCATTTTTCCAGCTTGCTGATAAGGGCCTTGCTGCTGCAACAGGAATTCTTGTAGGTAAAGCTATGATCACAGAGCTCGGGCCTGTTTTGACAGCTTTTATGATTACAGGACGTGTAGGTTCTGCTATGTGCGCAGAGCTTGGCTCTATGAAAGTTACCGAACAAATCGATGCGCTTCGCTCTATGTCAGTCAGTCCCATTCGATATCTAGTAGCACCTAGGCTTATTGCAGGGTGCATCACAATTCCACTTCTTACGATGTTCAGCATTGTAATGGGGATACTTGGAGGGTACCTAATCGCTATATTCCTATTTGGCATGTCTCCTCAAGCTTACTTTGATCCTATGCCCGATTACATCTCACGGTTTGATCTTTTTACAGGGATTTTCAAAGCATGGGCCTTCGGCATGTTTATTGTGACAATTTGCTGCTTTAAAGGCTTAAATACCACAAATGGAGCCGTAGGTGTCGGACGATCTACGACAACAAGTGTTGTGATTTCATATTCGGTTATTTTAATATCGAACTTCTTACTCACTATAGCGCTTAATATTATTCATGAATTTATTGTGGGGCCGACGATATAAAATGATCGATGTGCAAGATGTATATAAGAGTTATGACGATCTCGAAGTACTAAAAGGCCTTTCAGTTAAAGTAGACTCAGGCAAAACACTTGTGATTTTAGGGCGCTCAGGTGTAGGAAAAAGCGTTTTGTTGCGCCTTTTACTCGGGCTAGAAAAACCTGACAAGGGAAAGATTTTCATCAATGAGACCTGCGTAAGCAGCCTTCCAGAAAAAGAGCTCTACAAAGCAATACGCAACATGGGCATGCTCTTTCAAGCAGGCGCTCTTTTTGACTCTATGACGATCGCTGAAAACACCGCTTTTTACTACCGCGAACATCCAGAACCAGATATGACCGAAGAAGAGCTAAAGCGCCGGGTCGATGAAGCTTTACACTTAGTAGACCTCGATGGTGTACAAAAAAAACTGCCGGCGCAACTCTCTGGTGGTATGCGCAAGCGCGCAGCACTTGCTCGCTTAATCGTCTATCGCCCCACACTAATACTCTACGATGAGCCTACAACAGGCCTTGATCCTATTACAGCTGAGCAGATCAGTGAACTGATCTTAAAAGTGCAAAAAGAACTAAAAGCTACAAGTGTTGTCGTAACACACGACATGGCATGCGCGTTAAAAGTGGGTGACCGCTTAGCGCTGCATGATCAGGGAAGAATCACACATGTAGCTAAACCTAATGAATTTTTAAAAATCAAAGATCCTATTATTGATTTTTTAAGTAAAATGACCTACCAAAAAGACAAACCCGACAGGCCTAGATCATGAATGAATCGGCAAAAAATGCCCTTATTGGCTTTTTTATTATTGCAGCAGCCTCACTTGCGATATGGATGCTTCTTTTTTTACATCCTTCTGTAGGTAATGGAAAACAAAAGCTCAATGTACGTTTCTCTTACATTGGACAGGTAGCTCTTGGTACACGAGTCACTTATGCAGGCAGGCCTGTAGGACAAGTCATTGCTATTAATGAGATCTGCGATAGCCGTAAAGGTGAAAAAGTAGATGCGTTAGGAAGGCTCTATGTCTATCAGCTTAGACTAGCTATAGACTCCAGTATCAAGATCTATAAATCTGATTTGATCTCTCTTGCAACATCAGGACTCCTTGGAGAAAAATCTATTGATATCACCCCAAAACTCCCCCCTCCTGAACAAAAGCCTGTTCTCATTGATAAAGATGCCACTCTATACGCCCAATCAGTCAGTACTATTGAAAGCGCTTTTAACCAGTTTGAAAAAGTAGGCAAACAGGTCACAGAAACACTTGACTATGTAAACGACTTTTTTGCGATTAATAGTGTGAACATTACACGAGGAGTAACAGGAGCTGCTGATACATTCGAAGCTACTGCTAACATGCTTGCTACTGCCCAAAGCCGTCAGATGGTAGAAAATACTTCAAATCTAATAGAAAATCTCTCTGATATTACAGCCTCTATGAACGACCCTGAAGCAATTCACACAATCGTCCAAAACATTGCCACAATCAGTCAGACCCTAGCCGAACACTCCGATGGCATAGGAGAGACTATTGACAACTTCAAAGAGATCTCTTCAGATGCTAAAGTCGCTATGGGCGATTTTGCAAATATCATGGAAAAAGTTTCATCAGGTAAAGGCTCTATAGGCCGCTTTTTAGAAAGCGATGACTTCTACTTAAATGTCGTTAACATGATGGGTAAAGTAGACACCCTTTTGAATGATGTGAATCACTACGGCGTTTTATTTCATCTCAATAAAGGTTGGCAGCGTACACGCACACAAAGAGCTGCAGCTCTTAATGACCTAAGCTCACCTTCTCAATTTAAGCAGTACCTAAACCAAGAGACCGACGGTATCTCGACAGCGCTTGCCCGCATTGAGCTTCTTTTAGAAAAGGCCTCTGCAAGAGAAGATAAAGAGAAAATCTTGCAAAGTGATGTCTTTAAACGTGACTTTGTAGAGCTTATGCAAGCAGTGCAAAATCTGGATGATATTTTAAAGCTGTATACTCAAAAGCTCGCACCTCAAGCAAGTGATACTTAAAAAAGAAAATTGTAACAGTAGCTATGACAAAAAAGCTGATTGACTTTGAAACGCACTTTTGCACTCAAAAGCTTTTAGATACGCTTTTTAAGAGGGACCGCTCCCCAAAAATATAGCCATAATTCAAAAAAGAGGGCTACTACGTTGCCTAGCACCTACAAGGCGTCATAATGAAGATAGCTGTGAAATTGTAAATTCAATTAAAAACTCAAGCCTTTCTGAAAAACAAAAACAGGCTATTTTATTTGATAATGCAAAATTTCTAATCAAAAGAAAGCTTTAAAAATTTTAATTGTAATTTTGGCTAATCTTACCTCCTAATTGGGACAATATTCAACCTTAAGCCTGATCTCTAGCTAGAATTGATCTAAAACCTGCTTGATGGCTCTTGATATTTTATAGAATTCTTGGCATAATCCGGGCTTTTACAACGAGGATGCTCTTATATGAAAAACGATACCCACCCAAGTTACCAAAAAGTTTTGTTTACAGACTCTTCGACAGGTAAACAATTTTTGATTGGCTCTACACTTCAGCCTAAAGAAAAGGCTAAATACGAAGGGAAAGAATACCCTGCTGTTCAAGTGCCTACTTCTTCAGCTTCACACCCTTTCTTCACTAAGTCTAAGCAGTTTGTAGATACTGAAGGCCGCATTGACAAGTTCAAAAAACGCTACGGCACACCTGCTGCTAAATCTGACGACAAGAAAGAAGATTCTGAAGAGAAAAAAGACGCTTAAGAAGGCCTATAATGGATGAGGCTCGAGTAGAAAAATTGCTCAGGCGTCTGCCTGAAATAGAGACCTCTTTAAGTCAGGATAATGCTTTTCAAGACCAAAAAAAATACCGCGAGCTCACTCAAGAACATTCATATCTTACAGAACTCAAGGGTCTTTTTGATACGATCCTAAAACTCAAAAAAGAACGTATTGAAAATAAAGAGCTTTTAAAAGAAGAGTCTTCTGAAGAGATGATCGATCTTTTAAAAAGTTCTATTGAAGAAGATACTGCCAAACTTCAAGACCTTGAAAAAAAGCTAGAAACTCATCTCGTTCCCCCTGATCCCAATGACAGCCGCACGACCATTCTAGAGCTTAGAGCAGGCACTGGTGGTGATGAAGCTGCTCTTTTTGTAGCGGATTGTGTCCGGATGTATAAATTTTTTGCAGATGCTCAAGGCTGGACAACAGAAGCGCTTTCTTTTTCTGAGTCTGATATTGGGGGCTATCGAGAATTTATTATGGTCGTTTCTGGACCCAATGTCCATAGGCTGCTTCAGTATGAATGTGGCACACACCGCGTGCAAAGAGTACCTGCTACTGAGACTCAAGGCCGCGTACATACGTCTGCTATCACTATTGCAATTATGATGGAACCTGATGAAAACGAAGTTGTTGACTTTGAGGAAAAAGATCTTCGTATTGATACGTACCGCGCCTCAGGTGCGGGAGGCCAGCACATTAATACTACAGATTCTGCTGTGCGCATTACTCACATCCCTACAGGGGCTGTAGCCTATTGTCAAGATGAGCGCAGCCAACACAAAAACAAAGCTAAAGCGCTTCGTCTTTTAAAAGCTAAAATTGCAGAAACCCAAAGACAGAAACTAGAGGCAGAAAGAGCTGCTTCTCGCTCTGAGCAAATTGGTTCAGGTGATCGCTCTGAGCGCATTCGCACTTATAACTTCCCTCAAAACCGTTTAACAGATCACCGCATCAACCTCACAAAGTACAATCTTGATCAGGTGATGGAGGGAGATCTTGAAGAGGTCTTGGCCCCCCTTGTTGCTCACTTTCATGAGCTAAAGCTCAAAAAGGCTACAAGCTCATGAAGAGCACAAAAGAGATTTTTCAAGCCAGCTGTGAATATCTAGAAAAAAAAGGCATTTCTCCAGCTAAAAAAGAGGTTGAATACCTCTTTATGCGTGCGCTAAAAAAGAGGCGCCTAGAACTTTACATGGACTTTGAAAAGCCTCTTAGCGATGAAGAACTTAAGCCTCTTCGTGAGATGCTCAAAAAGCGGGGTGAAAAAAACCCTTTGGCCTACATCGAAGGGAGCGTAGAGTTTTTAGACTGCGAGCTAGATGTCACACCTGATGTGCTTATCCCCCGCCCTGAAACAGAACTTTTAGCTGAAAAAATTACAGATGAGCTTAAAGAGCAAAATTTAGATGGGCGCGTACTTTGGGACATTGGCACAGGATCAGGCTGCTTAGCGATTGCTATAAAAAAAAGACTCAGCAGCCTTAACGTCATCGCAAGTGACATTTCTTCTAAGGCTTTGGATGTAGCTCGAAGTAATGCTAAAAAAAATGGCGTAGATATTACTTTTCTAGAGGGTGATCTTTTTAATATTTTCTCTGAAAAAGCGCGTGAGAAAGAGCCTTTGAAAAGCCTTCTTAAAGAAGGCAGGGTCGATTTTATCGTCTCAAATCCCCCTTATATTGGGACTGAAGAGGCTATTTCTAATGAAGTTAAAGGCAAGGAGCCTGGACTTGCCCTTTTTGCGGGCGTAGACGGCCTCGATATCTATAGGCGCCTTGCCTTAGATCTTCATAACTATATTCACCCCCACGGAAAAGTATGGCTTGAAATTGGCTATACGCAGGGGCAAAGTGTCAAAAAACTTTTTACCGAATCTAGCGCTGGGCCTAGTAATTCCCCTCATTGGGAACATTTCTTACTTGAAAAAGACTATGCGGGGTGGGATCGCTTCTTTTCCCTTGAAAGAGCAGCAAATAACCTTTATGATGGACACATCATTTTATAAATAAATAAAGCCATGTTTGAGTCATTATCTAAAAAATTACAAAGCGCTTTTCAAGTCTTTTCTAGAGACAAGGAGCTGACTGAGGATAACCTGCAAAAAGCTATGCGCGAGGTGCGAGTAGCTCTTCTGGATGCTGATGTCAATTTTTCTATTGCTAATGCTCTTGTAGCAGCTATTAAAGAAAAAGCTATTGGAGAAAAGGTTGTAAAATCTGTCTCAGCTTCTCAGCAGTTCATCAAAATTGTTCACGATGAGCTCGTGAAACTTATGGGCTCTGAAGAAAAGCCTCTTCGCCTAAAGGCAAGTCCAAGCGTTATTCTTTTGTGCGGCTTACAGGGATCTGGAAAAACGACTCACGCTGCTAAGCTCGCTTACTACCTGAAGGAAAAAGAAAATAAAAAAGTTCTTTTAGCAGCATGTGATCGCCAAAGGCCTGCAGCTATCCAGCAGCTGCAAACACTTGGCAAAAGCATAGATACCCCTGTCTTTAACGTAGAAAATGAATCAAGTGCTTTAAAAGTAGCAAAAGCTGCTTACACAGAAGCCAAAAAATCTAATTTTGATGTCCTTATCGTTGATACTGCAGGGCGCCTAGAGCTTGATGATACGCTTATGGAAGAGCTTATCTCACTCCAAAAGAGCTTAGATAATCCTTCTGAAGTACTGTTTGTTGCCAATGCTGCTCTTGGACAAAAAGCTGCGAGTATAGCTAAAGCTTTCAACGATGCTGTGAGCATTACAGGCACTATCTTAACTATGCTAGATGGTAATGCAAGAGCGGGATCAGCGCTATCGATTTTAAAAGCCTCGGGCATGCCAATTCGTTTTGAAGGAATTGGTGAAAAGCCTGAAGACTTGCAGCTGTTCAACCCAACTTCTATGGCTGATCGTATATTGGGAATGGGCGATACGATAAACCTCGTGAAAAAGGCTGAAGAGCACTTTAACGAGGAAGAAAGTGAACAGATGCGCCGCAAGCTTAGACGCGCTGAATTCACCTATGAAGATTACATCAGCCAGATGAACAAGATTAAAAAGATGGGCTCTATTAAAAGCCTTCTTAAAATGATGCCTGGCATGTCGGCTTTAGGCGATATTGACATCCCTGAAGATCAGTTAAAAAAGACAGAAGCTATTATCTATTCAATGAGCAAAAAAGAGCGTCAAAACCGCTGTGAGCTCATTGTATCAAGACGTAAGCGTATAGCTAATGGCAGCGGGAACTCTATGGAAGAAGTTAACCGTCTTGTCAAGGGCTTTAAGCGCATGAAAGACATGATGAAAAAATTACCGAAAAATAAACTCTCAGAAAAAATGTTAGGAGAAAAACAATGGCATTAAAAATTCGTATGCGTCAGCAAGGAAGAAAGAATAAGCGCGTTTTCCGCTTAGTTTTAACTGATTCTAAGACCCCACGTGATGGGAAGTACTTAGAAGCTCTAGGTTGGTATAACCCACATGAGTCTACTGACGAAAAAAGAATCTCAGTTCAAGAAGACAAGATCCAAGAGTGGTTAGGGAAAGGCGCTCAGCTTTCAGATAAAGCGCGCGCTCTACTTGCTAAAATCGCTCCTGGAGTGATTAAAGCTTTACGTGAAAAAGAGCTTCAGCGCAAACAAAAACGCACGGCCAAAAGAAGAGCGTCGCGTAAAAAGCGTACTGAAACAAGAAAAAACGCTCCTGCTCAAGCAAAAAAAGCTCCATCTAAAGCATCAGCAAAAGCGCCTAGCAAAAAAGCTGCTCCTAAGGCAAAGGCTGCTGCTCAAGTAGAAGAAAAGAGCGAATTAAAAGCTGAGCCTAAAGCAGAAAAAGCTAAAGCTCCGAAAGAAGAGAAGAAAAGCTAATAGTGCTTGAAATAGATATTCTTTCACTTTTTCCTGAGTATTTCATAAGCCCTCTTAAGCAAAGTATCTTAAAGAGGGCTTTGTCTAATCAGCTTGTTCTTATTCGCTCCCATAATATCCGCGACTTTGCACAAGATAAGCATAAAACTGTCGATGACAAGCCCTTTGGAGGGGGCCCAGGCATGGTGATGAAAGCGCCTCCTATTAAAAGAGCGCTAGATGCAGTTAGAAAGCCTCATTCCCATGTTATCTACCTCTCCCCCCAAGGAGCCCCTTTAAAGGCTGAGGCCTGTAGGTCCTTTTCTCAAAAAGAGCATCTTATCCTCTTGTGTGGCCACTATGAAGGCATTGATGAGCGCATTATTGAGAACTATATTGATGAAGAGGTCAGTATTGGTGATTTTGTAATGACCTCAGGCTGCCCAGCTGCTCTATGCTTCATTGATGCAGTTGTCCGCCTTATTCCTAATGCTATTGGCTCCGAGGAGTCCCACAAACAAGACTCTTTTGAAAATGGCCTTTTTGACCACCCTCACTATACGCAGCCGCGAGTATTTGAAGGTCATAGTGTCCCTGAAGTTCTTTTAGAGGGCCACCATGAAAAAATAGCTTCTTGGCGTAAAGATAAAGCTTTAGAAAAGACCCAAAAAAAACGCCAAGATTTAATTGAAAAGAGCCCGATTAAAGAAAAAATTTAATCCCCTATCTCTAAGCTCTTTTATCCTAATTCTCCTTATGAATTCTCTATTTTTTCCCCTCTTTTAAATTCTTTATCACAGCCCTTTAAAAACATTTGAAATCATAACCTAAAGCTGCTACCCTAAAGGCTATTAACTAAAAGGAGAGACGCTGTGAATAAAAACGCTCTTATTGAGGACCTAGAAAAAGGCCAACTAAAATCAGACATTCCTGCTTTCAAGATTGGAGACACTCTGCGCGTTTCTCTAAAAATTATTGAGGGTTCTAAAGAAAGAATCCAGGTGTTTGAAGGTACTGTTATCGCTCGAAGAGGCTCAGGCTTAAGTGAAACAATGTCTTTACACCGTATTGCTTACTCTGAAGGTATGGAGCGTGTATTCCTTATTCACAGCCCCCGTATCACTAAGATGGAAGTCATTCGCCAGGGTAAAGTACGCAGAGCTAAGCTATACTACTTACGTGGTACATCAGGCAAGCGCTCTAAAGTAAAAGGCCTTTTAGACTAATCCCCTTAAAGTTTACGAGGATTTTTTGCCTCACTTTGACTTTGAAAACCATGCCATTTCTTTGGGACATGACCACATTTGTGGCATTGATGAGGCTGGACGGGGCCCTTTAGCTGGCCCTGTAGTAGCAGCAGCTTGCAGCCTCCCCTCTTCTTTTTTTTCAGATATTTCTAACATGCCACCCCCTCTTTTAGCGCTTAATGATAGTAAAAAGCTGTCTGCTAAAAAGCGTGAAGAACTCTTTGAAATTCTACTCATACACCGTGATATTGAAACCCATATAGAAGTCATCAGCGCTCAAACTATTGATGAGATTAATATCTTACAAGCAACTCTTCTAGGGATGCAAAAAGCGTGTTTAGGCATTAAGGGGTGCAGCTATGCGCTGATTGACGGCAATCAAGCCCCTGATCTCCCTATTCCCTCTAAGACTATAATTAAGGGGGATAGCCATAGCTTCTCAGTTGCAGCCGCCTCTATTTTAGCTAAAGTCCATAGAGATCGTCTAATGCTAGAGCTTGATAAAGTGTATCCTGAATATGGCTTTTGTAAACACAAAGGATACGGTACGCGCGCACATATTGAAGCTATAAAAAGGCACAACCCCTGTCCTGAACACAGACGCTCTTTTGAGCCGGTAAAATCCATGATAAGCTTTAGTTGCTACTCTATAGTTTAAAGAACCCTAAAAAGCTGAAGTATTCAAACACTTGTCAATAAATAGCTCTACTCTTTACGGTTAGGTAAGAAAAACTATTTTACCTCGAGGTTTGACTTATGAAATGGAAACTCCCTGTTGCACTGCTAACAGCTTTAGCACTTAACGCTTCTCACGCTGAGGCTAATCAGTCTTGGAAAACAAATACTAAAAGTACTTCTTCTAAAAGTTCAGATTTGTGTGGCTGGCATGCCTCTTTTAAAACGGGCTTAGGTGCAAACAATCGAGTAACCTCAGCGCAAGACTCTGATGCTACCTACTCATCTTTACAAAACCAGTCATCAGGCTACCAACTCACCCTAGAGCAAAGTGTAGGCTATAGCTCTTGGATCAACTTACGCCTCAGAGGAACCGGCTCTATAAGTAGTGCTGAATACAATGATACTGCCGCATCGGGTCTTAGTACAATGCACGGATCTTTAGATTATGGCTTTAATGCAGACGCCTATTTATTCCTTCCTCTTTGCATCAACAAATCCGCAGGCCTTAGCTTAGTACCTGTAGCAGGATGGGGCTTTTATGAGACTTATATAAAAGGCTTTTCTGCTGGTGAAATGGTTGCTGTATACAGAAATCGCATCTTAGCCCCGCTAGTAGGCCTTTACTTACAACTTATCCCAAATGAAAAGTTCCAAGCCCGTGGGGGAATTACAGCCCACCTCCCAAATGCAAGGCAAAAATTCATGGATGGTGGTACTAATTACCAACATCTAAAAGCTGCACGTCATGGGATAGGCTCTGAGTTAGAAATAGGATATTTCGTCGGAAAAAAAACAGCCGTTTCTGCAAAGTGTGAATATCTCGCTTTTAGCGCAAGAGGCGCTCCAACAAGTACTGAGTCTGAGCATCTATACAGCTCTCAGTTCTCATTCTCTATGGGCCTAAAACGAGTCTTCTAAATCCCTTTAGCTGCTTCTTTAAGTTTTTCTTAAATGAAATGACTTTAAAGTATCCCAAAGGAGCCAGCTATGCTGGCTTTTTTGACTTCTCGCTCTACCCACCTCATATCTATACCGTACTTTTTCTTCTTACCTTTTGCTTCGCTGATAATGCAACCGTATATACGCGTGAAGTTTCCTATACTTTAGGTTTCCAACTTACTTATTAGGAAAAACCCTTAAACATTAAAAAAAGAGCCGTCTTTAAGTCGGCTCTTTTTTATTCCATTTTTCCTGGCTTAACCTTAAGTGATTTTTAAAAAGCTATTTTACGCTAGCGCTAAAGCCTCAAATGCTTGTCAATAAATAATTATATCTTCTAACATGATCCTATAAGCATTATTTTACGTGGAAAGGAACCCGTTATGAATATAAAAAAAAACTTCTATAGCCCTATTGTCGATGATCGCTTTATGTGGAGCTCAAACCTATGCTGCCAATAACCCTTCTGAAGCCAGCTCGAAAGCTAAAACTTCAAGCTATCATAACCGTTCAGGCTGGCACTTGGAAAATGAATTTGATGTTGGGTTGGCAAAACTGAAATATGGGGGTATGTTTGACTTTAGTGAATTTGCAGGCCCCAAGCTCACTGCAGGATATAGTTTGGGATATGGCTCTTGGTTTGATTTACGCTTAAGAGTTTCCGGTATACGCGCCTTGGCGGATACAAATTCATCTAACACTAAATCAGCTTTCTGGAATACAGACGCCAGCCTATTTTTTCCTATTTGTATTAGCACACCTGCTAAATTAACGCTGCTTCCCCTTATTGGGTGGGAGTTCAGCTGCCTTTACGTTAATACTTTTTATGAGCGTGGTATTTTCGCAGATACTATTAGCATTCGTTTAAATACCCAAATCCGTTCTTCAGCGCCTTTAGTAGGTCTTTATTTGAAGCTAGCTCCGACAGATAAGTTCACTCTCCAAGGAGGGTTTTCATTGCAGTTTCCAAGCTTTAAGGAGAAGAAGAAGTTCAACGAAGTATATACTTCTGTATCTGCCAAAGCTAGGCGCCATGGCATAGGCGCTGAGTTTGAGATGCATTACGCTTTGAGCCAAATGCTAGCTCTTACAAGCAAGTTTGAATATTTATACCGTAGCGCCTCAGGTAGTTATGGTCCTTATTCCACTACATATCAAGAACAAGCCTCCTGTACACTCGGTGCAAAAATTTATTATTAAGAGCGTTTAAGCTAGATCAGTTGAGCGCCCATCTTAATTATTAATCAGATAAAAGAGCCTGCCTTAGACGGCTCTTTTTTTATTTAGACTTCAGCTCCTCAGTATTACAACCTCCTTTTTTTACTACCCTCTGATTAGGGCCTTTTTAAGTTTTTGAAGCTTAACTTATTAAAACTCTTTTTTGCGAGCCAAGCAAAGATTATTGCCAAGAAATAATTTTAATAGGTAGGATTGCTTCTTAAACCGCAAAACTTAAGGAAGTATATATGCATATGAAAAAGTTGATTTTTTGTTTATCAGCTTTCGCGCTTATGAAAGCGCCTCTAGCTTTGGCTGTGGATAGCCAACTACCCAATAGCTCTTTAGTAGCTCAAGTCAAAGCTCCCCCTCTGCCTCCTAAACCAGCTGCAGGCTCTAATTGGGAATCTGTAGACACCTATAACCAAGAGCTTGTGCTTTGGGTAAAAGATAATGCTTCTGTCTTTAATACAAGGCAATACGACGTTGTTCTCTCAACTCTCAGTACATTGCGTACTCAGGACATCCATTGCACAGATATAGCAAAGCTAAACCAGCTTGCTGATCAGGCGCAAAGTATTGTCACAAATCCACCCGTATTTACCCCCACTCAAGTAGAGGCCTATAATCTAGACAAAGCTGCTCAAGAAAGTGCTAAAGAGATTTTAGAATCTATTGGCTCTGTGCTTGTTCCTATGACAACGGGTGAAAATATGGCTACTTTTGCCACTAACGCAGCACCCATACTGCAAAAAGAGGTGCCGACAGTCAAAGATCCAACTATTCAAGGACAAATAACCTCTGCTCTTTCTGATTCTTTAACTTCAGCCACTTCTATCAATGCAGCTTTAGCAAAACTTGCCAGTGTAAAATCAACACTTGGAACTGACGAAACTGAGATTAACAGCTTAACAGAGGCTATTCATACTCTAGAGCAATCTATTACAGGTAAAGATCCTCAAAAAGATGCTCAAAGCTTGCTGCAGATGAAAACAGATCAAACAACGCTAGACAACTTGAAAGCGGCGGTTGATGGTGCTGTTACCTATGCAGAGCCTGATTTACAGCTTATTGAAGGCTTAAGCGCTAAAATAAGCAATGATATCAATTTGGCTGAAAAATATCTTCCTGGCCCTGGAGTTCCTGAGAAAAATGCTCTGTATGTAGATGTCACCTATCTGACAAGCCAGCTAGGAAGAACCCCTAGCATTGATGATTTTAAAACAGCTCTGCATAGTTGGTACATGGGACTACAAGCAGCAGGAGTTGGGCAAATTACGCTTTCATTTGCTCAAGTGCAAAATCTTCTACTTTTTTCAGAAGGACAGCCCCCTGCCGTGCCTCAAGACGATCTTGTGACTAATATGCTAGCAACAAGCCCTGATGCTTTTACAGCCGTCATTGAGCAAGCGCACGCTGACAATATAAAAGTATTTGTATCTTTTGGTGGAGGCTCGGCAAATGGCACAAACTGGACCTTGCCAACAGCAGCTTCTGATCCTAATCCAACAAACACTCTTTGCGATATTGTGAAAAAATATAACATTGATGGGTGTGACTTTGATATTGAGCTCAATACTTTTGCTCAGACAAATACGCAGCAAGCGGTGTCTCAATTTTTTGGGAATTTATATACACAATTAGGTGGTGTTAACAAATCGTCTACCTTAGCTTGCATGGGAAGTATTGCAGATTGGCCTCAAGGTGATATTAAGGAGCTTTTTTATTCAGGTAACAATGTTATTTTTAACAGCTTCTTCAATGGCTTAAACTTGATGCTCTATTCTGATACAGCACCTTATATCAATCCTGATGACCGCTCTACAGGCTGGGCGCTGACTCAGTGGATAGATATCATAGGAAAAACAAACGTCCACAAGATCCATGTGGGGTTTGATGATAGTGTCAATTACCGTATAGGCGCTTATAAGAACGTTGAATCTAATGGAGTTGCTGCTGCGCGTATGTATAAAGATGCACTAGCTAAGCTTGCAGAAGACAACTACCCAAATGACTTTGGGAGTGTATTTTTCTGGCCAGCGCTTTCTGTAAACCCATATTCAACGCTGCCTGTTATGCCTTCATTTATGATAGAGTTCTATCAAGAGATGATGAGCCAGTAAGCTTTTTTATAATTTTTTATAGCTAAATTTTTTTTAGTGAAGCGCATAGACCACAAAGCCCTAGGAGAAACAATCTCCTAGGGCTTTTGACATTGCAAAGAAAAACGGGCATAATCGGGCTAAATCTCACTTGTGGCAATCTTTAGGAATACGTTTCAATGGAAAAAGGTACACTCTTTATTTTATCAGCTCCTGGAGGCACAGGAAAAACCACTTTGGCACATAGGCTTATCAATTCTTTTGATAATGTGGTAAAAAGTGTCTCTTTAACAACCCGAAAAAAAAGACCTGGAGAGGTGTGCGGCATAGACTATGTCTTCACCGACAGGCCTTCATTTGAAAAAAAGATTGCTGAAGATGCCTTCATGGAATGCTCTGAAGTCTTTGGCAACTGGTATGGAGTAGAAAAAAGCCGAGTTTTTGCTGCCCTAAATCAGGGCAAACATGTTATCCTGGTGATTGATGTGCAAGGAGCTGTGAAGATCCAAAAGCAGCTTGATGTGGTCTCTATATTCGTCTCTCCTCCTTCTATGGATGAGCTTAAAAAGCGTTTAGAGGGTCGCAAAAGTGGTCCAGCAGACTTAGAGATGAGACTGAAAGCAGCACATAGTGAAATGCAGATGATCGATCACTATGACCACCATGTGATAAACGACTCTTTAGAGGCTGCTTTAGAAGAGTTGAAAACTATTTTTATACAATCGGGAGCCAATCCCAAACAGGAGCCTAAAAAGCTATGATGCTCAAAGATAAACTTACCAACCAATCCCTTTCAGACAAGTACCCTAACTCATTTGAGCTAGTAAACTACTGCATTTCCTTAGCTAAGAATATGGTAGAAGTCGATCGAGAGTGTGTTGTGGACGTTGATGATATTATCAACATCCCATACCAAATACTTGAAGAAGTTTCTCAAGGTGAAGGCAGAATGCATGAACCTCGGCCAAAAGAGCATACTTTTGAAAATAGGGATCAGTATGAAGAGAAGCCTGAAGAGAAAAAACCGAAGCGTAAGCTTTTAAAAACGCTACGCACCACTAAACCAGCCTCTGAACCCACTCAAGAAAGCTAAAGCCTTTTTTCGTGCCTAAACGCTACTTGATCACATCCGCACTTTTATATGCGAATGGCCCTTTACACCTAGGGCATTTGGCTGGCGCTTATTTGCCTGCAGATGCTTTTGCTCGATTTCAAAGGCTGCAGGGTTCTGATGTCCTTTATGTATGCGGCTCAGATGAGTACGGCGTTGCGATCACACTCAGCGCTGAAAAAGAAGGCCGCTCCCCTAAAGAGCATGTCGACCACTATCATAAAATCAATAAATCCCTTTTTGAAAAGCTTGACTTTTCCTTTGATAACTACTCTCGTACTACCTGGAGTGGGCACACAGAGACCACTCTTGAGTTTTTTGAAAGCCTTTCAGAAAAAGACCTAATTGAAAAAAAAGTCTGCCACCAGCTCTATAGCGAAAGTGAAAAACGTTTTTTAGCTGACCGGTATGTAGTAGGCACTTGCCCTAAGTGCGGCTTCGAAAAGGCACGTGGAGACGAGTGTACAAAATGTTCTGCAAGCTTTGAAGCTACAGACCTAAAAAATCCAAAGTCCAGCCTTTCTGGGGATCCTTTAGTCCTTAAGGAAACTACCCACTGGTTTTTGCGTTTTGATGCCTTAAAAGATAATCTCTCATCTTGGCTCGATAAAAAAGATTGGAAGCCTAACGTCAAGCACTTTGCTAAAAACTATATACAAGATCTAAGACCCCGCTCTATCACACGTGATCTCGACTGGGGTATACCTGTTCCTTTAGAAGATGCCAAAGGCAAGGTCTTTTATGTCTGGTTTGATGCACCTATTGGTTATATATCTGCTACCCGTGAGTGGGCCCTTAAAGAGGGAAATCCCGATCTTTGGAAGAAATATTGGCTTGAGCCTGAAACAGAGCTTGTTCACTTCATAGGTAAAGACAACATCCCCTTTCATGCTATCTTTTTCCCCGCCATGCTTATGGGGCAAAAAGAGCCTTATATTACTGTTGATGAATTGCCTGCTAATGAATTTTTAAACTTAGAAGGTAGGCAATTCAGCAAGTCTGACAACTGGACCATTAACACAGAAGAGATGCTCTCAAACTTTTCTAGTGACCAAATCCGTTACGCAATACTCGCTAATGCACCTGAAAGCTCTGATGCTGAATTCACCTGGAAAGGTTTTCAGGTGCGCTGCAACAGCGATCTCGTAGGTAAATATGGCAACCTTATTAACCGCGTCCTTACTTTTTGCCATAAGTGGACAGATGGGCAGGTGCCTGAATATCACCTAGAATCTGAAGATAACCTCTTTTTAAAAGAAGCCAAAGTGCACCTCCAAGCTATAGCTAAAAGCTACGAAACCTTTCGCTTACGTGAAGCGTGCAGCCGGCTCATGGAGCTTGCAACTCTCGCCAACACATACTTTGACCATAGAAAGCCGTGGGCAGACGCTAAGTTGCCTGAAAATAAGCTGCGGATGCAAACAACTCTGTATGCTTGCTTAGAGGTTATTAAGATGCTAGCCCTTGCTTCATCCCCTATTATTCCAGCCTCTGCAAATATGGTGTGGAAGATGCTGGGCTTTGAAGGCAGCATCCATAAAGCTCACTGGGATACTGTCATAGAAACGCCCTTAGAGGCTCACGTAAAACTTACAAAACCTCAAATACTCTTTCAAAAAGTCGAGGATAGCATGATTGAACAAGAAATAGATAAGCTTCATAAAAATGGAACAAAAGCTACTAGCGCCTCCTCTTCACAACCTCAGCCTAAAGAAACCGCCTCTATGGATACAGCAATCGACTTCAAAGAGTTCCAGAAGATGGACCTAAGAGTCGGAAAAGTTTTAAGTGCTGAAAAGATTGAAAAGAGCCAAAAATTACTGCTGCTACACGTAGATCTTGCTGAAGAGGCTCCTAGACAAATTGTCTCTGGCATTGCTGAGCATATCTCCTGTGATGAGCTAATCGGTAAAAGTGTTGTTATTGTTGCGAACCTCAAACCTGCAAAAATCATGGGAGTGAAAAGTTTCGGCATGCTGCTTTGCGGCGATAGAGAAGATGGCTCTGTGCAAGTTGCCTTTGTAGAGGGTATGAGCCCTGGGACTAAGCTTGCTTAATCTATAGCAACTCTTAGCTCATCAGCAAGCGCTTTTACCTGATCATTAGAAAGCGTCCATCCAAAACGCGGTACCCAGAAAAAGCGAGCTAAGGTCACGAGCTCCCCTGATTCTGTTGATTTCTTAGGAATATAATGGATGTGAACATGAGGGACAGACTGGCCAATGCTTTTCCCATTTTTTTGCAAAAGCAAATAATCATCACTCCCTTGAACTTTAGATACAGCTTTATGGAGCTTTTGGATAAAAAGTGTCATCTCTATAGATTCTGCCTCTGTTAAATCTTCAAAACGCTCTACATGGCGCTTAGGGATCACAAGGCAGTGCCCTGGTAAAATAGGGCGATAGTCACAAAGAGCTAAAATATGCTCCCCTTCATAAAAGCTTTGCCGCTCGATTATTTCAGGATCACAAAAAGAGCATGCAAAGCTCTTGGAAAATAAAATGGTCGCTAAGGTGAGTAGTGCAAGAAGGTACTTTATCTTTCCCATGTGTAAATCTCTTGGGTAAAATTTTGTCTTGTTTCAATTTTTATTAGCTGTCAGCAAGCAAAAGATCCTTGGATCCAAAACGGCTTTTAAGGCCTGTATAGCGCATTTTCACTTCATTGTTATGGATAGCGATGGCTAAGGCCTTTTTAGTCCCAACAAGCACCACAAGCTTACGTGCACGGGTAATACCTGTGTAGAGTAAGTTTCTATTTAAAAGCTTAAAGTGTGCTGTATGGACAGGAATAACTACACACGGGCATTCACTGCCTTGATACTTGTGAATAGAAACCGCGTAGCAAAGGGAGATTTCATCCAGCTCAGAAAAAGCATAATCCACCTCTCTACCCTCAAAATCTATTGTAAGCTCTTTAGCAAGATTATCTATTGAGCTGATAATCCCAACATCTCCATTGAAGACATTTTTATCATAGTTATTGCGGATCTGCATCACTTTATCTTTAAGCTGTAATTTTCTGCCTAAAGACCACAAGGGCTCTTTGTTAGGATTTAAAGCTGCTTGTAGAGCTTCATTGAGAAGATCTGCTCCAATAACTCCTTTTCTCATAGGGGTCAAAACTTGAATATCCTGAATAGGGTCAAAGCCGTACTTCTTGGGCAAACGCGTTTTAACAAGGTCTATGATCTCAGATTTAAGGCTCTCAGGATCTTCGCGTTCAATAAAAAAAAGGTCGTCTTCAGGCTGGGAGTCAAAAGAGAAAAATTGCCCCTGATTAATCTGGTAGGCGCTTTTAATAATTTTAGATGACCACGCTTGACGAAAGATCTTAGTGAGCTGGGTAGTCTCAACACTTTTCGAATCTATCAAATCCTTTAAAACATTGCCTGGACCAATACTAGGGAGCTGATCCGTGTCTCCTACTAAGATAAGCTTTGCACTCAGAGGAACAGCCTGTAAAAAATGGTGCATAAGAGCTGTATCGATCATGCTTGCTTCATCAATAATAATAAGATCTGCTTGCAGGGGCCTATCGGCATTTTTCTTAAAGCCGCCCAAGCTAAAGTCATATTCTAAAAGCGCATGGAGGGTAAAAGCTTTTCTTCTTGTGATTTGAGACATGCGCTTGGCAGCTTTCCCTGTAGGCGCTGCGAGCAAAACGCGCGGGGTCAGCCTACTAAATACGGTTAGAATACCATTAATAAGGGTGCTTTTCCCAGTACCTGGCCCCCCTGTAATAATGTGGACCTTATTATTGAAGGTTTGAGTAAGTGCCTCTTTTTGTACTTTTTCTAATTTAAAAGGCAGTTTTCCTTCGAGCCATTCAAGTGCTTTTTCAGGGTCAAAAGAGCGCACTTTTCGGTGAGCTTTTTTAAGAGCTTCTATTTGATTTGCAATTGCCTTTTCAAAGGTATCTAATCGGGGTAAAAAGATCCGGCAATCCCCTTCAATCTCTCTTTCTAAAAGGCTCTTTTCACAAATAAGCATTTCACACGCTTTTTCTATTTCTTCTATGCCCTTCTCTTCTAACTCTTCACACATGAGCATATCGAAGCTCAAAGAGATAAGCTCCTTTTTAGGATAGCATGAATGTCCCTGAGAGGTGAGCTCTTGCAAGGCATGCTCAATGCCTGCTTTTAAGCGTTTTTCTGAGGCTTTGCCTACTCCTAAACTCTCAGCTATTTTATCCGCTTTTTTAAACCCCATACCAGCAATATGCTTTGCTAAAGCGTATGGATTTTCTTGAATACGAGTAATAGCTTCTGCGCCATACGCTTTTAAAATCTTGGTTGCAAAAGTAACTGAGACGCCATGATCTCCTAAAAAGACCATGACATCACGCACTCCTTTATGCTGCTCCCACCCTGCGCGAATAGCCATAAGGCGTTTTTTGCCAATACCTGGAACGCGCATTAAAGAACCTAGCCGTTGATCAATGACCTCTAAGGTTTTTTCTCCGAAGACTTTAACAATCTTTTTAGCGTAGGTAGGCCCGACTCCTTTCACGAGTCCTGAGGCTAAATATTTTTCAATAGCGCGCACATGCCGAGGCTGCGTGAAGCGGAGCTCTTCTACTGAAAATTGGGTGCCGTGTTTGGGGTGATTTGAAAAGGTGCCCGTACATATAAGGCTTTGCCCTTCTTCTATAGAAGGCATCAGTCCTGTAATACAGACAAGACCCCCTCCATTATCAGGCATCATTTTAGCCACCGTAAAGCCCGTATCATCACTTTGGAAGGTGATGCGCTCAATATAGCCGCTAATCTCTTGTGTCATACCTACCTAAAGCTTTTATGGGCTCTTTTCAACGCCTTACTAGAAGTTTAACCCAACGCGTCTTTTTAGAAGGAAGGTGTTTAAGACAAATAAAGCGATATTCAGCCCAATAAGAACACTAAGAGTTTGCATAATAGAAGAAGGCCCTATCCCTAAGAAACCAAAGCGAAAGCCGTTCATAATGTAGAGCAAAGGGTTGAAAGAAGAGAAAACTTTCAAGCCCTCAGGCAATCTGTCTATGGAGTAAAAAACACCGGCAAAGTAGATAAGCGGCGTTAAAATGAAATCTGAAAATGTTGAAATATCATCAAACTTCTTTGCAAAAAGAGCGTTGATCATACCCCCTAGAGCAAAGCAGCGTGAGGTTAAAACAGCCATAAGAATTAAAAATGCTGGGTGCACAACATGAAAGGGGGTAAAAAACCGAGCTAGGATTGTCACAAGAAAGCCAACTAAAAGCCCTCGAAACATTGCACCTGACACAAAGCCTAAGACAACTGTAGCGTTAGAAACAGGCGCAACCAAAAACTCTTCAATGCTTTTTTGATATTTAGCTGAGAAAAATGAGGCTACTGCATTCGTGTAAGAGGCTGTGATAAGAGCCATCATAATAAGGCCTGGGGTAATGAACTCTAGGTAAGTGACTCCCTTAGTAAGGCCTATACGGCTACCAATCACCCCCCCAAACACAATAAAAAAAAGCGCTGCAGACACTAAGGGAGGAAGCAGTGTTTGTCTCCAAATCCTAAGGATCCTTTGAATTTCTCCTCGAACAATCGCGCTATAAGCTACTGTGTTCATCCCCCTCCAAAATCTTTATCATAAGGCTCTCTAAACGCCCTGTTTTTAAATGAACACTACTCGCATCTAAACCAAAGGTATCCATCCAAGCAAAAAGAGGATTTAGGCTCTCGCCTTTTTTAAGGCTTACTTCAAAAGTCTTACTGCCTTTAGGCTCTATAGGGTAAGGGGCTGAGGAAAAGGTTTTTTCTATCCCCTTATCCCTTTTCTTGCTGCCTTCTTCTTGCTCACGATAATTCACTACAAATACCTGCTCATTCAAGTGGTCTGAAAGCTCAGCTTTCTTATAAGAGCCAATGATTTTGCCATGATTGATAATAGCTATCTGATCGCTGAGCAGCTCTGCCTCTTCTAGATAATGTGTGGTAAGAATAATGGTTGTTCCTGACTTATTGAGCTTTTCTAAAAAAGTCCAAAGGCTTCGCCTCATTTCAACATCTACACCTGTTGTTGGCTCATCGAGTAAAAGGATTTTAGGGCTATGGACAAGAGCTCTTGCTACCATAAGTCTTCTTTGCATGCCCCCTGAAAGTCTGAAAGCAGGCTGCCCTTTTTTTCCATAAAGCCCAAGCTCCTTTAAAAGCTCTAACGCTTTTGGATAAGCTATTTTTCTCCTTACACCGTAGTACGCCGCTTGTTTAACAAGGATCTCTTCAATATTCTCAAATTTTGAAAAGTTAAACTCTTGTGGAACAACTCCTAAAAAAGCTTTAGCCCTCTCAGGCTCACGCTCTAGGTCTACCCCACATACTTTTAATACACCCTCAGTTTTAGCCTGCAGATGGCTCAAAATTTGCAAAAGTGTAGTTTTGCCTGCGCCATTAGGTCCTAAAAGGGCAAAAAAAGCGCCCTCTTCTACTTCAAGGTCAACACCTTTTAAAGCTTCAGTCCCACCGGAATAGATCTTTTTAAGACCTTTAATAGAGATGCTTAGATTAGACATAAGCTCATGCTAACACACAGACCTAAATCCTATCTACAGACTAGGCTTAATCTACCCTCCTCTTATTCAATTTTTTATTTGATTGTAAAAAATTAGACTCTTTGAGAAACTAGGGGCAGTTTACTTTTTTTTTAAAACTCAATGTGAGGAAAACTTATGACATCATATATAAATGCTCTAGCACCTTATGCAGCTACAGCTGTTGGCGCCGCATTAACAAGCGCAGCTTACCTTGGCCGAGGATCTACTGCAGGAAAAGTTGCAGGCTTTGCTGCTTTAGTAACTATTTCTAAGATTGCTTTTGACGCACTGTCTGAAGTAGTCAATCACAGAAAAGTTACAGTATGGACAAACAACCTAGCTGATCAAAGCTTTTTCAACAACGCAACAGTCCTAGCTACACCTGTAGCAGTGAACCTTGCTGTAAATAAAGCCGCTCCCTACCTTCCTGGTTTTGCATCTGGAATGCTAGGTAGAGATTGGAAAACAGCGTTAGTAGGCGTTTTAGTTGCAAACGCAGCAGCTGTCCTCGTTAGCACTAACCCTCTAACGACAAAAGCTGTAGCTTGGTGGAGTAGTAAATCAACAGCAGCAGGCGAGTAATAGCTGTACAGCTTAAGTAATCTGCTCACGCAGCTTACATAGCAAAAAACCTGAAGAATTTGTTCTTCAGGTTTTTTTATTCTATATGCTCGTTTTCTTTAGCCATGCTTACTTCTTAGAGAAGGAGAGTTTTATGACCTAAAGCGTAAAAACTCTTCCTCTCTTTACTATTCTTTACCCCAATAAAAAAGGCCTCCTAATAAGAGACCTTTTCTATCAACAAACAATTCTCCGGATGCTAGATTCGAACTAGCGACCAATGGATTAACAGTCCACTGCTCTACCGCTGAGCTAATCCGGAATAAGGCTTGATTTTAGGGAATCTAGGGTTTATCTGCAAGAAGCTTAAAAGCAAAGCTCTAGAGATTTAAGCAGAGCTGCAACTAATCAGCTGGTGATCGCGATTTCCTTTTCAAAGGCGACATCCTCAGAGGTAGTATCCTCAGAAGACAGTTCAGGGCTCAGCTCAGGAATAGAGGCTTTTTTTGAAGAGTCAGAAGAATCTGAAGACTCTTTTCTAGGAGCAAAGAGTCTAAAAGGGGCTAAAATAGTTTTACCTAAAACTTTGCCAATTCCTTTAAACAGCATAGGGATTGCATATTTACTGACCATAGCGCTTGAAATTTCCACTACAACTGTGCGGATAAGACCGTCTAGAGACATCGATTGATGGGCCCCTACATTTCTTAAATTGATGCTAGTGGGTCCATATTCTTTTTTCCCTTTAGGAGAATTCATCCCTACAAGGACATTATTAACATCGAATCGGTCTATAACAAAAGTGGATTTAGACGCTTTGCTTTTAGACTTATTTTTATCCGAACTACCTGTATCAGGACTCCCACTAGAAAGTTTCTCAACAACTGAACCCCAATTACTTGAGCCGTCAGCTTTAATGTTAATGCCTAAAAAGACGTTATTTACAGTGATGCTCTTAATATGAGTTGCGCGTTTGAGCATGTCAAATAAACCCGCTTCTATAATGATTTCATCGACTTTGAAAGCATCGGGATAGACAGGGTCTTTTGGAGTGCGGATGCGAAAGTTCTTAAAATGCATCGAATGAAGATTCATATCCCAGTCGCTTACAGTCATACGAACACCCGTTTTAGCGGTAAGGGCAAAAGAGAGTAGCTCCGCTTTTGCAAACCAAATTCCAAAAACACCACCAATCACAATAATGAGCGTGATCCATAGCACTTTATGCTTTTTGATAAATGACTTAGGTTGGCGGTCTGACATAAGAAAATCCTCACATAAAAAAACAGCACTCTCTAATTCGGAGAGTGCTGTTTTATGAGAATATTGTACAAGGACTTTTTTAGAAGCCCCCCATTCCTCCCATACCACCTGCTGACATAGCTGGTGCATGAGAGCCGCTCTCATCAGGAGCATCAGCAATGATAGCTTCTGTTGTGAGAAGAAGACCTGCAATAGAGGCTGCATACTCCAAAGAGAGGCGAACCACTTTAGTAGGATCTACGATTCCCTTGTCAAACATGTTGCCATAAGTGTCTTCTAGAGCATCATACCCTTCAAAGTCTTTCCGGCTTGTCACGTTTTGTACGACAATAGAACCCTCTTTTCCCGCATTCTCTGCGATCTGACGCAAAGGCGCAGTTACAGCACGTAAGATGATCTGAGCACCAATACGCTCTTCACCTGCAAGTGTTTCGATAAGCTCTTGAATATCTTTCATTGTACGGATAAGAGCAACACCTCCACCTGGGACAATCCCCTCTTCAATCGCAGCTTTTGTCGCATAGTAAGCGTCATCAACGCGATCTTTTTTCTCTTTCATCTCGACTTCAGTAGCTGCTCCAACATAGATAACAGCCACGCCACCTGAAAGCTTAGCTAAACGCTCTTGAAGCTTTTCGCGATCGTAGTCTGAAGTACTTGCATCAATCTCAGCACGCAGCAGCTTGCAACGCTCTTCAAGCTTCGCTTTGTCACCAAGACCCTCAATAAGTGTCGTATCATCTTTTTTAATCACAGCTTTTTTCACGCGGCCTAAAGACTCAATCGTTGCGTCTTCAAGCTTAAGACCTAGTTCTTCACTCACAAACTCAGCGCCTGTCAAGATAGCGATATCTTCTAGTATTGCTTTTCTGCGATCTCCAAAGCCAGGAGCTTTTACAGCACATACTTTAAGGCCAGCGCGGATGCGGTTAACCACAAGTGTCGCTAAGGCTTCACCTTCGATGTCTTCTGCGATAATTAAAAGAGGCTGACCTGTTTCTGCAACTGCTTGAAGTACAGGTAAGAAGTCTTTCATTACAGAAATCTTCTTATCAAAGACAAGCACGTAAGGATTGTCTAAAATAACTTCTTGAGACTCTGGGTTTGTGACAAAGTAAGAAGAGAGGTAACCGCGGTCAAAGCTCATGCCTTCAACAACTTTTAGCTCTGTTTCAAAGCCTTTACCCTCTTCAATAGCCACAGTGCCATCTTTTCCGACTTTTTCCATAGCCGTTGCGATTATCTCACCAATCTCACTATCATTGTTTGCTGAGATAGTTGCTACCTGTGCAATCTCTTTACGGTCTTTCACTTCTTTGCTAAGCGATTTAAGACGCTTTACAGCTGTTTTTACTGCTTTTTCCACTCCGCGCTTAAGCATCATAGGGTTAGCGCCTGCAGCTACGTTGCGAAGACCTTCTGAATAGATTGCTTCTGCAAGAACAGTGGCTGTTGTTGTGCCATCTCCAGCATTATCAGCAGTTTTACTCGCTACTTCTTTTACCATTTGAGCGCCCATGTTTTCATGGCGATCTGCTAACTCTATTTCTTTAGCAACGGTTACTCCATCTTTAGTTACATGAGGTGCGCCGTAGCTTTTCTCAATAATAACGTTGCGGCCCTTAGGTCCTAGCGTCTGCTTAACAGCTTCTGCTAGAGTCTGTACGCCCTTAAGGATTTTACGCCTTGCTTCTTCTCTAAATTTGATATCTTTTGGTGCCATGCTACTTATCTCCTAAGGCTTTAAGCTTCAACAATTGCTATGATTTCATCTGCTTTGACGATGATAAACTCTTCATCTTCAAAAGTGACCTCTTGGCCTGTATATTTTTCAACGAGAACGCGATCACCGATTTTCACCGGCATAGGGATCAGTTTTCCACTTTCATCATTAATTCCAGGTCCAATAGCTACAACTCTCGCCATTTCCTGCTTTTTTTGTGCTGTATTAGGTAGGATGATTCCCCCTTGAATAGCCTCAGTTTCTTCACGCTTCAAAATAACCCTGTTAGCAAGGGGTTTTAATTTGAGCTTAGACTGCGTCATTGTTGACATACGCCTTTACCTCGTGTTTATGGGTTCAAATTACATATGGCCCCATTTTAAGCGACTCTTCCTTTTTTGTACAACATAGAATTAGCACTTGATTAATCACTTTGCTAAATTCAATCTATTCAAGACTCTGACACCTCCCAACATCGTAATCTCTGCCCACTTTTACTTAGCTCTTGTCAAGAAAATCCTTGAGCGTTCATAAGGAGCATAAGTGCAAATATTTTCTTTGGAGTCTATATATGGCAACCCGTTCTGAATCTTCTCATTTTGTGATTATTTTATCTGTTTTTGCCGCTTTAGGCGGTTTGTTATTTGGATATGACACTGGCGTCATCTCAGGAGCGCTACTTTTTATCAAAGAAGACTTTGCCTTAGCAACACAAGCTGAAGAGTTTGTTGTGTCGAGCATGCTGTTAGCAGCTGCTATTAGTGCTCTTTTTGCAGGTATCCTTACTGATAAATTAGGGAGGCGATTTTTGATTATCTGTGGCAGTTTTCTATTCTGCATCGGAGCTCTTTGCCTCGGTCTTGCCTCTACTTATGAATGGCTTATTATTGGCCGAGTTCTTGTGGGTATAGCTGTAGGGCTCTCTTCTACAGCTGTTCCTCTCTATATATCAGAGTCAGCGCCAGCCAATCACCGTGGAATGCTTGTCACCTTAAACCAGCTCTTTATTACTATTGGTATTTTCCTTGCATACTGCACAAACTTTGCATTTGCTTCTGTTCACGAAGGGTGGCGCTGGATGTTTGCCCTTGCTATCATCCCCGCTCTTTTTCAGTGTATTGGAATGATATTTTTACCAGACTCTCCTCGCTTTTTACTCTCTAAGGGAAGAGAGGCTGAAGCTAAAGCTGTGCTTAGAAAAACACGAACAAAGACCCACTATGAATCTGATCTTAAACGGATCAAAACCAACCTCAGCACTCAAACAGGGAAATGGAGCCAGCTTTTCAGCAAAAAAATTGCACCTGCTCTTATGATTGCTGTCGGCTTACAAGCTTTCCAACAAATCACAGGGATTAACACTATTATCTATTACGCCCCTGAGATTTTTAAACAAGCGGGCTTCCATGGTGACACTGCTGCAATTCTTGCTACTATGGGAGTCGGTATTGTGAATGTGATTATGACCTTTGTAGCTTTGCCTTTACTTGATCGCTGGGGCAGAAGACCTCTTTTATTCACAGGAGTTGGAGGCATGGCTATTTGCCTTTTTGCACTTACAGGAGCCTTTTTATGGCCAAATTTAACTATTGCACCTTACATCGCTATGATTTCTCTTATGGGGTTTGTAGGCTGCTTTGCCATAGGCCTTGGACCTATGCCTTGGCTAATCCCTTCTGAAATTTTACCCACTAAAGTTCGTGGAAGAGCCGCCAGCTTTTCAGTCCTCGCTAACTGGGGATGTAATTTTTTGGTCGCCTCTGTTTTCTTATCCCTGATCCGCTCTTTTGGAGGCGGGCTCACTTTTGCACTTTTTGGTTTTATCACCTTGATCGCCCTTGGCTTTTTCTACGCTGTTATGCCTGAAACTAAAGGCAAAACCTTAGAAGATCTTCACATAGGCTGGCTCTGGAAAGGGTAAAATAAAAGTACACATTTTTCTTGCGCACAATTAGCTCTTGTTCCTAACATCCGACTTTAAGAGTAAAGGAGCTTCTCATGTTAACTAATGGTTTTGAGCATAAAACTGCTTCGGCAGGATTCATAGTAGAAAATGACAAAGGCCTACATACTCGCCCCTCTACAGAGCTTGTTAAGTGCGCTATTTTGTTTAATAGTGAAATTCTTCTCGTTTGTAAGGATCAGAAAGTTAGCGCTAAATCTCTTTTAGGTATTCTCACGCTTGCAGCCTCTAAGGGAACTCAGGTCACTGTTGAAGCGACTGGTACAGATGCTGAAGAAGCCGTAGCTGCTATTTTAGACCTTGCCAGTAACAAGTTCTATATTACCTACTAAACGACTTCTACTCTCCCGTCTCTATACCCAACAACAGCACGCTTTGCTAAATCAAAGAAAAGCCCTGTTTCAATCACTCCAGGCACACCTATCAGTTTTTTATGCTGATCCCTTAAGTCTTCTGATAAAAGAGTGTCTAGATCAATAATTGCATTTGCTGCATCGGTCTTATAAAGAGCTACTCCCTCTTTACGAAAAGCCCCTTTGAAACCTAAAGCCTCTATTTCTTTGAGCGTTGCCTCTTTTCCAAAAAAAGAGACCTCAACAGGAAGCTTTGCTTTTTCTCCAAGCTTCTTGACAAGCTTTGTTTCATCTATAATCACAATCATCTCGCGGGCCATGGTTGCTACAATCTTTTCTCGCCATAAAGCGCCCCCACGTCCTTTTATCATACTCATGTCCGGGGCAAGCTCATCCGCTCCATCAATGCAAAGGTCTAGTTCAGTGACTACACAAGGATCTAAGAGCTCAATACCACCAGCTAGAGCCAGTCTTTCACTCTCTTTAGAAGTAGCAATAGCCTTTATCTTAAGCCCTTCTTTGACTCGCTTTGATAGGCTTTCAATGACCCACTTAGCTGTAGACCCTGTACCAAGACCTATATGCATACCGTCTTCTACGAGAGTTGCAGCTTTTTCCCCTACATTTTTCTTGACATCGTCCCAGTTCGACATACACTTAAACCTGCTTGTTTGAACTTTACAAAAGCGCGTCTTATGACTACTTTACATGAGCTTTGCAGCTATCTAGATAATGAACTGGAACCTCATAAATTTAAAGACTTTGCTCCAAATGGTTTACAAGTAGAAGGCCACCCTGTTGTAAATTCCATTGCCACAAGCGTTTCTTGTGGTTTTGATGTTATTGAAAAAGCAATCGATCTAAAGGCCGACGCTCTTCTAGTACACCATGGCCTCTATTGGAAAAATCAAAGCTTTTTGCCTAAGGGCGTTCTAAGAAAAAAACTCGAGCTGCTCTTTAAGAGTAATATTTCCTTAATTGCCTATCACTTGCCTTTAGATGCCAGTGAAAATGTAGGTAACAATTGGGAAGCCGCGCGTCAACTAGGATGGCAAAACTTGCAAGCTTTTCCCGAGCATGAAAGCCAGGCGCTTGGCGTAAAAGGAACGATACAAAAAACAACCCCTGAGGCTTTTACAAAAGAGCTTGAAAGCTTTTATAATCATAAAGCTCATGTAGCTCTTAGCTCAAAACCTTATATTGAAAAAGTAGCGCTTATATCAGGCGGCGCTCACTGGGAGCTGCAAAAAGCTATCGATGAAGACCTCGACGCTTTTATTACAGGAAGCTTTGATGAACCAATATGGAATCTCACAAAAGAAAATGGAGTGCATTTCTTTGCTCTAGGTCACAGCGCTACTGAATGTATTGGCATTGAGACTTTAGGTAAAAGTTTAGCTGCGCACTTTAACATCAAAGCAACTTTTATCTTACCCGACAACCCCTTCTAAACATTAACTTGCCTAAGATAGCTCTTTTTGCAAAGCGTCTAAAGTCTCGCCAGAATCTGCAGGATGTGCATTTTCATCAAACAGCGTAGAACTACTTTTTAGCTCTTTAATCTCTATGCGCTCTTTTTGCCCTTCGATACGGCGAATGATCTTTTTTTTCTCTATTGCCAAAGCTTCAGGGGTGATGCGCTCTTCTTCCTCATGAAACAAAGATTCAAGTCGTCTACGCGCCCGCTTTGTCTTTGGACTTTCTTGAGCTTGCTTTTCTTGAATCACCATAAATATCATTAAACTCCCATAAAGCTTTTTTAGAATTATAGAGACATAAGCTCTAACTTATCAAAGACTTATGTCTAAAAATACACCCTTAACACTAATATAATGTAAGTTTTTTTTCAATCGAAGGTGCGGCGTCAATAATTGCACGTTAATACAAGCTTACTTAGAATGGGGCTATGTCTTCAGATAGCTTACTCGATACACTTGAAGCGCGTGGTTTTATCGATCAAACCTCCAGCGCTGACCTAAAGGTTTTCCTAGAAAAGCCTAGGCGTGTCTATGTTGGATTTGACCCAACTGCTTCGAGTCTCCATATCGGAAATCTAGTGGGCATATGTGCCCTTAGATGGTTTCAGATTCATGGCCATACGCCTGTAGTTATTCTTGGAGGTGCAACAGCAAAAATAGGAGATCCTTCAGGAAAAAGCATTGAAAGGCCCCTTCTTTCTAAAGAAGAGATCAACCACAACGTATCTGCTCTAAGAAAGATCTTCACACCTATCCTAGATCCCAAAGGGACGTATCCAGAGCCTGTTTTTTTTAATAATGATGAGTGGCTTGGCCGCTTTACCCTTCTGGACTTCATGCGTGATGTAGGCAAATTTTTTCGCATAGGGCCTATGCTTGCTAAAGAGAGTGTAAAAACTCGACTAAATTCCCCTGAAGGCATCAGCTTTACAGAGTTTAGTTATCAGGCACTCCAAGGCTACGACTTTTACCACCTCTTTAAACATGAAGAGGTCTCTATTCAGATGGGAGGCTCTGATCAATGGGGCAATATCACAGCAGGGATAGAGCTCACACGTAAGATTCTAGGAAAATCTGTTTTTGGAATAACCTACCCTCTACTTACCAAAAGTGATGGCACGAAATTTGGAAAAACTGAAGAAGGTGCTGTGTGGCTTTCAAAAGAGCTTTTAAGCCCCTACAAATTTTATCAATATTTTATCCGCTTAAGCGATCAAGATGTGATTCAGCTCATGCGTATGCTCACCTTTATGCCTATTGAAGAGATTAGAGAATATGAAACAAACTTAGCCAATGCCCCTCAACTAGCTCAAAAAAGGCTTGCTGAGGAAATGACTCGCTTGGTTCATGGAAAAGCTGAGCTTAAGTCCGCTCAAAAAGCAACTGAAATGGCAACTCCTGGAAAAAAAGTTGCCCTATCAGCAGATCACTTAAAAGCGCTTATCGACCAAATTCCCACAAAGCGCTTTGTTAAAGCTGATTTTCTAGGCCACTTCCTTATTGATGTGCTCGTTACATCGGGCCTAGCTGAGAGTAAAGGGGCTTTGCGCAGGCTAATTCAAAACGGCGGACTCTATCTGAATGAGATCCGCATAGAAGATCCCGCCTATACACTGAGTGAAAAAGATCTCTTAGAGTGCTGCGCACTTGTTGCTCTTGGCAAGAAAAATAAAGCCTTACTTGTTTTAGAATAGCGCCCTCTTAACTCTTCTATCTTACTTCTTGCTTATCTATTCACTCTTTTCTCAGACCCCTTTCTGATCTTCTATTTTGCTTTCTCTCTTGCTAGGAAAAAAATTTCAAAAAAAAATAAAATCCTTATCTACAAAAAGCTTGTCTAAATATTCTTTAGCCGACACAATCAAAATTGAACGGCATATCAGCCGACCCAAACGCCTTAAGGAGTGTAACATATGACAACGCACACTAAGAAAAAGCTGATCCACCAGATCTCACAAGAAAAGGGGATTCATCCTAACGATGTGCGCAATGTCATCCAAGCTTTCTTAGATGCTATGACAGATTGTTTAGCTGATGGCAATAGATTAGAATTTAGAGACTTTGGCGTTTTTGAAGTAGTAAAGCGTAAACAAAAAATTGGTCGCAATCCTAAAAATGCTTCTGTCCCTATTGTGATACCTGAGCGTCATGCCGTTAAGTTCACACCTGGAAAAAAGATGCGCCAGCTGATTGATGAGCGTAAAGGCAATGCCAAGCCGCATACAACAAGCCATAACGCTTAAACGACCTTATTTTAGCTTTTTATTTTCTCCGCGCCTTTTGCAAAAAAAATCTTTTAGAAGCCTACTGCTTTTATCAGCAAAAAGGCCTTCTTGACTTTCAAGTGTGTGACACGGATGTTTTTCTTTTAAAAGGTCTACGAAAGATCCACAAGCGCCTTGGCGAATATCACGCGCTGCCCATACTATTTTTTTTGGTCTTGCAAGCCATATAGCTCCGAGACACATCACACACGGCTCTAATGTACAATAAAGAACGCAGTCGTTAAGCCTCCAATTCCCCTGAGTTTTTCCAAGAGTTTGCATAGCTTCTTTCAAAGCAATCATCTCAGCATGAGCACTTGCATCTTGTAAAGACTCTGTTTGATTATAGCCTTTGCCTATTACAATACCCCTTTTATCCACAATAACAGCGCCAACAGGCACCTCGTTTAATGCAGCTGCTTTTTCTGCTAAGCTTAGGGCCAAAAGCATATGCTTTTGATCTACTTTTGAAAAAATCTTTTGTGTGACAACTTTTTCATTCATTTTTTACCTGAAAATTTCGTTGAACTTTTAAATCGTTTCATCTAGAATAGGGGATGTTAAAAGCATACACTAATACCTTATTTTTCTAAGGTAAAATCAGGCGAGGAAAATTGCATGTCACTCGATAAAGGCACTAAAGAAGAAATTACTAAGAAGTTCCAGCTGCACGAAAAGGACACGGGTTCCGCAGACGTACAGATTGCGATCTTAACTGAGCGCATCACAGAGCTTACTGACCATTTAAGAAAGTCCCCTAAAGACCACGCCTCACGTCTTTCTCTACTAAAGTTAGTAGGTCAAAGGCGCAAGCTGCTCGATTACCTAAACTCTACAGATACAAAGCGTTATAAGCAGCTTATCAAGCGATTAAGCTTAAGGAAGTAAGTTCTCAAAAAACTTCCATTATATTTTTGAAAGAAGGAGCGTTTAGAAAGCAGAAAATTGCCGTTAAATTGAAAAATTTAATCTCATTTTTCTGACTTCTCTGGCTCCTTTTTTCGTTTAGCCTCGAGTTTTAAAATTCTGGCTTTCCACAAAAACAGATACATACTAGGAGATTATTGAATATGTCAGAGAAACACCTTCCCTCAACCAAAACAAAACTTGAAGTAGCAGGTCGCACTTTTGAGTTTGAAACAGGAAAAGTTGCGCGCCAAGCAAATGGCTCTGTGACTATTCAATCAGGTGAAACGCTTGTTTTCGCATCTGCATGCATGAGCTCACATCCGATGGAAGTTGACTTTCTGCCTCTAAGAGTGGATTACCAAGAAAAATTTTCAGCTGCGGGAAAAACGCTTGGTGGATTTTTAAAGCGTGAAGGGCGCCCTACGGAGCCTAACGTCTTAACAAGCCGTCTTATTGATCGTCCTTTGCGTCCTATGTTCCCAGAAGGCTTTTTTTATGATACGCAGCTTTTAGCTTATGTATGGTCGTATGATGGACAAAATGCTCCTGATGCACTTGGCATCTGCGCAGCGGGCTTAGCTCTTCACTTATCAGATATCCCTTTTCCTAAAGCTGTTGCTGGAGTGAGAGTAGGCCGCATTGCTGGCAACTACATCATTAACCCCACTATCGATGAGCAAAAAAAGTCAGACTTAGACCTTCTTTTAGCAGGTACAGAAGATGCAATTCTTATGATCGAAGGCTTCTGCGACTTCCTTTCTGAAGATGAAGTTATCGAATCTGTCCTATTCGGCCATAAGGCTATTAAGGCACTTTGTGAGCACTTTGACGAGCTTAGAGAAAAAGCAGGGAAGCCTAAAATTGAGTTTACTCCCCTGCTTCCTTCAAAAGAGCTGACTGCTAAAATCGAAGAGCTCTTCACTAATCCTATTACTGAAGCTCTTGCTATATCGGGTAAGCTTGAGCGTGAAGAGGCCCAAAATGCTATAAGCAAGCGCGCAATGGATGAGCTTGAAAACAGTGAAGATAGTGATTACAGCGCACGCTATATTAAAATGGCGATCAAAAAGCTTTCATCCAATCTTATGCGTAAAAAAGTACTTAGCGAAAAGGTCCGCATTGATGGCCGCTCTACTACAGAAATCCGCCCGATTACAATCGAACAAAGCTTTTTACCCCGTACACATGGCAGCTCGCTTTTCACTCGTGGTGAGACCCAAGCCGTAGCTGTTTGCACACTCGGCAACCAAACAATGGGCCAGCGTTTTGAGACCCTTACAGGAGAAGGAGCCCGCAGCTTCTACCTCCAGTATT
>JBDNIV010000019.1:0-17786 GCA_041688145.1 Chlamydiia bacterium | reverse complement strand
TCTTCTGCAACAGCTGCTGAATGCTTATGGCCAGAGTGCTTTTTGCTCACTTTACGGCGGTTGTTGTGGAAGGGGCGCTTGCCCTCAGTGTTATGAGAATCATTCATAATACGTGGATTGCCTTTCGGGTTTACGATTTTGGGATTTTTTTAAAAAAATGGATTTAGATTAGGTGTTAAGATCAAAGGGTAAAAAGTGAGGGGTTAAAGAATCAACTAGCTGGGAGCTTTAGCGAAGCTTTAAGATCTGGTCTAATTTTAACATTCAGCCCAATTTTTGCCAACTTTCAGAGTCACTACAAGGGGAACTAGTAGACAAATCACCTCTTCCATAGCCTCTTTTAGAGCTTCTTTAGTTGCCTCTACCTCGTGATCCGGTACCTCCAATAAGATCTCATCATGTATCTGCAAGACCATAAAACCATTCAAATCCCTGTCTTTGAGTAGTTTATGTAATTTTATCATTGCCAGCTTGATAATGTCTGCTCCAGTGCCTTGTACAGGGGTGTTAGTCGATAGGCGCTCTGAGGCCGCTTTTAGGTGAGGATTTTTACTATGAATATCAGGTAAATGCCTGATTCTGCCTAATAAGGTCTTGACTAAACCTTCTTTGAGAGCGAGCTCTTTGCATGATTCTAAAAAAGTTTTTACTTTAGGGTAGCGTCTAAAATAGGCCTCAATAAAAGATTTTGCGGTTGCTATATCAATTTTTAGATTTTGGGAAAGGCCAAAGGGGCCTTGTCCATAGACAATACCGAAATTTACAGCTTTAGCACAAAATCTTTCATGAGAAGAGACTTGTTCTAAAGGAATGTCATAAATAAGAGAGGCTGTATGGGTGTGGATATCCTCACCTTTTTGAAACGCCTCTATAAGCGCTTCATCTTTACTTAAGTGAGCAAGTACTCTGAGCTCAATCTGTGAATAGTCCGCAGCGACAAAGCTTGATCCCTCTTTAGGGCAAAAGGCTTTGCGAATTTTTAAGCCTTCTTCAGTGCGCACAGGAATATTTTGCAAATTTGGGCTGTGACATGAGAGCCTTCCTGTTGCTGTCATCGTTTGGTTAAATGTGCAGTGGATGCGCCCTGTTTTAGGATTAATATATTCAGGCAAGGCATCGACATACGTAGAGCGTAATTTTTCGTAAGAGCGGTAGGCTAGAATTTTTTCTGCTATAGGATGCTCTTTTTTTAGCTGCTCGAGTACATCAGAATTTGTAGAAAACCCGGTCTTTGTTTTTTTAGGAGGATGAAGAGAAAGCTTTTCGAATAAAATAGATGAAAGCTGTTTGGGTGAATTTAGATTGAAGCTCTCATCAGCAAGGGCAAAAATCTCTTTTTCTAAAAGTGCAGTGCGCTCTTTGAGTGTCGTGCCTAAATAGGCTAAAGGCTCTTTTTCGACATAAATACCCACTTTTTGCATCTCAGCAAGTAAAGCTACTAGTGGCATCTCTACATCGTAAAAAAGTTTTTCCAGACTAGATTCGCTCAGTTTTTTTTCAAAAATATCTCTTAGGCGCCACGTTACTTCGACATCTTCTGAGCAGTATTGAGCGGCCCTTTCTATAGGCACCTCTAACATTGTGATTTGCTTTTTACCTGTGCCGATCAGATCAGATAAGGGCGTTTTTTCTAAGTCTAAAAATTCAAGTGCCAAGTAGTCTAATGAGTGTCTGTGGATCGCAGCAAAAAGCAAGTAGGAGGCGAGCATGGTGTCAAAGTCAAAGCGTTTTGGAAAAAGTCCAAATTGCCACAGAATCAGCAGATCAAACTTGAGGTTATGAGCAAAAAAAGCGCCTTCAGTTTTTGCAAACGCAATTTTAAGTTTTTCTAAGATATGTTCTTTTGAAAGAGTGCTATTTAGAGGGATATAGTATGTTTTTTTATTATCAAAAGCAAAGCCAATACCGACAAGCCTATCTTGCATAGGATCTAAGCCTGTCGTCTCCGTATCAAAACAGATTTTTGTAGCTTTTTCTAAAGAGTCGCAAAAGGTATTAAGAGTTTCATGGCTATCTACTAAGATGCGCTCAGTTGTAGCTAATTTACTCGAAGGAGCTAAAGTTGCGCTTGCATTCTCTTTTTCTTCGGGATTTGCACTTGACTCTTCTTTAGAAGCTTTTGTTAAAGAAGGCATAAGTGAGTGGAACTTAAACTGCTTAAAAAATGAGCGAAGAGTTTCTAGATCAATTGGCTCGCGTTTAAAAAAAGAGGGCTCTTTTGGGAAAGGAATATCGGTGTGTAAACTCACAAGCTTTTGGCTTAAAATAAGACGCTCTTTACTTGACTCTATAAGTTCTTTTTTCTTTCCGCCTTGAACCTTTTCGGGGTTGTCTAAAATGCTTTGCAATGAGCCTACTTCAGCAAGCCACTTAGCAGCTGTTTTTGGGCCAATGCCTTTCATGCCAATTACATTATCTGAGCTGTCACCTACAATAGCTAAGAAATCTACGATTTTTTCAGGAGGGACTCCAAAGCGCTCTATCACATAATCTCTGTCAATAACGAGGTTGTTTTTATGGACATTGAGCATCTTTGTTTTTTCTGACACAAGCTGAAAAAGATCTTTATCTTGTGCGCAAATAAGAAGTTCAATGTTATTGGCCTCTGTCCATTTGGCAATACTGCCGATCGTGTCATCTGCTTCAACTCCTCTAAGTGTCAAAGTTTCAATGCCTATGAGTTTGCAAAATTCTTCAGCCCATACCATTTGACGCACAAGGTCTTCAGGCGCCTTTTCACGGTTACTTTTATAAAGGGGGCATAGCGCTGTGCGAGACGCTTTATTGTCAGGTCCATCAAAAACAGCTACGCAGTATTCAGGATCAAAATCTTTAAGCACTTTTTGGATCTGCTTGATAAAGCCAAATAGTGCATGCGTCTCTTCGCCTTTGTCGTTGGTCATGGGAGGAACCGCGTAGTAGGCGCGGAATAAAAAACCCAAGGCATCAAAAACAAAAAGCGATTTCATAAAATTCAAAGGAGTAAACAGGGTACTAAAAGTTCTTCAAGAAGCTTACTTAGAACCTGTATAAAGGTAACACGGCTTGCCTTGCAACTCTTCAGGAAGATTTGAGATAGATTGTATCTCATGGGTAATTTTGTAGCCAGGCCGACCTGGCTGCCCAGATAAAGCATCTAAAATCCCCCCTAAAGCAGAGCGTCTAATGCGAATGCCTAAGACTTGATAGTGCTCACCTAGTTGAGCCTCACTAGCGAGCTTTGATAAGGCAGATTCATAGCTTGGAACGATGCTATCAATATAGCCATGCTGAAGGGCATCTTCAGGTGAAAAAATATTCGCACCATAATCGTGAATGAGGTTATCTCGGCTTAAGCGAGGCCGCGCTTTTGTCACAATATCCAAAAAGAGGTTGTACTCAGCATTAACGCTTTTTTGAATAAAGTCGCCTTCATCAGGCCCCCACTTACGTACAGGGCTCAACGCATCTTTATCTTTTCCTGCAGTCAATGTTTTAGACTGGATGCCGTATTTTTGCATCAGGTCGTAGAAGTTTAGAGCAGGGCCCATAATCACACCTACAGAACCTATAATTCCAGAGGGGTTAGATAAGATTTTATCAGCGCTGCATGCAATCATCATGCCGCCTGATGCGCATAGTCCATTCACATGAGCATAAATAGGCATATGGAATTTGTTTTTGTATTTCATAAGCATTTCATAAATCGCATACGACTCAGAAGCTAAGCCTCCAGGTGAGTTGATCTCTAGAAGAATTGCTTTAGTTCGGCCATTAAAAAAGCCTTCTCTTGAAGCGTTGAGTATCTCGCGCATAGGTTCAGCGCGAAGATCGCCCATTCCGATAATACCTGTGATATTCAGGCGTAAAATAATAGGGCTTGATTGATCAAACTTATGCATCCCTAGAGCGTCACGATAGATCACAGGCGATGTCATCAAATTAGGCTCGATGGGCTCTGCAGAAAACCGAGAAAGAGCGCCAAATAGAAAAAGACCGATGAAAAGTGCTACGGCTAAGCCGAGTGTTCCAAAAAGTACGCGGAAAAAGCTGCCAAATATTGAATTCCTCATAATCCAGATCTTAGCATAAGAAAATGTTTTTAAAGGAATAAAAACTGATAGCTAAAAATTGACAATCGAAGCGGCTGCCTTTAAACTGCCCGGGTTATGGACTTTACTATTCAAGATAAACTTTCATTTGTTGAGACATCTGTAAATTACTCGGGTGATCTAGTAGATATGACCGCGCCGTACTTCACGCCAAAAGACATTGTTCTCAGTGCAGATATGAAAACAGCTCAAATGGGACTCATTGCACTTAAATTGTTAGGCGCTACTTTTGCTGTAGGATCAGGGGCTTTACTTTACGCAAGTTGTTTCACACTTGCAGCTGGTTGTGCGACCTTATGCTCATTTGTTTTTGTAGCTACCTTTCGTATTGATATGAGCTTTTATCCTTATAGTGAAAGGCGAGCTGTTTACCATGCTCAAGGTAAAACGATGAGCCTAGACGCCTATATCCACGAGCATGGTTTTGCGCGCTTTAAGCAGTATGGGCCAAGCTTTGAAGGCGCCTCTCCCCTCATCACTCAAGAAGAGTTTTCAGACCGATTTTTTAAAGAGGGCGCAATGTTTCGCGAGCCTAAAAAAAGACTTTTTCTTACTGAGTGTTTGAAAAACGGATTTTTTACAAAAGAAGATAAGGCGAAAATAGAGTCACTTTTTTTAAGAGAGTGCGTAAATTTTCATGAGATGTGTAGCTTTGGGCTTTTTGAGCTTTTAGAGCTTGGAATATTTAAAGAATCTACATCTTTACAAGAGCAGCTTTTTATGAAGGGCGCTTGGGATGAAGCAGAACTTCTTTTTGAGCACTCAGATCTTATTGAAAAACACCATCTAGTGCCTAAAGAAATAGACGGCATTCGTACCTTTATCAAAGAGCATGCTGCAAATTATGCGCTTTTTAAACGGGACTCTACTCTGCAATTAGAAAAGATATGCGTGAAGAAAAAAGAGGCTCTTATGCAGATTGAAAAAGAAAAAGAGGCTTTAGGGCAGAAATTAAGCGCAGGTTTTTTTGAAGCACATCCTAGTGACATACAAGCTTTAGATGCAGAAGGGCTTTTAGAAAAAGGTTTTGATTCAGCTTGCTTTTATGAAGTGATCAATGCTCACATAGAAAAAGAGAAGCTAGAAGTGGAAAAGACTTTTGAAAATGCTATATCAGATTTGCAAAGTAATTGGGATCATCATATGCAAGAGCTCAATCAAATATGCACAAGCTATAAGCGCTTAGCCCTTCCAGCTCTTTATTTCTATCGAATTTCTCTTGAAAGCTTTATCGATATGTATGGATTTGAAGTCTTAAAAGAGCTTGTAAAAAGCTCTGATTTTCCTATAAATCAGATGGAAATCTCTAAGCGATTTTTTCTGAGTAGACCAGACCGCACTAGCTTTTTTAAAGATGCTCTTATTTTTGATTTGTGGGAGCGTGGATTTTTAAGTTTACATGTGCGCCTTTTTCTAGAGCAAAAGATGCTTATCACCCAGAACTTTTTATCTATTGCTCATGAGGGATTTATATGGCATTTGCTTGAAAAAGAGCTTATTAGCTCAGCTACAAAAGGACAGCTGCGAAAGCTTTTAGATCAGGCGCTAGAGTCTAGCTCAGCCTCACACTTGATTGCTCATTGGCCTAAAGTTAGAAGTTACAATCTTGCGACCAATCCTGAGAACGCTTCTCTGTATCTCTGGTTAGATCAGCATGTAGAGGCTTATGGGGGCATGGATGCTGATTTTAATGCTTATAAAATAAGCCTTGGCTATCACCGCAATGATAGAGTCGGTTATGATGCTAAGAAGAGTCCTTTCGGACAAATTGTATTAGAGGATGAGCGTAACTGGCCTATACTTGGTTAAGCCTTAGGCTCTATGCCTGCTTTTTGTCTTTGCAGGTGTGAGTAAAAATCCCTGAAAGCAAGTGCTCCAAAGGCGACAAAAATGCTGTAGCTTAAAGAAGGCAGACGGAAGCCTAAAGCAAGTGTCATAAGCGCGAGAAGCTGAAATGAAGTAGATACCTTTCCCCATGTAAGAGACAAGATCTTTTGCCTTCCCCAATTTTTAGAAAGCGTCAGATAAACAGCAAACGCAGCTAGAAAAATATCTCTAGATAGAAACGCGCAGGCCTCAAGCCCTGAGATCTTTGATTCCATAAAAAACACACTAAGAGCAAAAAGAGCAAAGAACTTGTCAGTAAGTGGATCTAAAATAGCCCCTATTTTTGAGGTAGCATTCATCTTACGCGCGAGGTATCCATCAAAGATGTCTGTTGCCATAGCAAGAGCAATAGCTGAAAGGCGAACCCAAGGAAGAGGGGTTAAAAGCAAGAAAGCCAAAGGCACTCTAAGTAAGGAAATACAGTTGCAAAATAGTTGCATAGTACAGCGGGTTGTCTTAAGTAGAAGATTTTTCTTTTCGAGTCTTTTTCTTATACCAAATCACCCCAATTACAGCCACAGCGAAAAATGCAAAAAGTCCCATATTGAACCACTTAAGACCGTTTAGCAGCGTCTCGTAATTTTGCCCCATTTTGTAGGCAAAGAAAAATAAGACAGAGTTAGAGGTAATACAAGCTAAGCCATCAGCTAATAAGAATCGGCTAAAGGGCATTTTTCCAAGGCCGGCTGTGATAAATAGAGCGTTTCTTACTCCAAAAGGAATAAACCTACCTACAAGCAATGTCCAAAAGCCATAGCGCTTATAAAAGTGTTGTATTTTTGCTAAGCGCTTAGTTTTCAGGCTTTTAGAGAACCATTTTTTCTCCATAAGCTTGCCTCCCCCAAAGCGCCCAAGTCCATAAGCGATCCAGTCAGAGAGGTAGCTTCCTAAGAAAACAGCTAAAAAGAGCTCTATAGTGTGGTGTGGCACCACAGTAGCAGCGAGCACAGCGCCGATCACAATCATAAGATCTTCACTCACCGGCACGCAGAAGCCGGCCAATATTAGGAGTGTAAAGATCACAAAGTGAGCATGTTGAGCATGTTCACAGATAAAGGCTATAATACTGTCCATAACTCTCCAGAAGTCAGGCTATTATTTTACCAGATTTAGCGTTTGTTTTCTATAGAGATAAAAAAAGCGCCCTTATCAATATTTTCCTTGATAAAAGGCGCTTTTAAGAGGCTTTAGAGAGTAATCCTTTACTAGAGCTTTTTTAGATTTTGGGACTATCCTTCTTCAGGCTCAAGTTTTGTGCGAATCGCGTTTGTAAGGCGAGTATATTTGCCAAGTAGGAGGGTTGCTAATGTAAGGGAGTTGCATTTCTCTCTGTTTTTTGTTGATAAGTCTTCTTGGCTGAGTTTTTTAATCCAAATTGAGGCAATAGCTATAAGAGCTGTATTTTCTGTGGAATTTCCAGCCTCATGTTTAATACGACGTATAAGTAGCATAAGGGGTGTATCACCAATCTCACACTGAAGCTTTTGTGTGAGTTCTGTAGGAGGGACTGTTGGAGCATTCAAATGAAGTGATGCTACCTCTTGCACAAGCTCCGTATCTTGAGCATAATTCTCAACGACTGCATCTAGAGCTTCAATGGTACCAGAGCTTCCACAGCATAAGGCGTATTGTAAAGGGGTTACATGTAGATCAGGGAGCAAAACATGTAGAGCCTCTTTAGATACGTTTGTACTTCCGGATAGTGTGGTTATAATTTTAGAATTGTTGCTAAGCGCAGCATGGTACCATAATTGGCTGCAGACAGCATTGAAGGCTCTTTTATCTGCAGGCCATTCTTCTCCTAAAGAAGTGAGAAGATGGCTTAGGGTCTTGCAAGACCCTGAGGCAGCTGCTGTGTAAGCTGATTCGACATATTCCATATCAGCACCTCTGGATTCTACCCACTTTACAAAGTCCAAGCAGTTGTGCTGCATTGCCCAATTAACTAGGGATCGTTTTTTAGAAGGGTTGCTACTCAACCCTGGCAACTTAGTCTCTGTTAATGAGAACCATCCAAGATCATTTTCTATGGACCTTTGTATAAGCCCCGCTGCTTTGTTTGCAGTGTTATTTATTCCAAGATCATTAGACAGGTCCTCAATTTTAAAATCAGGCAGAGCATTAGAAGTGTCTTTTACGGAAATAGCATGATCTAACAAGGCTTCAAAGGCATCTAAAAAATGATTCTTAATAAGAAGATTGGCTAAGTGTTTTTCGGGATTTTTAGACTGTTTCTCAGGATTTTTAGACAGATCTTTCCCAAAAAGGGCGTCAACTGCACCTATGCAGCCTTTTTCAAGAATGCCGCAGCGAATAAAAAGGTTCATTAATTTTTTTTGAGTGGCGCTACTAAAATTTAAAGTATGAGCTGACGATAAAGTGAGCTGGCCTGCTAACTCTAAAGCTGCTTTTCGGAAATAAAAAGCGCTGCTTGCAGCAACTACTACTTTAGCCAGCGTCATAAGGCGGCCGCCTGGGATAGCGCTATAGAGGCCACATCCAATGCGTCCAGCTAAATCTCCTACGGGAGCAGCTCCTTTTTTTAAGATATTAGGAGAGTGTGTTGCAATTGATCTAAAAACAGGAGCAAGCAAGTAGCTATAACTTAGGTTTGCAGTTTTGGCAGCTGTCCAGTAGGCGAGTTTCCCTGTGCCATAGAAAAGAGCTGCTGTTGCGGCATTAAAACTTATTTTGTGTCCTATACTTGATGCCATAACCAAAATCCTTCAGGTCTTAATAAAATTAAAAGCAATATTCTTGCAAGAATGGTGTTTTATTGCAATAGATGCAGGACTAAATGTGCTGAAAATTATTTTTATTGATTAACGAGAGATAAAAGATATTTAAAAATACTAAAATGTATAAAAAATAAGTTTTGTGCTTCCGTATCTTTTTGAGCGCACGCTTTTTAAGCACTCTAGTAGTGGGGCTTCAAAATCTATAGGAGTTTCAATACAAAAAAAACCGCTCTTTTTTAAAAGATTTTTTTGATCAATAAAACGTATGACGTCATCATATAGATCTTTTTTTGCATAGGGAGGATCAGCAAAGATAATATCAAAGCTTTTGCCTTTTTTTTCTAAAGCCTCTAATGCCTTTTCTGATTTTTGAGAAATCACAGAGCATTTTTCTGCTACATCAAGCGTTTCAATATTTTTCTTAATCGAGGCTATAGCTAGCCTATGGCTTTCTACAAAAGTGGCAGCTTTTGCTCCCCGGCTAAGCGCCTCTAAGCCCATAGCTCCAGATCCGGCAAAAAGATCTAAAAATTCGGACTCATCTATTTCTCTTTGTAGGCTATTGAAAAGAGCGTCGCGTACAAGCGATGAGGTAGGTCGTGTGATACTAGAAGGAGGAGAGGCAAGCTTTCTGCCTTTAAAAAATCCTGAAGCAATAGAGAGGCTCATGGAGTCTGTTTGGGGACAGGGATTTTGATTTCGTGCAAAGGCGCTCTTCTTTTGCCAAAGGCATTTTCCATTTTTTGAAGGGCTTCTTGTAGCTCTACTTCTTGTAAAATAGAGTCCTGAGCTGAGTGCGAAGGTTTAATCTGAATGTTTTTCTTAATGGTTATGGGCCCTTTAGCGCCTTTAGCATGAATAAAAAGAGTGAAATCGACAGGTTCATTTGTATAGCCGTAAAGCGTGTAGGACTTTTTAGCATATAAAATAGGCAGTCTAGATGGAGGTGTAAACCATGTGATCTTCTGGCTGCTGTTGCCACTTATGGTAGCTAAGGTAATGTCTTGAGCAATAGGACGAGCTATTGATTTTACAAAACTTGCAAAGGTGCGTTCAAACTCGGGTAGCTTTGGTTCATACACAAGGTGGCCAAGACTCAGCTCAGCAAGGGACTTCATAAGTCCTAAGTTATTCTTACAGCCTGAGGCAATTGTAAAAAGAGAAAAGTTTTTTGGCCGCGCTTTTGTAAAGTCATAAAGGCGGTCCATTTGCTCAGAAGGAGATAGGAAAGTATCGCCATCAGTAAGTAAAATTGCTGTACACAAGGCGTTTTTTGGACTTTTATTAACAGCCCAGTCAATAGCTTTAAAAACGTCTGTAGAAGCAAAAATTCCGCCGTGATCTTGGCCGATAAGAAACGTTTTAGCTCGAACTAAGTGCCGACGTGTTGCTGATAGCTTGTCTTCATCTAAGGAAGTAACCCGGTTATCAAAGACGCAGAGATTGAAATGGCTTTTTTTAGGGAGCAGGCCTAGCGTATGGGAGATGGCTCGTTTAAAGAGATCAAATTGCCTTTTTTCTATAGAGTGTGAACGGTCAATTAGGAAATAGACTTCTTGAGGTAGGCTTTCAAAAGAGGCCATCTCTGTGGGTGAAAGCTCAATAGCAAAGGCATAAAGAGAAGAGTCTTTTAGCTGAAAACAGCTCGATGTGCAGCGGAAGTGCTCGTTAGGGACAAGGCCTTCATCACCGCAGTGACTCTCTACTTCATTAAGCGTATGGCTATCGATGTGAATGTGAGGCGCATCTGTAGCTGTATTTTCAAAAAGCTCCGGAGGCTCTTCTATAGGGGGAAGAATCTCTGAATCTGCAGCGATGAATTTTTCTGTGGGTTTTTCAAATAAAGAGGCCTTTAGACCTCCACTTGCAATATGGTCTGCACGATCAAAAAGCTTAGACTCAAGATCAAAAGGGTTAGTTACGGCATTTTCCTCAGCAAGGAGAAGCACTGAAGAGACAATATCAATACCAGGCGTTTTTTCATCAAAGCCATCATCACCCAGAGCTTTTTCTGCAGAAGATATAAGGCGTTTGGTGATGTCTGCAGGTTCTAGAGTAAGCGCCGCATCAAAAGGGAAGTTCGCTGGAGTTTGCATATCTTCTAAGCTTTGATCAGAGTCTCCAGAAGAAAGAGCTAAGATTTCAGGACCTGAGGCATTTAGATTGATCAGGTGCATAGGGTCTTGCCCCATTGAAGAGCCTTCTCTTTTTTCTTCAGGCAGAGAAATAGCACTCGGTTCTTTTTTATTAGACTCACGATCCCCTTTATTTCCATAAGCTTGTAAGAAAGGAAAAAATCTATTGAGCGTTTTATGCAAAGCGCGCTCTTTTGCTGCAGGTATTGGCTCAAACAAAGAAGGCGAAGGTATTTTTTTTTCAGCTAAAGCTGCCTTTGAAGAAAATAAAGTCATGTGAACACAACTAAATAGGCAGGCAGCGTGCACGGTTAAAGAGATCGCAAAGAAAGTGCAGATCTTTTTTTTGGGAACAGAAAAAGGGCCGTCGCTCAAAAGAGCCTCATAAGGTTCACTTTTATAATCAGTATGAGCGTAACACAAGAGTTATTTTTCGTGATGTGAGCGTATTATACACTCACATAAGTCAATGAATTATATCGTCAATTAGGCCGAGCAAAAGGTGCGTTTTAATTTCGAGATATTCTGTGTGTGATGTGAGTTGCACTATGCTTTTTGTAACTTCCAGTTTAACATTTCTTAGAGCCTCTAAAGAGTCAGTATTTTTTTCGAGCTTTTTTGCTTTTAGAAATTGTAAGTGCAGCTCGACATACTGCATATAGGCTAAAAAGATTTTGTCTTGATCTGGAAGCTCTTGGCGCTTTTTATGATAGTGTGCATGGACAGCTCCCACATCATTCCAAAAGTCTTCTTCCATTCTTTCTAATAAAAAAAGCTTTTTCTCGTCGCGTACACTCGGTTCTAAACCTAAGCAAGAGGCGTCAATATAATCGATAGCAGCTTCTAAAAAGAGGGGTTCGTGATCTAGACTCTTTTTTAACTGCAGATCTTTTAGGGTCGCGATTACCTCATTGAGGTTTGAGGTGCCCTCTTTCAGTTTTAAACGGCATAGGTATAGTCGAGCAAGATCTGCTGGTTTAGAAAGCTTTGCAATTTCAATTGCTTGGGAGTACGATTTTTTTGCTTCAGCATAAGAGAGGTCTTGCTCAAAACATTGTCCCATATCTACTAAAATGCTGCTTTGTATTAGAGGCGCTTTGGGTGTATCGCTATTTTCTATCAGCCTAATAGCTTCTTTTAAAAAGATAAGAGCCTCAGTAGCAGAGGTATTTACAGCTGAACTTGAGCTGGAAAGTGCAGAAGATCTTTTGTTATGGAACATGATAAGCTTTGCTAGATGCATGAGATTTTTCGCGAGAATACTTTCCTCGCAAGAGGTCTCTTTAATAAGCTCTTTGTACAGGTCATAGCTGCGCATAAATGCAGTTTCAGGAAGAGGAGCTTTAAAATGGGTTTTAAATGCTTTTTCGACCTCTTCAAAATACAGTTCAGCTAACCACTGCTTGTTTTGTGTACTTAGCCTCTGGGAGTCTATTTGAAAAGCGCCAAAAAGAATGTTTGCTGCGAGTTCTAAAGGGGGCTTGCCTGCTTTTTCGTGCCATTCATCAAGGCTTTTAGCAGAGATATAAAGCTTTCGGTAAGCGTTAAATAAATCTAGATAGATAGGGAGTTTTTTTTCAGAGTTTTTATGGCCACTTTCTTTAAGAGCAAGCTCTAAGAAATGAGATCGCTTTTGGGGATCATTCTCTAAAGAATATGTTTTGCCAAGCGCTTCATAAAGCTCAGATATATCAGACTGAGAGTAAGCTTCCCGGTTTTGAATCTCTTTTTCTAAAAAAGTGCACGCTTTAATAGGGTTTCTATTTTCCAGGAGAAGCTCAACGTATCCTAAGCTAAAAGTGATTGGAAGCTTGACTGAAGATGCCTGCGCTTTTTCTAATAAAGCATCAAGATTATCTAAGGCTGCGCGGCTGCGTAGTTTCAGAGCGGCTGAGGCCATGAGCTCTAAAAATGCTTTGGCATCAGATGCATCGTGCGCTTTTGGGTCAAAAAACTTAAGGCCTTTATGCAGCACTTCACCAAAATGGTCCATTTGGTACTCAAGACATAAGCTGAAAAGCTCAAGCGAGGCCCTTTTTTGCAAAGGACTCTTTTTTTGAAGCGCATTATCTAAAGCACTTTTGGCTTCTTCAAAAAGGCCCTCTTTCTGACACTGCCTTGCATGGAGTATAACCACATCAAGAGTAGACTCATCTGTGGGATAAGAGGCTATAAGCTGGTGGGCTATTTTTTTTAAAATACGTGCGTTATTTGTTTTATCAGCACAAAAAGCCATTAAGACAAGAGAGCGCTTTTTCATAGGGTCTTCTAGTTTATCAGTGACTTCTTCTAAAAGACGAAGTGCTTTCGAAAAGTCTTGAATATGAAATGAAGCCTCAGCTAGGTAGAAAGTAAAAAGAGGTATATTTTTTTTGCTTAGATTTTTTTTGATAGCTGCGCGTTTATCGATAAAGTCTTTAAAGCGCTTTTCACGCACAAGTCCTACCATCCAGTTGTAAGCAGCTAAAGGGGCAAGCTTGTTATTGTCGTGTGAAATTTTTTCAAATAACTCCAAGCTCAGGTGGGTATCAAAATGAGCAGACTCTAAAGCTGCAATGAAAAGTAAAGAGTCGCTATTTTCTGGATCAGACACTGAGAGTTCACGAGCAAGTGCGCATGCTTTTTTATGCTCTTTTAAAAGGCGTAGAATCTCGACTTTACTACGGCTAATAGTTTGGCTTAAGTTAGAAGATGAACTCTCATCTAAAGCGTGCAAGGCAGCTCTTAGCTCTGAAACGTCCAAGTCAGTACTTGTTTTTGCTGATTGTTTGCTTTTTTGCAAGAGACTTAAACCTAAATAGCCATAGAGCAGTTTTTTTTCTTTAGGGCTTTTTTCTAGAGAAGAGCGGCACGCTAAGATTACCTCATCATAATCTTTGAGCTGATAGAGGCAGTCGATGAGCAAAAGATTGGTTTCTTCATTTTGATGGGGCTCCCCAATAGCTATAAGAGCCTCTTTTGCAAGCTTAAAGTTGCCTTCTTCTCGATAGGCATAAGCTAAAGCCATTTGCACAAGGTGCGCTTGGGTGCTATTGGGATAACTTTCGAAAAAGGACTGCGCTTGCGCTTTTACAAGGTGCGTTTGCTTATCTTTCCAAAGAGCTGTAATACGGCTCAGCATCTGCTCTTCATTAGAGCGCGCAAACGCGCTTTGAAAAAAAAAGGCAGCAATAAGAAAAACGCTAGAGGGTCTTAGTCTGAGGTAGAGTATACGCTTCAATAAGTTCAAGGGCAGCTTTAGGGTCAATAGATTGGAGCTTAGCATAGATTTCAAGGCCTTTTGCATAACGGCTTTTTTCAAAATACATGATCCCCAACATTAAAAGCACCTTAGAGCTATTATGGGCTAGCTGAAAAAGAGTGTCAGCCTTTTCCATCTGAGCCTCTTCCATCTCTAAAGCGCCATAGCATTCTAAGAGCTGCTTATGCACCCAGAGAGACCCAGGTTCCTGTTCAACAACAATTAAAAGCTCCTCTACAGCTTCATTTAGGCTCGCAGTGTACTGTGCGCTAATAGATTCCCGTTCATTTGCGTTAAGGTGCGTGCGTGCACTTTTATTAGATTCATCATTAGCGAGGCCTAAAGAGTTTTGGAAAAGATGAGCGCGTCTTAAATGCACTTCAGCAAGTCTTTTATGGTACTCAGCACTTAAGGGCTCTTTTTTTATGAGTTCAATCAAACTCAAAGCAGCCTCTTCTAAAAGCCACATCTGCATCATCAAAACATCGCGAAAATGGAGATAGGTGCTCCATTTTTCTGGAGAAGGTCCAAGTGATTTTATTACAGGCGTCTCAGAGAAAAAATCTTTTTCCATCCCCTCTAATTCAGCCGCTAAATCTATAAGAGCGTAGCTAGTAATTAGGCTTGCTTGTTTTTTGCTTTCTAAAGTTGAGAAGGTTGAGCTCATCTCTTTTAAAAAAGCGTTTAGAACGTCGCGTGCGCGGACCTGTTTTTTCTCTTCTAAAAAGCGCATAAAAATAAAAAAACCAAAAAGAGAAATAAAGAGTAGAGAGAGGCTTATTCCAAGTAGAAAAGGGCTTGTAGCAAAGCTAAGTGCGCAGACAAGTTCAACGCTTACGCAAAGTAAAAGCAGGCCTAACCACATATCAAAAGCGCTTATAGCTTTTTTAAAGGCGCTTTTTGTCTGACACGTTAAATGCGCAAGCGTCTGATCATAGGCGTGCACAGAGATATACTCACTATCTAAAGTGCTCTCAGAAAAGTTTTCAGGTGAATAAGGTGGAAAAGGCGCTGACATAAAATACCGGTTTTAGACTCCCGTTTGCCCCCTCAAGATAGGCTAGGGATCATAATAAACGCAAACTTTAGCATGGACCTTAAGTCAGATAAATAAAAAACCCAGAGCCTCATGAAAACTTCAGTCGGCCGCTGGGCTCTTATAATTTTGAAAAAGAGGTTTAAAGTCTTATTCAATGCACTGAGCAATAAACCTTAAGATAGGTGTTTGCTGATAAGGCCGCTCATTTTAAACATATTGATTGTTTTCTTTGAGCCAAATACTTTAGCAAGCTTTTCATCAGGAATAATGTCGCGCTTGTTTTTAGGATCTTGGAGATCATGCTTTTTGATGTATATCCAAAGCAGTTTTACTACTTCTGTACGTGGTACAGCCTTTGTTCCCCCGATAACAGCTGCAAGCGCTTCGCTTGGCTTTAAAGGGGCCATAAATTTGCTATTTGTTTTTTTTGCCATGGTGAGCTCTCTCATGTTTTAGGGTTCCGAAAACTTGTTCTTAACTCTATTTAGGATTTTTGTCCAAAGCCATTTAAAAAAAAAGCATAAATTAGGTTTGAGGAGGAGCTTATTTTTTTAGAGGGATAGTTTCAATAAGCTAGAGTTGAAAAAAAAACTTCACTAATAAAGAATGAGGCTAAGTCTTAGAAAAGGGTTATTTTCATTATGGCATCAAAAAAACGCATTATATTAATAGAAGATGAAGAAGACATAGCTTCATTGATAAAGCTTCAAGCTGAAATACACGGATATAAGCTTGATGTAGAGGTCGATGGCCTCAATGGATTTTTAGCTGTTAAGCGGGAAAAACCAGATCTTGTGCTTTTAGATATTATGCTTCCTGGAAAAAATGGGTTTGATGTCTGCCGTAAGATTAAAAGCGATCCTGAGTTGAAAGAGATTCCAGTTATTATTCTTTCTGCAAAAGGTGATGAGATTGATATTGTGCTAGGTCTTGAGTTAGGAGCAGATGACTATGTCACGAAGCCTTTTTCTCCTAAGATCTTATTTTCTAGAGCGAAAGCTGTTATGCGTAGGCAAGAAGAGCCATCCACGAAAAAAGAAGCTCTTTTTAAGTTTGGTAATTTTGAAATGGATGCGACTAAGTATCAATTAAAGCGCGCAGGGCATGCTATTGCATTAACACTTTCAGAGTTCAGTATTTTACACCGCCTCATATCTAATCAAGGCCGTGTGCTTACCCGTAACCAGCTTTTAGACGATGTGCAAAATGAAAACGCGTTTATTGTCGATCGGAATATAGATGTCCATGTCGCCTCTTTGCGTAAGAAGCTAGGGCCTAGTTTTGATTGGATAGAGACAGTGCGCGGTATAGGTTACCGGTTTAAGGAAGAAGATTAAGAAATTCTTTTCCTAATAAAAACTATCTATTGAAATTTAGGGTTTGGAACTTTGAGCTTTGTTCCAGGCTTAAGCGTGCTTTCATCACTTATGCCATTGATTTTTTCAAGCGCTCTTTTAGAGACTCCATATTTGCGTGCAATATACTCTAAGGAGTCACTCGCACGTACGGTGTGCACAGTCATATCAGGGCTGCTTTGATCTTTTGCTAAGTTCAAGTGCAACGCCTCTACTTTTGATTTGACTTCATCCACTTTGGATAAGTCATAGCACATTTTTTTCTGCTTTTTCTCAAAGGTGTCCAATGATTTTTTGTAGTGTTCAACAAGAGCTACTGCACTATGGATGTCTTTTTTAAGCTGGTGAATCTCTTCTTCGTAGTCGCGTGTTTTATCTTCTAAAAGAGAGGCGCGGGCCTCAGCCTTTTCAGCAAGCTCCAAAGCGGATTTGCTCCGGTCTAGATGTTTTTGCAAAGAGTAGAGGTTTGTTTCCACAGCACTGAGTTTTTGATCAATGCTGTGAGATGCGCTTTTTAATATTTTAGAGTCGCTTTTGAGAGTGTCTACATCAAGTTCAACTTCTGCAAGCATGGCTCGTGATGCAAGTGCTTCGTGCTTTTGCATATTTGATGAGCACCCTGCGCAAAGCGTGAGTAATAGAGCTGTAGAAAAAAAACGCATAGCCTACCGAGTGTAGATTTTAAACTCTGAGCGTCTATTTTCTCTCCAAGCAGCTTCATTGTCACCTAGCTTAAGAGGTCTTTCTTTACCCATTGAGATTGTAAAAACCTGGTCTGGATTTACCCCTTCTTTTACGAGGTAAGCGCGCACAGAATTAGCCCTACGTGTACCAAGAGCTAAGTTATATTCACCTGTACCTCTTTGGTCACAGTGACCTTCGACAAAAATGTAGGTGTGTGGATTTGATTTTAAGTGAGAAGCCATCCGATTTAAAACACTTTGAGTCTGGTCTCCTGTAATGCGATTGCTATCATAGGAGAAATGAACTCTTTGAAAAATCCCGACTAAACTGCCTTGAGGGGAGCTGAAGCTATCAATGCCAGGGATAGATCCGCCTTTTTCTCCAGGTGACACAGCAGGCTGAGGAATTTCTTGTATCTGACTGGCATTAGAGAGGTCGGATTCATCAATAGCGGTGTATTCTTCATCGATAACAGAGAAAAAATCTTCTCGAGCAGCATACTGACCTGTTTTTTTCTTTTCAGATGCGCCCCAAAAAGAGCGGAAGCCACGCCCAATTTCTTTAGTAGCTACTTTGGCATCTGCCCAAACTTGTTGTCCTGAACGCATGCATCCCG
>JBDNIV010000018.1:0-59614 GCA_041688145.1 Chlamydiia bacterium | reverse complement strand
TTCTTGCAGATGCTTGTCCCTATACTCATCATACAGAAAACTCGACATCAAGATACTTACCCATTAGCTTTATTGATTGTGACTGCTGGAGTTGCTTCTTTTGTTTTCTCCTATAGAATTGCACGTTTTTTGCCCTTAAAAACTCAAGCTCTAAACGGAAAGATGGGCGCCTATTTGTCTTCTTTTGACACATCCCTAAAGAAGGGTAATTTACTGATCTTTTGGTTAGGTCTACTAATGGTATCTTTTGTGTTTTTTCAAATGCGCCTTATACCTGCTTTTGGAAATACTGAGCTTGGGGACCCGCGTTTCTTTTATTGGAATCCAACCTATTACGCAATTTATAAATATCCTTACTGGCTTGGGATTTCCATGTTGTCTGCTGCAACACTTAACTCCTTTATATTTATGCAAAAAGAAGAAAAAAAAACCTTAGGCACATTTCTAGTTTTTCTTGTTAGTATACTAATACTTATCCTGACCCGGCATCGCGGCCCTATTTTCGCCCTTGGAATGGCCATGTATACCTTTTATTATCAGCTACACCCAAAACGTCTTAACCCTATTCATGCAATCTTACACGTCACAAGTGCCTTTTTTTTAGCCATGTTATTCTTGTTTCTTCGAGAAGGCTCTGGCGAACTTACCGACTGGATATTCACAGCCCTAAAACATGGCTCTTCTTTCGTTGATTTTCATGAATTCGTTTCAAGTATCCAACTTTTTGGAGATCGATCTTTTCTGATGGGAAAAACATATATTGCAGATCTATTAGGTTTTTTACCCCTTGGTACTATGGAGTTTCGTGACCATTATCGCTGGAAAGAGTGGACAAAAATTCTTTTTGATATTCCCCCTACGGCTGGAGGCTATCGGCTCACCTTATTCGGGGAAAGTTACTTTAACTTTGGTTTTATTGGAGTCATTATTCAAGGTTTTCTTCTCGGTATTGGGTACCGTTATTTAGATGATATTATCCTTGGATTACAAAAATATTATCAAAAAAACAAAACATTCTCACTATCTAGCTATTTTTTAATATCATCTACCGCAACCTGCGCTGTAAGTGCCATCGGTAATTTTTACAACATCTTATTTTCTTTTGCTATTATTGGGGGCTGCATCGCTGTATTCCTAGCAAGCCTTATATTTAGAGATCTATTCACTAGAAAATATGCCTCTTATAGTTATGACGACACCAAAGGAATTTCTCACTTATGAATTTGCCCATATTTGTAAACGCTAAATTCCTTGCACAGCCCTTAAGTGGTGTCCAACGCTTTGCTTCTGAAATATCACTATATTTAAAAAAACAACTGCCTGAATGTTACTTTGTATCCCCTGAAAATGTTATACAGGATGATCTTGCCCAAAAGCTTTCTCCTATTCGAATAGGCGGCTCATCTACTATTTTTTGGGAACAAATAGCGCTTCCTAAATACTTGTATAAAAATGGTTCTCCTTTGCTTATCAACTTAGGCAACATAGCTCCTGTCTTCTACACTAACCAGATTGTTACACTGCATGATGTGGCTTTCATAAGAAACCCCCAATGGTTTTCAAGAAAATTTCAAATGTCATATCGAGTTCTCATCCCGATAATTGCCCGACGAGCTAAGCATTTAATTACAGTCAGTCATTTTTCAAAAAATGAAATTGCAGAAACCATTGATATAGCACATGAAAATATAACCGTTGTACCTAATGCTCCTTCTAATTTTACTCAAATATCACCGGAGTCAACTCCTATAATCAACGATGACTACATATTTACTGTTTCTTCAATGAATCCCAGGAAAAACTTAATCACTCTTCTTAAAGCGTTTCATAAGCTCGCTAAAATCAACCCCATAAAACTTGTTTTATTGGGAGATTTTAGCCACGTCTTTGGAGATACAACAGGCATTGTCCCTCTGCTCAATCATCCCCATATTATCCATAAAACACATGTTGCAGACAGTGAATTAAAAGCCCTTTATACACATGCTAAACTGTTTGTATACCCTTCTCTTTATGAGGGGTTTGGCCTTCCTCCACTGGAAGCCATGTCTTTAGGATGCCCCGTGCTAGTTTCTGATATTCCTCCTCACCGTGAAGTATGCGCAAGCGCTGCCTCTTATTTCGACCCTTTAAATCCATTAGACCTTTTAGATAAAATGATTTATGCGTTGGCGCATCCAAAAAACCTTTCCTTGTGTAAAGAGCAAGCTGCAAATTTCTCATGGAAAAAATCTGCGGATAGGCTCATATCATGTGTTCAAAAATTTTAAACCTCACCACACACCCAGGGAATATAACGTTATGAAAAAAATTGCCCTTATTCATGATTGGCTAACTGTTTATGGAGGAGCTGAGCGTCTGCTCAAGCAGCTTATAGCTATATTCCCTACAGCAGACCTTTTTACTACTGTAGATTTTCTACCTAAAAAGGATCGTACATTTCTGAGCAATACTAAAATCACGACTTCATTTATCCAAAAACTACCTTTTGCCAGAAAAAAATATCGCTACTATCTATCTCTTATGACTCAAGCCGTAGAAAGCTTTGATCTATCTGACTATGATATTGTAATTTCAGTCAGCCACTGTGTAGCCAAAGGAGTCTTAACGGGTCCAGATCAGCTCCACATCTGTATTTGCTGTTCTCCTGTGCGTTACGCTTGGGATATGCAACACGAGTATCTAGAAGAAAGTGGCCTTGACAAAGGCCTTAAAGGCTTTCTAGCTAAGCGCCTGATGCATAAAATGCGTCTTTGGGACTATCGCACAGCCAATAGCGTAGATCATTTTATTGCTATTTCAGACTTTATTCAGCGCCGTATCCATAAAATATACAGGCGCTCTTCTCATACGATATACCCTCCTGTAGACATAACCAATTTTTCCCTAAATGAAAAAAAAGAAGATTTCTATCTTACCGCTAGCCGCTTTGTTCCCTACAAAAAAATGGATCTTATCGTAAAAACCTTTGCTCAAATGCCTCATAAAAAATTGGTTGTTATAGGCGACGGGCCTGACTTTCAGAAAGTAGCAAAAAATGCCTCTGCTAATGTAAAAATGTTAGGCTATCAACCATTTGAAGTACTGCAAAAGCACATGCAGAAAGCCAAAGCCTTTATTTTTGCCCCTAAAGAAGATTTTGGAATTATCCCAATTGAAGCTCAAGCTTGTGGTACACCCGTTATTGCATATGGAAAAGGTGGCGCTTTAGAGACTATTCAAGGGTTAGACTCATCAAAACCCACAGGCCTCTTTTTTTATGAACAATCTACAACTGCTCTTCAAAAAGCCATTGAACAATTTGAAGCATTGGCATCTTCCCCATCTCCAAGTAACTGCAGAAAAAATGCTCTTCGTTTTTCTGAAGCACGCTACCAAAAAGAAATTCTTACCTTTGTAAAAAAAGCATGGTCTGATTTTTCAAACCACCCACAACCTAAAGAAGACTCTCCCCAAAATAATCTGTCCAACTTTGCTAAATGCTAATAAAACAAGTGAGTCCCCTAAAATGGATAGAGTTCTCTCTTTTTCAAAAATATCCCCAAATAGTGCATGCCTCTTTTATGCGTCATGGTGGTTTAAGTCAGGCTCCTTATAAAGCTCTTAACGCCTCTTTCTTAGTAGGTGATAAAGATACAGCTGTAGCAGCTAATATTGCTCTTATAGAAAAGACTTTAAAGATCCCTCCCATTACCTTTGCAAAACAAACTCATAGTACACGTATCCATTTATTAGATAAGCCTAGCCCTCCCAATATGTTAGAGGGGGATGCTCTGTTTACAAAAACCCAAAAAGTGCCCTTAGGTATTTTACATGCTGATTGCCAAGCTGCTATTTTTTTTGATCCTAGACAAAATGTACTGTGTTTAACCCATGCTGGATGGAGAGGACAAGCCCTAGGCTTATATACAAAAACCATCAAAACACTTGTAGAGCAAGCAGGCTGTCTGCCGGAAAATATATTGGTCGGCATCAGCCCCAGTCTGGGCCCTCAACATGCCGAATTCTATTTAGAAAATGATCCTCTTTCTGAAATACAAAAGCGCTTTGAGATAACTCCTAACCATTTTGACCTTTGGCAAGCAGCATTTTATGAGCTCACTAAAGCAGGACTCAAAGAATCTAACATTGAACTTGCTAAGATATGCACTCATGAAAATAACAACTTTTTTTCTTATAGGAAAGAGGGTATTACAGGACGCTTAGCTACTGTGGCTATGCTTCTCTAGCTTTATAAGCTTTAGCTGTATTCAATTTCCTCCTTATATCTTTCTCGCAAAAAATCGCTTAAAAGCTCTTAAATCCTATAAAAATTAAACTCCTTCTAGCCAAAAGAATCCTTTGTTAGTATCCTATAGCTAATTTTGTCACGCCCCCCATTTAAGGCTCTATGAATACTATCCGCTCTCGCCTGCTTGCGCTTTGGATCATGCATTTTTGCCTAGATTTTTTTGTAGGCGTCTGGCCTGTTTATAAAACAATCGCAGGCCTTGATCTCGCCAAAGCAGGTTTTATAGTAGCTATCGCAGGATTCTTAGGAGAAACCCTTCAACTGCTTTTTGGTTACCTAGCCGATCGTGGACTCCATAAGATGTTAATTATTTTAGGCCTTACACTTTCTTCATGCATTTGCCTTATTCCCTATACCTCTAACTACAGTCTGTATTTTATTTTACTCTTATTTCTATACTTAGGATCTGGCGCATTTCACCCTGCCGCTGCTGGCGCTATGAGCTGCTTGAGCTCGGGAAAACAAAGTCTTTCTATGACTTTTTTTACTTCAGGAGGGCAAGTTGGCTTTGCTCTTAGCCAAATTCTTTTTGTTTGGGCTTTTCATGCTTTTAAAGGGCATACCTTACTCCTTTTTATTCCCATAGGAATCTGCTTCTTTTGTATTCGTAAAATGGAGTTTGGGCATAAAGCTCTATCTAGCAAAAAAAATACCCTGCAAGATCTTATTGAAACCTTTGGAAAAGCAAAGAAAGAGCTTTCTTTGCTTTATTTTTCTCAAGTAGCCAACCAAATTGTCTTTTACAGCTTAATTTTTCTTCTCCCTGACTTTTTGCAACAAAAAGGATATAGCTCAGCACTGTGTCTTGGAGGAGGGCATTTGTGTGTTGTTTTAGGAGCAGCCCTGATGATGATTCCAATGGGGATAATAGCTGATCGAATAGGGGAAAAGTACCCTATCTATATCTGTTCTACCCTTACAATTATTTTGATCTATAGTTTCTTACTCTGGCCTCCAGAATCAGAGCTGGTTACAGGAGGAATGCTTTTTATAATCGGAGCTAATTTAGGAGCTTTAAATCCTATATTTGTAGCTTTTGGACAAAGACTTTTTCCTAACCATCTAGGTACTATTAGCGCTTTTCTTATGGGAATTGCTTGGAGCTTTTCTAACTTGAGTTATGCAGTAGCTGGCTGGCTAGCTAAAACAGCTTCTATAGCAGGAGCTCTTCTTGCCATTTCAGGACTTCTATTTGTCCCTCTTATCCTTGTAATGCAACTCGAGCTTCTCTTAGAGAAAAAACGAACAGCACAATTGACACCCATAAGAGGCTAGCCTGTTATACCCACTACTTACTGCGCTCCACCCAATTTAGCCCCCCTTGATCTATTTACAAAAAAAAACTAACCTATTCCTTTTATTTACCTCTTCTAACCTCTATTAAGGCCCCCCATGAATTCCTCCTCTCTCTACGATGATTATGCCTCTGCCCAATCTTACAGAGAGCATATGCCCTTAACCCTCTTCTATGGAAAAAAAGATTTTGAAGAACACGTAAAGCCTTATCTACCTAAAGACAAGAGCATTCGTATTTTGGATATTGGCTGTGGACTTGGCACTTGCATTAATGAACTTATAAAGAGTGGCTATGTAAATGTGGAAGGTGTCGACATCAGTCCAGATCAAATTGCTTTAGCTAAAGAGCAATTTAGATTGCAAAATGTTTTTTGTGAAGATCCTATTGAATTTCTAGAAAATAAATCAGATTATTATGAGGTCATTTTACTTACAAATCTGCTTGAACACTTAGAGCTCAACTACTCAATTGAACTCCTAAAAAAAGTCCACCTTTCTCTAAAAAAAACAGGCTTTTTTATAGCACAAGTACCTAATGCTTTTAGCCCATTTTGTCCGCATTTGTACATGGACATTACCCATCTAAGAGCCTATAGTACCACAAGTTTTTCACAGCTTTTCAAGATGGCTGGATTTTCAAAAGGAAGCTTTTCCCCTGTCTTTCCAAGGGCGATTTCCAAATTCAGAAACTTTATGACTAAATTTTTATGGAAGTGTATCTTAAATCCCTTACTCGCTATTTACTTCTCTGCATCACTAAACTGTAGAATAGGGAGCGTTTATACCCCTAATCTGCTTGCGATAGTCCATAAAAGTGAGCTCAATTAAAATCCTCATACAAGAGATTTTTTGCTGTTATGAGATGAAAGGAAAAATCTCTTAATTTATTCCATACCCTCCCACGGAAGAACAAACTTAATATCAATAAATCGCTCTACATTATCTTGCACATACTGGGGAAACGAACTATCCACAGGCCTGATATCCACAACACCTCCACCAATTGCCTTTAAATCTTGTATCTCTTTTTTCCACCCTTCCTTGGTGCTGTAAATAGAATCTTTACCCGCAGGATGTGCATAAGCTTGTATTTTTTCAAGAAGCTTATCTTCCTGGCCTATCCAGCTGAAATGCCACCCTGCATTCTCCACTATAGGAATCCCCAGGTGCAACCTATTTATTCTAATCCAGCTGGGCGAATGCTGCTTTAAATACCGCCATTTTGCCCCATAAGGAGAATTTGCACATTGAGTCTTATTAACATCCCCATTTAGATAATAGTTATAGCAAGATTGCTTTAGAATAAGTATGGGAGTTTTTTTTGATAACCTCTTAGAAATATTTCTAATAACAGATGCTCGATTTATCTCATCTGCGTCTGAAACTAACACGATATCATCATTTTTACAACCTAGCCTTGCTAACACAGTACTAAGATAATCGCGTTGGTATTCCTCTCTAACCCAAATGCCTGCGTCTTGTGGAAGAGTCACTACCACATGCTCTATTTTATGCAAAAACTGCTGATAACGCTCTTTGTTTTCTTCAAAAAAAAGTCGTTTAGGCTTGCCTTGATGTGTGTTAGTCGCTTCTATCAGAATAAACTTATCAACAACATCATTTAGCTCATGAAGACGAATATCTAATATTTCCAGCTCATTAAAAAAAGGGAAGCAGTCGTATACTTTTACTTTGGCTTGCGCTGCTTGGACAGTAAATGTAACCATCAAATAAAGAGCTAATATCCCCAACTTATTCCAGAATTTCATAGCAAGTCTCCCAACTTATTTTGAGTAAAAAACTATTTTAAAAACTCAAACCCTATTAGTCAAATATTATTTATCTAGTGGGGGTATAAAAAAACAGCTCGGTTTCCCAAGCTGTTTTTTTATTGAGTCTTGATGGATTCGAACCATCGACCCACTCCTTAAAAGGGAGATGCTCTACCAACTGAGCTAAAGACTCATCTGACCCCAAGGGGATTCGAACCCCTGTTACCAGAATGAAAATCTGGTGTCCTAGGCCTGGCTAGACGATGGGGCCAAAAAAAAGGGTTATCCCCTTGCGCGCCATTTTATAAAAATCTACGCTAAATCGCAAGTACTTCTTCTTGTTTATGTGCAACCGTTTCGTCTGCAAGCTTGCAATAACGATCCGTCTGATCTTGAATTTTCTTTTCCGCACCTTTAAGTGCATCTTCTGTCAATTCTCCGTCAGATTTTAACTGCTTAAGTGCTTCATTAGCTTTTCTTCTCGCATCGCGAATAGAAACTTTGCACTTCTCACACTTGTCCCAAGCAAGTTTTACCATCTCTTTACGCTTCGCTTCATCCATAGGAGGGATATTGATGCGTACGATGTTACCATCGATTGTAGGCTGTACACCTAAATTTGATTTTTCAATACCTTTTGAAACTGGGCCACAGTTATTGCGATCAAAAGGTGTCACCATAAGTAGCCGCGGTTCTGGAGCTGTTACTGTAGCGAGGTCTCTTAGACGCATTGCTGTGCCATAAACATCGACCATAACACTATCTAGAAGTGAAGGAGAAGCTCTTCCTGTCCGGATATTCTTTAGCTCTTCTTTGAGGTGATCAACAGAGGATTTCATCCCCTTTTCGCTTTCACTTAAGACACTTTGCATGCTTAGCCTCCAATTTGCCAGCGGATAAAACGCACGGGGTTAGGTTCTACGCCATCTTTAGCTTCACTTTTTAAAAGCTTATCGATTGTCATAGATGGATCTTTCACATACTTTTGACGCGTCAAACATGACTGCTCATAAAAAGCGTTTAGCTTACCTTCTACAATCTTATTTTGAATCTCAGGAGGCTTGTTTTGAATTTGATCGCGGATAATTTCACGTTCACGTTCTTTCACCTCATCTGACACCTCTTCTGGATTAAGGTACGCCGGATCGGCAGCAACAGCCTGCATAGAAAGATTCTTACAAACTGCTTCAAAGCCAGCTTTTGGACCAGCCGCTACAACCGCAGCCATTTTACCACCCATATGAGAGTAAAAGCCTACAGACACTTCTGGGCTTTTTTGAAAAATTTCAAAGCGGTGTAATTTTAGATTTTCACCCACAGTCTGGACTGCTATAGCGCGGTACTCATCTATGCTCATTGAGCTATCTTTCGAATAAGGCTGCTTCAAAAAGCTCTCCACATCTGAAGGCTTTGTCTGAGCTATTTCATCTGCTAAATTTTTGACAAATTCTTTGAAAGTATCATTTTGAGAAACGAAATCTGTTTCAGAATTCACTTCAACAGCTACCACGCAATCAGCATGATCCGCAATAGCAATCATCCCTTCATTTGTGTCTCTTCCACCTTTTTTTACAGCAGAAGCAATACCTGCCTTACGCAGGAATGTAATGGCTTCTTGAAGATCTCCGCTAGAGCTTTCAAGGGCTTCTTTACACTTAGAAATGCCAACACCTGTCTTTTCCCTAAGCTCTTTAATCATTTCCATTGTGATATTAGCCATTGTCACCCTCTTTGCTATCAGGCTTTGCTTCTGTTTCTTTCTTTGTCTCTTCTGTAGCTTGAGGGGCTGCAGACTTAGGAGCTGCGCCTTTTTCCTCTTTAGCTTCTTTGCCTGCTTTAAGCTCTTCTTGAGCCACATGCAAACGCATCTCATGCTTTTTAGCACTAATGGCACCTGTTAAAGACATAAGAACAAGCTTGATGCTTTTTAAAGCATCATCGTTGCAAGCAATCACGTGATCAATCGGATCAGGGTCACAATTCGTATCGACTAAAGCGACGACAGGAATGCCAAGCTTTCTTGCTTCAGCAACTGCAATATGCTCTTTACTTGGATCGACAACAACCACTAGACCTGGCACTTTTCGCATACCGCGAATACCCGCTAAGTTTGCATCAAGCTTCACACGCTGTTTTTCTAAAAGGACAAGTTCTTTTTTAGTAAGACCTTCTCCTGAAGCAATCTGCTTTTCAATACGCTCAAGTTTTTTAACTGATACGCGAATAGTTGATAGATTCGTTAAAAAACCTCCAAGCCAGCGCTCACTTACATAAAACTCGCCGCAAATCTCAGCGCACTCTTTAACAACTGTTTTTGCTTGTTTTTTGGTGCCTACAAAAAGAACTGATTTACGCTGCGTTAAAACGGGCATAATAGCTTCTTTTGCTTCGCGAATCTGCTGCATTGTTTTAGCTAAGTCGATAATGTAGATGCCATTTCTCTCTTGAAAAATGAATCTGCGCATCTTGGGATTCCACCTTTTTTTCTGGTGGCCAAAATGAGCTCCTGCCTCAAGCAAATCTTTTATAGTAACTTCTGTATCGTGTAATGTATCCAAGCCTTGTACCTCCTGGTTGTTAACAAAGCATCCAGCTAAAATAGCCAGATTTCAGTCTTGGTTGTATTTTTTTCTTTAAATGAAGCGCCTGGTCAGAATCGAACTGACACTTGTAGCTTGGAAGGCTACAGTTCTACCATTGAACCACAGGCGCATATAACTCCAACTAGGCTGTAGTTTACCTCTCAAGAGTGTTTTTTTCCAGGGATTTTCAAAAAAATGACCCTAAATCAAGAATTAAGGCTACTTTAGTCTAATTTACTTTTGAGACCCCAATTAAATACGTAAAAAAGCTTATCAGGGAAGTTTGCGCGGCTGATCCACCAAATTATCTAAAAATTTCTGTAATCGCCGAGCTTCATGATGATTATTGATGATCTCACGAACTGTTTCAGCACATTGTAATTGCATCCGATTTCGAAGCTCAGCATCACTTAAATAAAGTTCTAATTTTTTGTTAAACTCTTCTTGAGAAGAAAAATAGAACGCAGTTTCTCCTTCGATACACCAGCGCAAGTAACGCCTTAATGGAGCCTGTGAATAAGGTCTATATAAAAAAACAGGCCGCCCAACTGACAAACTTTCTATTATAGAATATCCAAAAGGCTCTTGCCTACAGTGCAGCGTCGCACAATGCTCTCTCATTTTTTCGATCACTTCATCATGTGGCACCCAGGTGTATCTAAAAAAGCTACACGGCACTTCTCCCTGCAGGTTAAAACTGTCCGACGTATCTACACATTTTTGATATTCTTCAGGAAAACGCTCTTTATAAGCCCCAACATAAGTGCCTACCGATGGGCTATTTGACCCTCCTTTAAACTGTAGGCTGTGGTCAAAATCAATCCAAGGCGTCCAAAGCATCCAATTCGGAACGTTACTATTCGAAATTTTCACAATACCCCTGCTGTCTGTCAGCACAATATTCTTAATAAAAGGGATGTGATAGGCGCAATCCACGTCCGTATCATTACCTGTAAAATAAGCTAATTTAACCCGCTTATTTCTTTTTTTTAGCCGGGGCCAGATATTATATAAAAATGCATTTACAGCTTCTACTGGGCCCCAGGCAAACACAACATCAGGCGGGTTTTTAAACAACTCACCTTTTTCAAGGACCTTGACATTGCATTGAGGCCAACGCTCATCAGCCTCTTGCTGAGAAAGCCTACACCCTAAATTGAAGTTTGTTGGATGACATGTAGGCCCTGCTATTACCAAAGTATGCCCAAGATGCTCTAGAGCAAAAGCAAATGACCTGATTACTTCTGGATGAAAATGTGGAAAATAAACTCTTAAGGATTTTTTCTCTGTTTTTCTGTTTTCGTGCGCTCCACCCACCATAGAAAAGCAACTACATATGACGCTAATAATAACTATTTTCACCAATCTCACTGAAAGCTCCTTCTTAAGTAGTCTATGATATCCCTATGTTTGTTATGTATCCAAAATGTCGTTCCACTGCCTCTTGAAAAATTCACGACTTCATATTCTGCTGGAGGAGCAACTACCTGCCACCCAAAAACTCCCGAATGGTCACCTGTACCATGAGCGACAACAATGTCGACCTGGCCAAATAGCGCGTTAACAAATACAGCTCGTAGATAAATAGTTGAGTCTATGAGCGCGACATCATAGCTCTTATTATTAAAGGCTTGATTCACACAGTCTTTAATCTCCTCTAAATAGCCAGCGTCCACCTGAGATTTAAACGGATGCCTGTTAACAGCTACAAGATTTGCATCTGCCATATCCTGCTGACAATAATAAAGTTTTGGCTCCCAGTTATTAAAATCCTTATACCATAAAAGCGCCTGCTTATATTTTTTGAACTCTTCTGGAAAATACTCACCTCTTTCATTCATCCCTAATAGCTCTATAGATGTTACACTTTCACATTGAGACAAAAGAAAATACGTCCCCTTACTCACACCAAATTGCAACAATCTTGGGCTAGGGCATATCTCGAACAGAGCTTGCATTGGTTCTACATAATCTGTAGCAGCATCCTTCATCAGCAGATCGTATGAAAAAACAGGACATGCATTAGGTTTTGCTGCCCCTGATCCAATCGCAGGAAATGAGCTAACAGCAATTAGTAAAATTATAAAAAACTTCATAAGCAATCTCCAAGATGCCAAATCTTAGTGAATCAAAAAAAAAATTTCAATCTTTTCATAAGCTTTTAAGTCATGGACTTCTGATGTAGTACCCTTTAAGCTAATTTCAAATAAGCAATTATCTGATCTTACCCCATGGCAAAATAATGCATGGCTCTAAAGAATTCTCATCTAAATTTAAAGGCCTTTTATGGACTTTTGCGCTTTTTTGTTGCGCTATCCTGCTTAAAGCTGCCCACCTCGCTATCTACGAACACTCTTTTTGGGAACGTGAAGCCCTAAAGCCTCAAAAAACAAGTCGAATTTTGACTGCTCCTCGAGGAGAAATTATTGACCGCTACGGCACAGTCTTAGCTCAAAATAAACTTGTCTACAACGCTGCTATCTACTACCAGGAAATCTTAAAACTGCCCAATAAAAAAGCGCACATTGAGAAACTCTCCCGTTTTATAGCCTCTTCTTTGGGTTTAGAGGCTGATTGGGTAGAAGATGAAATCCACGCTAAGGCAGCTCAAAATCCGCTCGCACCTCATATCATAAAAAGACACCTCTCAGAATCAGAGTTTTCTAAGCTAAAAATGTATGAACGCTTGTGGCCAGGTTTGATTGCTGAAACAAGCTATGAACGCACCTACCCTAAAGGAAAGCTGATGGGAAGCGTAATAGGCTATCTCGGTGCTATCGACGCGAACACTTACCAAAGCATTCTTAAAGAGATAAAAGACCTTGAAGAAACCCTAAGCCTTTACGAACAAGGGCTAGAGCCTGATCTACCACAGCAGCTCCCTACAGTCGCTCTTGCTAAAAACCACCTAAAAAACCTTCAAAGAAAAGCATATTCATTCCGTGACCTTGTTGGCAAAGTGGGCTTAGAAAAAGCTTATGATGAACAGCTTCGCGGGTTTTGTGGCCGTGAATTTTTCGATGTCGATAGTAAAGGCAGGTTGAAGTGCTCTAGATCTGAAACCAAAATGCCTATTGCCGGCAAAACTCTTAAGCTCTCTATATCAGCTGAATTGCAAGAGCATGCAGAAAAACTCCTTATTGAAAATGAACACCTTCGAGCTCACAAAAACACGTACTACAACTCTGAAAAAGCATGCCTTTTACCTTTGAAAGATCCTTGGATCAAGGGTGGAGCTATTATTGCTATAGACCCTAAAACGGGAGAAATTGTAGCTCTAGCCTCTCATCCACGCTTCGACCCTAATGACTTTGTCCAAAGCGCCCTAGAAAAACATGCACCTCCCAGTCTCTCAGAAAATTTTGCGAAAAAACGCATACACAAGTGGTTAGAAGATGAATATTATTTAGCTAGTGTATGGGACCAAAACTCTCCTCTAGAAAAAGAGCTTTTGGTAAAAGATAAAATAATAGAAGAGCCCTATTTTTTAACATGGGAGCTTTTCATTAATCAGATTCTCCCACCACATAGTCGCATTCGCCAAGCTCTAGAAAAGGTTCATAACCTTGGAGAAGCTGTTGCAATAAGCCAAAAGCTCTACGAGATTGAAAAAGCTTCTGGAATTAGCCGAAAAGAAATCTTAGAAAAAGACCTTGATAATCCTATATTTAATGAACACAATAAAGAGCATTCATCTGCTCAACCCTCTTCTCTTTTAAGCTGTTTAAAAAACCTAAAAACGCCCTATGAACGTGTGCTGTTCATCGATCTTTTAGAGCTCTGTGTTAATACAGAGTCATTTGATCCACTATTGATAAAAGAGGTCTACAAGCGCTCTTTAGCGCAACATTTTCAAGATACAAAAAATTTCCTTGCTCTTTTAGATTTTGTAAAAAAACGCGCGAAAAACACTTTCCAAACTCAATCCTTTTTACCCTGGAAAAAAAAGCACGCGAAAAGCTTTTTACAGCAAAAACGGAAAGAGGAAAAAGCAAAAAATACATACGCTCGCCCTTATACCCAGTACCTCAATGAAAAAGAAAACGCCTTGTTCAATACTTTTTGGCACGCTCATAAAGAAACTCTAGTAAGCTACTTCCTCCACTCAAATCCAAAATTTGATGAACAGCTTAGCCCCTATTACAGCGCAATTGATATATGGAAAAAAGAGCTTTTTGATGGAGCTCATAAAGGGCTTTACTGGACAAGTAGTTATGAGAGGCTATCTAATTTTCTAGACACACTTTCCTTTGAAACCGCTACGAGCTACCTAAGAACGCTTAGGAGTTTTGCTGAGTTAAATAGTGAAATTCTAGGTCACTACCCTGGACTCAAAGGCCGAATGCAAAAACACTTAGCTCTTAGTTTTTATCCTACTTACGGCTGCGGCTTTATGACCCATCGCGCTTTTCAATCTACAACAGCCCCTGGCTCTGTTTTTAAACTTGTGTCAGCTTATGCGGGCCTTATGCACCAGTGGGAAAAAGGCATGAAAGATTTAAACCCACTAACTATCATAGATAAACACCTAAAAGATGCTCATGGAAAGTCCTTTGTTTCTGTTGCAACTACAATTAACAGCAAACCATACCCAAGGCTTTATAAAGGAGGTCGCCTTATTCAAAGTGCGCGCAGCTCCATTGGAAAAATTGATCTTGCTGGAGCCTTAGCGCAGACTAGTAACCCTTATTTCTCAATCCTATGTTCAGATGTTCTTGATAGCCCTGATGAATTTTTAAACGCCGCTACAAGTTTTGGTTTTGGGCAAACTTTAGGCATAGATTTGCCTTTTGAAGCTTCAGGGGCTCTGCCTTACGACCTTACAACAAACCCCTCAGGCCTTTATGCTACAGCTATAGGCCAGCACACAGTAGCTGCTTCTGCGCTGCAAGCAGCGTCCATGTTGTCTGCTATTGCCACTCAAGGCAAAATGATCACCCCACATGTCGCGCAGTCTCTATCAGGGATGAATCCTTTTAAAGCGCCTCAGTATGAGATGGCACAAACGAACTTTAGGCATAAAAATTTGCTCAGCCGCATTGGTGTTGATTTTCCTCTTTTCTCAAACTATGAATCTCTCGAAGAGAGCACCTCATACATGCCCTATCAAGAAAAGACTATTCCTATGCCTGATAAAGTCCGGGAGCAGCTTATAGAGGGCATGCGACAAGTTGTGCAAGATCCTAGAGGCACAGCGCACCCCTCTCTTATCACAACTTTATCACGAAAAGGAAGTGTCTACCAAAGCTATGTAAAACTACTTCCACAAATAGTCGGCAAAACATCTACAGCAGAAGTTGTAGCTACCCATAGTTTAGAAGAGAAAGAGAAGGGAAAGATTTATAAAAATGTTTGGTTTGCGGGCATCTCGTTCAAAGACGCTCCGAAGTCCTTTAATAACCCTGAACTTGTAGTCGTTGTATTCTTGCCTTATGGATCCGGGGGAAAAGAACCCGCACCTCTTATGGCAAGCGTTATTGAGAAGTGGCGTGAAATAGACTCTTGGAATCAGGCTCAAAATAAATGAACCCAAGCGCGATATTTTTAAAGCTTTTGGATATAGGTCCATAAAAATTACGCAAATCTTGTATCCTTTCACTGCTTACATTCACTATAAAGCGGGAACCATTATTTAAAAGTGCACTTGCTCCTGGTGATAACGCTTTTATATCTGAGCAGACAAGAATAACATCATATTGCCCCTCGTAAGCTTGAATAAGCTCTTCAAAACGCTTGGATGTAAGGTATTCCATTACTAGGTTAGAGGATCCTTTAGACTGAATAACCCCTATTCCATCTTCTTCTATAGGTTTAGGCAGAGGGCCACCTTCAAAATACTGCAATAAGCCCGATGTGCCCGCTTCCAATTGACCCTTATCACCCTTAAACGTTGCTTCCAAAATAAGAGCTCTTTTTCCTTGGGCAACCAATAATTTTTTCAGCTCAGGCAAAAGACTTTTTTCATATTCACCCATCCAAAAAGTAACCTTATCTTTCGTATTTGATATCACTCCTCTAAAAATCACCTCATGTACAGCTCTTTGTAATGTAGGTATCAAAACCTGCTTATCTTGTTTTCTATACTTTCCAAGAAAGCGCAAGCCAGCTACTTGTAAGTTACCGGGAGAAACACTAACACCTCTAATAAAACCTGCTGCTATCAACCAAGCGCACGCTAAAATAGATCCTAACATTCCCCCTACTATAGGCTTCTTAACAAGCCCCGGAGCCTCAGGCCTAATGGGCATCACAGCTGGATCAAGTGGCTTTGATTCGATAATATCCAAGTTATTTGAGATACGCTTAGACTCTACAAGAGTTGATAACGTTTTCATCACCTCAGACTGTAGATCACTCTGCATTTGAAGCTTCTTCTCATCTACCCACCTCTTTGGCAAAGCACTCATCTGAACTTTGATCTTTGCTATTTGGCTTTCAAGAATATTTTTCTGCCTACCTAAATCTTTTTTGCGAGCAGATATAGCTCCATCAAGCTGATCTTTTAATAAGGCAATTTCTTGGCTAATCAAATCAAACGTAATTTTTCGCGTATTCAGATTTCTTTTTTCTAAATTCCCATTCTCAAGATTCAGTAAATCCAAAGTGTCTTTAAGATGAATCTTGATAGCTTTTTTCTGTAGTGCAAGCTCGCTGGCAATACGCGAACGCTCTTTTTCACTATAGTTTTTTTTATCTTGTAGCTGAACAACAAGCTGGCCTGCTCGAGATACCATCTGCCGAGCGACATCTTCTTGAACAACTGAACTTAAACTGCTCACTTCAAAGGTAGGCTCATCAAGTTTCTCCAAAGCATGCTTAATATGCGCTATTTGAAGGTCTACGCGGCCTAGGTGAGCCGCTACTTCTCCATATAGACGATCAGCAGCTTCTAATGTCATGCCCTCAGCATTCATAAGACCACTTTGAGTAGGCTGAAACTTTTCTTTTAGCACTTTACATCTGCGCTCTGAATTTTTTATAAGCTTACTTAAATAGTCTATAAGCCCCTCTTTCTCTTCAATTTTTAGATCTCCCAATTCTAATTTAGCAAGCCACTGCATAACTAAAGGATCTGAATGCTGAAGAGCAAGTGGCAGTGAAAATACCTCTTTAGATTGGCCTACTTCACTTTGAATAATAGATATGAACTGCTCAAGCTCTCTAGCTTTGCTTTGCTCTTGCTCAAGCTCTTTATGAAAATCACATGAACCTTTTTGCGAACTATTTTCTAAGCTTCCATGTAAAGATTCCTCTAAAGAATTCTTGCGAAGATTTAGCGCACGTATTCGATCATAAAGGCGTGTTATCTGCGCTCCAAATTGAGGACTTGATGATTGTAAAAAGTTCATGTTTTGATCACTTAAAGCAGCAAGCTCATTTTCTAAAACAAGAAGCTCACCCCTGAAACGCTGTTGTTGCTGAACCCAAAGAGCAGCGCCATCTTTAGCTGAAAGTACCCCTTCGGTCCCAATACACTCTTTTGTTGCTGTGCAGTACTCATCTAAGTGTTTATCTAAATCGGTCAGACTTCTATTTTTAGCACGCTGCAAATAATGGATCTGCTCATCTACTGTGCGTTCACTCTCTTTCTTTGTATGACGATTGTAGCTATCCATAATACCATTTATAAACCGGATCCCCTCTAAAGGATTTGAAGGAACAAACTGTAAGCGAATAAGGCTCTTCAACTTTAAATCCACTTTTGCCGAAAAGCTGTTGCTCACGCGTTTATAAACCCTATGCATAGGCTCTAAAATTATTGGAATATGCTTTTCACTAAAAACTGCTTGATCATAGGAAAATAATGTGAATGCCCCATATTGAAACTCACACTTCTTTCCTAAACATCCTTTCCCTAACTCCTTGAAGCTGGAATCACGTACTACGTAGTTTGCAACATCAATAAAATCGATATAAAGAAGAATTGGCTCATAACCATCATATGCAATATCACTAAACTGCAAATTAGGGATTCGATATTTCACGGCCTCTGAAGCCCTATTTCTCCATACAGAAGCTTCTGTAAGAATATTATCTCTTACATTCTTAAGAAGCCTGAGTGTCCGACCTTCTGGAACAATCTGAGCTTGTATACCACAGTCTCGAATCATCTCTTCTATGAGAGTACGCGAAGTAAACATTGGAATAGCAAAAGAATCACCTGAGCTTCCAAGAGGACTTAGCATGCTCAAAAGATTTTGTGCAGAACCTGATTCTAGCCCCATCCCTTTACTCTGCTTTTCACGAAATGTAGCTTCAGTCTTAAATAAAGGTGTTTTGAAAAGACCATAACCAAAAAAGAGCACCGCAAGTGTAAGCGCACTCCATAAAATAATACGCCTGCCACGATGTAAAAGAGCCCACAAATCACTTAGGCAAATAATCACATCATCATTGATAGACTCTTTAGACATCTAAATTCTCACTTCAATAAAAATTAAGGGGGAAGCCCAACTTGAACACCTGTGCTCTTCACGCCCTTCGTGACAGCCTCTATCCCTGCAAATGTAGGTAATAGCTGACTGATAAGGCGATTCCAGTCTGCAATAGGTGATGTAGCGACATATACAATATCTCCTGGCATGCAAAGAAGACTATCATTAGGAAGAGCTACAATATGCTGCCAGCTTAGTGTATAAATTTTAGGGTTTGCGATATTACCGCGAATAACCTGGATATAACGGCGATCTCCTGTATAAGGAATGCCTCCTGCTGCTGCTATAGCATTTCTTAAAGAGAGGTAACCCTTACTTAAAGGAATAGCCATCTCTCTACTAACTGCGCCCATGACAAGTAGTGTCGAGGCTTTAGGATCAGCAATATATACCTTGTCACCACCACGCATTACGATGTTTTGCGTCATGTCTCCTTCAAAAAGGAGTCTAGGCAAATCAACAGGCACCATTTGATTATCACGCACAACATAACTTGCATATAGATTCGCTTCCGTAGGAATGCGCGCTTTAGCAAGTACGTCCCATAGACGCAACTTCCCATCTATAGGAATAGTCGGAATAGCAACTAAGCCTGCAAGCTCCACGCGTTTTGATAGGCGCTCGCGATAAGTTACAAAAACTTCTACATCTTGAATATTACCTAAATAATCGTCTTGAATCTTTTGAGCCGCTTCTTCAGGACTTAGACCAGCAACAGTCACGCAGCCTAGGTCTGGAAGGGTAATTTTCCCGTCTTTTACACGGTAGCCAATCACAGCGCCAATGCGCTCAATCGCCTGAGGAAGACCCACTTTTGAAGGATGGTAAACTGCTATCTGCAAGATATCATCTTCATGGATGACATCTTTATACTCATGCAAGAAATCTTCAGAAAGCTCTGGATGTGCTTTACCCTCAAAATCAAGTATTGAGAACTTTCCTTCTCGAATACGGTATGAATCTTTTACAAATTCATCGGCGCCCACCACATTTTTGCCACGATAAGGCCCGTTACATCCAACAAGCATACAAGCGCATAAAACAGAAAGGGCAAAGGGAAAAAATCGCATAGACATTAAAGGGCTTGGACTCGTAATTCTTATCACTATACGGATGAACTTGTTTTCTGTGTATAACTGATCAGCATTTCATTGATAAATATATATACCCCGTGGTAATCATCGACCTTATAGGGGATTTCTATGTATTGGCATATGCCTACGTTTTGTTTGCTTTGTATCTTAACAGCGCTATCGTCAGGCTGTCAGAGTCAAGCGCATACCTATCCAAAATCAAGCTCGATGGCAACTGCCTCGGCTCCCTTGCCTATTCTAAGGCCACTAAAAAACGCTAGCTCCAAAAAAATTGAAGACTTTGAATTGAACAAAAAAGATCCAACACTCGCTGAACTCATTAATCTCGGCTTGCAAAACAATCCGCAGACCAAAATATCGTGGGATCGTATCAAAAAAGCTAAGGCCTCTTTAGGTGTAGCAAAAAGTGGCTATTTTCCAACAATATCAGGGAGCGCATCTGCCACACGTTCAAAACAAGTCTCAGGTCTTGCTGATGGCTCTTATATAGAGTCACTCTATGATGCAAGCTTAAACGTCGACTATACTCTCTTTGATTTTGGAGAACGCAAATGGGTCAATAGTGAAGCTAAAAAACTCATCGCTGCAGCAACCCATCATCACGACCAAACACTTCAGAATGTCATCCAAGTTATCAAAGAAAACTACTATGGCTACCTCTTTCAGCTCTCTATGCTCCAAGCTAAAATAGCTGACCGTGATAACACGCTTGCTGCCTACGAAATTGCTCTTGCTAAATATGAAAGTGGCGTCAATGACAAGCAAGACTCTGCCATGGCAAAAACAACCTATATGCAGGCGATCACTGAACTTACGCAGCAACAAAAACAGACTGACATTGCTATGGAAAACCTTTTGCACAGCATCGGCTTCCCCTATGAAACCGAACTGCAACTTGAAGGCTTTGGAGAAATTGATGATATCACGCCAGCTCTTCATAATTCGGAAGCTTTAGTCGATCTCGCTTTTAAGACACGGCCTGATTTAAAAGCTCTACGTGCTCAAATTGAAGCAAAAAAAGATGATGTTCGCTACCAAAAAGCGCAAGGATACCCCAAGCTAAGTGCAAGTGCTTCTGTAGGTCACGCCCGCTACCCTTCAAGCCATTTAAGCGGGACTGAATTTTCTGCGGGAGCGAAGATCTCTATCCCCTTATTCACCGGCCTATATCATGCTTATAAGGCAAAAGAGTCTAAAGCTGAGTTAGAAGAAGTGAAAAGCGATCTCGAGCAAAGAGAAATTGATATTATCCGCGCTATCCTTAATGCAGAAGTAGGCTTAAAAAGCGCCTCCATAGAACTACACTCCTCTTCTGAATATTTCGAAGCTTCAAAAACAAGCTATGAAATTACATTCGCTAAATATAAATCAGGCACAACGCCCCTTTTAGATTTAATACAAGCGCAAACAAGCTTGGCTGATGCAAGAAGCCAAGTCGTTTTAGCTAAGAAAAACTGGTTTTCTAGCCTCACAAATCTCGGCCACGCTACAGGAATGCTCAGCCAAGAAATGATTGAAGGTGTGCCTATGGGAGCCATTAAGCCTAAAGCCCGCAGATCACAAAAAGAGGCCCCATGAATTCAAAACATCTGATTCTTTTAACATTTGCTGCATCTGTTTTTGCTACTTGTGGGTGCCACAAGAAAAAAGCCGCTCTACCTCCATTACCTCCTAGTGTTTTTGTTGCCAAAGCTCAAATGAAAGATGCCCCTATCTATATTGACACTTTTGGCATATTAAAAGCTCAGCAGTCAGCAGACCTTATACCTCAAGTCAGTGGCCAGCTAAAAAAGCGTCTTTTTAGAGAAGGCAGCAAAGTAGAGCTTGGCGAGCTGCTTTATGTGATTGACCCTGCAGAATACGAAGCTGCCCTACATAAAGCGCAAGCAAACCTTCAAACTAATCTTGCTCAATTTAGCTACGCTCAAAAAGTGTTAGAACGCAACCGCGACCTTGCTGACAAACAGTATGTCTCTAAACTTGACTTTGAAAAATTCGAAAAAAACCTTCAGTCAGCAGCAGCTTCTGTACAGATGAGCCAGGCCTCTATCGAAGAGGCTGAAGTAAACCTTAACTACTGCTATATCACAGCCCCTTTTACTGGCATCATTGGCATCAATAATGAAGATCCGGGCAATTTGGTATCAGCTAGAACAACTAAGCTAACCTCTCTAAATCAGACAGACTCTCTTAAGGTCTTTTTTAATCTTTCTGATAGTGATGTCATGAGGGTCATGCAAAGTGCAAAAAATGCGCCTCTTTCTTTGGAAGCGAGACCCCGAAATGGCGATAGCATTAAGCGCATGGGCATTTTAAGCGTGATAGATAACACCCTCGATAAACAAACAGGGACTTTGCGCCTTCAAGGAACTTTGCCAAATCATGACGCTGCTTTTTGGTCAGGACAATTTGTTGATGTGCGTCTTATTTTGGAAGTACGAAAAAATTCCCTTGTAATCCCAACAGATGCGCTTACCTTAGAACCTAGTGGCACTTTCGTATATGTAGTAGAAGGGATGACTGTAGAAAAAAAGAAAGTAGAGCTTGTCCATAAATATCCCGATATATCGATTATAAAAAGTGGATTGCAAGTAGGAGATCTTGTCGTCACTGATGGGCAATTTAATATCACTCCAGGAAAACCCGTACATATAGTGCACAAAGACAAAACTAAGAGGCCTTAAACGTATGAATCCCTCACGCCCCTTCATACAGCACAGCGTGATGACATTCATCATCTCGATTACAGTATTAATACTGGGGATCGTGTCTTACTTAAAAATGCCGGTCTCAGACCTTCCTAATACAGAATTCCCAGCTATTTTAGTCTCTGCAAATTATCCAGGAGCAACACCTAAGACTATGGAGTCTTCTGTGACAATTCCTTTAGAAAAGCAGCTTATGATGTGTGAGGGCCTAAAAGCAATTGCTTCTACTAGCAAAACAGGCTCTTGTAGTATTGTCCTTGAATTTGAACTTTCTCGCTCCATAGATTTTGCTGCTCAAGATGTGCTCTCAGCACTAAATAGAGCTTCTGGAGACTTGCCCACAGACCTTCCGAATCCTCCGACTTATACTAAGGTCAACCCCACTGAGATGCCCATCTTATTCATGAACCTTACATCCGATAACATGAAACAGACGGCCATCTTTGACTTTGCTGATGATATCATTAGCCGCCGGATCTCTATGGTAGAAGGGGTTTCTCAAGTGCAGACCTATGGAAGCCCTTTTGCTGTACGCGTTCAGCTTAACCCCAAAGTGCTGGCAGCAAGAAATCTGAGCTATCAAGATGTGTTAAACACAGTGCAGTCAGGCAATACCAATCAACCTACAGGATCTCTTTGGGGAAACGAAGAAGCGTTTAACATTATTTCTCATGGCCAAATTTTTAATGGCGAGGGGTATGGAGATCTTGTCATACGGAAAAATGATGACTTTGGACTTTTAAAACTCAAAGACTTAGGTCTTTCTAAAGATAGCGCAAAAAACGACCAGGTGTCTATCGACCTGATTGAAAATGGGAAAGGGCAGCATACCGTCTTTATGTCGGTGCAAAAGCAGCCTGGAGAAAATACAATTGCAGTGACTAATGATGTAATTAAAACAATTGACTCTATTAGAAAAGAGCTCCCCGCAAGCTTAAAGCTCAAGCCTTACTTCACAAAAGCCAAATGGATCCTAGAGGCCGTTAGCGATGTGAAATTGACTCTTCTAATCGCTTTTATTCTGGTCATTTCCATCGTCTACTTAACTTTAGGTAAATTTACTTCTACGCTCGTCCCTCTCATAACGCTTCCACTCTCTATACTAGGCACCTTCATTGCTATGTATGTGCTTGGCTATAGCATCGACATTCTCTCACTCTTTGCAATCACCCTCTCAGTCGGATTTTTAGTCGATGATACAATTATCGTTGTTGAAAATATCTTCCGTCATATTGAGATGGGGCAAAAGCCCATAGACGCCGCTACTGAAGGAAGCCGACAGATCTCTTTGACTGTTATTTCAACGACTCTATCTCTAATGGCTGTTTTCATACCGATGTTTTTAATGGGCGGCTTTCTAGGAAGAATCTTCCGTGAGTTTGCTGCTGTTATCTGTATTGCTCTATTTTTTTCTGCCTTTTTCTCCCTTTCTATCGGCCCCCTGCTTTGCAGTCGCTGGATGAAACATATGCCCCATAAAGAAGTGAATGAAACTGACACTAAGCCTGCTAAAATAGGCATTGTTGAACGCTTTAGTAATGCTTTTGGCAGCTGGCTTACCCGCATCTATCGCCCTTCATTAGAATGGGCCTTAAAATTCAAATTCATTGTAGTTATGGGAGGTCTTCTTTGCTTTGGCTTAACTTTGGGAGCAGCTTACCTCGTCCCTAAAAACTTTTTTCCTGATGATGATCTCGGTATTGTAAGTGGCATTACCATTTTCCCTGAAAGAGCCTCTCCGCAAAAACGGATTCAAGTGCAGCAAAAAATTAATGCTATTGTCGCTAAAAATCCATACGTAGAAAAAGTTGCCTCTGTATCAGGCAACTCAGACTCTTTTCCTGGAGCTATTTTCTGGCCTCTTTTAACGCCTATTAATGAAAGACCTGCAGGCCAAGACGTCATTAATGAGCTTTACGCCTCACTTCATGAAGTGCCAGGTGTACAAATTGCTATGACTAATTTTAAGCTCATTAACCTCGATGTAAGCACCTCTCAGTCTCAGGGAGACTACTCGTACGCTTTATCAAGCCTCAATAGCGATCTTCTTTACAAGACAGCTGCTGACCTCCAAGAGAAAATGAAAACATTACCTGGTCTTGTTCACATCTCATCAGATATGCACATTGACAAGCCCCAAGCAGAAATTCACATTGACCGTGACAAAGCAACGGCTCTCGGTATTAGCGCCTCTGATATTGAACAGTCACTCGGCCTTGCATTTGCAGACTCAAAATCTTCTCAAATATCGACTTCTTCAGCTCAATACGATGTAATTATTGAGGTAGAGCCAAACTTTTATCAAGCGCCTCAAGACTTAAGCAATATCTATGTGGGCTCAAAGTCGGGCAAATCCGTTCCTCTTTCAGCTTTTGCCTCTTGGGATGTCACTCAAGGTGCTCAATCAATACAACATATCAACGGCATCCCTGCAGTTACGGTATATTTTAGCTTAGATAAGGGAACTACCCTTGGAGAAGGCATTGAACGCTTAGAAAAAGTTGCTCAGGCAACGATACCTCCTGACGTGATAGGCGCTTTGCAAGGCACAGCAGCGGCTTTCTCAGACTCTAATATGAGGCTTGTGATTGTCTTAGGAGCTGCTATCTTTGTGATATACGCTATTCTAGCCATTCTCTATGGAAGCTTTATTCATCCCCTTACACCTCTATCAGCTCTTCCTGCAGCCACTGTCGGCGCGTTTCTAACCCTTATGATTTTTAATGAGCCCTTTTCCATCTACGCTTTCATAGGAATCATCATGCTTATTGGTATTGTGATGAAAAATGGGATTATGATGATTGAGTTCGCAAGAGAGCTTATGGTCAAAGAGAATAAAGAGCCGCATGACGCTATGATGGAGGCTGCACTCACACGTATTCGCCCTATTATTATGACAACGATCTCTACTATTATGGGAGCGCTCCCGATTGCTGTAGGCATTGGAGGTGCTATTGCTAAAGCTCACAGATCTTTAGGTTTAGTCATAGTTGGAGGTCTCATTATATCTCAAATCATCACACTTTACTTAACGCCCTGCGCATTTATGTATCTCGAAAAAGCGCGCGCTTGGGGCCTGAAGCACCGCCCTAAGCAAGAAGAGAGCGAAAAAAGCAGTTAAAACAGCTGCTCTGCCCAATTTTTTTTATAAAAGATAGCTACAAAACCTCCCCCTTCTCTATGCTCTTTTAACAAAGAATAGGAGCGAGAGAGGCTTATGGCGCTTTGGCAAAAGAGCTGGAAAACACTTTCTCAAGAAACAAAAAAATTCTTAGAAAATTTCCTGTCCCTTTCACTGCTTCGGGGCTTTGATCGAATATCGCCTCTTATCGTGCTCCCCTTTTTGACGCGCACAATTGGCCTGGAGCTTGTGGGGATTTTATCGATCACAAAAGCGCTTTGCTACTACTTTACTATCTTTACAAATTACGGCTTCCCCTACTCTGCTACAAGAGCTATCGCTCTGAAGCGCTCCTCTATAGACGAAGTAAACAAAATATTTTCTGCAGTCTTTTGGTTAAAAGCTGCGTGTCTTGCGCTTTGTGCGGGCGCACTTTACAGCTTAACCCTTGTATCTGTGACATATGCGAACATAGCCCAGGCTATCTGGCTCTACTTTATTGTAATAAGCCTTACCACTTTTTTCCCTACTTGGCTTTTTCAAGGCTTAGAAGAGATGAAGTTTATCACATGCATTAATGTTGGATTCAAAGTGTGCTTACTTATTTGGATGTTTTTCTATGTGCGCTTGCCCAGTGATTTTTACACCTATCTAAAAGCGCTTGTCCTATCTGAACTTCTTAGAGTTGCCTTTGCCTTTTTCTTTATCCATATCAAGTGGCATGTGCGTTTACTTAAGCCTTGCTTAAACGTTATGAAAGCGCAGCTTAAAGAGGGTTTGCACATATTCCTCTCCAACCTCTCTATTAACTCTTATGCCCGTTTGCCTGCTTTAGTAATCGCACCTTATTGGGGGCCCGCTGCTGTAGGTGCTTATGTCGTTGGCTCACGCGTGATCCGCAGTATGTCAGGCCTAGTTGAGCCTCTGATGCAGGCTTTTTTCCCTTTTGTAAGTCGCAAAATATCAGAAGAGCAAAAGCTTGGTATTGATATGGCTTTTACATTTTTAAAGTGGACAAGCGCTTTTACATTGAGTCTCGGCTGTATACTCTTAATTTTCGCACAGCCCATTATTACTTTTTACGCAGGCAGCTTAATTCCTGAAGCCGTTCTTATTTTAAAAACGCTTGCCTTTATGCCTTGGATTATTGTCATCTCTAACATCTTAGGCATTGAAGTCCTTATCAATATCAATTGTGGCCACAGCTACTCAAGTGTTATGTGGGTAACCGCTGCTGTTTGCACAGGCCTTCTCTTTATGTTGGTTCCTGCGCTTGGGGCTTTTGGGGCTGCTATCAGCGTTTTCGCTGCTGAGAGTTTTGCCGCCTTAGGAATGGTATTTTTTACCTTTCAGTTTTTAAAGAGACAAAAAAAGGCCGCCTGTTGAGGGCTGCCCTTTTTTATTAATTAGCATAGCTTTTTACGCTTAGCATTCTAAAAGCTTTAGAACTGCCACTCAACACCTAAGGTAGCTGAAAACTGTTTAAGATAAGCTCTTGCTGAAGTAGCCGCCTCCCCAAAAAAGGGTTCATCACCTGAGTGTGCACCGTAAACTTGATAGGCGTAATAGTCTAAAACACTTGTGATTTTAAGCGCATCTTTCACTTTATAGTACAGTTCAAAGGTAGAAGAAAGCCCATGCCGTTTGCGTTTAAGAGCTTCGTAACCTACAGGCGCTGCGGCCTCATCCACAAAAAAAGCATGCTTGCCTCTAGGAAGATGAAAAGCAAATCCCCAGCTAGCTCCCACAGATTTCCCTGGATCTATACTAAAATAAATGCCCGCAAAAGGAGCAAAAAGACGCAGTTTATAAAAAGAAGATGGCTCTGCCCCATCAACACGCACTTTGTAATTTAGCTGGTGGACTCCCCACCCAATAGCAGGATAAACATTAATGCTGTGTCTTTTACTTAAATTCATAGGAATAAAATAGGTTACGTCTGCATCTATGACATATTGAGACTTATCATCCATAAAAGCCTGCACTTCTAAAGATGTCGCATCAGTAAAAGGCCCAGCTATCATCTCATTAGTCGCGCCAATAGAAAAAGAACTTCTAATCTGCACATAAAACGCATTCACGTAACCAAAGCCTGTTGTGAGCCCTATGCGGTATGCGTCCACTTTTGAAGAGCTTATACCAATAGGCTCTTTTCCTACCCCTGGAGCCCCCCCCTCATAACTAGACCGCATTGCAGATAGATCATACTGCGCAAAACCTTGGTTTAAACCAAACTCTCCTACCCAGCCTTTAGAATTGCTGAGCTGATTATTATCGTTAGATTCTTTAGAACTTTTCCACCATACATTCGCATGCCCAACTGATATACTCAGCGCTGCTATAGCAATTAGACTTAATGTCTTTTTCATTTTTTGCTCCCTGAGTAAAGCGCCTGCGCTACAAGCTTTTTTTTAAATTAACTATTCCCTGCAACAAATGCAAGTATTTAGGCAACTATTTAGAGCTGCATAGCCTGATCTAAATTACAGCAATATCAAGCAACAAAAAAACCCTCTAAAAAGAGGGTTTTTCAAAAGAAAAAAACGTACCGAGATGGTTAGCAGATAAAGCAACTACAAAGAAGATTATTGAGTAATTGCTCGCCTGCCTTCAACATCTTGGAAAATAGCATAGTTACGACTGCCCATCTTGCCTAATTGAGTAACTGATGTTTTAGAGATAAACTTGGGCAAAAAGGCGGTACCTTCTTGAGGCAACATGAGCTGAATTTGATACTCGCGCTTTTGATAAACTAGAGCACCAACCCCTGCTTCTGCAGACTCAAATGCTAAGGCTTCTACAGCATCTACATACCTATTTGCTAAATTTGATGCATAACAGCTACTTGCAAAATAGACAGCGGCTATTACGCTTGTGATAGCAAAGGGAATCGAGCTAATCCCAATAAGAGCTACAGCTCCTGTAAGTATTGAAGCTTTAAAAGCTATGGTCGCTACACGAGTATCTGCAGCAATATTTTGCTGATATGCCTGAAGCTCCGCATGAGCTGATTGCAGCACATCGTTTAATCTCTCAGAGGGAATGCGCACTAAGTTGTCTGACTTTTGCCTTTCTACAAAACTTTCTACCTGATCTAAACTGAGACCACCTATAGATTGAACAGACATATTATCACCTTATTAATTTGATATTTTTTAGTTTTATTAACTATATGACACGTATTATAGCAAAGCCCCTTTAAGAACGTTCAGGGATAGCCGTTAAGATATTGTAAACATTTCAGATTTAGCAAAATAAGCTCCTACAAGCTAGGAAGACTTAAGAAGCTACAGCCCTAGAAAAAAATACCGCAAGCCACCATAATGCGTCCAAAAGGAACTTTATCTATGAACACTAGCGTTTTAACCCACTGGATCTCAATGTTACCCCCCACTTATGGCTGGGCCGTGCATATCGCCTTGATCTTCTGCGTAGCGCTTATTGCTTACTTTATTAAGAAGATTGTCTATTCTCGCTTAAATCATCATATTAAAAAAACCGTCTATCACTGGGATTCTGCTTTAGTTGAAGCCTCGAGTGTCCCACTTGCTTTAGGGATATGGCTTTTAGCTACTATCAATAGTGTAGAAGTACTGGAAATTGCTCTTAACCAAAAAGCTTCGCTTAAACCTGTTATTACTGTGCTCCACCTTTGTGGCGTAATTTTAGTCACCTGGTTTTTATACCGGTTTGTGCGCCTTTATGAACTAAGCCTTATCAACAGCACAAAGTCGTACGATATCATGAAAATCGATATCGCAAGTAAATCGCTGCGTATTGGCTTTTTTGTTATTACTGGGATTATCGCTTTAAGCTTTTTTGGTGTTTCCCTATCGGCTCTTATCACTTTGAGTGGTGCGAGTGCGGTGATCTTGGGTTTTGCGAGTAAAGACGCTCTTGCAAACTTTTTTGGTGGGCTTATGATCTACTTAGATCGCCCTTTCAAAGTAGGAGACTGGATCAGCTCTCCTGACCGCGAAATTGAAGGTGTTGTTGAGCAAATAGGCATGCGCTTAACACGAATTCGCACCTTCGACAGAAGGCCTCTATACCTCCCCAACTCTGTTTTTTCATCAATAGCTGTTGTTAATCCTTCGCGCATGAGCAACCGTCGTATTAAGACTGACATCGGCATCCGCTACGATGATGCTAAAAAAATGGGCGTGATTGTTCAAGATGTTGAAACTATGCTGAAAGAGCACCCTGAGATCGATCAAAGGCGTTTTTTAATGGTTCACTTTTTAAAGTTTGGGCCTTCTTCCCTCGATTTCAATGTGTATACTTTTACTAAGACTACCGATTGGGCTAAATACAGGGCCGTTCAACAAGATGTGTTTTTAAAGATAATTGATATTATCGATAGCCACGGCGCTCAAATTGCGTACCCAACCAAGCTTACGCTCTACCAAAAAGAAAAACCTATCGACGAACACTTTGGCCATTAAATAAGCTGCATAAATACGTCAGGCAAGCTTTGCATAATATCACTTGCCATCATGCTATAAGGCCCAAGACGCAAAGCAGCTTCTTCTCCAGCAAGACCGTGTAAACAGACGCCAAGCGCCGCCGCTTCCCTAGAATCTAGCCCCGCGGCCCGTTGCGCTGCAATAATACCGGTTAAAACATCACCTGAGCCCGCAACTGCCATGCCTGGCGATCCAAAAGGAGATATTAAAATCGGTTTTTTTGGATGAAATATGAAGGTAGGAGCGCCTTTTACAACGAGTGTCACCTCATGCTTATCTACAAATTCTTGGCACTTTTTAAACGTCTTTTCTCCAGGAAAATCATCGATGTCAAAAAAACGGGCAAGCTCTCCTAAATGCGGCGTTAAAATAGAGCCCTTGGGGATCACAAGACGACCTTTAGCTAAGTGATATAGAGCGCCACCATCGAGTACTAAAGGAAGGCGCAAGTTTTTTAAAAGCGTTTTTAAAAGAACGCCTCCTTTTTTATCTGTAGAAAATCCAGGCCCTATAAAAGCTGCTTTCATTTTGAAACTAGCTTCTATAATTTCTTTAGCTAAACGCGGACGCATAACGTCATAAGGCACCTTAACAGCTTCTAAAGGGAATCTAACACCTAAAGAAGCTGCCTCGCACACTTCTTTTGATGTGTGAGAACAAGAACCTCTGGGCACACAAAGACGAACATAACCTGCTCCTGCACGAAAAGCACCTAAACTGCTTAAGCTCGCAGCGCCAGACATTTCTAAGGAGTTGACTACGCCAACAACGCCTCCTGCATCAAATTTATTCCGATCTCTCGAAATCTCAGGAAGCACGCTTATAACATCACGCACTTCTAAAAGACGATGGGACGTTTTTTTATTAATTTCTAAGCCAAAGTCTATCCTTCTTAAGTCCCCTACATAATTAAAGGCTCTGCCTAAAAAAACGCCTGCTTTTGCTGCGCCTAAAAAATACGTTCTATCTGCTTTCACGGTAGATGTTGAATCTCCACTCAGACCTAAAGTACCATCAATTCCTGAAGGGATATCAATAGACCATATCGGGATAGATCGACGTTTTGCCCTATTGATCATTTTGATTGCCTCACTCATTTTCCCATGAGGCTTATCTGTAAACCCAGTGCCCAATAAAGCGTCAATAATAACCTCAGCATGAAGCTCATAATCTGCAGGGTCTTCAATGAAAATAGGAGGTTTTTTTTTTGAAAAGGTCTCTATATGCTTTTGTAAAAGCTCAGATCCTTCTTGTTTTGGAAAAACACATACAAGGTCTACGTCAAGGCCTTCTTCTAAAAGAAGATGAGCTAAAGCTGCTCCATCACCTCCATTATTTCCCTTGCCTACAACAATAGTAACGCTGAAAGGCATCTCTTCAAGAACTGCTTTCAAAAGCCCTCTAGCTACATTGTCCATGTAGTTTGATGCTAAAGCGCCTTTATCAAAAGCCATCTTTTCTTCTTTTTGCATGGCTAGCGCTGTAACAACAGGGGACCCTATCATAAACGCTCATCCTTTACATCTTTTTCCAAAAGCAAACGTACAGCGTTTCTAGGAGATAAGCCCTCTTGTAAAATACGATAAACTGCCTCGATAATAGGGGCTTCTATTTTTGCTCTTTGAACCATTTCCCATGCAGAAACGCATGTGTATGCGCCCTCTATGACCATCCCAATTTTAGCTTGGGCGGCTTTATAATCAAAACCTTGAGCAAGCAATTGCCCCAGACGTGAATTACGGGAATGAGGCGATATGCATGTAGCGCAAAGATCTGCCATGCCAGAAAGACCATTTAATGTTGCTTCATCACAGCCAATATGGCGCGCTAGACGCCTTACCTCGTGCCAGCCTCGTGTCATAAGAGCTGCTTTTGTATTATCCCCAAAACCCATCCCTGTACATATTCCGCAGGCAATAGCAATGACATTTTTCATCGCTCCACCAAGCTCTACACCAGCAATGTCTGTATTAGGATAGACATTAAAGTAAGGAGTAGAAAAAGCCTCCTGGATACGCATTGTCGTATCCACTTCATATGCCGCACCCACTACAGAAGCTGGAAACTTTTTAAGTATTTCAATAGCTAAACTAGGGCCACTTAAACAACCGACAAATGGCTTATATTCAGGGCCTAATACATCGAGTAAAACATCACTCAGAAAAAGGTCTGTACCCTGTTCAATACCTTTTGAAGTTAAGATGATCGGAATATTTGGCTTTAGGTATTTTTTCGCTTCAGAAAAAACTGGACGCACACCTGCACCTGTTACGCCTTCGACAACAAACTCTGCCCCTTCTAAAGCCTTTTTAATATCAAGTGTAAACTCAATTGAATCAGAGCAAGGAAAACCAGGAAGCTTTGGATGCTCTTTGGTTTTTGAAAGTTTTTCAATGAGCTCTTTATTCCGCCCCCAAACAACAACCTTATGCCCCTTTGAAGCTAGAAGAGCAAAAAGAGCGAATGCCCAAGCGCCTGTCCCAAGATAGCCAATTTTCAATTTGAGGTCCTCTCTTTTACCTCATGGTAACAAAATTTAAGAAAAAGCGATAAGATCTTCTGGAATTTTAATCGGCATGAAGCGATTTTCCCTTGATGCCTCAAAAGTGACAATGCTTTTTGCTGAAGCAAAAACATCAAATAGATAGGTTTCTTGCTTGATAAGTTTTTTTGTTACTCCATCTATAACAGCTTCTTTTTTCTGATATCTCAGTTTTCGCTTGCTAGAAGCTGCGCGCACACAAAAGCTCAAATCAAGAATATAAATCCCTGCATTTGCAAAAGGGAACTTTTTTGCCTCATCTTCAAGAAGTTCTGTATATTCCAAAATGCACACGTGGCCCTTCTCATCAACAGCCAAAACTCCAACGCACTCTTTAGGCTCTTTTTTTACCGTTAAAATAGCAACTTCACTTTTGCTTTTGATAAAAGCGCCTATAAGTTCTGGATCGAATGGATGAGCCAAAGGGTTATCTATCGGGATAATGCTTAATGCTTTTACACCTAAAGAGGCCAGTTTATCAAAAAAAAAGGCCTCTTGAAGAACTTCTAGAGACTCCCCATTTCCTCTTGGTGCTGTGGCAACTTCGCCTGAAGCATAGTGCACTTCTTCACCTTCATGATCCAGGTAAGGCCAGCTTTTCTGACAAAAAAAACAAAGGTCTAAACACAGCTTTAACTGATCGTTTAACAACTTTGCATGAGTTTTTATTGCGTCTATACTTTTTTCTGAACCTATAATCCCTACGTAGCTTTTTTTGGGGCACTGCGTTAAAAGCGCCTCTAAAAGCGTTTGTTTTTCTCCACCTACTTTTGCGATTTCTACAAGAGCTTTTGGTCTATCCATACCTAAACGGCTACCCACACCTCCCGCAAGAATCACAGTAGCCACGCGATTTTCATCTATATAGGCCCTACCTATAGAGGCATCAGATGATCGCTCACTATAATCGGTGATTAATAAAGGCTTATAGGTGGACATAAGAGGCGCTTAAACAGTTGGCTGGTTCTTCTAGCCATTGAATTATTTTTTCATAAACTTCATCCGTTTCAATACGCTTCATGCATTTGAAGTCGATGGGGCATGTGCGTAAATAGCACGGTGAGCAGCTTACATGCTTATGGATGATTGTTGCTTTATTAGTATAAGGTCCTGTTAGCACCTCATTTGTTGAGCCAAAAAGAGCTACTAAAGGCGCACCTGTTGCAGCTGCAATATGCATAGGCCCACTATCATTAGAAAGCATCACCTGGCAAAGCTTAGTTAAACAAATCAGGTCTTTAAGAGAGGTTTTTCCCGCAAGATTAATCACGCTCTCTGGCAGTTTTTCACAAATAGAACCTACGGCTCTTTGTGAGGTTTTATCTCCAAAGAAAACAACACGGGTATTCGGTCTTTGCGAAAGCCTATTTGCGACTTCTACAAAACGCTCCGGCAGCCAGCATTTAGCATCCCCATAGCTTGCTGTTGGATTAATACCTATAATTGACTCATGCTCAACGCCGTAGTTTTTTAAAATAAGGCGCGCGCGCCTAATTTCATCTGCTGAACAAAAAAGTCTAGGCTTTGTACGACTGCGTTCAACACCTAGACCACCTACCAGCATCTTATATACATCAACCTGATGAAATGATTGCCATGAAGGAAGGATATCAACAGGTTTTGTAAGGAAAAATCGTCGCGCATCACGGGAAAATCCCATCCGCTCTTTAACACCAGCTTGCCAAAACCAATAGGCTGAAGAAAAAGAATTTGTCAAAAGAAGACCGAAGTCAAAGCGGCCCTCTTTAAGCTTTTTTAAAATCTCTTGTTTTATTGCTCTTTTACCTGAACCTTTAGGGCGTTCAAACGTTAAAACAGCGTCTACGTCTTGATCACAAGAAAATAAAGAAGCCATGCTTTTCAAGCACATAACTGTGATATGCGCTTTAGGAAAGGCCTTGCGCACATCCGTGAGCACTGGCGTTGCCATAACACAATCCCCAATCCAGTTAGGCATTCGGATCACAATCCTTTCAAACTTCAAGACCACTTGAATCTTCACCTCTTTATCGTTAAAGTTGTTGTAAAGAGTAAAAAACGCCCCTACACCGCCAAATTTATACATAAAAAAAGGTGATATGTCAACTCAATCCAAAGCCCTCATCATCATGGGTATTGACCCCGGATCTAAAATTACAGGCTACGGCATTATCTCTTACAAAGACCACAGATACCGCGCTGTTGATTTTGGAGTGATAAAACCAAAGGGCAAAAATTTTTCTAATAAGCAGCTCGAAATTTTTTCAGATTTAAACATTCTTATTGAAACGCATAAGCCAAGCGCTTGTGCTGTAGAAAGTCAGTATGTTCATAAAAACCCAAAAGGCGCTATGACACTCGGTATGATTCGAGGCTTAGCCATTTTGGTAGCTGCAAAAAATAGCGTACCTATTTTTCAATATGCACCTTCAAGAGTAAAAGCCTCTGTATGCCGCCATGGCCACGCGAGTAAAGACAACGTAAAAAAAATGATCTCCCTTCTTTTGAGCTTAGATGAGTCTCTTCTCACAGAAGATTCTGCAGATGCATTAGCTATTGCAATCTGTCATGCACACATGAGTATGAACAGCCTTGAGCCTGCATCTCCACTTTAACTTGCACTTGACGGTTTAGCCTCTTGCCCCTCATGATAAGGCCATGATTGAATACCTCGACGGAATCTTTGCTGGGCTTAATCAAAGCCGCCTAACGCTCGATGTAGGAGGTGTGGGCTACTGTGTCCATATACCCATGACGCTTATGCCTCCTAGCCTAGGAGCAAAACTGCGCCTTTTTACCCATCAAACGTTTAGTGACAACAACGGTTTTACTCTTTTTGGATTTACAACAGCTGATGAGCGTGCCCTTTTTGAAGCACTGATCAGTGTCTCTGGAGTAGGTCCTAAAACTGCGCTTGCAATCTTAAGTCGACTCTCTATTGAAGAGCTCGCTTCTGCTATAGAAGAAGGCAACAGCTTACTCATTGCAAAAGCGCCTGGTATTGGCTTAAAAACAGCCGAGCGGCTTATCATTGATCTTCGAGGCAAAATGCTAAGCTTAAACATCACGCGCTCATCTAAATCAGACAGCTCCTATGATGCTGTACGCGCTTTAGAAAGTTTAGGCTATTCGTCTCTTCAAGCCCAGAAAGCTGTAAAAAAAGTGCTTCATGAAAATCAAGAGATGCCTCTAGGTGAGCTCATTACAAAAGCGCTTCAAAGTGTCTAGCAAAAGGCTTAGCAAATCTGAGCGCGCTGCAATAGTTATTAGCGTTTTAGAAGAGCACTTTCCGAATCCTTTAGTTCCCCTAAATCACCGAAATCCCTACACCTTTTTAATTGCTGTGCTTTTAAGTGCTCAATGCACAGATCTTAGAGTCAACATAACAACACCCGACTTATTTGCTTTAGCTGATACTCCTGAAAAAATGGTGCTATTAAGTCCTAAAACTATTGAGGATATAATTCGTCCCTGCGGCCTTGGGAAAACTAAATCAGAGGCTATTTGGAGCTTGTCAAAGCGCCTTATTGAAGTCTTTAACAGCGAAGTTCCTAGGTGCCTTGAAGATTTAGAGACCTTGCCTGGCGTTGGCCATAAAACCGCAAGTGTCGTTATCTCACAAATCTTCCAAATACCCGCCTTTCCTGTAGATACACATATCCACCGGTGCGCAAAAAGATGGGGGCTATCTTCTGGGAAAAATGTAGTACAAACTGAAAAAGATTTGAAAAAGCACTTCCCAAAAGAGCTCTGGAACAAACTCCATTTGCAAATCATCTACTTTGCACGAAAATTTTGTCCTGCCCGGGGCCATGATTTAAGCACATGTCCAATTTGCCAACAGCTTCAATAATAAAAGTCTCATTTAAAGTAGCAAAAGCACTTTTCCAAAAAAAACTTTCCCTCTAAAATCACCCTGCATATCACCCGAATTTCAAGGAGATGAAAGATGAAGCGTTTTAGATTTTTTACTTTTTTACTTTGTCTTGCATTTACGCTAGAAGGGTCTCAAGCGTTCGCTGCAACGCCTCCTCCTGCATTAGCTTTTTGCCTCTACTCATCTGCTGAAGCTTTTAATCTAGCGCCTACTTTCACTCTTCTAGAAAAAAGAGGCATCCCTTTTTATATTCTCTCTTTTGGGGCAGCGCAGCATGCCTTAAAAAAAATGCATGTAAAAAATCTTGTGCCTTTAGACACCCCACTTAATGAGCTTGGACAAAAAGGGTGCTGGAATATAAGTGAAAAACTTTCGAACAAACAAAAGCATCAGATCTTTTCCCTCATTAAAGGGTCTCGGCTAATCTTCTCAGGAACCGCTTCCCAAATCCAAGTCGACATTATTAAAGAAGCCAAACAAAAAGGTTTAGATTGCTTAGGCTACTACGACTCTTTTGAAACGCTCGGAGCGCACCCTTTTTTAAGTAAGGCACTACCTCACCTAAAAACCCTTTTTGTGCCGACTAAAAGCCATGTGAAAAAGGCGCTTGAGCTTATGCCGAAACTCAGCGTAATAGCTGTTGGAAAAAGCGAAATTGATACGCTCACATATAATATAAAAAACGCAAATCTTGATGAATTAGAAGGGACAAAAAAACGCCTTATTAAAGATCTAAACCTAGATCCTAAAAAACGCACCATCCTTTACTGCGCTGGATATGGCTCAGATTATGAGCAAGGATTTGGCCTATTTGCGAGCGCTATGCGTGAGATGAACTCTCATAAATTCAATGTCTTAGTCTCATTACACCCCGCGCCCCACATAAACGGCCATTTTGAAGAACAGATAATAAACCGTATGTGCCCAAACGTAAAGCTTGCCCCTAAGTCTTTTCAATCTCATGAACTGATAGCAATAGCCGATTATGTCCTGACTTTTACCTCTTCAACTTTAGTCAATGCTTTAGCTTTTAATAAACGCTCAGCTTATTTGATTCCCAAGTCTAACGCCTATACCAATACACCTATTGAGGCTAAGTGGGCACCTGTTTTATATACCCCAAAGATGCTTTGGGACTGGATTGCTGAAGCAAAAAAAAGTTCTTTTGAGCTCCGATCAGAGCTGCCAGAAAATAGCGCCGAAATTCTCAGCGATTCTATTATCACTTACCTAGACAAAATTGAGAAAAAATTGCCGTAATCACATCTTCTTTGATATTACGGCCCACTAAGTTTGCAAGCGCTTCTAAAGAAGCTCTAGCATCAAAGGCAACAAACTCAGCGCTCACCTTATTTTCTAAGCCCTCTATTACATTGCCTATATAGCCCTTAGCTTTTTGCAATGCTTCTACATGCCGCTCTTCTGTAAGAATAATTTCTTCACTAGGAGCGTAGCGGTCATTTAGAAGGTGAGCCATGCTCTTTTTAAGCTCCTCAATACCCATGCCTGTTTTAGCAGAGACTTTAAAAGTTTTTAAGGCCTCTATATGGGGTAAGTGCTCGGTATCTGGTGTAAGCAGATCGACTTTGTTCCAAATAATAAAGCGTTTATCTTCAGGGATTTTTGCTAATAAGTCTTTGCCGAGCTCTTCTTCTTTTATAAATCGAGGTGCATCTAAAACAATCAGGCAAATTCCTGCCTCTTCAGATTTTTCTTCTGAGCGTCTGATGCCCTCTTTTTCAATAGCATTTTGAGACTCTCTTATGCCTGCTGTGTCAATCAGCCTTACATGCACACCTTCTATCCAAAGCTCTTCCTCTAGGAAATCACGTGTTGTCCCAGCTTCAGCAGTCACAATAGCGCGCTCCTTTTCTAAAAGAGCGTTAAGCAGTGAAGATTTACCTACATTAGGAGCTCCTATAAGACAGCAGCTAAGACCTGATTTCAACTTTCTGCCATAATCGTAGGTATCGATCAGTTTTTTGCACGTATCCTGAGCCTCTTTAAAAACGGCAATTACTTCATCAAAAGAGCGGTATTCAAGACCCTCTTCAGGAAAATCTACCCACGCTTCTAAAACAGCAAGCATCTCTATAATTTTGTCCTGAAGAGCACGTACACGCTCAGATAAAGCGCCCGACAGCTGCGCTAAGTGGGCTTTTCTAGCTGATTCGCTTTTAGCCGCAATTAGGTTTTGGATAGACTCTGCTTGCACAAGGTCTATTTTTCCATTTTTCCAAGCTCTTAGAGAAAACTCTCCTGGAAGCGCTGCACGTGCACCAAGCGCTCTTGCTGTTTGCAAGATCTTTTGGACGATCACATCGCCTCCATGCGGCGTGATCTCCACGAGCTCTTCTCCCGTAAAAGAGCGACCCTCTAAAAAAGGAGTAACGACCACTTGATCAATTAAAGAGCCTTCGCCATCAATGAGATAGCCTACAGTAGCTGTATGGGACTTTAGCTTTGCTTTGTCTTTAGAAAACATTTTGCCAAGAATTTCAAGCGCACGCGAGCCTGAAAGGCGAATAACTGCCAAGGCGCCTCTTCCTGGAGGAGTAGCTAAAGCTACAATAGTTTCTTCATCAGATGCGTTCATATATGCCCCCTATTCTAAAGCAAAAAGAGCTATTACACAAGGAAGCAATAGCTACATGCAGGTGGGAAAAAACAAAAATAATGACAATTTTTATTTGCTAAACTTATGCACAGCTAATTGAAAAACAGCATAAGAGCCTAGAGCATTAAAAAAAGAGCCTCCTATCAAAATCTTAGCTAAGGTTGTAGCCGCAGTAATTAAAGCCGTCTCCTTTACTATAGGATAAACATGACGATTCTCTATTTTTTGTTCTGGTTTTGGATCATCTGCCCACAATACCCAGTCCCTAGACCAGCTTGTACTTCTCGCCTGAGCAACAATTTGCTCTCTTACAGGCGCTAAACCCTCTTTAATCCAACCTGTTAAAGGCGATAGCTGGGGTAATAACTTCTCTTCAAGCGTTTTATTTAATCCTGAATTTTCAAGTGCCTGCCGAAGGGTCTTGTGAGCTACAAAAGCTGCGCCTCCCCTTAAGCTCGCAAATACGATAAAGCGAGCAAACTGAATAGAGAGCTTTTTAGGTAGAGCTGTTATAGAACGAGGAGCGCTATACAAATTTGCAACTGCCCAGTTTGAACAGTGAGCTGAGAAGCAAAAAAAAACTCCCGCAACAGGGTGCGCCATAACCCCTCCTCTCTTGTGCAAGCCTGCCTAATTTATATAGGCTTATCCCATAATCTGTTTACGAAAAAATAGTAATAGATATTTTTTGAAGAGTCAACGAATACAGGACTTCTTAGCAGCAAGCCCGCATTACAGGCATAAAAAAAGCGCCCTTAATTTCGAAGGACGCTTTACAATTTTTATTCAAATAAACTTAAGCTACTCGATCATTTGCCGCTTCTGGCATAAAAGGCTGAAGTATTTTAGCAAGTAAGCTAATGCCTGCAAGCATAGTACTTAAGCGAGCATACGCATATAGAGCGCCTGCTACATAAAGTGTGCTTCCACCTGTGATATAGGCCAAGCCTACCGCGCTCACTGTTGCTAAAAGTGCTGATTTAGCGCCTTCATAGCCCACGGGATTCATATAGCTAAAAGCCTTAGTTCCATAGTCTGAAATCACACCTTTTCCAAAGCGAGCTTCTAAACCTCCTTCTGCTTTTTTATCCAGACGATTTGCCAAGCCATCCATAGTCGGCTTAACACGAGGCTCTACATGGGTATCAAGATCCAAACGCTTCCAACCTGCGTGGATAAGCTTTGCGCCCGCACCTACGATCATCCCTTGAACGACAGAAGGAAACACGAAAAGGGCAATAGCGCCAGCAGCCGCATAGTGCTGGTGCTCTTTTGCGTATTTAACACCTTCATTCTTGTATTCTATAGCCTTGGCTATAGCGTCCCTCACAGGGGGTAATATCGCTGACATATTGATTTCTCCAGTTTTATTATCTTTTATTTGCTTTATAGAGTTAATTATACAAAATAATTAGTTTAAATTCAACTAAAAACTTTAATAAATGAATAAAGTAAATTCATGGCGCCCATCTAATAAACTGCTCTGACAGCTCTTGCCATCCAAACAAGAGCTGTCAGCGCAAGCAACTAACAATAAACAGGTTGCATAGCACGCGGGGAAAAGCCCTATAAAGAATATTAACTCTTTAAAATCCTTTAGACTGCACATCAATTAATCTTTTACTTAGAATAGGGGCATGGAACCACTTATTATTAAAGACAGGCTCTCCGAAAGACCTTTTCAAGAAAAAGTCTATGGAGGAGGCCTCCTTCACCTCCTCTATCCGAAATCACCTTTCCTGAAAGTGCTATCTTGGCCCCTTTTACAGCTCATTGTAAAACTGCCTTTTTTTTCAGCTTTTTTCGGCTATCTGCAGCGAAGACCTTCTTCTAAAAAGCGCATTGAGCCTTTTATTAGAGACTTTGGTCTCAATATGGAAGAATTTGAGAAAAAAGCCTCTGAATTCATAAGTTTTGACGATTTTTTTACCCGAAAATTAAAACCTCAAGTAAGACGTCTTGAAGGTGATCTGATTATCCCAGCAGATGGGCGCTACCGCTTTATCCCCAATCTTTCAGAAGAAGGCTTTTTTTATGTAAAAGGGCAGAAGTTCAACCTTGAGGAGCTTGTTCAAGATAGCTCTCTTGCACAAAGATTCGAAGGGGGCAGTCTCGTAATTGCACGTCTAGCGCCTCCTGACTACCACAGGTTTCACTTTCCCTGCGCAGCTCATGCCACAAAGCCTAGGCTCATTAAAGGACCCCTATACTCTGTAAACCCGATAGCTCTGAAACAAAAACTCTCCATCGTAACCCAAAATAAACGGGTACTAACAGAGCTAAAAAGCGAGACCTTTGGCCATATCCTTTATGTAGACGTAGGTGCTACGTGCGTGGGAAGTATTCATCAAACCTTTTATCAAAAGAGCGCGGCTCTTCAATCAAGTGTCCAAGTAGAAAAAGGGCAAGAAAAGGGGTTTTTTGGCTTTGGCGCCTCTACTGTGCTCCTTGTCTTTGAGCGAGGTAAAATAATTTTTGAAAAAGACCTCACCTCAAAAGAAAATAACCAAGATCCCCTTGAAATCTTATGTCGTTTTGGCCAAAAGCTAGGACAAAGTCTTTAGATAAATAGCTAAGCCTCTCCACAAATAACGCTTAACATGATAAACTGTCAGAAAACCCCATTTTTGAGCTTTTATGTTTGGAATTCTAAAAAAAGTCTTTGGTACAGCGCAAAGCCGCAAAGTTTCTAGATACCGTAATATTGTACACCAAATCAATCGATTTGAGCTGGAATACCAAACGCTTAGCGATGATCAGCTTAAGCAAAAAACGGCTCAATTCAAGGCTCGCCTTGCCTCAGGAGAAGATCTAAAATCTCTTTTACCTGAAGCTTACGCTGTTGTAAAAAATGCGTGTAGGCGCCTCGTTGGCACAGAAATCAATGTCTCTGGCTACCGTCAAAAGTGGGATATGATCCCTTACGATGTACAGCTGATGGGCGCTATCTCCCTTTTTGAAGGCTCTATTGCAGAGATGCAGACAGGAGAGGGGAAAACTCTTACCGCATCGCTTCCTCTTTATCTGTACGCTTTAGAAGGAAAAGGGACACACCTCATCACTACTAACGACTACTTAGCTGAAAGAGACTGCGAGTGGATCAGCCCTGTTTTCCATTGGCTGGGACTTAAAACAGGTGCTTTGACAAATGCCACGCCTCTTGAAGAGCGTCGAGAGATTTACACGCGCGATGTGATCTATGGAACAGCATCTGAGTTTGGCTTTGACTACTTAAGAGATAACTCAATGGCTACAAGTGCTGAAGACCAAGTGCAGTCTTCGCACCACTTTGCCATAGTCGATGAAGTCGACTCTATTTTAATCGATGAAGCGCGAACACCTCTTATCATATCTGGACCTTCAAACCAGTCTAACCAGATGTATGATGAGCTCAAAAGCCCTGTGAGCGCTTTAGTAAAAAAACAGAGCGTATTTACAAATGAAATCGCACAAAAAGCCGAGAAAATCCTTACAAGCTTAAACCTCTTAGATAAGTCGTTAGAAGCAAAAAAACTTAATAAGGTTGACGAGGAAAAAAAACAAAATGCCCTCAAAGACCTATGGGTTGTCTCTAAAGGCATGCCAAGACACGACTTTATCAAAACAGTACGCGAGCATCCCGACCTAAGAGCTGATCTCGAAAAAATTGATACACTTTACTACGACAAACAAAGGCAAGAAGAGCGCGCCGAACTTTTAAGCATCCTCTACATTACAGTAGATGAACGCGCAAGTGAATACGAGCTTACAGATAAAGGCATCCATACTTGGTCAGAGCTCACTGGCGTTGAAAAAACAAACGACTTTACAATGCTTGACCTTGGGCATGAATATGCTCTTATCGATGCTATTGATTCTTTAGATGAAGCAGCGAAGCTTGAAAAAAAGACAGCTATTCAAAAAGCGGATGCTCTAAATAAAGAGCGCCACCATAACATCAAGCAGATGCTAAGAGCGCACCTTCTTATGGAAAAAGATGTCGACTACATCATCCAAGAAGGCAAAGTTGTTATTATCGATGAAAACACAGGAAGACCTCAGCCAGGAAGGCGCTTTTCTGACGGCCTGCATCAAGCTATTGAAGCTAAAGAAGAGCTTGATATCCAAGAAGAGACACAGACCTATGCAACTATCACTCTCCAAAACTACTTCCGCATGTATGAGACCTTAGCAGGTATGAGTGGAACTGCTATGCCAGAAGCCCGTGAGTTTCAAGAGATCTACAAACTTGAAGTGGTTGCAGTCCCTACATATAAGCCTTGTGGGCGCGTAGACTCTGAAGATGAGGTCTACATGACAAAGCGCGAGAAGTACCATGCGATTTTATCTGAAGTTCAAGACCTTCACAAAAAGGGCCGCCCTATTTTGATCGGCACAGAGACTGTAGAAGTCTCTGAGACCCTATCACGGATCTTTAAACAAAATGGTCTAAAACACAATGTTCTTAATGCTCGCCACCACGATCAAGAAGCTGAAATTATCGCAAGCGCTGGGCAAAAAGGAGCGATTACTATAGCGACTAACATGGCAGGGCGCGGCACAGATATTAAGATTAGTAAAGATGTCTGTGACCTTGGAGGTCTTCATGTCCTTGGCTCTACACGCCACCAATCTAGACGTATTGACCGCCAGCTGCGCGGACGCTGCGGAAGACTTGGAGACCCAGGCACATCTAAATTCTTTGTCTCTTTTGAAGATGATTTGATGCGCCTTTTTGCTTCTCCTAAGATGACTTCTATTTTGCAGCGTTTCCGCCCTCCTGAAGGTGAGCCTATCTCAGCCTCTATGCTGACAAAATCGATTGAAACTGCGCAAAAGCGCGTTGAGCAGCGCAACTTCACTATCCGCAAGCACACGCTTGAATATGATGATGTAATGAATAGACAGCGCAAAGAGTTCTACTCTTTCAGACAAGAAATCTTAAGCGCACAAAATATGCTCACTTACATCTACACGCTACTGCAAGACTACTGCGGTCAGCTGCTCGATGAAAGCACAAACACCTCAGGCAAGTGGGACTCAACCGCTTTTGCCACTATGTTATGTGAACTATTTCCCATATCTTTTAGTGAAAGTGAGCTTAAAGAGCACTTGTCTGAAGAAGCCTTTGAGAAAAAGGCTCTACAAAAACTGGTACACACCTTTAAAAATAAAATAGAGCAGCAAAAACGCAAACTTGAAGAACATAGAAACGCGCTTCATGAACTTGCAGCTGCAGGTCTTATTGGGGATAACCTAGATAAGAAAAGCACCAATCAGATCCTCTCTAACGTCTTGCGCGATATTTTCATAACCATCATTGACCGACTATGGCAAGAGCACCTGCTGCATATTGACCACTTGCGCTCTGAGGTGCATATGCGAAGCGTTGGCCAAAAAGACCCTCTTATGGAGTTCAAACACGAGTCATTTGCTCTATTCCAAGACTTTATCCAAAAAATGCGTTCTCGCATTGCTCAGAAAATGTTTATCTTTGAATTACATGTGCCAAGCCCTGAAGAGCTAAAAGCGCAGATCATCCGCATGCATGAAGGGGCACCTGAGCTTGCTTTAGACTCAAACGAAATTGACATCACCCCATAAGGGTGATGCCTTTAAGTTTACCGCCTACTACTTTTTACCAATCTTACGGAAAGCTCGTGCGCCAAAATAGATAAATAGAGCGCTTAGAGTAAAGATGAAAAGACCATAACTCGCATCCCATCTTAAAATCAGCTGGCCTTCTTCAGAAAAAAGAATCATACCCAATCCAAAAAACAGAAGTGATAAGCCTGGAATAATCAAGCAAAGGCTTAGCATCTGAGATTTTGAAATTGCTGACCCCTTTTCTTCTTTAGAATCTTTATTCTCATCTGACTGCTTTGCTGTTTTATGGTCTCCAGAACCATGTGCATGGAAAAGAGCATTTTCATCTTCTTCACTAGAGGTTCGCGAATATAGATCTGAACTTACAGGCTCGTAAAGAGGCCTTGGAGGCATCTCACTATCTTGAGAAAAAAGGTCTGTCTGCTCTACAGGACTATATGAGGTTTTGTGAGAAGCGCTACTTTCATCGTCAATAGAACCATCTGAGGATCCTGTACTATACAGATTCTGAGTACTCTCATTATAAGAAGAGCTTTTTGGCTCTGCCTGAGCCTCTACCTCGAATTCAGCCCCACAAAAAGGGCACTGCTCAGACTCAAAAGGGACTTCTCCCCCACATTCCCAGCAAAGTTTTTTTTGTTCTTCTAAGCCCATCTTTTATCCCCTTAATAGCCCCTTAAGAGCTAGTTACTTGATCTCATAATGCTCCAATAGTAAAATAAAGGCCAAACGATTTTTTCTGGGAGTAAATTTCCCAAATATGATTAAAACTCCTATAATAAGGCCTTATGGAAGAAAAAAACTTTGATATCGCTGTTATCGGTGGCGGGCCTGGCGGCTACGTTGCTGCTATAAAAGCTGCACAAACCGGGAAAAGAGTCGCTCTTATTGAGGGAGACTACATGGGCGGCGTCTGCCTTAATTGGGGCTGCATTCCTACAAAAACGCTTATTGCGAGTTCATCACTTTTACATAAAATTAAGCATGCGAAGCGCTTTGGAATAGAAACGGGTTTAGTTACCTTTGACTATGCCATTATGAAAGAGCGTAAGGACAAGATTGTCGTTGATATCCGCAAAAGCTTAGAAGGGCTTATCCAATCGCATAAGGTGCATATCATCCAGGGCTTTGCAAAATTTGATAGTCCCACTGTCTTAAAAGTAGAAGGTGAATCAGGCCTCCTTATCCGGGCAGAAAAAATCATTATCGCTACCGGCTCTACCTCTAAAGAAATTCCTCTTTTCCCCTTTGATCATAAAAAAGTCCTCTCAGCTAAATCGATGCTAGAAGTGGAAACACTTCCTAAGTCTTTGGCTATTATTGGGGGTGGGGTGATTGGCTGCGAGTTTGCGAGTCTCTATTCTGAGCTAGGTGTTGAAGTCACTATTTTGGAAGCAACAGACCGCTTAATCCCTGCAGAAGCGCCTATTTTATCAACAGCTTTAGCCAAAGCTTTAAAGTCTAAGGGCACTAAGATAGAAACAGGCGCTAAGGTGTTAGGGGTAGACGCTTCTGGAAGTACGTGCCTCATCTCTCTTGAAGGGAAAAAGATTGAAGCTGACCTAACACTAGTTGCTGTTGGCGTCTCTTTTAACTCACGTAATATAGGCCTTGAGAAGGCGGGTGTTTTAACAGATGAGCGTGGCGCTATTGAAACAAATGCGCATATGGAAACAAATGTTCCTGGCATCTACGCTATTGGCGATGTGACAGGAAAAGCGATGCTTGCACATGTTGCATCTCATGCAGGCATTGTGGCGGCTATTAATGCGACTGGCGGCTCGGCTAAAATGCACTACAATGCAATCCCTTCTGTAATGTTCACCCAGCCTGAGATAGCTTCAGTAGGTCTTAGCTTAGAAAAAGCCCTAGCTGAAGGCTTTGATGCGACTTTAGGTGCTTTTCCTTTTGCAGCGCTCGGCAAAGCAAAGGCTACTGCAGAGACTGAAGGTTTTGCGCAAGTAGTTATTGATAAATCTTCAGGCCAAATTCTAGGTGCTCAGATAGTAGGGGATGAGGCGTCGGCTCTTATTGCTGAAATGGTTTTAGCTGTACAAAATGAGCTTACAGCTGACTGCTTAACAGAGACTATTCATGCACATCCAACGCTTTCTGAAGCGTGGATGGAAGCTGCATTTATCGCACAAGGTTCTCCAATTCACTACCCTCCTCAAAGAAGGTAGGGGTCTATGGACAAGCCGGGTCTTTTTGACATCACACCTCAAGTTAAGCCTCAAAGTGAACCCCGGGCAAAGCGCCCAAAGCTCCCTGAGAATGAAGACACTTCATCTAGAGGCCGCTTTCCAAGCTGGCTCCACAGACCCCTTCCTAAAGGAAGCGACTTCGCTTATACGACAGATGTTTTAAGTCGCTCCCACCTGCCAACTGTATGTGAAGAGGCTAAGTGCCCTAATCGCTTTGAGTGCTACTCTAAAAAAACGGCTACTTTCTTGGTGCTTGGAAGCTCGTGTACGCGCGCTTGTGGATTTTGTGATATTGACACCCTAAAAAACCCTCCTCCTCCTGAAGCAGATGAGCCGCAGCGGCTTGTGGACTCTGTTAAAGCGCTTGGCTTAAAGCATGTGGTTATCACTATGGTCGCTCGTGATGATCTAGAAGATGGAGGAAGCCTCCATCTAGCTGAAATTATGCGCCTTTTAAAAAAAGAGTGCCCTGAGACTAGCTGTGAGGTGCTTACTTCGGACTTTGAAGGCAAAAGCTCCTCTTTAGACCATGTGCTCATGCAACAGCCTGCTATCTTCAACCATAATATTGAGACAATTGAACGCCTGACTCCTCGCGTACGGCATAAAGCGACCTACAAAAGGTCTTTAGAAGTCCTCACCCACGCAAAAAAAAGTAATAAAAGCCTTTGGATCAAATCAGGGCTCATGGTGGGGCTCGGAGAGGAGCCTGATGAAGTCAAAGAGGCCATGGTCCATCTAAAAGAGATTGGCTGCGATATCATTACGATTGGACAGTACCTTCAGCCGAGCCGCAAGAAATTGCGCGTTAAAGCTTTTATTCCCCCAAGTCAATTTGAAGCCTACCGGGCTTTTGGAGAGGACATTGGCATTTCTCATGTTTATGCAGGCCCTTTTGTCCGCTCAAGCTATAACGCCGACAGCGTCTATGAGACTCTCCTTAAGAGAGCGTGACTACCAATAAAATTAAGAAATTTTAATTAAATAATTGTCTAGAGTTAGTTTGATTATTAATAACAAAAACGGTTATTAGTAAATTAAATGGGGTAATTATAAATTGGAAGATGTAACCAGCATTATACTTGCAGGGGGCAAAGGCACACGCTTAAAGCCACTGACCGATGAACTTGCCAAGCCTGCGGTCTCATTTGCTGGAAGCTGCAAGCTTATTGATATACCGATACTCGCCTCTTTAGAAGCTCATATCCCTCATATTTTAATCCTTACCCAGTATAAGTCTGAGTCTATTGAGCATCATGTTCGAGGGGCCTACCCCATATGCCCTCAAATTCAGACTCTATCAGCAAAAGAGCTGGGATGCGCTTTTGAAGGCACAGCTGATGCAATAAGGCAAATAAGAAACAAGCTAGCTAATAGCTCTTCTGAATATTTTTTAATCCTCTCTGGAGATCAGATCCACGATTTTGACATACCTGCCTTTGTAGCCTTTGCTAAGAAAAATCAAGCCGACTGTGCGATAGCTAGCGTACCTGTCTCTAGAGCAGATGCGCCCCGTCTAGGGATTTTGCAAATGGATCTTAATGGAAAAATCACGCAGTTTGTGGAAAAACCTAAGTCAAAAAAAAAGCTCGATACACTCACCTCCCCTAGTCCTGATATGCTTGATAAGCCTTACTTAGGCTCTATGGGGATCTACCTCTTTAGGAAAAAAGCCCTTTTATCTCTACTGGAAAAAGATCTCCGAGAAGACTTTGGCAAGCACCTCATACCGACCCAGATAAAAAGATCACCCACCTATTGCTATGTCCACAAAGGGGAGTGGGAAGATATTGGGACGATCGCTACTTTCTACAAAGCAAATCTCGATCTGGTAAAAAAAGCAGGCAAGTGCCTTATTGATAAAACAGCTATAGCTGAGGGCTCCTTAGTTACCCATTCAATACTCGGAGAAAAAGCGAATCTCAAGCCCGGCTCTAACATCTCACACTCTATTATTGTAGGGTCAAATGTCACTATAGGCAACAACTGCACTGTGAAAAAAACGATTATCGATAAAAATGCCTTCATTGGACATGGAGTGATTCTTACCAACTCGGGCAACCTAGAGCACTACGATGACATAGGGCAAGGTATCTGTATTCGAGACGGCATTATCATCGTAAAAAAAGGTGCGCGGCTACCTGATGGCTTTCGACTTTAACCCAATTTTTCAAAAAAAGAGGCTCTCATGAAAGAGATTAAAATACAAAAAGCTATTGATAACAAACATAAATACACCGCTATTTTTTTTAATGATGGGAAAAAAGTAAAAACCACTCATTTTGGATCCAAAGGAATGAGCGATTTTACAAAGCACAAAAATCCTGAAAGAAAACGTGATTACCTCAGAAGGCACAAAGGGAAAGAAAACTGGGAAGACTACATGAGTGCAGGCGCTTTATCCCGATGGATTTTGTGGAATCAACCTACACTTTCTGATAGCATTAAAAATTATATAAAAAAATTTCACTTACACAAAAAGTAATTAAGGTTTTTATATCTAAACTGCAATTCAGGAATTCTTAGATGCCTCATAAAATCTTACTCACAGGTGTCAGCGGCTACATTGGAGGCCAGCTTTTAGATAAGCTTCTCGAGAAAAAAGCTGTTGTGCGCTGCTTAGTACGCAGGCCCTCAGCATACTTAGAAGGCAAAGATATTGAAATTGCTCAAGGAGATGTCCTGGATAAAGAAGCGCTTAAAAAAGCACTCACAGGCATCAATACAGCCTACTATCTGATCCACTCTCTTGGCACAAGCCTAAGTAAATTTGAAACACAAGACCGCAAAGCAGCCAAACTATTTGCATCGGTTGCTAAAGAATGCGGCGTTTCTAAAATCATCTACTTAGGAGGCCTTGGCTCTGAAAAAAAAGATTCTCTATCTCCACACTTAAGAAGTCGGCAAGAAGTAGGGCATCTGCTTAAAGAAAGTGGAGCGTGCGTTATTGAATTTAGGGCTTCCATTATACTGGGTAGCGGAAGTGCTTCTTATGAAATTATACGCGCTTTAGTCCGAAAGCTTCCTTTTATGATTACGCCTAAATGGGTAAAAAGCTTATGCCAACCGCTTTTTATTGATGATGTCTTACGCTACCTAATAGAGGCTCTTGATCTAAAGATATCAAACTCAGAAATTGTTGAAATTGGCGGGGCTGACTGTATTCAATATGCTGATCTTTTAAAAGAGTACGCTAAACAAATCAATAGATCGTGCCATATCTTGATTCTGCCTGTTTTAACCCCTAAACTCTCGAGTCTATGGCTAGGCCTAGTCACTCCTGTATATGCCCGTATAGGACGCGCTTTAATTGAAAGTGTCAAGAATGACACTGTTGTTGAAAATGATGCAGCTAAAAGGCTTTTCTCATTCAAACCTATGGGCTACAAAGAAGCTTTAAAAAAGTGCATCTTACTTGAAGGTGAAAAAACGCGAAGTTGGATGAGCGCTTTTTCAGCAAAAGGCTACTCAATTAAACGTCTTACTGAAGGAAAAAGTGTCCGCCATTGCAAATGGGAAGGCACCATCACTGTTAACAAAGCTCGTCAAGATGTCTTTAATCTCCTGATTGAAAAAAAACACCTCCATGACTGGGTCTATGCTCAATGGCTTTGGAAAATAAGAGGGTTTTTAGATCGGATACTCGGAGGGGTAGGCTTACGCAAATATACTCATCAAGAAGGCCTTGCTCATGTAGGTGATATCTTAAATTTTTGGCGTTTTGAAAAAATTGAAAAAGACAGTATTATTACGCTTATTGCTGAGATGAACATGCCTGGTATTGCCCACCTTAGTTTTATCTTAAAAGATCCTCAATCTAATGACATTGCTCAGAATTCTATTCAAGAAACGACTCAGCTTTCTCTTTTAGCTGAATTTGAAGCTGCTGGGTTTTTGGGTATGTGTTATTGGGGAGCTACCTACCCCATTCATCTTTTTCTATTTCCTGGAACGCTAAAAAAGCTCAAACACAAAATTGAAAGCTCTTGAAGCATTCACTGCAAACCTATCTTCGGCCTTGATGAAACAATCTCACCCCTTGTGCTAATATAAGGGTATGAAGATTTGGGCCCTTGCAGACCTACATTTAAGTTTTGGCGCTCCTGCAAAAAATATGGACGTCTTTGGAGAAAATTGGCACGGCTATGCTGAAAAGATTGAGGCTAGCTGTAAAAAGCTCATCTCTAAAGATGATCTGCTTTTGATTGCAGGTGATATCTCCTGGGCTCTAAAACTTGAAGAAGCTAAGCCTGATCTTGAGTGGATAGAAAAACTTCCTGGTACAAAAGTTATGATTCGCGGCAATCATGACTACTGGTGGTCTAGCCCAACTAAAGTCAGAAAAGCTCTTGGGAAAAATACTCATATCATTCAGCACGATGTTTTTATGTGGCATGACATAGCTATTGGAGGCACCCGCCTTTGGGACTGCCCTGACTTGAGCCCGCCTCTTTTAGAAGACGAGGGGATGAATCAAGAAAAACTGTGGCAGCGAGAACTTGGCAGGCTTGAAATAAGCTTGCAAGCGATGCCCAAAGATGCCAAGCGCAAAATTGTGATGGTGCATTACCCTCCAACAAATATCGATCTTGTAAGTACAGGAGCAACTGAGCTTTTTGAAAGATATAAGGTCGATGTCTGCATCTTTGGTCATCTACATGCTATTCAGAAAGGGCCTGCTTTATGGGGAGAAAAAGCGGGCGTAAAATATTTTTTGACCGCAAGTGACTATTTAGATTTTTGCCCGATTGAGATTGTGCTTTAGTCTCTTTTTAATATTTAAAACCACAAACTACAAAGCTAAATTAAATGCTCAGATTAGGATTATGTTGCTCTTTTATTGAAGCGCCTATTCGCTTCCGAATAACAACTGTAAGGTATGTTAAGAGTCTCGCTGAAAAAAAGATTTCTCACCTTGCTCATCTTGGGAATCTCGTTGAGAGCAATCTGGAAAACCTTATTCTAGCGATTAAGTTTTGTGCCAACCATGATATTGGAGCTTTTCGTATTCACAGTAGCCTTATGCCTATTTACACCCACCCCGAATGGGGGTATGACTTAAACGATCTGCCTAATGCAAAAAAAATTAAGCTCATCGCAAAAAAGGCAAAACAAGAGGCTCTTGAATCTAAGATACGCCTTACATTCCACCCCGATCAATTTGTAGTGCTTAACTCTCCTGATGAAAAAATTGTAAAAAAATCTATTGCAGACTTAGAGTACCATGGATTTATGTCGAGCCTTTTAGGTGCTGACGTTATTAATATTCATGGGGGAGGTGGGTATGGTGATAAAAAATCAGCTCTTAAGCGGTTTGCTAAAAACTTTGGCCGGCTATCAAAAAATGTACAAGAACTGCTGACTGTTGAAAATGATGATAAAATTTTCACACCAGAAGAGCTTCTTCCCCTTTGCCAAGATATTAACATTCCCCTTGTTTACGACGTTCACCACCACCGTTGTTTAAAAGATAATTTAAACATTGAACAAGCCACTCAAAAAGCTCTTAAGACTTGGAATAGAGAGCCTTTATTTCACCTATCAAGCCCAAAAGAAGGCTGGGAAGGACCCAAACCTACCCTTCATCATGAATTCATAAACCCAAAAGATATGCCAGAAGAATGGTCTACGCTTAAATCTTTGACCGTTGATATTGAAGCCAAAAAAAAAGAACTTGCTGTATTACAACTTCAAGGCGAGCTCTTAAAAAAAGGGTATCGTTTCAGGTAGATGATTTAAGACTGATTATACCCTTAAATCTACCGATGCTAAATTAGCTTCAGGGTTGAAAATCCCCCATCCACATGGATCACTTGCCCAGTTACCCAACTAGATTTTTTTGAAAGCAAGAAAAGCGCCGCATTCGCAATATCAATAGGATCGCCTATTCTTTGAAGTGGGTGCCTTGCAGCAGCAAGCTTTTTTCTGTTTTCATCTCCAATAAGGTTTTTTGCTAGAGGAGTCGCTGTAAGAGAGGGCGCTACCGCATTCACTCGAATCTTTGGTGCAAATTCAGCAGCAAGAGATCGCGTGGCACCCTCTATCGCACCTTTAGCAGCTGATATTGAAGTGTGATAAGACATCCCTTGACTCACAGCTACTGTACTCATTAAAACAATAGAGCTATTTTGAGCCGATCTTAAATTAGGAAGGTATTTGCGAATAGCACGCATAGCGCCTAAAAAGTTCAGCTCCCAATCTTCGCGATAATCCTTTTCTGAAGTCCTCTCAAATGGCTTAAGATTTATAGAACCAGGAAGATATACAAGTCCTGAAATAGGACCTTCTAAATCTGGTAAATCTGAAGATAAATCCGTCATATCAAAGCTTTGAAACTCAAGATTTGGACTGCTTAAAGTGGGTTCTGTTCGATTTAAGGCGATAACACGAAAATCACTTTGGATTAAATCTTTAGCTATAGCCGCTCCAATACCTGAACTTGCTCCAATGACTATATAAGACTCTCTTACCACTTGATCCCTCCAGGTAGAATAAAATTTTATGATTGGCTTCATACTACCCTATTGCAAAAAACTATACGACAAGTAAAATTTTCAGCTATGATCGAAAGAATTGATCTCTAAACCATTTTATTATTACTTTAGTTGCAAACTTTTTATAGCTTCCTAATCCATCAAGAGAAAAAACCTAAAATGACCCTGTATGAAAAGAAAACAATCATGCCCGTATCAGCTAATGATTTATTCGCTTGGCATGAGCGTGAAGGCGCCTTTGAAAGGTTGACTCCACCTTGGGAACACATAAAATTAAAACATAAAGACGCCTCTTTACAAGTTGGATCTGAAACGCACTTTAAGATTCAAAAAGGCATTTTTTCGCTTTCTTGGCTTGCAAGACACGTTAAGTATGACCCTCCTAAAGAATTTGTCGATATACAAGTCAAAGGCCCCTTTAAAAAATGGGTTCATCACCACAAAATAATTCCTATTGATAAATATAAGTCTGAAATGCAAGATTTACTTACTTTTCAAACTCCGCTTGGTTTGGGTAAAAAAATGGCTCTTCACAACATAGAGCAAATGTTTAAGTACCGTCATACTACTCTAAGAAATGACCTAGAGGTCCAGCAAAAATTTAAGGCTCCTGCTATGACTATAGGAATTACGGGCGCTTCTGGATTGATAGGGACTGCACTTAGCGCTTTTCTAAAAACAGCCGGCCATAAAGTTCTCCCCATTTCACGCTCAAATCAATATGCTAATGGTGTTCAATGGGACCCTGAATCAGGATTGATTGATCAAGATAAGCTAGAGGGATTAGATGTTTTAATAAATCTTGCTGGAGACAATATTGGGGAAGGCAGGTGGACTGAACTTAAGAAAAAACGCATCCGTGACAGCCGAGTCAAAAGCACTCGACTCATTGTAAATACTTTAAATAATCTCAAACACCCTCCAAAAGTTTTTATTTCAACTTCTGGACTTGGGTATTATGGGACAAATATAGCAGGTGTATCTACAGAAAAAACAAATCCTGGTAATGATTTTCTTGCTTCTGTGTGTGCTGAATGGGAGCACGAAGCAAATCAATTTAAAAAAGGCCGCTGTGTGATTGCCCGCTTAGGTGTTGTTTTATCCTCATCTGGTGGAGCGTTAACTAAGATGTCTCAATTCTTTAAACTTGGTTTAGGAGGTGTGATTGGCAAAGGTGACCAAAAAATGAGCTGGATAGCGCTTGATGATGCTATCTATTCTTTATACCAGATGATGGTTGATGATAGCTTAAGTGGACCGATTAATCTATGTACTCCTAACTCTACAACTAACTATAACCTTACAAAATCTTTGGCCAAAGTTTTGCGAAGGCCAGCAGTTTTAGCTATACCAAGCACTTTTGCCAGATTAGCTTTTGGGCAAGTAGCTGATGCCACTCTTTTATCCAACTGCCAAGCTAAGCCTACAGTGCTTGAAAAGAGCGCTCACCGATTCTATTACCCAAAATTAGAAGACGCCTTAAAACATACTTTGGGCAAATATTAACTTACTTAAGTTTCAAAAATGAATCTTACAAAAGTTTGATCAAAGTGCAATCTTATGCAAAACATCGATCGCTGCTTTTAAATCAGGATCGTCGTGCTCTATCTCAACATCAGGCTCTAGCTCTTTTCTACGCTCAATGATTGCTTGCACTTCATTTTCCAAGCCCAAATGAGGATGGTCTTGAAGATACTCTACAAATTCAAAAAGCAGATCTCTAAAGTCTTGCTCAAATTCTGAGAGCATCAAAAGCTGTTTTAAAAGAGGTAGAAAGTAGATAAACTGCTCTGTTTGAAGAATAAAATCGAGCACCTCAAAACCAAGCTCAATATCATACCCCTCTGGAAAATCTGTGAATAGCGCTTGAGTAGCTAGATCTAAGTCGCCTTCATCTAAAAGAACACAAAGGCGTGCATTCAAAAGAGAGAACCAAGGAGACTCATTCAGATAATCACCAAAAGCTCTCACAAGGTCAGAGGCGTAGTTGATATTATTATTCTCTAGCTGGTCACATACGTAGTCATATAAAAAGCTTTCAATATCACTCGCACACCTCTCGCAAATGGAATAGAACACAGCTTGTGGGCATGCGCTCTCTTCTGTATTACGCACCAAAATCTCTTGCAGCTGGCTAAGAGCATCTTCAACGGAGCCACTTGCTGCTTCAAAACCACGGTCATAAGACTCAATAGAGTGATCAAGATCATCACAAAAAATAGAAAGTGTTCTTTTATGGCCTGCAAAACGGCGCCATAGCTCAAATAGAAGTAGGTATGCCTGGTCGTGGTAGATAGGAGATGCGAGCTCATCAGCAAAGCAGTCTGTGAGATCTTCAGGACTTTCGCAATCTTCAATATAGCGAACAAAGGACGTACTATCGAGAGTAATACCAAAAGCATGAAGCCGCTCATAGAGCTCTTGATCTGCAAGCATCCGGTAATCTTCGACTTGCCATAGATCAACGCCTAAAGAAGGATCTTCCTTCCAATTGAGTCTTAGCAAATTATAGAGTGCTTTTCTATGCATCTTTTCCCACGCCTATAGAGGTTCACCCCCCAAATTGGGACCATAGCAATTCGGCTTTGAAGATGCAACTAGTGAACGTAAGTCTCTAAAAATGATTGCAGATCGGATAAAACGCGCCTGTGTCCAGATGAAAAAGCCAGACTTGAAAGCTCATTTTCAGACACCCAAAAGCTACCTTCTAATGCTTTTTCAGCTCCCTTTTCCACTTTGAACAAGTAGGGGAACAGGCGCGCTCTATGGTGAGTGAAAGTATGGCTTTGCTCTTTTAACGCCTCTATATACACGCCATCAAGCCCTAAATCATAAAGCCACTTCTCTACTACAAGAGGGTTTGCTTTTTTGGAATGCTCTATATCTATGAAGGGAAATTCATAAAGGCCCTGCATAAGGCCAGACTTTGGAGGCTTGCGTATTAGGACAAATCCTTCACTCTTCACAAGAGCTACCGCTCGATAAAGTGGGACTATTTTCTTTCTCTTAGGTACTTCAGGAAGCTTATCTTGCACACTTTTTATCCGGGCATAACACTTACTATACAAAGGGCAGGCGCTACAAATAGGCGCCTGCTTTTTGCAAACAAGGGCCCCAAGTTCTATAAGCGCCTCTGCTGATTTCCAAGGCTCGGATTCACAAAGCAGCTTTTGCCCCTTTTCGTGAATCTGAGCTCTGACACAAGGACGGCTGACCTCTCCATAAATCCCAAAATAGCGACTCAAAACTCTTAAGACATTGCCATCAATAGCAAGTGCCTTTTTATGAAAGGCAAAGCTCAAGATTGCAGCTGCTGTATAAGGGCCAATTCCAGGTAAACTTAGCAGCTCTTTTTCTAAGCTTGGCAACTGGCCATTAAAGCGAAGAACTACTTCTTTTGCCCCTTTATGAAGTGCGCGTGCACGGCTGTAATACCCAAGGCCTTCCCAAAGCTTGATAACAACGCTTTCATCCATCTTTGCCAAAGTCTTTATGTCGGGAAAAGCTTTTAGCCATCGCTCAAAATAAGGAATAACAGTAGCTACTTGAGTCTGCTGCAACATGATTTCAGAGACCCAGACTGCATAAGGATCCGAAAGGCGCCTCCAAGGAAGATCCCGCCCTTTTTCTAAAAACCACAGCTTAAGTAAATCTGTATCACACATGCAAATGTACTATACTAAAAGTGCCCATAATAAAGCATGTGATCGCAGTTGAAAAATTTTTGTAAAAATTGCAAAAAATATTATGCTTTATTTCAGCCGTATGCAATAAGCCGGGTTATGGACACAATTCGCACAGAAACTATCATTCAGGCCCCAGCAAAAGCTGTATGGCAAGCCCTTATCAATTTTGCCGAATGGTCTAAATGGAACCCTGCTATTTCTCAGTTAATTGGAGAGCCTAAAATGGGCAAAAAAGTAGCTCTTTATTTAGGCAAGAAACGAACATCCCATCCTAAAATCATAGAATTGATCGAAGATAAACACCTTAAGTGGAGAGGGCGCGGGGGACCTATGGGCCTTTTGCGTATAGAGCATACTTTTCTAATAGAGCCTTTAGATGAGTCGTCTACCCGCTTTACACAAATAGAGACTTTTTCAGGATGGCTGACTCCTATTATCTTTGATCAAATTGAAGATAGAGTAAAAAATGGGTTTGAGATAATGGATGGCGCTTTTAAAAGACGGTGTGAAGGCCTCTAGCAGTGATTAAAGAATACGCGGCAAGCTCACTGCCACTTCACCCCTATTAACCTTCTGTTCAGACAAACTAAAACTATTAGAAACATTTTCAATATGCCTCAGCTTATGATTGAAGCTGTTCCCCCTGTTAGAGCCATATTAAAATGAGCCTTTTTACGACTCTAACATATCAACTATTAGAGCTGCTTGAGAGCTATTAAGATTCCACACATATACAGCTTAAATTGGACCGGTTCAGCTCAATTCTCTTTCATTAGTGAGAGTGTCTTTTCATGTTCTCAGGAAACCGGTAGCGCTTTCAAACTGCGCTTTAATTTGCCCTTTAAGCTCCGGGTCGTCTTTAAAGCGTGTCTCAGCTTGCTCTAACATGAATGGTAAAAGCTTGTCGTTTGCCCATTTTGCAAACTGCTCTGTACCAATCTTGCCGCTTGTAACAATCGCTACATGTTTCGATAACCCTTCTAGATCATCTAGCATAGCCCAACAGGCAGAAAATGCTACTTCTTCTTTAGTTTGGACATGAAGAGACTTGGCCTGCTCTTCATCCCAATAGGTGCAATACATGTCTAATAGCATTTGTTGCCCCGCTTCTTTATCAGGGATTCCTGCTTTCCATAATGGGCTGTTATAGACCTCTTCGTTTTCCTTCCTCTGGGCTTTAGCCTCACTCTGGAGCTTACTCAAATCGCTGTTTTCTGTAGGCAAAAATGGCCGGTAGAATACCTCAGGCATATCTGGAGCTCTGAATAAAGTGGGACAATCAAATGGCAGATGGAAAAGCCCCTCCGCCGAGCTTAGATCCAAATCTTTGACTAGCTGTCTAAATTTAATATCCTTCGGATCACCTTGGCCAGGATTTTCCGATCCTACTTTCAATGAAAAGGATATGGGCAATGAGTTATCCCCAAATTCCAGAGCGAACATTGAGAGCACAAAGAGAACGTGAAGGTCAGCCCATCGGTTGGTAGCTGCCGGACAACCTTTCCATCCAACATTTAAAACTAATGTTTTCCCATGATTCACCAAAGGATTAACAAGATTTTGAAAAGGAGTATTATAGCGAGGCATCGTGTTGTAAGCCTGCGGACATCTAGCAGAGTAATCTATCTTGGACGGAATGCCGAAATGCTTTTCCAGCCAAGCTCTCTCTTTACCACCAAATGGGTATACGGGCACCACCTGCCCGTGGGAATACTGCGGCTCGCTTGAAGGATTCTTTCCACCAAGCACGAGTGGGTTAATGAGAACGCTGAGACATCGCCCAAACTCATAGTGCGTTAGAGCTAACTCGCAAAGCTTTGGTAATCTGTCTCTGACACTAAGAGCGCGAGCTGTCTTCAGATAATTGGTTTTAAAAAGATCGTGGCAAGAAGTGGGCTTAGCAACGTGTGGAGGTCCTTGGGCTTCGGTCTCCGAGGGGACGGCTGGTACTTGACCTGAATTTTCTTGTGAATGGGTCGGATCTAGGGTCAGGCAATCTTTTAATAAGATGCTTGCAATAGCATTTATCACTAAGCAGGCCCCCGCAAGTTCTACCACGGCTCTCACAGAAAGAGCTAATTTGGCTATTGAAGTCACGGCACGCAGGCAGATATATTGTATGGCCGACGCTGCAGCCATCGATGCGGCTATGAAAATACGCGGTTTTTGAGCTGCGTAATGACTTAACACTGTAGTAAGCGCCGAAGGGCTCCCTGTATTTGGAATCTTTGTACTCATAATTAGACTTTTGTTAAAAAATATAAACTTAAACTCTGACAATTTTAATTAAAAATTAATTTAATGTCAAATAAAATCACATGAATCTAAGAGCAACGTTAAAATGAGCCATTTTCAGCTCCATTATTGCGATCCCTCTTTGTTGCAAAAGGGCTCATTTTAACGTTGCTCTTACAATTGAAGCCGTTCCCCTTTACTTTTTCTCGTGATTCTAATAGAATCGGCCCCATAACCCATATAGAGGCATAAATGTCATCGGTTAAGAAAAAGCGTGTCTATAAGATCGCAAAGCATAAGCGTAAAAAGCGCCGCAGACGCGATCGCCATAAGAAAAAGAATAAGTAAAAATTTCTTTTGTCTTTTCTTTGCCCTTATAGGGCACTTCAAATGTGTACCCGGAGATAACATTCGTGTGGAAATACCCTAAACACTACGATGTGATTGTGGTAGGTGCTGGCCATGCAGGCATAGAAGCTGCTAGGGCTGCTGCTCTTATGGGCATGCAAACACTACTTATCACCACAAATATTGATACAATCGGCAAGATGAGCTGCAATCCCTCTATTGGGGGCACCTCTAAAGGCCATATTGTACGTGAAGTCGATGCTCTTGGTGGCTTTATGGGG
>JBDNIV010000002.1:0-45208 GCA_041688145.1 Chlamydiia bacterium | reverse complement strand
TGCTGTGAAAAAGCTAATAAGACCAAGCAAGCTATAAGAAGCTTTTATAAGACGATCCAAGCCTGACTCATCAAGCCCCATCTCTTTCAAAAACTCTCCAGACTCTTCTTCCCCTAGCTGCGCTATCTCATCTTCCAGTTTAGCGCAGATACCGATCACTTCACTGCCTTCTTTTTTTGCATACTCTCGGACCTTTTCAACATGATCATTAGAAAGGCTAGGAAGCTCATTTTCTGAAACATTCGCTGCATAGAGGATTTTTTTAGCTGTAATAAAATTATAAGGCTTAAGTGCAGCTTTTTGCTCATCTGTTAAAGAGCATGCGCGCACAGGCAGCTCTTTATTTAAATGCTCAACCACAACACCTAACGCTTCTGCTGCTATTTTTGCCTCAGGATCGCTTTTAGCTTTTTTCTCAAGACGCGTTTTAGTCCCTTCTGCCATCTGCAGATCAGCTAAAATCAGCTCTAAGTTAATGATCTCAATATCTCTTATAGGATCAATAGCGCCTGAGACATGTATAATATCATCATCTTCAAAGCAGCGCACCACGTGGATAATAGCGTCTGCTTCTCTTATGTGAGATAAGAACTGATTACCAAGACCCTCTCCTTTTGAAGCGCCTTCAACCAAGCCTGCAATATCGATGAAGCGCGTTGTCGGATAAACAATCTTACCACTTTTATAAAGGTCTTTGAGTGTAATAAGCCTATCATCATGAACCTCAACCATACCAATGTTAGGTTCAATTGTACAAAAAGGGAAATTGGCCGCTTGGGCTTGCGCACTTTTAGTAAGCGCTCGAAAAAGAGTGGATTTCCCTACATTAGGCAAACCAACGATGCCGCAACAAAGACTCGATGACATAAGAGGTTTATCTCCTTGAAGTTACTTTTGAGTTGAAATAGATAGAATACCAGACTTAGGATTTATTAAGGGATACTGCCTTCTAAGCAATCACTACCTGAGCTCTATTTAATCTAAATAGAATTCCCACATCTCCCTCATCCCTCTATTTTCACGTCTTTAATAAATCTTTAATTCACTTTTAATTAATAAACATAATTAATTTTTATAATGTCATATATATAAGTAATAAAAAGGCTAATAATGACAACTATACTAGAAAAAGGCTTGCAATCAGCTAGAGCTGTCTATGCAGGGGCTTCTATCGCCTCAGACCATAAAAGCCGCTCACAAACAAAACTTGAGATTCAAGAGCTAAAAACCCGCATCCAAGTGCTTAAGACCATACAGAAAAGATCCGGCGTGTCTAAAAAGGATATTATTGAGAAGCTCCAGGCTCAGCTCAAAGAGAAAAAGGCCTCTTCTCTTTCCACATGCCTCTCTACAGCAAGCACTGCACTAGGCTATATTCCTGGCGCTTTTACCCAGGCATTAGCAGGCGCTTTAGACGCAGGCTACTTTGCTGCCAAAACAGTAGAAAGCCTAGAAAAGGCGCGCTCAGAAGCTACCCCCTCTCGCTTAACGCAGGTAGCTGTTGCTATAAACACAGCTGCTTTAGTAACCCAAGTAGGTCTTTTAGCAAGTCAAACTGTAGGCAATGATGAGGCAGAAGAAGTGCTTTATAAAGCTAATATCACAGTACTTGCTACAAACGGCGCTCTTAGTGCTTATAGCTTTGCTAAGCATTACTTTGGTTAAAGCAGCTTAGTCTTATTAAGAGAATCCTTACATAAAAACTAAAGGGTAAATCCTGGCTGAATTCTAGGCTCAGGGCATTTTTTGAAGAGTTCACACTTTAGCTCTATAAGCGCTTTCACCCGAACTTTAGACTCTTTTGTAATCTCTTCTGCCTCTCTTAGGTGCTTCCATGCTTTTTCGTAATCAAAACGTTCAATAGCTAAGCGCGCAAGCAGGTAGCTCGCTATTGGATCTTCTCTATTTAAGCTTTGATACCGGATAAGAGCTTTTTCAGCTTTTACGCTTGCTCCTTCTTCTAAATAAGCTCCTGCCAAATGCAGAAATCCTGCAGCAAAATTTGGATAAGGCTTAAGCTCTTTTTCTAGGCGCTTTGCGCAGGCAATAGGACTTTCATGTTCATCTGAAGTAAAAATCACTTCTAAGGCAGCTTTATCACAGCGTGCCGATAAAATGTCTTGAACAAAAGCACTTTGACAAAAGGCATGCTCTTTTGGCGCTTTCACAGAAGCTTTTAAAAGCTTATGCGCTTTTTGCCTTTTGCCTGTGAGCATGGAGGCCATACCAGTCAGCTCCATGAGCAAAGCATCTTCAGGCATAAAAGAGGCTGCAAGCTCATACTCTGAAAGAGCTTTTTCATACTCTTTACGATGCAACATAGAAGATGCTCTATTGAAGAGCACAAGACCTACAACCTCTTTAAGCGTACGCTTTTGGAGGCTTTTGGTATGGATGCTATGATACGCTTCATCAGGCAGGTTTAGACCTCTTGCTGTAGTTTCAATATTGCGGCCTTCAAAACTCACATAGATATGACCTGGAGGTGTCACTATATCGAGCCTAAGGTCTAGGCGCTGAGCAATACAGAGGTAAAGAGCTGAAACCCCTAGACAGACACCTCTTCTAGAAGTAATGATACTAGCAATATCGGTATAGCGGTCAATTTCAGGGCCATAGCTTGATTCAGGAGGAAACCGTATCCCAAGCTCAAAAAAAATAAAATCACTAATCGCATCTACTTTTTCAGAGTTTGAGGGCTTTTCTGGCAAGCGCTTTTCAATCTGATAGGCGATCAAATCAAGGGCTTTTAAATGCTGCTCTTTTTCATCCATGCTTAAATCAGGACTCATTGCAATAAGAGCGCACCCAAGATCGATTTCATCTGCACTTAAAGCGCTAAAAGGCTCTAAACTTTCACTTTGATCTTCTTCCGTTAATCCTAATGAAGGCTTGACTAAAGGAGCTTCTAAGGAACCTTTAAGCTTTTTAGTAGGAAAGTGTTTACAAAGCTCGTCTATAGCTCTTATTTGCTCCTTAGAGAACATAAGCTCTCCTGTAGCCACTTCGCCACTCAGCACTTTAGCTGTAGCTAAAGCATTTTTTGCACTTAGCTTCTGGAAATCAGGGTTACTCGCTAAAGGTGATTTGCCGAATAGATGGTAAAAAGCAAGAGCTTCACTAATAGAGCGTTTATCAACACTCGCCTCAAGTACTTTTTCTCGGGGATCTAAAGAGCCGCTATGCAAAGCGCCTGGCAAAAAAATCACCACAAGCGCACAGATAGCAGGCAAAAATTTCATCTCTAACCTTTTCCTCATAGACTCAAATGTAACAAAAATGGATTTAATCTGCGCTTTTGTAAAAATCTTCAAGGGAAATTAAGAAAAAAGAGTCGGCGAGAAATAGCAAAATCACTATGGTCCAGAAAGAGGGGGATTTCTATGAGCGACTTTCATGTGAATAGAACAAGTCATACGCAAGGCCTGAGTGCGAACCGCAAACAGCTTAATATTGAAGCAAAAAAACTTAAGCAGTATGTAATTGCTCAAAAAAACACAGAAGAAGACACGCTCGCCTGGACTGAGCTCGATGCTTTCAACCCCTTAGCTATGACAAAGCGATTTGAAAAGCTTGAAAAAAGAACCCGCAGACGCATCTCTGGAGCTGAAGATAAAGAAAGCTCAGGCACAGGGCAAAGCGGCGAGCGCATAGAAAAAGTAAAGAACATCGATAAGATTGCTGACTCTTTTCAAAAGCGCAATCGCGAAATGAAATCAGAGCTTCTAATGAATCTTAGAGCGATGATCAAGGCCGAAGATTCCCCTCAAGACATCCTCAATAAAACTCTCAAACTTTTTCCCGATCCAGCCCTTGCCGATGAAGCGCTTGAGTTTATTATGGCGACACTTGGAGAAGATAGCGAAAGTCAAAAGTTGCTCCATGTAGTCACTCAAGCTCGCAAAAAACTCAACAACGAACAGAGGCGAGAGGTTGTAGCCGGACGTAACATCCAGCCAGCGGCTCACGAATATGGCGACAAGAAAATCGGCTCGCCAACACAACTAAGAAATATCTACCGCGATATCACAGGCAACCCAAGAGAGCCCTACGATCTTTTCCAAGAGCTTGCTGCAAAATACGAATATGAACAAATCAAAGCGCTTATTGGGTTTTTATTGCACTCTTTAGGCGAAGACTTAAACGCTAAGGGCTCATCTATTGCACGCGCAGAACTCGTGCGCCTTTTTACTGAAACGCGCACTTTACAAGCAGTGCTCGGCGTCTATCGTTTTTTTGAAGGCCGCATGGCGATGATTGTTAGATTCTTCAAGGATCAAGGAGCAACACCTAACATGCTCCTCTCTTTTGAGTTCTTAGCAAAAGCCTTTATGATGCTTGTCCAAGACCGCTACCCTAATGCTGACAGAATCTTAAAACTCGCTGATATGCTCGGCATTGAAGATGAAGTCGTCTCTCAAATCATCATCTATACACAATTTCGAGATGCAACAAAAAGCGTCTCTCCAAGGCTCTACCGCAACATCCAGCACCGCTTTGATCTTTACGCTGCTATTGTCGATGCGCTAGAAGAGCTCGAAGATGCCGTTCAAGAAGAAAATGCTGAGGACGAATAATGGATCCTTTTGATGCGATTATTTCTGAATTAGGTGAGCTTATAGCGGTACCTATTAGGTTAAATGAACGTGGCGCTTGCGTCTTAAACATAGATGCTGAGCTTGATATTTTCATCGAACGGGAACCTCAAGGTGAGACGTTCCGTATCGCGTGCCCTCTTTACACTCTACCTCCTGGAAAGCTGCGTGAAAATGTACTTAATGAAGCGCTTAAATCAAATGGGACCTCTCCCCCTCGCTTTGGAGACCTTGGCTTTGCAACGCGGACCTCTAAGCTTATTTTATTTGAAAGTCTGCGCATTAGTGACTATAGCGGAGACACCTTCGCTGATTATCTTGAACAGTTCATTATAAATGGAAAAGCGTGGTCAGAAGCGCTTAATGCCGGCAAACTTTCTCCTATTGACTTTATTCCCATAGAAAATCAGGGCTTTTTTGGAATCGACAGACCTTAAAAAAACACTCGCCTTCCCTAAACTTAAAAAGTTAGGTTTTAAGCCTCATGCAGGTATATGCGCACCTCTTTTTTGTGTGCGAACAAAAAAGAGCCTTGGAATTGGAGAGTATCTAGACCTCTTACCTCTTATTGACCTTTGCAAAAAGGCAGACCTCTCTATTTTACAACTCCTTCCTCTAAATGATTCAGGTTCAGACTCAAGCCCCTATAGCGCAACCTCATGCCTAGCTCTTAATCCTGTCTATATTAGCTTAAAGGCTTTGCCAGGAGCGCAAGCTCAGACAAAGCTCGGCAAAAAGCTTGCTAAGATAGAAAAAAAATTAAAAGAGCTCGATAAAAAGGACAAAGTGGCCTACCCGCAACTGCGCGCCTTAAAACTTGAATACTTAGCTCTTTACTATGAACACAAACAAAATAGCCCCCCTATTAAAAAAGGGATTCAGGCTTTTGTAAAAAATAATCGCTGGAGCTCTGATTTTGGACTTTTTACAGCGCTCAATGAAGTGTATGAAAAGCCGTGGTGGCAGTTTCCAAAAACACATCAAAACCCCTCTTCTACCCAAAAAAACCAGCTGAAAAAACGATTTCGTAAAGAAATTCACTTTGTCCAATTTGTCCAATGGGTCTGCTTTGACCAGATGAAAAAAGTGCGCCTTTATGCTGAAAAGAAAAAAGTCTTCTTAAAAGGTGATATCCCAATACTCGTTGGAAAAAACAGCGTTGATGTGTGGCTTGCCCAAGATCTCTTTCATATTACAAAATCAGCTGGCAGCCCTCCTGACCGGTTTAACGAAGCTGGGCAAAACTGGGGCTTTCCTCCTTTTAACTGGAGCGAAAAAGAAACGCGCTGCCTTTCGTTTTGGAAAAGACGACTTAAGGTAGCTGAAGAGCTCTACCATCTGTATCGCTTAGATCACGCTGTCGGCTTTTACCGCATCTGGGCGTGCAAGCCTGGAGGCCGGGCCTCTGCAGGCTCCTATCTTCCAAAGAAAAAAGAAGAGCAAAAATCCCAAGGCAATCGGATCTTAAAAAAAATTCTCTCTTTCAGTTCACTCTACCCTATCGCAGAAGATTTAGGTGCTGTGCCCGAATGGGTGCGCGAAGATCTGCAAGAGCTCGGCATTTCAATCACTAAAGTTATGAAAGACCAGCACCACTGGCATAAGAAAAACTTCTTCTTTTCGCCTAAAGACTACCCTATTTTAAGCATGACTACTCTAGCCACGCACGATATGGAAGTTATGGGCATGTGGTGGAAGCATTTTCCAAAGTTAGCTGCCCACTACGCTAAAAGCAAAGGCCTCAAATACACAAAAACAATCACCCCTGATCAGCAGCGCCTGCTGCTACATGACAGCTATCGCACCCATAGCCTCTTTCATATAAGCCTCTTTGATGAGTTTTTAGCCCTTTTTCCAAAGTTCACCCCCATTAATATAGAAAGGCGCCAAATAAACAAGCCAGGCACCTGGGGACCTTGGAACTGGAGCTACCGTTTTGAGCCTACTCTAGAAATGCTCACAAGCTCTAAGGCCTTTATGCGGACTCTTAAGGCCATCACCCACTGCGAATAAGCCCCTTTAAGAGCATAAACCCGACCTATTTTACGCAAGTAACTTAATATAAAAAACCTAGAGCGTCTAGTTTAGGTCCTCTTCTGAACTCTTATCCTTCAGTCAGTGAAATAAAAATTTAAAAATAAAGCTAAACAATTTAAACATAAATGATTGATTATTTTAACAATTATGTTAAAATAGTGAGAAATTTAATAACTAAAAATAAGCAGAGGTAAATATGAGCTATAGTTTAGAAATAATGAAATCGACCTACCAGAGACTTGTAAACGTCACTAAATCTATACCGGACTCTTGGCAAGATTTTAAGGCTAGTCCAGAGAGCCACATTACGGATATTGTTGCAGTTTTTTTAGCTGTGCCCGCTTACTATACATTAAGAGCGCCTATGCCCGCCCTAGTTAAAGTGAGCGTTTTAGCTCCTACAGCTCTTCTTCTGGGAGCTACGGCCCTAATCGAGGATCTATTCTTTACTAAGGATAAAGAATAAAGCCGCCTAGCTTTTAAAAAAGTTCCACGCGCCCGAAGAGGCTGGATACGAATTTCTGGGATAATCTCTTGATATGAGAGCACAATCAGCTTGATATCTGCAATTCGAGGCATCTAGTTGACTAACTACTTCATCCATGATAAAATTTCTTTGCAGAAATCAATTATTAGATAATAAAATTTCAAATAATACTTTCGCTATCGTTATAAAAGGAGAACTTAATGCATTTGCCACCTGTTGCCCCTCTGCTTGTTGGACAAAGTACTTTATTCGCAGAAGCTGTAGTTCAAATTGATCCTCAATACTTCAAAACAGATTGGGCAGACACTGAAAGATCTCCCGATGAGGACGATAGTGTAGTGAGGGCTTTTTTTGAGCAACATCCTCTTTCTGAAATTCTCAAATATGAAACAAGTCTAGCTAAAACACATTTTGCTTTTTACCATGCTCAAACAGGCTTTCGCGTCTACAGAGATCTGATTAGACTTTTGGAAGAAAAACGCACAGGAAAAACTTTTCCTGAAGATTTCACCTTTGTGCGCTTTCCTAAAGCAAGCTACAACCACACAGCCTCTTCCTTAACTCAGACATACCACCTAGCAGATACAGAAGCTGTCAGGGCTGAATTTACCAAAGGTTTTATTAGCCTAATAGATGAGCTAAAAATGAACGGATTGGATGTTACTCCCCTTGATCCTTCAAATGAAGAAGACAAGGCGTTTTTAAAGTTTGTCCTTATTGGAATCGGGTTTTACAGTGAATCGTCAGAAGAGCCCGCTGAAGATGACCAAGCTGATCTACTTCTCGAGCATTGGGCAGACAAATACGTAGCCATTAGCAAAAAAACAGATGAATACCTAGCTATTCTAGAAAAGCGCAAGCTAAGCAGCTTGCTTCAGCAATTTGGTCTCAGCTGCCAGCTTGATCTGGATACTGAAGACGCAAGGCCTATAGCTGCTTTGATCGAAGAGTATACAAAAAAAAATCCAGAAGAAAAAACTAGGTTTATCCAGGGTTTTATCCAGCTATTTAATGCTCTAGAAGTTGCCGCTTATTTACCAGACGGGCAAAAAATCTCTTTAAATGCTAAAGATGCTGCTGATCAAGCCCTCGTAAAAGAAGCATTTAGTAAAATTCAAAGCGCGCGCACTTCCCCCTCTGGGAAAATGGTGCCTACGGAGCCAAAATTCCCTGAGCCTAAAGGGCCTCTTTCTAAGGGGGATTGTTTGCATAGGTCTATCACAACAGGCCATATGGAAAATGCAGTAAGGGATCTGATAGAAGATCGATTGCATGCAGCTAAGATAGAATTATTCAATAGACACAACTTGAAATACTTAACCTATAACGATATCTCTTCTGAAGTCTCTGCACACCTTTTAGCCACTAACATCTTTTTACAAGGAAATTTCAATTATGCACCCCACTGCACCCTTGCTTATTGGAAATTTCGACGTAACGTCACCACATTTTCCACAAAAGAACTACTTGCCCCTGTTTTAAATCACTATGGCATTCCTCAGGAGAAACTTCCCGCGCTTGAGGCTCTTGCAAAAAAAATTGCTGAGGACGACAGTGCCATTTTAGCAATTATGCTTCCCAAAGATGAGTCCCTGATAAATAGCTTTGCCTACCTTTGTGGCAGCTTGGGTATGACAAAAACTTGCTTCATAGGCATTTCAATGTTTGAAGCGCTCAAAACTGCGCAAGCAGATCCTAGAAAGCTGCCTGCCCTCGATTCAATACAAGCGCGCCTTATCATAAATGAAAAGGGTGTCTTAAACCCAGACTCTGAGATCAAAATTCGGGTGTTTGACACGATACCTGCAGATAAACTCGAAGAGTATCAAGAAGAGCTTAAAACGTGGGTAAGCTCGGCCTTTTCAGCTGAAAGATCCTCACTTTAGCTATTTTCAGCTAATAAAATATCCTAAGAAAGTTGCACGCGCCCAAGAGGCTGGATGCGAATTTCTGGGATAATCTCTTGGTATGAGAGCACGATCAGATCGGGGAACTCTGACTCTATAAACTTACGCACAAAGCGCCTTACATCAATAGCTGTCAGCATAACAGGAGGCTGGGCTCCAGGAGCTACCGGCTTAACGACATTTCTCATAGCTCCGAGTATGAGCTGAGAGGAGTCTGGATCTAAAGCGAGATAAGAGCCTGCTGAAGTCTGCTTAATGGCGCCACGGACCATGTCTTCAATAGCAGGATCAAGGACATAGACCGAAATAATCGATTGCCCAAGAGAGTACTTGTAACTGATATAACGTTTAAGGGAAGAGCGGACATACTCCGTAAGAAGCACGGTATCCTTTTCAGTCTGCGCCCATTCACTAAGCGACTCAAAAATCGTTCTTAGATCTTTAATCGAGATTTCTTCTTGCACAAGGCGTCTGAAGATCTCAGTCAGCTTTTGCAAAGGCACTAAGCGAGTCACTTCCTTAATCAGATCAGGGAAAGAGCTTTCCAAAAATTCGATAAGACCACGTACTTCCTGAATCCCAATGAACTCTGATGCATACTTCTTAAAGAAGAAGGTCAAATGCAAGACAACAACCTCTAGAGGTGACCAATATTTGATATCTGCATTTTTCAAGATGTTTTCATAACGCTCTTCGACCCATAATGTAGGGAGGTTGAGCGTATTTCTCTGCATAGTGAATGGAATGTTAAAGCGCTTTAAGCTCATTTCATCTTCGTTAGTAAGAAGGCTTCCTGGCACAATTTTACCGCGGACAACAGGCACTTCATTCAGAAGAATCATATAATCATCAGGACCAAGTGCCTGTGAATCTGTGCGCACGTGTACACCTGGAAAACGCACCCCTAAATCTTGATAAAGAGCGTGGCGCATTTTAGGCACCATCTCTTCAATGAAGTTCTCACCCCCTCTATCTTTGCGAATCAGCGCAGAAATTGCGCTTCCCGCCTCCATAATAACAGGAAGTGTGAGCATAAGATCATCATTCGACCCTGTGTAGGTAACATTTTTGCCATCTTTATCCATGGCGACTGTGATCGTTCCCCCAGAATCTGTTGTACGGGACTTGTTCTTTGCAAAATAAAGCTTTGCACCAGTACCCGCCAATATAAGAGTGATGATAAAAAAGACCCAGAAAGGAAAGCCGGGTACAAGGCCTGCGACAAAAGTGAAGCCCGCAGCAAGGATTAATCCTTTAGGCTGACTGAGTAGCTGTGAGGAAATCTCTTCACCGAGGTTCGTATCTTTTTTATCATTAGAAGAAACGCGCGTTGTTACAAGACCCGCTGTAATCGAGATCAAAAGAGCCGGTATCTGCGAGACTAAGCCATCACCAATAGACAAGATCGTATAGATCTGAGCTGCTTGCCCAGCTGACATGCCGTGCATAAACATACCAATAACAAGGCCACCAACGATGTTGATGACTGCAATAACCATGCCTGCAATCGCATCCCCTTTTACGAACTTCATAGCTCCATCCATAGCTCCATAGAGCTGACTCTCTTTTTGGAGCTGGCTACGCATCTCTTTAGCTTTATTAGTATCGATAGTGCCCGCACGAAGATCAGCATCAATACTCATCTGCTTACCCGGCATACCATCAAGGACAAAACGAGCCGCCACTTCCGCTACACGCTCAGCACCTTTTGTCACCACGATAAATTGCACGATTGTGATGATTAAGAAGATAATACCCCCGACAACGTAGTTGCCTCCGACGACAAACGTTCCAAACGCTTGGATAATATCCCCAGCATAAGCATGCAGAAGAATCTGACGCGAAGAAGAGATGTTTACCCCTAGACGGTACATGGTTGTCATAAGAAGAAGAGAGGGGAAAACAGAGAGGCTTGTAGCTCTTGGGATATAGAGCGCAACAAAAAGAAGCACAATAGATAAAGAGAGATTAATCCCAATAAGTATATCAATGAGGTGTGGCGGGAACGGCACAACCAACATTGCAATAATCAAGATAATGAAAAAAGCTAGCACTAGATCGCTTGAACTATTTATCAGACCAAGCACACGCTTGCTACCAAGGCCTGATATAATCTTGCTAAACGGATTGCTCGCGCTACTCTTCATCTTTTTCCTCTAAGGACTCTATCCACTTCAAGAGCTCCGCTGTGGCTTCGAAGGTGTCTTCAGGGATATAATCTAGTACATCTCCTTCTTCGAATAACTTCCACGCTAGCTCTACGTTTCTCATAACAGGCACCTTATACGCAAGTGCTTCTTTCACAATTGCCTCTGCAATAATCCCCTGACCCATCGTAAGAATAACAGGAGCGTTGTGAACTTCGGAGTCATAAGCTAAAGCAACTGCAAGATGCGTTGGGTTTGTGACAATAGCTTTTGCTCTTCTTACTGAAGAGATGCCTTCTTGCTGTGAGAGCTCTTGGGCCATCTGTTTACGCTTCCCTTTGATCATAGGATCACCCTCAGTATCCTTGTACTCCTGCTTAACTTCAAACTTCTCCATTTTCATTTCTTTTGCGAAATTACGTCTTTGGAATACCAGATCTGCAACGCCTACTGCAAGAAAAAAGACACCGACCCTAATGACTACTCTAACCAAAAAGTCACTAAAAACACCTACACTTTTTAAAATAGGGAGGGTCACTGTAGAGACAACATCTTCAATACTGCCTTTAAGCGTAAAGTAGATAATAGCTACAGCTCCTCCAATTTTGAAGATGGACTTTAAGAGCTCAAAAAGCGTTTTAAACTTGAATTTGTTCTTAATATTAGTGACAGGATTCAGCTTTTTAAGATCAAACTTCATGGCTTCTGCAGAAAAGCATGGCCCAATAATTAAAAAGTTCACAATCACACCCACCAAAGAAACAATCATCATAAGAGGCAGTGATGCTGCTAAGATCGTCTGAATCATAAGGCTTAAAAAGCCTGCCGCTGAATTAGAAAGATCGAGCGTAGGTGAAATGCTGCGAAAACAGTACACAAGAAACTGAATGAGCTTAGTCATGATGTAGCCCGCAGAAGCGATTGCACCTCCAATAGAAACTACAAAGGTGAAAGCTGCTGGAAAGTCTTGAGACTTAGCAACCTGTCCTTTTTTTCGGGCATCTCGGAGCTTTTTAGGGGTCGCCTTTTCGGTCTTTTCAGCCACTCATGCACCTAGAGCTTTATCGTATCATTCCCTATGGGGCTACTAAGCAACCCTCTCGCTATTTAGCATAGGTAAATCTCTGTCCTACTGTCAAGCTAAAATTCCTTTCACATTGCAATCGCAACCCATTAACTGCAAAGGGCTTAAATCTTTAATAAACCTAATAGTAAAATTAATAATACATAAACATCAATTTAGTAAAATTAAGACAAATAAATAACAACATATAGATAGTAAGATGTCAGTATTATACTTCAACATATTCAACCGCGAAACACAAGACTCAGCTAACGCCGCAAGAGCCCCCGCCCAGGAAGCTCCAGCAGGCAACCTAGCCGGCAGAACTCTAGAAGCTTTGACTCAAAGCAGCTGCGGCATTCTAGGTGGACTTAAAGGCGTGGCTATGGGCGCCCTAAATGGCATCGGAAGCGCTGCTAGTTACGCTTCTAGAACTTATACTGAGTATATGGATCCCCAAATAGAAAGTGCAAAATCAAACATCTTAGCACATACACGCGATCAGATTCGCCCACTTAACGCCCTATCAGAAAATAAAACTTATATTACTGAAAACACTTCCATTGAAGATTTAAATAGCTTCTCAACCTCTTTAGACGAGCAGATTGAAGAGCTTCAAGATGAAATGGATGAAATCTCAAACCCCTTCCAAGACGCTTCTGAATTAGACACATCAGGCCTAGAAGATTTCGAAGTAGTGGGAAGTGGCGATGAAGAGATGGAGCTAGAAGGCATCTTAGATGAAGACCAACTAGATCAAACCCTTAAGCTTCAAGATAAAATAGACAAACTGTCTGAGCTTAAAAGCCACATTCAAACCCTTGTTCAGAAAAAAGAAGAGCTGCAGTTGATGCGCACAGGAAACTACGCAATTGCAGCTGGACTTAGAAGAGGTGTCCAAGTAGGCTCTTTAGCCCATATGGCAGCCACAAATCAAATTACCCCTCAATTAGATAGCATTGCTCAAAGCTTTGATGTGCGAGCTCTTTTAGAAGATGAAAATGGAATTGCTCCAGCTAACCTCTTTGACTTCTTACTCCCTGAGCCCGATTCTATCATCGGCCAAGTTGCATCCCCTATTATCCGTGAAATTCAAGGTGAACTTTCTTGGGCGACAGAAGGCGCTCACCTCCAAGAGGTCGCCTCTCAGGTTACTGAATCGATACAAGAATTTGTTGTGCAATCTACACAAAATCCAGAAACTCAAGCCGCTTTTCAAAAATTCAGCCTAGCCGCCCAAAAGCTAACTGCTTTTGGAGCAAAAACCAAACTAGAAGAAGAAATCGACCTCCTAGAAAACCATTACACAAGTGGCACTGAAGCTGCCTTAACAAAAGCGCAAGCTCAGCTCACTCAGCTAAATGCAATGATTGAGGGGTCTTTCCCTGATGAGACACTTGAAACCGTGCAAGAGCTTTTTGAGTTCGCTCAGCTCGAATACGAAACTTGCCTCCTTGGAGGAGAGCTTCTAGATGATAAGGTTAGTGCAGCGCAAGATGCTGCGCTTAACAACCTGACTAGCTTTTTGCTCAAAGACGTCTCCCAGAACACAAACATTTTCCTGAAAACCCTTAAGCAAATCATCTACTGGGTTGTGTTCAAGCTCGTGCATCTAGTCGTCAAAGACCTCGTTCACAATTCCGTTGATGCTAAAATGGTAGAAGAGCTCGCAGCATCCATGAAAGCAAAAATAGGAGCGCTTATCAATGACCCTAACTACGCTCCCTACATTCAAGGCCCTCAAAGAAAATTGCTACCTGCTTTAATAGAATCTCAAGTAAAAGCGCTTATTCCCCACCTTCTTGCTGATGTACCTCAAAGGCTTGCTAACTATAAAGAGGCTCACAGAGATCTACCTATGGAAATAACTGAGCGCCTAACTGAGCAAAACGCAGTGCAATTTCAAGGAGCGCTGACAGCGACTGCTGACTCTATTTTAGACTTAGTTACTGGAGGCTCTACAGGAGCTACTGTCACAGGATCCTCTTTTATAGATGGAAGCCTTGTTAGCATTGGGCGCGGCAGAGCCAGACAAATGATTCACGAGGCAGACTTTTCAGGACCTTTGAGTAGAATTGGAGCCAACATCCACACTTGGATAGGTCAAAGCCCAACTGCAAATCACCCTTTAGAAACAGAGCCTGCAGCTGACACTCCTACTACAGACTAAAGATTTCTTATTATCTAAGATCTCCTTAGCGCCCTTTTTGCCCAATTGACTTCCAAAAAGTTATCGGGTACTCTTTTTTGTTATATACTTCCGGTGGTATGGCCAAGTGGTAAGGCAGGGGCCTGCAAAGCCCTTATCCCCAGTTCGAATCTGGGTACCACCTTTACCCTTCTTTTCTATGCTCTATCTCGTTACAACGCCTATTGGCAATCTCCAGGACTTAAGCAAGCGAGCTATAGAGACTTTAGCTGAAGCTGACCTAATCCTCTGTGAGGACACGCGCAGATCAGGACTACTACTGAGTCAGCTCAAGATTAAAAAACCTCTTAAATCATACCATAAATTCAATGAATCTAAGCAGTTAGATAAAGTTATCGCCCTTATGCGAGAGGGACAAAAGATTGCTCTTATTAGCGATAGTGGCACACCGGCTCTATGCGATCCGGGCCAAAGCCTTATAGATGCCTGCCATAAGTGTGGCATCCCCCTATCCGCTATCCCTGGCCCCTCAGCTCCCCTAACAGCCCTATGCCTCTCTGGCTTTGCCACAACTCCCTTTACTTTTTGGGGCTTTTGCGAAAGGCAAACTGAGCCGCTCAGCCGCCAGCTTATCCAGGCTCTGACAACTCCAGGAACTTCTCTTTTTTTTGAGAGCCCTAAGCGCTTAAAAAAAACCCTAAAACAGATCGATTCTCTAGACCCCTCTAGAGAGATTTTTGTAGCGCGGGAGCTGACTAAAATCTATGAATCTCTTTACAGAGGCACAGCTGAGGAAATCTTAAGCAATCTTCCAGACCCTCTTCTAGGGGAGATCACCCTCGCAATCAGCCCAAGCCTACCTGATTCCAGCTGGCAAGCTCTAGACACCCATAAACTCGTCTTATGGCTCGAAAAAGAGCTAAGCCTTTCTCGCAAAGAAGCCCTAAAATGCACAGCGCAACTCACTTTAAGACCTAAAAGTGAAATTTATAATAAAATTATAAAAAATAACGATTTTAATTAATATTAAAATAATTAAAATGAGGTTTATAAGGTTTATTAACCAAAGGACCTCCATCTGTGAAAAAAAACAGCCGCAAAGTAAGGGATATGCCTATCGACAAAGATATGCCCCCTTCAGACCGCACCTTTAAATTGATATTCAAGTGGGCACGAAAACCCCATCAGAGCAATAAGCGCAGCGAAAGGTGGGACGGGAAAAAGCGGTAAAAGAGGTTGTCCCTTTTTTATAAAAGGGTTAGACTACCTCTTATGGCGCTTACTCTCAAAAATCTTAAAGACTGGGTTGGTCTTCGCATCGCCCATATCTCGGATCTTCATTTTTCCAAGATCACGCTGAGTCCCACACAGTTTTTTTCAAAGCGCTTTATTGGCAACTTCCATGCTCTATTTAAACGGAAAAAAGAATTTATTCCCTCAGCCTTAGAAGACTTTGCTAAAAGCCTTAAAAAGCTCCATGTTCACTTAGTTGTAATTACAGGTGACTTTAGCTCTACAGGAAGAGAGATTGAATTCGGCTATGCGCTTGACCTTGTAAATACTTTTGAAAGAGCAGGGCTTTGCGTTCTTAAGATCCCAGGCAACCACGACCACTATACAAATCGCGACTACAAAAAACGCCTTTTTTACGACTACTTTGATAATGACACCCCTGCAGATAACTCTTTTGACTTTACGCTCAAAAAAGACAAAATAGAGGTGCATCCTATTGGCCAAAAAATGTGGTGGGTAGGTCTTGATACTGCATGCCCCGCACCTTTGACTTCTGCTCGCGGCATCTTTTCAACAAAGCTCGAAAAAAATCTTACGCATGTACTTGAGACAATTCCTTCTGAAGATCTCATCGTCATGGCAAACCACTACCCTCTTTTTGAAGCCAAAGATGACCCTGCCCGCATGCTTAAAGGCTCTAAAAGACTCTGTGCATTACTTAAAAAGCACCCTAACGTGCAACTCTACCTCCATGGCCACGACCACAAGCATGCCCTATGTGATCTGCGCAGCCAAAACTTACCTATCTCATCTGACAGCGGCAGCTGTTCTAGACGTTCCCACGCTACATGGAACCTGATAGATCTCACCTCTGAAAAATGCACCATCCAGGTCATGGAGGGTGAGTTTATATCTGGCAGGCCTCTATGGCAGCCTCTTTACGAAAAGTCTTTTGATTTTTCTCACCCTATCATCAAGAATAAAAGCGCTTAACAAAACCAACTTCACGAAATTAATTAAGTCAAAGATAGACCAACTTATGCTATCTTAGTTAATTAAACTAACAGAAACTCCGATTTAGTTTCATTCAAAGCACTTTGTAAAATTCACAAAAATGTATTTTCTTGACGCAAACAAACAGGGCTTGGTAGAATCGAGTCACTGTAATCGTTTTTAAAACCCTTATTTAAGAGATATACTATGTCATTATCAGCTGTAATGCAAAATGGAGCCGTTAAAACAGGCTGGAATCTACTTCAAGCATTCGCGCTACGCGGACCTGCTGTATTGTTAACTACTGTAGGAACAGCATGTATTGGCACTGTCCTTATCCGTGCTGCTCAAGCATGTGCAGACGGCGTTAGTGGAGGCAGATTAGACAAGCATGTTTTTACTCCAATGTCGGACTGGATCACGGAAAAAACAGGGATGCCCCTTAATCCCTTAAATGCTTTACTAGAAAAACAACGACAAAGAGTTTCGTTTCAAGACGATGCTGAGACTTCTACTGCAACTAACCGTGAATACAAATTCAGTCATAGGCAGCTGATTATCACAGGTCTTATCGCAACAGGCGCAGGTCTTGCATCACTAAAAGCCTTAAGCTTTGTACTAGGTGAGCTTCCAGTGGGACTTTATAACAGAGCGCTTAGCCTATTTAGCAATATCCGTGTTGATAGTGTAGCACTAGCTGGACACTTAACTGTCTAAAGTTACTTTAGGCACAGTTTTTTAGCGAAGGCTAAAGAAGTAAAAAGCCATATGTTTAAAAGCATATGGCTTTTTTTTATTCTAAGAAAAAAGCGTATCAATATTGAAAAAACCGAGATTTTGCAAGACAATCAAGACAATAGCTAAAGGAGCTACCCACCGGACAAAAAAGAGCCACAAGCCAAAAAACTTGCCTAGTGTAGAGCCCATCTCAAACTGCAAAGCAGCGTAGCGCTTTTGGAACATCCATCCAGCAAACAGGGTAACTAAAAGCCCTCCTATAGGCAAAAACCAAAGAGATATTAGGTGGACCATCGTATCAAAAAAGTTCATGCCATAGAGCACTTGCCAATCAGGAAAAAGCAATCCTGATCCTGATAAAGCGCAAGGCACTCCTAAAATAAAGATAATTACAGAAGACAAAATAACCGCTTTTTTACGTGAAAAGCCGAAAAGATCTATCCAGTTAGCGACTGAGACCTCTAAAAGAGCGACAGAAGATGTGAGCGCTGTGAACACAAAGAGGAGGAAAAAAGAGCATGAGATTAGAAGCGCTCCTGGAAGTTGGTTAAAAAGAGCAGGCATCACCTTAAAGATAAGGCCTTTTCCCTCCTCTACAGGAAAGCCAAAAGTGAACATAATAGGAAATATCATCATCGCACAGAAGATCGAGACCACAATATCCATAGAAGCTACAATCAGCGTCGTTTTAGGCACATCGGTACTTTTTTCCATATAGCTACCGTAGGTCAACATAATCCCCTGACCAAGACTGAGTGTGAAAAAAGCAAGGCCCAAAGAAGCTAATATCCCAGAAGGCTTTATCTGGCTAAAGTCGGGATAGAAAATAAAGCGCATAGCTTCAGGAAAACCCTTTAGAGTCACTCCATAAAGCAGCAAGCATAAAAGTAAAATCAGCAAAGCAGGCGTTAAAATCTTAGCCCAGTACTCAATACCTTTACGTATGCCTTGATAAACGACACCTGCTGTGATTAAGAGAAAAATAATCTGTCCTGAAATATTAAGACCTGGAGACTTTAGCATTGTGTCGAAAATAGAGCCGATTTCCTGCGCATTTAAACCCACATAAAACTGGCATAACGACATAAAGAAATAGTGAATTCCCCATCCAGCAACTACACAATAATAGGCGAGGATAATTAAAGAGGAGGCCATAGCCAGCCAGCCCACACCACACCACGGTGTATGCTTTTTCATCACTTGATGAAATACACCTACTGTGCCTTTTTGCCCCATCCTGCCGATAAGAAGCTCTGCAATAAAAACTGGCACACCAATAAAAAGGGTACATAAAAGATAAACCAGTAAAAAAGCGCCGCCACCATTTTGTCCCAGCATATAGGGAAACTGCCACATAGTACCAAGACCAATAGCAGAGCCTGCAGCAGCCATAATAAAACCAAACCTAGATCCCCAATGCTCTCTTTTCGTTGTCATAGATGTGCGCCTTATCCTTATACTCGCTTCATTATGCAGGATCACTCTTTTTCAGCCACCTTGACATCCCTCAAAAAACGTCTCATAATGATCTCTTATGGATAAAGATGTTTGGTACAAAAAAGGGGTGCGTTTTAGTTGCACACAGTGCGGCAGGTGCTGCACTGGTCCTGAGGGTTTTGTTTGGGTCAATGATAATGAGATGAAGAAAATCGCTCAGTATTTAAACATCTCTCTTGAAGAGTTAAAAGAAAAGCACACCCACTTAGTCAAAAGGGAAGAAAATCCCAAAAACGGCTCCTTAAAAAAATATAAGAAAAAAAGATCGCTTACTGAAATTCCAAGCGAAAAAAATCCAGGCGACTTTGACTGCACTTTCTTAGCTGAAGATGGTGCATGCTCCATCTACCCCCACCGCCCTAAGCAGTGCCGCACGTATCCTTTTTGGCCTGAAATCCTTAAAAGTAAACGGTCATGGGAAAATGAAGCACGCTATTGTGAAGGTATAAACCATAAAGAAGCTAACGTCGTAGCTTTTCCCTCTATCCAAGAAAATTTAACCGAGCAGATTCAATATGAGCGCACCCATAAACCCTCAGAAGAGTCTTGATCAAACTCTTGTAAACGAAACACCGCTAAATGATGAGACTAAGAAAAATATCTTAGCATGGCTCTGTGATAGTATTGACAATGAGACAAAAGAGGAGATCAGACGCCTTTTACGTGAAGATCCCGAGGCTCTCAAAGAAGGTTTTTGCGGCGCGCTTAAGTTTGGGACAGGCGGGGTGCGTGCACCTATGGGAATAGGTTCAGCAAGACTGAACCGCACAACAATCGCATTTATAACACAAGGCCTTGCAAACTTTTTGAAAAAGCGCTTTGAAAATAATAAAGAAGAGCCTTCTCTCTCTGTAGTCATCGGCTTTGACTGCCGCCATAATTCTCAAATTTTTGCCGATGAAATTAGTAAAATACTCGCAGGCAATAACATCAAAGCCTATGTCCTAAAAGAGCTTCGCCCAACACCTTTTATCTCTTTTTTATGCCGACATAAAAAAGCTTCAGCTGCGATTAACATCACAGCTTCTCACAATCCCAAAGAGTACAGCGGTTATAAAGTCTATAGCGCTGATGGTGCGCAAATCACATCCCCTGATGATAGCGAAATCATTAAAGAAGTAGAGCGTATCAATTCTATGCAAAGCGTTACAAAAGCTAAGGCAAACAGCCCTTTAATTTGCAGCATTGGCTCTGAGTATGATAGCGACTATCTAAAAGCTACGCACTCTTTACAATTGCAGCCTGAGCAAAACAAAAACAAAGGATCTGAGCTTAATGTCATCTACTCCCCTTTGCACGGCGCAGGTATCACCCTTGTACCAAGGCTGCTTGCCGATTGGGGCTTTAAGAGCGACTCTCTTGTAGAGTCGCAAATGACTCCAGATGGAGACTTTCCAAATGCGCCAAAACCTAACCCTGAAGAAACAGCTGCTATGCGCTCAGGGCTCGATCAACTCAAAAAAGAAAATGCGGACCTATTTATTGCTACTGATCCTGACGCAGACCGCTTAGGGGTCGCAACCCTACATAAAGGCGCGTCTGTTTGTCTATCAGGCAATGAAATGGCGTGCATCTTTTTACACTATATTCTTGAGCAGTTAAGTAAGCAAAACCGCATGCCCAAAAAACCCGCTTGCGTTAAGACCATTGTCACAACTGAGCTTTTTGCTCGAATAGCAAATCACTTTAACACCTCTGTTGTCGATACACTCACAGGCTTTAAATATATCGGTGAAAAGATTCATGAGTGGGAAAAGGCTGCTGACTCCCCTGATTTTATATTCGGAGCGGAAGAGTCCTACGGCTGCCTTTTTGGCACACATGCGCGTGATAAAGATGCACTTGTAGCAGCAGGCTTAGGCTGCGAAATAGCTCTTGATGCAAAGCTTCAAGGAAAAACGCTTGTTGATAAACTCTATCTAATCTTTGAGCGTTTTGGACTGTATCGGCAAAAACTACACTCTATTGATTTTGAGCCTGGCTTAGAGTCTCAAGAGAAAATCAAAGCTATCTTAACAAACTTACGCACTTCTTATCCCAAAGAGATCGATGGCCACAAAGTAATTGCTGTTGAAGATTATGAAAAATCCGAACGTCTAGATGTAGTCTCTGGCAAAATGGATAAAATTCTTTTACCTAAATCCAACGTCTTAGCCTACCGCTTAGAAAATGAAGGCAAGCTCACAATTCGCGGTTCCGGCACCGAACCTAAGCTTAAACTCTACGCTGAGCTCAAAGGAAATGTAGGCGCTGATATGGAAGTTTCGATAGGAGCATGTGACCAAAAACTTGCGCGCCTTATTGAAACATTTGAAAAAAAACATACAACCAAGTAAAATGTTTCCTACGTAACTTATACAAAGGAAATTTTTATGGCAGTTCGAGCAGCTCCAGCCCCTTTTATCCTATTGGATAACCAAACAGGAGGTGGCATACCCCTAGGCACTCTTCAGGGACATGCCTCTCGTTATAATAAAGAAGCGCTTCTTCACTGTATTCAAAATAGAATCCCCGTTTGTGTAGTTAGAGTGCTCATAGATCAAACAGTTGATGGAACATCATTAGCTACTGTTCATATGCAAAACGACGGTATAGATTTAGATACTTCTAACCGTATTCATAATCTAGTCTCTGACTGGCAAAGATCATTACCTTGTACATACAGTTCCCTAGCGCAGGCGTCTGCCATACGCACCTTTAATGTCTCTTCCTTTATCATTGGGCAGCACCTATCCCCTGATGGAATACCCGCAACCTTTCTAGGTATTTATCCCGAAGGAACCCCAGCTGTGGGCGAACCTCCAATTATGCTTAAGTTAGGAGACAGCTCTCTAAAGGAACTCGCTTCTCTAAATACAGGTCAAAGTCCTTATGAAATCCGCGTACTTACTGATAGCCCTTTGTCAAAAAATCTTACTCAAGTTCTAGGTGGATCTCCTTTTTTACGTAGGCGCGATGCTATGCAGCCAGCTGCACATCATGGCAATAGTGCACTGCCTGCGGCGGCTATAGATGAAGGCTGGGAAAGCCCTATTAGATAGTTTAAGAGATTAACCTACAGAGGACTTTAAACCTCTTCTACAGGCTCTTCACGCTTTTTCTCAGGCACTGAAGGGTAGACAGGCCGCCGGTGCCCTGCGAGAAAGATATTCCTAATAAGCGTTTTTCTGACTTTAGAAAGCTCTTCAAAGGTAAGCTGGCAGTGGTCTAACTGACCATCTTCAGCTCTTTGGTGAATAAGGCGCGTGACAAGCTCTGTAATCTGCTCTTCTGCAAACTCATCTAAGGTATGGACAGCTGCTTCTACCATATCAGCAATCATTATGATTGCTGACTCTTTTGTGCGAGGTTTAGGCCCAGGATAGCGGAAAGTGCGATCGTTGACAGCATCACTATCTCCTGATTGACGTTCGAGCTCTTTTCTATAAAAGTAATAAACAAGCGTTGTACCGTGGTGCTCGCGGATAATATTGATAAAGCTTTGAGGCAGGTTATACTCCCTAGCAAGGCGCTCTCCTTCAGAAACGTGGCCAATGATCACACCCGCTGACTCTGTAGGAGTGAGCAGCTGATGCATGTTAAGGCCCCCTTGCTGATTCTCTGTGAAGTATTGGGGATTTACCACTTTGCCAATATCGTGGTACATCGCGGCAACCCTACAAAACGTCCCATTAGCATTAATAGAAACAGCTGCAGCTTCTGCTAAGTTAGCAAGTAGCAAAGTGTGCTGGTAGGTACCAGGAGCCTCAATGCTCAGTTTTCTTAGAAGCTCGTTGTTAGGGTCTAAGAACTCCATGAGGGTGATATCTGTCATAATCTGAAAAAGAGATTCTAAAAGAGGTAATACACCAATACAGAGAATAGCGGTGATCCCCATAAAGATACCGACACTCGTAAGCTCATTTATGGTGGCTGCTCCCCAAAAGAGATCCTCAGAAAAATTGCACCCAATCACAACAAAAGCGCAGGCGATCCATGCTTTAGCGCACATCCAAAAAATTTCAGTTCTCTTACGCACACTTCGGACATTAAAGAGACAAAACATAGACCCAACTAGATTCACAATTAGAAACTTGTGGGTATCTACAGGCATTGTAATAGAAAAGACTACAGCGAGTAAGAGGGTCGTGAAAATAGCTGTTCCCATATCTAATAGAACGCAAAGCAAAATAACAGCAAAAGGGACAAACAAAGGATAGTGAGCTGTTTCTATAAGGTGGCTAGGATGTTCAATCAAGAAATATTCAGTAGCTTTTCCTAAGATCAAAGCAAGCGCTACAATAACCCCATAGAGAAGAAGCTTTTTTGAACTCTTAATGATTGAAGATGTCCGCAGGCGCAAAAAGATATAGACGCAAAGAACAAAAAGTGAAGATAAGACAAAGCTTCCTAAAACGGTGATCAGATGCCACCGCTTTCGATTTTTCTCTAAAGCTGTCTTCATAGACTGCATCATAGTCGTATGCCTAGAAGATACCCTCTCTCCTTTTTCAATAATGCGACTTCCTGCACGGACCCGCGTCTGCTTTTTAGGAATCGAGCTTTGAAGAGCTAAACGCACTTTATCTTCTAAATCTCTATCTTGAGAAAACTTCCAATTTACACCCTTGAAATAACTAAGCACATAATTTTCAACTTCTTTCGAAAAACCCTGCCCCCCAAAAGCTGTATGACGGAAAGAGTCCCAAAAACTATCCGGCAACACTGCTTCTAGACTCTCTGGCATAATAAAACGGGTAAAATGAGCTGTCGAAATATCTGCATCTTTCACCTTTAGAAGAGTTTTATGGTCTGTAAAGCGCTCACTTAAAAGCTCGCTAGTAAAGACCTCTCCTGCTAAATGATATTCCCCTAGCTCTGATCTGCCAATATTTTGATCTGCCATCCAATACTGATCAAACCCCTGACGAGCTTCATCAATTTGCATCTTAGAAACCCAATAGATTGTTCCTAAATTACGCACAGACTTCTCTTTGAGGCGCATAGAGGCCTCTTCATCTGCAAATTCAAAATCTGTCTGGGCTACGACATATTTATTTGCGATAGAACCCGCCTCTAGAAAAGAGACCTTAACTCCCCGCATATGGATAAAAGCTGCTAATAAAAGAGTGAAAAGTAAAACAATAGAAAGGCGAACACCTAAACCATCAGGCCAAGAAAACTGACTTTTGAGCTTTTGGCCCCAAGACGTCTGTGCACCTTTGCTCATAGACAGCTTCCCCTAGAATTAAACCAAGTACACTTAGCCATATCCCCTCTTATAAATCTCTCAATAGACAAGAGTAAAGAATACGGGCTCTTTTCGCAAGCAGATGGCAGATTGTTTTAATAATTTTTTAACAAACTTAAGTTTTTCAAGCTCTATTGAGAGCAGCCTGAACTTTTTTTTCACCTGCTTTGTCTCTGTATTAACAGCAAATGGAGTATTGCAAAATACCTCCAAAACCTCTGTATGCATTAAAAAATAGAAAGATGTCAAAAATTTTAGAATAGCTCAGCGCTTGAGTCTAATCACCTTCTACCCCTTTTAACTAGAAAAACCTTATGTGCTGCGCATGGTTGCAGGTTTTTCCACAGAAGCTATATCATGGACTCTATGGAAACAATGACCCCAAAAGCTTCAGCGCGCAAATTCCGACCCAATCACTTTGGTGATGTCGTAGGGCAACAAGCTGTTGTGACGACACTACAAAATGCGATTATGGCTGGATCACCTGCTCAAGCCTACCTTTTGTGTGGTCCTAGAGGAACAGGGAAAACAACGCTAGCACGCCTTGTAGCAAAGGCGCTCAACTGTGAAAGTCGCACAGGATATGAGCCTTGTGGCACATGCCCTTCTTGCAAAGATATTGCCGCTAGCCGCTCGATGGATGTAATTGAAATCGATGGAGCTTCTCATAGAGGAATCGATGAGATTCGCAAGATCAATGAAACCGCTAATTATACACCTAGCCCAGGAAAGACTAAAGTCTACATTATAGATGAAGTCCACATGCTGACTAGAGAAGCTTTTAATGCGCTACTTAAAACACTAGAAGAGCCTCCAGCCCATGTTATGTTTATTTTTGCAACAACAGAGCCTCAAAAACTACCCGCAACTATTATAAGTCGCTGCCAAAGATTTTTCCTAGAGCGCATTGAAACGGCTCTTATTAAAGAAGCTCTAGAAAAATTATGCCCGCCCTCTCCTTTAGAATCTTTAGCTCTTATTGCTGCTAAAGCAGAAGGTGGGATGCGCGACGCTTTATCTCTTTTTGATCAGGCCTACGCTTTTGACCCAGAGCTTACCTTAGAATCGGTACAAAAAGCGCTTGGAATTGCCTCTGAAAAGCATCTTTTTGCTCTTGATAAGGCTAAGAAAAAAGGGTCTTTAGGCTTTGCTTTTGAGCTTACAGCTACTCTTTTAAAATCAGGACAAAGTGCAAAATCATTTTTAGAAGCTCTTTTGCAGCATCTGCGCGCTTTAATGCTTGTCTATACAGGTTCAGACCTAAGCATTTACCTGCAGGATAAAAAAGAATATCTCGATGACTTTAAAGCCTCTAGTAGGGTTTACACACAAAGTGAATGTCTATCGCTTATTGATTTTGTTATCGATGCCTTAGTGCGTCTGCCTCACGTGTTATCAGAACAGGCGTTACTTGAGATTGTTCTTTTAAAAGTTATTGGCTCTTCTCAATCAACTCCACTCACCTCAAATACAAAAGAAATAAAGCCTCCTCTAAAAGAAACCCCTCCTAAAGCTGAATCTCCCCAAATTATTGTAGCCCCAGTGAATGAGACGATTCAAACACCTACTAAAGACAGTATTCAGGATGCTAATCAAGCTAACAATAGTGTTGAAGCTCCAAATAGTGCTAACTCAAATACTCAAGAAGACATGCGTCCACCAAAGTTAAAAGCAAAACACGATGCGCTTATCCGCTTTGCAGCGGTTGAGCTTGAAGCCAATCTACAAACGAGGTCACCCTAATGGGAAGCGGTTTTTCCAAACAAAAAAAACAGATGAAAGCATTTCAAGACCAAATGTCAAAAATGCAAGATGAAATGCGTAAACTAGAAGTTACAGGCTCAGCCTCTAACTTAGTAGAAATCACCCTCACAGGCAATCACGAAGTCAAAAAAGTAAAGGTAGATCCTAGCTGTATTGATCCTAGTGCGCCTGATGCTTTAGAAGATCTTATCTATACAGCCCTTCAAGACGTTCTTAAAAAAGTCGATGATGCTGTAGAAGTTCCTGGCATGCCGGGCTTCGGGTTTTAGCTACCCTTCACCTTTTAGACGCCTGTACTGCTCTTGCAAGAAATTAGTCATCTCTGATCCTGACTCTATTTTTAGAGCCTCTTCAGCAATAGCTTTAGCCTCTTTTAGATCGAGCTTTGCGACAAAGCGCTGCATCTTATTCAATGCGCGTGAAGGCATCGATAAAGTATAAACACCTAACCCGATAAATAAAGGTGCATAAGCTGGGCTTGATGAAGTGTCACCGCAAGCAAGTACATCAATTTGAGCTTTCTGTGCTGCTTTCACGATCGTATCAATCAAGCGTACAATAGCAGGATGCATGGGACAAAAGACCTCTTTATTAAAAGAAAATCGTCTGTCTGTAGCAATGCTATACTGTGTCAGATCATTTGTGCCGATCGCAAAGAAATCAACATGGCGAGCAAACACCTCACTCATAAGAGCTGCTGCAGGGTTTTCAATCATACACCCTACTTTGAGTGGAGTCATCCCAAGCTCTTTGGTAACTGCGCTTAAGATAGCCAAAGCCTCTAAAAGCTCTGAAATATCGGTGACCATAGGAAACATCACCTTAATATTGCCATAAGCACTTGCTCGGACAATCGCTCTTAGGTGGGAGCGGAAAAAGTTTTTATTTTTAAGCAACCACCTAAGGCCTCTATAAAGAGCTGGGCTGTGCGGCATAGCCTCACCCACAACCTCAGCTAGATCATCTTGGCTAATATCTAATGTGCGAATAATAGCTGGCAAAGTCCCCGATGCAAGAGCTATTTTCTGATAAAGAGCAAACTGCGCTTCTTCTTCTAAAAGCTTGCCTTTTCCCATAATAAGGTATTCAGAGCGCACAAGCCCAATGCCTTGAGCTCCCTCTTCGATAGCCCCTATTGCCTCTTCGGCAAGTGCTATATTAGCCATAAGTTTTACATGGACTCCATCTCGGGTCTCTGTATGCTCAGGCCTACTTTTGAGCGCACATGCTTTTGCTTTAAGGCGCTCTTTTTCCTTATACTCATACGCCTCTAACGTTTTGAGTGTGGGGTTAATAATTACTCTGCCTGCCTTGCCATCAACAATGATACGCTCAATTAAGCCCACATCATCTAAGTCAATACCTGTGACATACGCTATACCCTTTGCTTTTGCGATAATAGCCGCATGGGATGTGCTAGCCCCTATCTTAGTGACAAAAGCACTCACTTTGTCAGGGCTTGCTTCCAGAGCGTGCATAGAAGCTATCTCAGGAGCAACTACAACACTTCTTTCGTCTAGCTTGTCTAAAGAAAAGCTGATATCAACGCCCAAATTCCCTAAAACGCGGTGGGATAAGTCTTGAATATCTTTAGAGCGTTCAGCAAAAAAAGGGTCTTTTAAAAAGCTTGTATGTGACTGCCATTCATTAATGATCCCATGCATGACCGCTTCTGCGTTTTTCTGCTCTGAGCGGATCGCTTTTTCTACTTCTGTCGTTAAAAGAGGATCTTTTAAGATTTCTATGTGCGCTTGCATGATGTGAGAGACTTGAATACTTTGACCAACAGGCTCATTTTCATTTATGGATTCTAGCTGATGCCTAGTACGGCTTAGCGCTTTTTGATAGCGAGTGACTTCACTTTCGACTTCGCTTTGATCAATATTGACCTCTTCAAAATCAACACTTTTTTGAGCAATGACAACAGCTCTTCCAAAAGCCACACCCTCTGAAAGGCCAATGCCTTCAAAAACCTGCTCTTGCAAAGAGCCTAGATGCGCCTCTTTAGAATCAAAATTCATCCTGATTTGCGCTCCTTTTATTAGCCCTATCTTCTCTAAAATCCAAAAAAAAATAGTATACATCAACCAAAAATTGCGTAAATAAAATTCTCAAGATAAAATAAGAGCTTAAGTAAGGGAATATTGGGGTAATGTTTTGAATGCAAACTTTTCGCAGCCTGTAGTCTTAGCGCTGCAAAGCGCTTTAGAAAATGCGCAAAAAGAAAAACAGACTCTTGTCACGCCTGCCCATTTCTTTACAGCTCTTGGAGAAGAAACAACTTCTTTTCTCTCATCAATTTTTGAAAAAGCCAATCTCGATAAAAAGGCTTTTTTATCCGTAGCCCAAAAGGCCGCAGAAAAAAATGCTAAATTTGAAGGTCAAGCAAGCGCTCCTTCAATGAGCACAGACTTATCGCAGCTACTGCAAACAGCTCAAAGCTTTTCTAAAGATTTTGGTGATAGCTATATTGGATCAGATGCGTGCCTTCTTGCTCTTTGGGATAAAAAAAGCCCCCCTTTTGCTACTTTTATAGAAAATAGTACTCTCACTACAGATGATCTTAATACCTTAATAAAAAATATGCGTGGAGGCAAACAAATGGACTCTGCTAATTCAGAAGCAAACGTAAATGGACTTGAGAAGTACTGCAAAAACTTAACTCAGCTTGCCAAAGAAGGGAAGCTCGACCCTGTTATTGGGCGTGATGAAGAGTTAAGGAGAACAATGCAGGTACTTTCAAGACGCACCAAAAACAACCCCCTACTCATCGGTGAGCCTGGGGTAGGAAAAACAGCTATTGCAGAAGGCCTAGCTCATAAAATCATACAAAAAGATGTGCCTGACTCTCTACATGATAAAGAGCTTTTTGCCCTCGATATGGGAAGCCTTATTGCTGGCGCCAAATACCGCGGTGAGTTTGAAGAGCGCCTAAAAGCTATCTTAAAAGAGGTTGAAGAGGCTGAGGGCAAAATCCTTCTCTTTATTGATGAAGTGCATACCCTTGTAGGTGCTGGCGCTGCAGAAGGAGCTATGGACGCAGCAAACCTCTTAAAGCCGGCTCTTGCTCGTGGTACCCTGCATTGTATAGGAGCTACCACTCTAGGCGAGTATCAAAAGTATATTGAAAAAGACCCCGCTTTAGAAAGACGTTTTCAAGCAGTGAATGTGGATGAGCCTTCCGCTGAAGATGCTATTACTATCTTAAGAGGCTTAAAAGAGAGGTATGAGATTTTTCACGGTGTGCGCATCACTGATAGCGCAATTATTGCTGCTGTTAAACTCTCTATTAGGTATTTACCTGAGCGCTTTTTACCTGATAAAGCGATCGACCTCATTGATGAAGCGGCAAGTTCCATAAGATTACAACTTGGCTCACGTCCCTTGCCTATCGACCTAAAAGAAAAAGAACTCTCAACTCTTATGGTTCGCTTAGAAGCAGAAAAAAAAGAAACCAAGAAAAATGCTTCTACAGAAGAGGCTATTAAAGTGGTTCAAGCCGATCTTTCTAGGCTAAATGCGCGTTGGAAAGAGGAAAAAGCGCTTATTGAAACACTTAAAGAAAAGAAAAATGCGGTTGAAAAACTCCGCTTTGAAGAAGAAGAAGCTGAGCGCAGCTCTAACTACAACCGCGTAGCTGAGATTCGCTATAGTGAACTTCCTCTTGTGCAAGAGGCCGTTGATAAAGCAAGTGAAGCTATTAATGCGATTGGTGATCCTCTTCTAAAAGAAGAGGTCGATGAAGCATTAATTACTCAAATTGTCTCCAAATGGAGCCGCATTCCTGTAGAAAAGATGCAGACAAAAGAGGCTGAAAAGCTTTTAAGACTAGAAAAAGTGATCGGTAAAAGTGTTGTAGGTCAGCCTTTTGCAATAAAAACTATTTCTGAAGCGATTAGACGCGCACGCTCAGGCCTTTCTGATCCTAACAGGCCTATAGGCGCTTTTCTTTTTGTTGGCCCAACAGGTGTTGGGAAAACAGAACTTGCTAAAGCACTCGCCCGTGAACTGTTTGATCAAGAAGAAGCCATTATCCGCTTAGACATGTCTGAGTACATGGAAAAGCACAGCGTCTCTAAGCTTATCGGCTCTCCTCCAGGATATGTGGGGTATGATGAAGGCGGCGCTTTTACTCAAGCTCTACGTGAGCGCCCTTATAGCGTTGTGCTTTTAGATGAAGTTGAAAAAGCGCATATGGACGTTTTTAATATTTTGCTCCAAGTCTTTGACGATGGGCGAATTACTGACTCTAAGGGCCGCACGATAAACTGCAAAAACGCTTTATTCATCATGACTTCAAACTTAGGTTCAGCAGCTCTTTTAGAAGCGCTTAAGAAAAAGCCTTCTATGGATACTGAAGCTATTTTAAAGGTGCTTGAGCCTGAACTCTCATCTCATTTTAGACCCGAGTTTTTAAACCGCTTAGATGAGATTATTCCTTTCTTACCTCTTGAGAAAAAAGATATGGAGTCAATTGTTGAGCTGCAGCTTAAGCGCACAACTAAACTTCTTGAAGATAAAGATATTGAGCTTTCATGGGATGAGAAAGTGCTTCACTTCTTAGGTGACCGCGGCTACGACCCTGCTTTTGGAGCGCGTCCATTAAAACGGCTAATCCAAAAAGAGGTGGTCAATCTATTAGCTGATAGTCTTTTAGCGAACAGAATAAAGCCTGGCTCCAAGCAAAAACTCTCTTTTGACAAGGCTCAAGATAAAGTGGTGTTAGAGGAAATAAAAGCCTAGAGGTACTTGACAAACATAAGACGGATGATGCCGTAGGCAGCTCCGCCTGCGCGCATCCCAAACTTATCAATTTTACGTAGTACGGCTATTCCAAGACTCGGCACAATGACCGCAATAGCGCAACTAGCTACGTAGCCAATCGGAAGGACGAGGTTTCTAACAGATCTTAGGAGCTTGCCATTTGCCTGCTTATTTACAAAAAGACCTAGTAAAACGCCAAGGGCTTTAAAGAAAATTTCTATAAGAGAAAAAACAAACCATAGCGCAGAGATAACTCCAAGCCATGCAAACGAAAGCCTTTGCCTAATTTGCCCTTCTAAAGAGGGTTTTGGGCCTTTGGCTTTTCGGATATTTTCAACCTTTTCATCGAGCACTTCAGCAGTGATCTCAATAATTTCGGCTTTATTTCTAGGTTTTCCTTTATCCATAACGGGATCATTGTAACATAGGGAGACTTGACTAGGAAAGTAAATTTAATATTTGTCTTTTAGCACTCTTAAACACCACTTTCAAGATAAGCATTCAAAGAGTAAAGCTCGCTTTTTAATATTTTTTACTCAGCTGGAGCACCCTTAAAAACAATGCGAGCACTAACGCCATGTCCTAGATTCATGCAATTAAGATCTGCTCCTGCTTCACCCTCAATTGAAAAAGCGCATCTCAGTGCTTCTGCTGCAAAGCAAAATATGGCATCGCGTGCTTTATTTTCCTCTGCTAGAGCTGGAACAGCATCTAAATTTTCTGCTTCTTCAGCTTTTACCACCTGATTTCTAACTGTGCGATTAGGGTCCTCTGCTTTTAGCCCTGCTAAATCGCTTCGCATCGAGCTCACTTCCTCCCAGGTAACCCTCGAATACAAACTATTCCAAGGATTACAAAGCCTTGAAGCAGGAATATGAGCTACTACTTCAGAAAAGCTGTTGGACTTTATAACCAGACAACCTGTCTGACACACCGTATCTTGCGCTAGATTCCCTGTGACTCTATTCCCCCACTCGAGCGTAACAGAAGTTTTTTCTCCAGATGGCACGCTTATCTCTATCTCCTTTATGCTCTTTAAAAATGTGTTAAATAAAATTGTCGGTTCGGGACCCTCAGTATCCTCAAAACGACCTGGCTCACTCGTATCAACCGCTTCGTCACCCCCTTCTTGTAAGGGAGATGTTCTTGTCGCAATCGCCTTTTCCATATACTTTGTTCCCTGGCAAGCAGGTGTTCCCCAATCTTTAGCCAATAAAGACAGATAAGCAATAGTGGAAACAGATCCTACAACATGGGCTCCAATGTCAGTAAATAGAGGCGCTAAAATTGCGCTCTTAGGTAAGAAAATACTATTTGTAAAGACGCTCGAGTGTCCAAAATACCACACAAAGGGTGCGCCTATAAAAAGTGAAAATGCTGTAGGTAAGTGGTCTATTACTCTGTCACCTAAATTTTCACTTCTTGGGATAGCTTTTGATTTGTTTGATTTGAGTAAAAGACCTCCAGCAGACATACCCCCAATACTGCCTAAGCTCATCATAGCTACAGAAGTCACAGCTTTAGCCGATGGCCCTAAAAGAGCTCCTACAGCAGAAGGTAAATAGGAGAATAAGGCATAGATCGACCCCACCCCAACCATACTAGCTTCTGTTAGGGTGCCTATTAGCTGTATTAATAGCATAGCCCCCTGCTTGCCCAAGTCTATTTCTTGCTGCTTGCAAATAGTTAGACATAAAAACACCTTATTTCAATATTAATAATTCTATATATAGAAGCCATTATAGTAAAAATCACACTTAAAATAAACAAAATACTAACGCCTTTTATTTTTTTGCAAATAACTGACTATCAAGTAATTAAATTGAAAAAAGAGATCGAGAAGCCTCTGCTGCTCGAAACCACCCCCTCAAATCATCCCCCTGTAGCAGCCCTATGACAGTTTTACTTGAACGATAAAAAAACAGGTGGTATATTGCTCCCATACACCATTAAAGGAGCCTCTTATGTCACGCCAGTGCCAAGTTACAGGAAAAAAGCCCGCTAAAGGACGCACATACAATACCCGCGGTATCGCAAAGAAAAAGAAAGGTATTGGGCTTAACATCACAGGCAAGTCTAAGCGCCGCTTTTTACCTAACCTTGTTAAAAAGAGATTTTGGCTAGAAGAAGAAAAGCGCTTTATTACTCTGCGCCTATGTACAAGTGCTATGCGTACGATCACTAAAAAGGGCCTTGAAGCTGTAGTTCGTGAGATGCGTGCAAAAGGCCAAAAGGTTTAAAAAAAGTTTTCTATTTTTGGCGGCTCTTTCGTGCTTGCTGTGGATTGTCTATACCTCCTTCAGACCCCAGCTCCCCACGCACACTGAGCCGCTGGTTTTTTACTCCAATGAAACTCGCAACAGCTTAAAATGGACTCTTTTGTCTGCTACATCTGAGGCGAAAAATTCTCTTTTTCTCTCTGCCTTTTCTTTAGAAGAGCCTGCTTTTTTAAAAACCTTAAACGAAAAAGCTGCTTTAGGCCTTGATGTCATAGCTCTGTATGACCCTAAGCACACACAGAAATATGCTCTAAAGTCTTTAAGCTCTAAGATCTCACTTAACCCTAAAACTTTTAGTGCACTTGCTCACAGAAAGCTTCTAATCGTTGATAATGAGCGCCTTTTTTTTGGCACAGCCAATTTCACGAAAAGCTCTCTTTCTATGTACTCAAACTCTATTATCGGTCTATTTAATCCAAAGCTTTGCCTGTGGCTGAAAAAAGCGTGCTTAGAAAATAAAAACTTGAGCCAATTCCTGACCCCTGATCTAAAACTGTACCTACTCCCTAATCCTGACGCTTTAGAAGAGCTCCTTGCAGTCATTGATCAAGCCAAAACCTCTATTCAGCTAGCTCTATTTACCTGCACCCACCCGCGCCTTTTAGAGGCTTTAGAAAAGGCTGCTTTTCGCGGAGTATCTGTTCAGGGCATCTTTGATAGAAAGGTGAAGCTTAACCAAACCTCTAAGATTAAAAACTTAGAGGTGCGCACTTATCGGAGATTAGGTCTTATGCACCAAAAACTCGCTTTAATAGATGGTGAGACTCTTTATATAGGCTCTGCTAACTGGACACAAGCCGCTTTTACTAAAAACGAAGACCTCTTTGCACTGATAACACTTAGATCAAGTGCAGAGAAAAAAAAGCTCCAAAGCCTTTTTTATAGGCTTAAATCAGCTAGCCAAAAGCAATCCTTTTTCTAAGCAATAGCCTCTTGTCAACTACCCACCCTATGTGGTATTTTATTTCTTATGACAATTTTTGCTTTAGCTTTTGCTTTATTTGTGCTCATAGACCCTGTGGGCAACATCCCTCTTTTTTTAAAAACGCTTCACCCGTTTAAACCTAAACGCCAGCGCATCATCTTAATCCGCGAGATGCTTATTGCTCTTGGAATTATGATTGGGTTTCAATTTGGCGGTGAGGCGATGTTGCAAGCTTTACATATCCAAAAAGATGCTCTTTACATAGCCGGTGCTGTGATCTTGTTTTTAATAGCTCTTGAGATGGTTTTTAAAAGCTCTGCTGATAAAGACCCGCAACAAGTGATTGATGAGCCTCTTATTGTCCCGCTAGCTATTCCTCTTATTGCTGGCCCTGCAGTGCTTGCTGCGGTAACTATATTCGCAACCCAAGAAGCCAACGACCTAAAAGTTACCACTGCGATCGTTCTAGCATGGCTTGGATCAGTAGTCATCTTATTTTTCGCCTCTTTTCTTCAAAACATTTTGGGCAAAAAAGGTCTTTTAGCTCTTGAAAAATTGATGGGTCTTATCTTGACCCTAATGTCTGTAGAGATGTTCTTAGAAGGTATCCGTATTTTCATGAATGGCAGTAAATGATTGGGCGTAATGACTTATGCTGGTGTGGCAGTGGAAAGAAATGGAAAAAATGCCACTACCCCAAAGAAAATACTCATACGACTTCTTCTGGAAAAGCTGTAGATAGTAGTGATCCCTATCAAAAGCTGCGTGAAGCGTATCGTAAGCAGTACGACATCCTTTTAAAAACACCTGAAGAAATTGAAGGCATCAAAAAAGCATGCCTCCTTGCAGCTGATATTCTGTCGCAGGTGTGCGCTAAAGCTCAGCCTGGAATAACCACTAAAGAACTCGACACCTTTGCACGTAGTCTCCACAAAAAAGCAAATGCCATCCCAGCCCCTTTGGGCTATGGCGACCCTCCTTTTCCTGCTAGTATTTGCACCTCTTTAAATGACGTCATCTGCCACGGTATTCCCAATGATGTCCCTCTCAAAGAAGGCGACATTCTGAATGTCGATGTCTCCCCTGTTTTAGGTAGCTACTATGGTGACTGCAGTAAAATGGTGTGTATAGGAAAGGTCTCTCCAGAAAAACAAAGGCTCATCGATGTGACCTATGACTGCCTTATGGAGTCGTGCGCTATCTTAAAACCCGGCGTAAAAGTCTATGAAATCGGTGATGTCATTGAAAAGGTAGCTGCAAAAGCTAATTATAGCGTTGTCTATCAATTTGTAGGCCACGGCGTCGGCGTCGAGTTTCATGAAGCCCCAGCTATCCCCCACAACAAAAATACCTGTGATATTGAGCTTGTGCCTGGAATGACCTTCACAATTGAGCCTATGATCAACACAGGCAAGCCTGAAGGTGAAATAGACCCTGATAATGACTGGGTTGCCTACACAGTAGATGGAGGCCAATCTGCGCAGTGTGAGCACACAATCCTGATTACCGATTCAGGACATGAGATTTTGACTCCTTGGGAAAAGTAACTTTTTTCCAGGCTGCTATCGCTATCTTCTTCAATATTTTTCTGCCATTTTCATGCCATAGTGCTGTAGTAAATAAAATATATCCCTTTTTGGCCTACAGAAAAGCCTTGAATTTAAGCAGTGAGGCTGGCTACACTAGACGAAAATTTCAATCACATAGATGAGGCAAACAAATGACCGCTGGACTTGCACTCGATTTCACAAAAAATGCACTTATAACCTTTAGCCCCTTAGCGGCCTCTTACGCTTTTCCAAATAGACTAGGCTGGATGACAAAGAGATCGCCTGCAAGTAAGCGCTATAGTCACCCTACTAAGCTCAGCTACACTTATTATATACGCGCATGCCATTGCTCCTAGACTGCCTACATTTTCTTCTCCATTAGACTCTATGGAAAAAAGCACACAGAACAGAGTCTATACTGCGCTAGCAAGCACTGCAGCTGTAGCGATAATAGCTAGTCAGGTAGGCGTGGAGTTCTCTATAAAGCATCTTCCCAATCCTTGGAAATCAGTAGCTGTCTATGAAACAATGATGGTTGTTTCTGGTAACATATTTGTTTTTGCGTCGCAAAATAGATTTAGCGAGGATTTTGCTAATTACAAAGCAAAGATGCAAGATAAAATCTCTTTATTGGATGCGGAATTAAACTTTGTAGGAACACCCTATGCTATAGCTGCGCCTTGTATCTTATTCTTAGGCCAATGCTTTTTAGAAAAAAAAGGATTCACTGCTTTTTATCCAAACCTCTTCTCATTTACTGCTGGTCTTAACCGAGGATTCGTAAAACATTTCATCGCAGTAGGCGCAGTTAGTTTGATTTCACTCGTCATTATTAATGCTGCTTTCAACAAACTAGCCCCCCCCTGCTGACCCACATAAGCCAATCACAGCTAAAGAGTTATCAGACTTAAGTGGTAAAACCTTTTACACTAGCTAAGCCTGGCTCCAGTGAGTCACAAGTTCTAAGAGCCTCTTCTCCTGAGACTCGCAGCGGCTAAGCTCTTCGAGTGTAAGCTTTAGTTTTTTTTCTAAGATGTATGAAGGCGTCTCTAATTCTTTTTCCTGCGCTTTTTTCTTAGCAGTATCAAGGCTAAGCTGCTTCTCAAAGAGCTCTTTTCGAAGTGCCTTGATCTCTTCTTTCTTCTCTTCAAACTGAGCCCTTAACTGGCTTTGCTTAGGATTAGATAAAACCTCTTCTTTTATAGCTTTCTCTTTAAGAGCTTCTGAAAGATGATTTACTTGGTGGTTTTGATCTTCAAAGTGCTTTTCTAGAAGAGTGATTTTTCGCTCACAGTCTTTATTTTTCTCACCCTCTTTTTTCAGCTGATGCTGGGTAAGCGCTAAAAGCTTTTGCAAAGAGATGACCTTAGGGTCATGGACACTTTTACTATCTTGTAGATTTTTTATAGAGGGCTCAGAGCTATTTTCGTGATAGCTATTTTCTAAAGCTACTGAACTTTTTTCAGCGCTTTTATCAAAGCCTTTTTGTTGAAGAGACTCTCTATGGTGCTCTAAGGGCATACTGAACTGTGGCCTTTGTAATCTTTTTGCATAAAGGCTCTGAGCACACAGCGCTTTCTCATCTTCTATAAAGTGAACAAAAATGCCTTTAAGCTCTTGCCAGCTGTAGGTGCTCACCATAAAACTTATGGAAAATGCTGCCCATAAACAGGGGAGGCCAAGCGTTTGTAGATCTGATAAGTAGATCGCAAAGCTCAGCATAAGCGTTGAAAGCATAAGCCCTCTTCGCTCGAGCAAAAAACAAGCGCTAAGAGCAGATACAATAAGTGCAGTAAAGACGAAGCCTTCTAAATGGCTTTCTTCAAAAATCAGTATGAGTGGTAAAAAACTCAGTAGCGGTCCTACTAAAGCCAATACAAAATGACTTGCGCAAAAAGTTTTTTGCGCACCTCCTAAATCCTCCATGCCCTCGTCCCCACAAGGTTGTATGCAAGAAATGTGCTTTATTTACATCGGAGATCCGGCTGCGTGCTCAGCGATTTTTTCCAAGACTCTTGTTTGATTCATAAAGCCTTTTTTAAGTCGCGCAATACTAAAGCTCTCATTAGGTGAATGGATAGCATCTTCGGCTATCGCATATCCCATGAGCGCAAGCTGTCCCCCACTCGCCTCTTGCAATGGTTTTGTTACTCCAACGGAGCCGCCTGATACTACGTATTTACACGGCACCCCAAAAACTTCACCATAGGCACTCGACACTATTTGGACAATATCTGAATTTATTAAAGAACTTGCAGCATTGGCTCCATGACCTAATTTAACCGCTACTTCAATGCCTTCAGGAGCGTGAGAAATAATAAAATGCTTTAAAGCATGGCCTACTTTTTCAGGATCTTGACCTGTGACTGTGCGACATGAAATTTTAGCAATCGCAGAAGAAGGGATCACAGTTTTAAAACCTACGCCTGTATAACCGCCTGAAATCCCATTGATCTCAAGTGTTGGCCGAAGCGCTACGCGCTCTGTTGCTGAGTACGCTTTTTCTCCTCCGTTAGCCGCGCTTCCTGATTCACGCAGGTGCTCAACAATACCATCTGCAGGCTCAAGCTGAGCAATCTCTTCTTTTGTGCGCTCTTGAATCCCATCATAAAAATGAGGGATACGAATTTTACCCGTTGAAAAATCACGTATACTCGCTAAAACCTCGGTTAAAGCATGAAGCGGATTTAAAGCTAAGCCTCCATACATTCCAGAGTGCAGATCTTGCTGCGTCTCTTTAAAGGTAACTTCAGCTGTTACAATACCACGAAGCCCAAGAGTGACTGCTGGCTCATTCTCACCAAGGATATTCATATCGGGTACGAGCACATAGTCCGACTTAAGCTCTTTTTTCTTATCAAATACTGTGCGACAAAGCCCAGGACTGCCGATCTCTTCTTCCCCTTCTATAACGAGCTTTACATTGATGCCATAACCACCTTTTTCTTTTTGCATCTCTCTTAAAGCAAGAAGAGTTGCAAAGAGATTCCCTTTGTTGTCAGATGCACCTCGCGCATATACTTTGCCATCGCGCACACAAGGCTCAAAAGCCGGGCTTTTCCATAGCTCTTCAGGATCGGCCGGCTGGACATCGTAGTGGCCATAAATAAGAACTGTAGGTGCTTTTTCACCAGCGCTCAAATCTTGCGCAAAAACTGTTGGATAGACATCACACGGCCACAACTCTGTTTTAAAACCAAGATCTTTTAGCCATTTTTCTACCCACTTGTGGCACGCTTCTAAATCTTGTGCATACTGCTCATCTGTGCTAATACTCTTGAAGCGTAAAAACTCAAAAAACTCTTTCAAATACGTCTCTTTATTTTCATCAAATACATGAGCTAAGTCTTCAACGCGTTTATGCTTCATTAGATGTGTCCTTTTTAAAAAATACCTGAGCATTCTCCACAAGATAAGATACTAAGCTCTCATCGCCTTCATAAGTCATCTCTACTTCCATATCTCCATCACCTGAAGGCTCGGTGCAGGTAATCAATACATAACAAGAACAGTTTTTCTTAGGCTTTTTGATAGCCGATCCACCTGGAGTCAGCTTATCTTTTAATGCCGACCATAGCCCTGCATTTTTTGACCCCACCTTTGGTATCAACTCTTCTTTAACCACGCATGTGCTCCTGCTATAATTTGATGAATATCTGCTATTAGCTACCACAATAGCTCGCATGCTTCAAATCTTTCAAACCAAAAGCGCACACCCCCTAGATTTTTACCCTATTTTCCCTTATACTCAGGGCTTGGAGAAGTAAAGCTTAATAACAATAAATAGAAAGCTAAAAATAGGGAGATTTTTTATGACCTGGTTTAAACGCATTGCTCTATTTCTTATTTTAAATGCCGTTATCATCACGACACTTAACATTGTGCTTTCATTTTTTGGAGTGCAGCCATACCTCACTTCTTACGGCATCTCTTATAAAGACCTTATGCTCTTTTGTCTGATCTGGGGTATGGGCGGCGCTTTCATTTCTCTTTTGCTCTCTAAACACATAGCCAAATGGATGATGGGAGTAAAGATCATAAGTCCAAATACCCAAAATGCAGAAGAAAAATGGCTTTTAGAAAGCGTGGCTATTATCGCTAAGCGAGCCCGCCTGCCTAAAGCTCCACAGGTGGGTATATTCGGCTCTGAATCCCCTAATGCATTTGCTACAGGTCCTAGCCGCTCTAACAGTCTAATTGCTGTTTCTAAAGGCCTTTTAAGCTCTATGAAAAAAGAGGAAGTCTTAGCTGTGATTGGCCACGAGATGGCTCATATTGCCAACGGCGATATGGTAACTATGACTCTTTTACAAGGGATTATTAACGCCTTTGTGATGTTCTTTGCACGAGTACTTGCGTATGCAGTCTCCTCAGCAGTTTCAGGAAGGTCTCGCAATTCATCGAGAAATAACTTCTCCCCAATGCTCTATTTTATACTCACTATCGTTTTTGAAATTGCCTTTATGTTCTTAGGCTTTATGCTCATTGCTCTAGTCTCTAGATGGAGAGAATTCCGCGCTGATAAAGGAGGCGCAGAGTTTGCTGGAAAAATGCCTATGATTCACGCTTTACAAGCTTTAGAAAAGGCGCACTCTCCTAAAAAAGCCTTAAACAAGCAAACTGGTTTTGAAGCGATGCAAATCCGCAGTGAGTCAAAGCTGCTCAGCCTCTTTGCCACTCACCCTCCTCTAAAAGTGCGTATTGAGCGCCTAGAGGCAATTGAGATAAGCACTGAGATGCAACAAGCCTAGTTTCTAGTTTAAACAAGCACTTTGTCAAAATGAGAGACTCGCTGTAAGACTCCCTCTTTGAAACTATAAATTTCGTGAGGGTGAATTTCTTCACACAAGCTCTTTAAGCTTTCTCCTTTTTCGATGATGTAGTCCACCTCTTCCAAGGAGGTTAAAATGGAAAGCAGATCTTTTTTGCATGTACCTGCATCAAGATAAACTACGATCTCTAAAGATTTGGGGCTGTCTATACCTCTTTCATCTTCTACAACTCGGCTATTTAGTGTGCGTACAGCATGAAAAAGAGCCGCTGAAAAAAGCTGACACTCTTGAAGAGCAAGTAAAACAAAGGGCCTATCGAGAAGAACTTGCTTCAAAGCAAAGAGGTGGCTTTGCTCAAAAACTTTGGAGGTGAAATGGTGCTCTAAAAGGCGTTTAGAAAGCTCTGATAAAGTCACTGCAACGCACCCAATATCTTCAATAGAGAGACTTGCAGCTACATTAGCTAAGTCTGCTGCCATAGACAAGCTCCAGCCATTTGCCATACAGCACGCAAGCGTTGCACACACTGTATCTCCGGCTCCTGTGACATCCTTGACCTTACGCACTAAAGCCTTTGACTGAACCATCTTTTTATTTTTTTCAAAAACAGCAATGCCTTTATCGGCTCTTGTAATAAAAATAGCTTCTGATCCGCTCTTTTCTAAAAGCAGCTCAGCTGCTTTTTCAACAGGCTCAAAATTTTCTAATCCCGCAGCTAAATAAGCCTCTTTTTCATTAGGCTTAATGACAGTCGCGCCTAAATATTTGCTAAAGTCTAAACCTTTAGGATCAACTATAACTGGGATATCCCTCAGGCGAGCAAACTGTATAATCTTTTTTAATAGCTCAGGTGTAAGCGTTCCTTTAGCATAGTCTGAAATCACAAGTGCTTTTGCTTCTATTAGCTCCTGCGTACACGCGTTAAAAAGCTTGTCTTGCATTGCTTGAAATATCGGATGCGTCTGTTCTTTATCGATACGTACAATCTGCTGGCCTGAGGCAATAAGTCTATTTTTTACAATAGTCTGGCGCCCTTTTTCAAAGTAGATGTTATAGCTACTCATCTCCTCTGCCTCTACCTGATCTAAAAAAGCCCTACCTGAAATGTCATCTCCTACACATCCAATAAGCGAGGGCTCCATACCTAGCGCTTTTAAGTTAAGCGCCACGTTGGCCGCACCGCCCAGACGCATAGTCTCTTCCTGCACTTCTAAGACAGTCACAGGCGCCTCTGGAGAGATCCTTGCAATTTTTCCAAGCGTATAGATGTCTAGAATAAGATCACCAATAACAACGACTTTTGCCGGCTCAAACTGATTGAAACACGACAAAATCTTGCTCTCTTCTAATTCACTCATATCGCTGCTACTTCCTTTAGGTATTTTAGCTAATGGATTGACCTCTATCCGAATACTTGTTACCAGCTTCTTTCTAGAAGCAGGTAATTTTTAACATAATCATCAATAGCCTCTTTCAATGAAGTCATCTTAGCTGTCATGCCGAGCTTTTTAATTTTTCCAACATCAGCTTTTGTGTAGTCTTGGTACTGAGTAGACAGCAAATAAGGCATATCGATGTAGGTGATTTTAGGTTTCATACCAAGAGCTAAAAATAGCCCCTCTGCAAGCTCATTCCACGTGCTTGCAATCCCTGTACCGACATTAAAAATACCCCCAGCCTCATTGTCGAGAAAATCACACGTAATCCTCGCTGCATCTTTCACATAGATAAAGTCACGTTTTTGCTCACCATCTTTGCAGCGGGTATGATCTAAAGATTTAAAAAGCTTGATCTCTTTATCTTCTTGGACTCTAGGAAGCAGCTGCATAATAGCCGAAGCCATCCTTCCTTTATGATTTTCATTAGGACCAAAAACATTAAAGTACTTAAGACCTACAACTTGATCTAAAAGATTTTCCCTTTTTAGCCATAAATCAAAAAGATGCTTTGAGTAGCCGTACATATTTAAAGGCTTTAGAGTCTCTAGCTTCGCTTCATTATCTTCAAAGCCTTCATCCCCCATGCCGTACGTGGCGGCTGATGAGGCATAGATAAAACGCTTCTCATACTTAAGGGCCCACTCAGCAAGTTTAATAGAGTAGCGGTAGTTGTTCTCTAGAAGATAAGAAGCGTTCATCTCAAGTGTATCGCTACAAGCGCCAAGGTGTATAAACGCATCGACCTCACTTTCTTTTCCATCGAGCCATTCAAAAATATCTTTCGAAGGTATCACATCTAAAAAGCGTTTTTGGACAAGGTTTTTCCACTTCCCATCACTTGCTAAATCATCAACCACTAAAATGTTATCAATACCCCGATCATTGAGCATCCGAATAACGCCTGATCCAATGAATCCAGCTCCACCTGTTACTACGACTAATTTATTATCTAAACTCTGCTTCATACCTATTTCAAATCGCTCCATATGCTTCTTCATAAGAAGAGCTTATTGTGAAACGTTTATGATTAGGAATGCAACCGAAATTTCATATCTCGATATATAGAGAGACTTCTCTTTTGAAAACAAAAACTTAAGCCGTAATCAATCCAAGCAAGCCTAAAGGTTTGCTTGGATTGATAATGGAAACGGATGTTGTGGCATTACGACCTTGTGCGATAGATACTTGTTTGCAACGGGGCCAAAGAGCCCTCATTCACTATTTCTTATCTGAAGACGATCTATCGCTTGCTTTAGCATTTTGGCTTCTAGGCGTCTTATTCCCTATTGCTCTTCTTCTATAAGGCACTTTCGCTCGACCATACTGCTGATAAAAACCACGAGTATTTGTGATGTACCCTTTTCTTAAAAAGTCCAAAAGCGTGTCTCCTAAATACGACGACACCACAAATGACGGTATGCTCGAAGAGGCTACTTCTGTTGCTCCTTGCACATTACCCTCTGCTATCGTCTCTGTAGGGGTCGTTTCTTTGTAATAAAATGTCGCAGGACCGTTATACGTATGCGGCGTATCCACATTATAGTAGACATGAAAGCGATTGTTCGCATCTTGCGTATCCAGTATGCCTTTTAACTCGCTGTAGGCTACGCCATTGAAAGTTGCGCTATTATGAATATCCGCTCGGTTATTCTCATCATAGCCAGCATAGACTCTAATCTCTGCCCCATCATCATCTGTCCTAAGACTCGCTCCTGAGGCCATTGTGAGGTTGCCTATCCCTACATTGGGACTGCCTGATGGGCTAGGGTAAGCGTTGTCTGTGACCACGGTGAGGTTGCCTGCGCCACCGCCCTTATTTAAATATGCTGTGTCGTTTAAGATGATCTCACGACCTGCAATCATAAGCAAATTACGAACAGAATAGGCGTAAGCATTGCCACTTAAGCTAACGTCGGTGGCTGCTGTTACAGTCAACGCACTGCCTGATTCAATATAACTTCCAGTTGAAATCAAATTAATACTTCCTCCTGTAGTGGTCACAAATCCGTCATCAATGGAGTAAATATTTGCCTGTCGACTAGAGCCACTACCCGTTGTTTGGAGTGTGATATCACCACTAGCCCTCACATTCACGCCAGCCCCCTGAATAGCGGCTACGCTGCCAAGATACCCTGCACTTGTAAGAGAAATATCCCCTCCACTGGTATTCACATTCGTTGTGAAAGCAGGACTACTACCGTAACGATATATGTAGGCATAACTCGCATTACTCCCTGATGAGTTTGAAGTATCTAGAGTAATATCACCTGTCGCATAGACATCAAGTGCTGTTAAGCTACTGCTACTTGCCAGAGGGGAATCCCCTATGTAAGCAATCCCTCCATTAGCTGCATCTATATCCACTTTACCTGCTATGGGGTTATCTGCTGTGCCTAACTTGAGCTGACCATCTGCTTTAATGTAAGATTGAGAACCCGCTCCTGTAGAGCTCAGCGTAATACCCCCTGACCCAAACATCCCGTCCTGAGCCCAGACGATGTTCCTCTCTGTAGCTCCTGACTTCTGCGCATGGATGTAAGCCTCGCCCCCATTCGTAGAGGTAATAGAAAGAGATGCAGGCGCTGCTGTTAAGTTGATATCTCCATCATAAGTCTCAATATAAGCCTGAGCCTCATTAGCTGTTGCTGCCACTGTGATAGCTCCTGATATGTTGAGGGTTATGTCTTTATTTGTTGATGAGTTACCTATTATAATCCCAGCTTGACAAGAAGATGAACTACCTGATGCCTCGATATAGAGACTTTTTGCCGTAATATTAATATGGTCACTATTCACCGCTCTTATTTCCGCAAATCCGCCCTCACTTACTAGTCTTATATCTGTGTTTGGAGCATTAATTGTAAGCAGATTTGTATTACTGATACCACGAATCTGCGCAAAACCGCTAGAAGAATAGCATGCTATAGTTCCTGATGAACCGCCATCATTCATATTAATATTTATGGGATCTATTGATGAATTTGTTGAAATATAAGCAGAGTCAGAGTTAGAGTTGAGGCGCCTGACCATGTAAGAATATCGCCTGATGTGTCTGCCACTCCTACTGTGATGACTCCGTTGCCGTCCTGCGCTCCCGCTGCTGTATTAATTGTTACATCAGTGCCATCGTTTAGGAGAGTTTCAATCTCTCCTGCATTAATGACTGCTGGTGTTGCTGTGAAGGTGTACTCACCTGCTGTGTCATTATCATTAGCTCCGTCGTCTGAACCCCCACTAATAGTCACATCTGCTGGGTCAAAAAGCACCTTGCCTGCTTTTCCTAAGGGTGCACCTGCTGAAAGATCCCCATGGGCCACAAACGATTTGGGGCTAGAGACTTCTATAAAGCCGCCATCACCCCCTTGAGGGCCTGCAGTCGCATGGGCTTTTCCTAAAAACCTGACAGACTCATCTCCCCAAAAGATGATCTTGCCGCCATCTCCGTTTTCTAATGCTGAAGCTAATACCTGAGCCCCTTTTCCTATGTAGGTATGCTGGGAGTTGAAAGCAGTACCTTTACCCTGGTAGTCGCTTCCTATAAGAGCTGTCCCTCCACCTTTTTTACCTTCAATATCGATTATAGCTTTATCTTCTAAGCCTACTTGCTCTGCTAAGATTTCTACATAGCCCCCTTTTTCT
>JBDNIV010000017.1:0-99681 GCA_041688145.1 Chlamydiia bacterium | reverse complement strand
TCGAGTCTGCAGGCTCTTCACATTTGGCACACACCATATGATCTTTTTTCGGTAGCGTTAACTTTGATTCATATGTTGTATGTGAATAAGAGCTTTTATCGTACCAATTGGTTTTACTTATATCTACCTGAGAGTTGTCTAATAAAGCTCGGCGTTTAGCCTCAATAAGTTTTATAAGGTTTTGACGATCCTCTGCTATTAGGTGGCCTTTAGGACAGAGATATTTACTTTGATCTGTTACAGAAAAAGTCAAATCCCATTCGATATCACATTTTTCAACAGTAGGGTGCCAGTTTTTTTTAGGTAGGCCTTCCCAAAAAAAGCTGAGCTCAATTTTAGTGTGGGAGGATGCACGTAGGTTGCGCAGCTTAAATATAAAGTAGCTTAATTGGGCTATAAGCAAAGCGCAGTAAAAAATTCTATGCTTGGGTGAGAGCAGGGCAATTAGAGCTGCTCTAAGGATACAAAAAGATCTTTTATGTAAAATGAGCTTAGAGGGGACCTCAATTTTAGAATCAACTGAAACAGGGTGGTCTTTATAATCATCTAAGGCGCCTTTCATCACGTCATTGGATATGAGGCTTTCAGGATTTAGGGAACCATCTAAATATTCATATACTTTAGGCATAATGATAGATGAGGCTGCTTCATAGATTAAATAAGCAGCTACGAAGCTAGTAGTACAGAGCGCTGTAAGCATAATCTCTTCAGAGTAGATCCCGGCCCAACCTAAGCTGAGTCCAGAGCGGATGATGCCAAATCGATAGTCTAAAAGGTGACCGAGGTAAAGGGCGCCTGGAATGTAACAAGTAAAAAAAAGTATTTGAGCCTTTCTAGCTTCTTTTAGCCAATTAGGAGCATATTCTTCTAGTCCAGACTCAACAAGCTGCATTTCCTCTGTAAATAGAAGGCCTGTAGACAGTGCTAAACCTAATGTACTCATATAATCTTCTCTTTGAATAGGATAAATTTTACACAAAGGGTATGTATAAATCTAGCTTAAAAAACCTGAAACTAAGCTAGACAATTCAAAAAATTAATTAGACCTAAGTGCTACCTCAGAAGCGTAGGTAGCTAAAAGCTCGATAGCCACTTCAGGGCACTCTGATAGAAGGGCAAAAAGGTGGGGCTTTGCGAGCATAAAAAGGCGGGTCTCTTTTTTTGCAACAGCTGAGTAACCCCTTTTTTGGTCAGAAAATAAAGATTCGTCTCCAAAAAAGCTGTAGGCTTTGAGGGATTTTACACTTTGAGATTTTTTATCTTTAGGCAAAGAAGCTTCAATAGCTCCTTTTAAAGCTACTTCTCCTTCTAAGACAAAGTAAATCCCAAGGGCTTTGTCTCCAGTAAGAAAGAGGGTGTCGCCTTTTTTAGCTGTAATGTACTCTAGCTTATCACTAATGGCTAAAAGGAGGTCAAAGTCGAGCTTTTGTAAAAGAGCTGTTTTTTTTAGAAAAAGTGATTTTTCAATGAGATTCATGGACGTTTCCTTGAGATTGAACTTCACAAACAAAGTGTTGGAATAGGGGATTTTTTTGATCTTCGGATCTGAGGCTTTGCAGCATTTTTGAGGGCTTAAGCTTCTTTGTGCGCACTTTTTCATGCAGAGCGATTAGCCTGTCTGAGACAAAGCTCGATGCTTCTAGATAGTCTAAAGTTCCTTTTGAACCTTCTACTAAGGCGTCAGGGAGCCTAGACTCTAGGCGTTTAAGCTTTTCGTCAATAGGACGGTCATCAATAAGAGGTTCTAAGAGTCTAAAGATTTTAGCTTCACATGTTTTTTCGATGGTTTCTAGAGCGTGGCTATGGACTCTTTCACTTTCGCTTCTAAGCGCATGCGTGATAAGGTCGCTGTCTTCTACAGAGCCGCCTAGGGCAAGCAGGTGAATTACAAAGTCAATAGTGCGATTAAAGCTACCTAAAAGCGCCTCGCTTAAAGGTTCATTTCTGCTTACATGAGCGCTGTAGAAATAAATAGATGCGCGGTGGATTTCAGGCACTACAATAGATTTGAGCGCTTTTCTGAAGGCTTTTGGCCATTTATAGCTATAGGCTCTAGCAAGTATGAGACGTGGACCTAGTTCTTTATGTTCATCTTGTAAAAGAGGTAAAAGCATCTCTTCTTCTACATCAGATTTTTGAATAGCAATTGCTACAGCTCTTTTTTCTTTGGGTCCAAAGCGTTCTGTTGTTTTAGCAAAAGCGCTGATAAAGTCTGGGTTTGGGTCTAAGATAACTTCTAAGATCGAAATGATCTCAAGCCTTAAGGCTAAAGAGGCAGCTTTTCCAAGAGCTTTTAAGATGCTGGGGGCAAACTCTGCATGCTCTTTATGAATAAGGGCATTTATTGATCTTGCTGCAGCTATTTGTACTCGATTATCTTTATGTTCAAGATAGGGTAAAAGAAGCTTAATATCGCTTTCGTATTTCATTTGAGCTTGGATGAAAAGGCCCATGGAAAGAGTTTCAGGATCTTTGCTGCTTAAAAGCTTTTGTAGGCAAAAGAGTGCAAAAGTCCTTTGCTCATATGCTTTATCAAGAGCTAAGCTATGTCCTGCGTGATCAAGAGCTAAAATAGCTGCTGCTTGGATGCGAGGGTTTGGGTCTTCAAGTAATTTAATAGCTTCATCAGGTTCAATGTACCTAGCGTCTGCTAATAGTAAAAGCAAGGTTGGTTTTAAAGAAGAGTCATTTTCGGGTATTTTTTCTAAAAGCTTTTCACACGCCTTAAAAAAGAGGTCTCTATTTTTCCAAGAAGCTTTATCAAGGGTTGATATCACTTTTTTTAGTGCAGTAGTGTTGAGATAAGCAGATGTGTCTATAAGCTTTAGAAAATCATGATCAGAGCCAAGATGAATTAAAAGCTCTGCTAATATTTCAGGAGGAGTCTCACTTTTTAGTAGATGCTCTACCTGCCGTTTTTTTTCTTTTCGGCTCAGCTTTCCTAATCTAGCTTCTACAGTCTTGTCAAAGCGGATAGCTTTGCTTTTTAGATTTTCTAAAATAGCAGGACGGTAGCCTTTCTTTAGAACAAAAGCGCTGAGCGTTCCTAAAAAAGCAAGCAGTCCACCTATAATAATAGCGCTTACTTCGATAGAAAGCAGACCTGCTGCTATTAGGATACTAGCAGGTTCTACGAACGCTTCAATAAAGATTCTAAGGGGCCGTTTAATCTTATCTGATGTGATGTTGAGCAGTAGATTGAAATTGTTGTCTTCAATAGTGAATAAGATCCCTTCAACGGCAATGATTCCCAATATAGCCATAGCAAAGCTCGCATGCCATTGCCATGCAGCATAAAGAGCTAAAAAACAGCCACATGGAACAAGTGCTGAGTTGTTAAGCCCTAATTTTCGAACCATACGACTGTATAAAAACAGCATGAAAGTCACATTAGCAAGGGATATCCATGCTTTGACAGAGCCCAAAAATTCAATCAGCTCATAGGTCGGCTTTCCATCAAATTGGTAGGTAAATGAAGACATATAGTTGAATTCAGTCACATTCCAAAGTAGTTGGGCAAACATATTTACCGCAACTAAAGCAAACACATAAGGAGACTTAATCATCTGTTTGACAACTTCTTTAAACCCATTTTTATTCTTGGAGGCACTGGAAATTTCTTCGAGTTCATCATGAACAGCAGCATGCTTTTTACAAATCATAACCAGAACAAAATGGGCTGTTATGAAAGCTATTTTCATGCAAATCATAAGGCCGGTTGTGCCAATGTGTTCAACACAAAAAGAGATCACAGATCCTGAAGCAATAGCTCCAGTAAAGACCGCAGCCATTACTAAGGTATAGATCCTCTTGGCATCTTGTAGGTCGTAGTATTCATCAATAAAGGACCAAAAAGTAATCGAAAGTGCTGCATATCCCACTGCAGCAAAGACTTTAAGAGCGAAGACCCATAGATCATTTTGGCTCGGCCAAAAGCGTATCAAAAGTATACCCGCAGCATAGATGAGGATAGTGCCAATAAGCACACAGCGAAAAAGACTTTTTAGGCTCATAACCTTAAGCCCTTTAAACAACAAAATAGATATAGAGATCAGGCAAAGGGCAATAACAGCATAAGCTTCAGGAAGCTTTTTAGGGCCTAGCGTCTCTAAGAAAAGACCATCAAAAAGGGTCACTGAGCACGACGCTCCAAATGACCACAAAAAAGCGAGCAACCCAAAGTGCCCCGTCTTTTTGATTTCTTCGGGGTATAAGTTAAAAGCGGACCTGATCCATTGAAAGCTTTTCATAAGGCGTATGTTACCGTGAGTTTTGCTTTTAATCTACTGCAAAAGGGCTTTATTCATCTGGGTATGAAGCTGGCCTTGAGCTTGCATGAAAAACATAAGTCGCGATAGAGTAAGCCTTTTCAAAAAGGCAATTACTCTGGGAGATCAGCTGGCTGATGAGAAGATGCAAATTAGTGATTATTGGATCGGGGCCTGCGGGATATACAGCAGCAATCTATGCAGCAAGGGCGAACCTAGAGCCTGTAGTCTTTGAGGGGTTTATATCAGGAGGGGTAGCTGGAGGCCAGCTGATGACCACAACTGATGTAGAAAACTACCCGGGTTTTCCAGAAGGTGTCATGGGTCCTGATCTTATGGACAAGTTTAAAGCGCAAGCAAAGCGCTTTGGCTCGGAGCTTATTCAAGAAGATGTTCTTTCTGTAGATATGACTAAAGAGCCTTTTGTGGTGAAAAGTTCATCTGTGGAAATTGAAGCCGATAGCTTGATTATTGCAACAGGAGCAACAGCTCGTAAGCTAGACATTCCCGGGGCCCGTGAAGGAGAGCTTTGGCAAAAAGGGGTGACTGCTTGTGCGGTATGTGATGGAGCAATGCCTATTTTCAGAAATAAAGAGCTCTATGTGATTGGAGGAGGAGATAGCGCTGTAGAAGAGGCTATTTTCTTAACTAAGTTCGCTTCTAAAGTCTACATGGTTCACAGACGAGGAGAGCTTAGAGCTTCTAAGATTATGGCTGAAAGAGCTCTTAATCATCCTAAGATAGAAATTTTATGGCACAGCGAAGTTACAAGTGTTTTTGGGTCTGACATTGTAGAAGGTGTGACTATCAAAAATTCTCAGACGCAGCGAGAAGAAAAAAGAGCTGCAGCAGGCCTTTTCTTTGCTATTGGCCATAAGCCCAATACGCACTTTTTAAATGGCGCTTTAAAGCTCGATGAATCAGGGTATATTATTACAAAGCCTGGATCGACTTATACGAATGTAGAGGGCGTTTTTGCTGCAGGAGATGTTCAAGACCACATCTATCGTCAAGCGATTAGCGCAGCAGGTACAGGGTGTATGGCAGCGCTCGATGCAGAGCGGTGGCTGGCTAAAAGGGGGATTGCTGTTTGAGGCATTTTTCTATTCTAGCAGGTAGCCTGGCTGCTCTAGTATTAAGTCTTTTTCCTTCAAAGGGTCACAGCGATCTTTTAAAGCCATGGCTCGGCAATCTTTTTGAGTTTCAGCTGACCGGTAGCTACACTTTTCAGCATTTTAGCAGGGTCCGCACCTATCCTGATACAGTGAAACTTTCTACAAATGCCAATTACTTTGATATTGATTTGGGGCTTGTGCTTTTGCCAACACTTAATGTGGGCGTCAACCTCGGCACCCAAAAGGTGATGGGTAAAAACCTTTATTTCGATACGGCCAAAATATTTGGGCAGTACCTTGTTTTTGATGATATTGTCGGTGACCCTATTAGCATGACAATCAATCTCTCTTTGGCCTCTACGGATACAAAAGCTTTAGCAAATTTGGGCAAGTTTCATCATGGCCGTTTTGAATCTGTACTTAGCGCTTCAGTTGGCCGCGAGTGGGCGATAGGTAGAATCTTTACTCACCGTATATGGGCAAACGTGGGCTTTGGAGGCTCAACGCGCTCTTCGCTTTTCAGTAAAGAGAGCTTGTCTTGGCAGATCAATTTCATTGACCGTATTCGCATAGGGGCGTTTGGTATTTTTAATGGGGGCTTTGGGAAAAAGCGCTTAACTACACTCAGTGATTTTACAGGGTATCGCCATACGCGCTATCGTGCAATTGATGCGGGCTTGAGTCTCAAGTACCGTTGGGATATATGGGGTGATATGAAGTTCCAGTTTACACGTAGGTTTTGGGGACGCTCATGTCCTGAAAACGGGTATAGCTTTCAGGTAATGTACCACTTGCCATTTTCTGCTTTTTAGCGACCTCTTATTAGGCCAGAGGGGTCTATACAGTAATATTGCTTAGGGGCTATGGCTATTTATCTAATACTAAGAATTGATCGCCATCAACCATGAGAACTTCAGTAGGTTCACCTTGTTCATTCTCTACGTACTGTGGCTTTTGACCCGATGGATCCCAATCTAAACTTGTATTTGGGGAATCCGGACCTGAAAGTGCCTCTTGTGTGCCCTGACCCGAGGTATTTTCTAGATGCACATTCTTTACTAGTTCGTCGGAGGCTGCTTTTCCATAGGGAGTTGGGGCCCTAGATCTTTAGGTTCTCTACGGGGAGTCTGTGGTTGATAAGAATTTTCAAGCCCCTGTTTACCAGTAAAATTTCCTTTAGATGGTTTTTTTTTATGAAGATACATAATTGCTGCAGCGGTGATGATTGCAATAGCAATAAGCGCACAAGCCGTTAAAGCCAATGGGCGATGAGAAGGATTAGTGTTAAAATGGAGGGTTAACCTATTCGGACCTATTATTCTACTGATTGAAGTATTCATTTTAATTAATGTGGGTGTTTTTTTTGTTTAGTTTATTAATGTTAGCATGTTCAATGAAAAAACACCAATTACAAATTGTATTTAATAGATAGAATTTTGTAAATAAATTTTTTAAATATTAGCGCTGACTGAAGTCTTGCGCAATAGTTATGTATAGCTGAAGGACTCTTGCCTGTTTTTAGTGAAAGTTTATCGAAAACGGGATCATCTAAGAATCGGTACGGCTATCCCGTAGTCTTTTATAGAGTAGTTTAAAAGAGTATAGCTACCTGATGTATCACCGGTTATGAGAGAACCTAAATATATTAATGATTAAGGTCTGAAGTTTATTAATGCGACCGCAGTCCCATAGTCCTTAGTATGGCTTAAGGAGAGTTCAATATTTTGAGAAAGCTCTTCTGGGCTTTTGTTCTTTATGGGAGATTTTGATAAGGTAGCTTTGGGCTGTCCGAGTTCATTATGAGAGATGTCTATATCAAGGAAGTTTATGCCCCGAAAGCCCGTTCCAAGCGCTTTGACTATAGCCTCTTTTGCTGCAAAGCGGGCGGCGAGCCTCGGGTAGGGGTCCTTATGTTTTTGACAGTAAGCAATTTCTTTAGGAGTAAAAACTTTTTCTAAAAAGCCAGGGGTGCGCATTTCGGCTTCTTTAATGCGCTTCGATTCGACAATATCAATCCCAATCATCATCACCCTCATCAAAGGTATTGCAGAAGACCATACGGCCGCTAGAGGTATGTTTGGTAGAAAGGACCTGGACATCGATAATTTCACCTAGGAACTCACCGCCACCATTGACGACTACCATTGTTCCATCATCGAGGTAGCCGACGCCTTGGCCGGGTTCTTTGCCTGCGCGTTGGATTTTGATTTCCATGTTTTGGCCACCTTCCATAAGGGGCTTAAAAGCAGAGGCTAGCTTGTGGAGGTTAATATGGCGAATCGAGCCGTGAGCCTCTATTGTAGTTGTTTCAGCTGTAATAAGGTTTGCATCAAGTACTTCAGCTAAGTAGTCAAGCTTCGCTTCTAGAGTTTCTAAGTGAGAGGGATCAACCTCTGAGATACGTAAAGATAGGGGCTCAATAGATTCAAGTTTTTTGATAGTTTCTAGAGGTCTTTTAAAAGAGAGGTTTGTGGGGCTAGCGCTTGCAGCAGCTTGCAGGTGGCGTAAAATAAAGCGAGGCAAGATAAGGGCATGATCTAAGAGGCCTGACGACCCAAGGTCAATAATGCGTGGATCTAGCAAGCTAGAGGGTGTTAAAATAAAGTCTTTTTTCTTTGTCGATTTAGGAGTGAAGCGGATGAACGGAATGCTGAGGTAAAGAGAATTTTCGCAGCGTTTAGTAAGGGCAATCCCTAAATAGAGACTTAAGGTAAGTAAAAAGCTTTTAGCAAAAATAAGAGCATTTGAATCTAAAAAATCAGAAGAAGGGCGGCTTAAAGAAACAAGTGCATCAAAAGAGTTATTAAGTGCAAGACCAAACAGAGTACCAAAGATAAGGCCTAAAGCTACTGTATTAAAAGTGCGCAAAGATTCTCTTTGTAAAAGACGGTCGAGACAGACAAAAAAAAGACAAGTTGTAATTGCAATAAAGCTTAGGCCAAATGAAGAGAGTGCGAAAGTTATTTTAGCTAAAAAAGTAGTGATGAGAGTCGCAGCTATTAGAAGGAAAGTGTTGACGTTTTTCATAGAGTTTAAGACCTTTGATTTTACAGTAAAGTCACATAGTAGGATTGGCGTCCATTTTTGTCGATTTTTTGTCGAAATTTCTCCTGATTTTATTATCCAAAGGCGCTTGATTTATGAGCGAATGTCAGGTATAATGAACCCTTACTAGCTCGATTAGATTAGGTGGCAAATGCAAAGTGAAAACGAAGCGAAAAAAAAGAGACGCTCTCCTAATCAAGAAGCAAAAAATTTAGCGAAGAGGTTTGTGCAAACTTTAGATCCTGAAAAGGGTACGAGGATCAAAGCTGTTATTGGAGCTTGGCCAAGTGTTGTCGGACCTAAACTGGCACAGATGACAGAGGCGCTCGAGTTTAAAGATGGGACTCTGAAAGTTCTCGTAAAAAACTCGACACTATATACCCTCTTCGTACAGTATGAAAAATCGAGGTTGCTTCAGCGGATGAAGTGCGACTTTCCTCAGGTAAAAAACATCGTATTTAAGATGGGGTAGAATGGAAACAGATAACACAGCTGTTGTTGAGAGTGACACTATGGTAAAAAAGCAAGAAGGCAAAAAGGACTACGATGCGAGTTCTATAACGGTATTAGAAGGCTTACAAGCGGTGCGTGAGCGCCCTGGGATGTATATTGGAGATACGCATACAGGCGGTCTTCATCACATGGTCTATGAAGTCGTTGACAACTGTATTGATGAAGCAATGGCAGGTTTTTGTGATCGCATAGAAGTTGCTATCCACCCCGACAACTCTGTGTCAGTCCAAGATAATGGTCGTGGTATTCCAGTACAGAAACACGAGAAAGAATCGACAAAGCAAGGGCGCGATGTCTCAGCTCTTGAAGTCGTTATGACTGTCCTCCATGCAGGTGGAAAATTCGATAAGGACACTTATAAAGTTTCTGGAGGTCTTCACGGTGTGGGGGTCTCTTGTGTAAACGCTTTATCAAAGAGACTTGCTGTTGATGTAAGTAAAGACGGCAAGACTTATCACATCGAATTTGCTCGGGGCAAAGTTTCAGATACTTTAAAAGAGACAGGCCCATCAGATAGGCGAGGTACGAAAGTGACCTTTTGGCCTGATGATAAGATTTTTTCAGTTACAGAGTTTGACTATGGAACACTTGCAAAGCGTTTAAGAGAGCTTGCTTTCCTTAACAAAGGAATTTCGATTTTCTTTAAGGATGAGCGCGATGAAAGTAGAGAAGATATTACTTTTTCTTATGCAGGGGGTTTGCTCTCTTTTGTAGAATATCTAAATGAATCCAAGCATCCTATATTTCCTAAGCCTATCTATTTCTCAGGTTCTCGTGATACTCATGATGGAACCGTTGAGTTTGAAGCGGCGATGCAGTGGAATGATGGGTATGCAGAGACAGTCCACTCTTATGTGAACAACATTGCAACGCGTCATGGCGGTACACATTTAACCGGTTTTTCTACAGCGCTAACAAGAGTTTTAAATCAATATATCAAGAGTCACAACCTTCTTAAGAATGATAAGGTAGGGGTTAATGGTGAAGATATGCGTGAGGGGCTTTGTGCGGTTATTTCCGTAAAAGTGCCAAACCCTCAATTTGAAGGCCAAACAAAGCAAAAACTTGGTAATAATGAAGTTGCTTCTATCGTCCAGCAAATTGTTGGAGAGCAGCTTGTTGTCTATCTTGATGAAAATCCTCAAGTAGCTAAATCGATTGCAGAAAAAGCGATTTTATCCGCAAAAGCGCGTGAGGCTGCTAAAAGAGCGCGTGAACTCACTCTGCGTAAAAGCGCATTAGATACAGCGCGCCTTCCAGGTAAGCTTGTAGACTGTCAAGAGAGCAATGCTGAGCTGTGCGAGATTTACATTGTTGAGGGAGACTCTGCGGGAGGTTCAGCTAAGATGGGCCGTGACCGTAGATTCCAAGCGATTTTGCCAATACGAGGTAAGATCATCAACGTAGAAAAAGCGCGTCTTGAAAAAGTGCTTCAGAATCAAGAAGTGGGTACTATGATTTCAGCTCTTGGTTGTGGTATTGGTACAGACAATTTCAACTTAGATAAGCTGCGCTATCACAAAGTAATCATCATGACGGATGCTGACGTCGATGGTTCGCATATCCGTACACTACTCCTTACATTTTTCTACCGCCATATGCCGGCGCTCGTAGAGAACAATTACATCTATATTGCTCAGCCGCCTCTTTTTAAAGTATCGCGTAAAAAGCAAGGCCGCTACATCCATTCTGAAAAAGAGATGGACAGCTACTTGCTCGAGCTGGGTACTCAAGATTTAGAAGTCACAGATGTTAGGACAAAAACGCAGCTAAATGAATCAGATCTTAAGAGTCTGGCTAATGCTATTTTAGAAGTAGAATCCTTTATTGCAGGCGTTGAGAGAAAGGGCGTTCCTTTCCGCGAGTTTTTAGCAGCTAAAGAAGAAAAAGGAGCTTACCCCCTTTTCCAAGTCACTTTTAGTAAGGGGAATCGTTTCGTCTCTTCTGAAGAGGAATTTTTAGCTCTTAAAGAAGAGTATGAGGTGCACCAAAGAGAGCAGCATGAAAAGACGCTTTTGGCAATTCCTGTAGAAGAGATTACAGAAGAGATGCGTATTTTTAAGCCAAAACCTCTTTCAGCAATTGAAATTTACAAGCCCGCAAGCTTGAAGCAGATTACAGAGAAGCTAGAAAAGCATAACTTCGGTTTGGAAAGCTATACGAAGTTAGGAGAAGAAATCTTTACGATTAAAGCGGATAATGAAGTGCATACGATGTACACGCTAGAAGAAGTCGTTGATCTTTTCCGTACACATGGCCGAAAAGGTGTTGAGATTCAACGCTATAAGGGTCTAGGTGAGATGAATGCTGATCAACTATGGGAAACAACAATGGATCCTGAAAAGCGCACATTAGTACAGGTAAGAATCCCAGATGCTGTTGAAGCAGATCATATGTTTTCAATGCTGATGGGTGAAGAGGTGCCGCCTAGGCGAGCCTTTATTGAACACCATGCGCTTTCAGTTAAAAACTTGGATATTTAGGAGCTAGACAATGTCATATACAGAAAACGAAACCCTAGTACCGCGCAATATCGAAGACGAGATGAAGACAAGTTATCTTCGTTACTCGATGTCTGTTATTATCTCGAGAGCGCTTCCTGATGTGCGTGATGGTTTAAAACCTTCTCAACGCCGTATTTTATACGCGATGCGTCAGCTAAATTTAAGTCCCGGCGCAAAACACCGTAAGTGCGCTAAGATTTCTGGAGATACTTCTGGAGACTACCACCCGCATGGTGAATCTGTAATTTACCCAACACTTGTGCGGATGGCACAAGATTGGGCGATGCGTTACACCCTTATTCAGGGGCAAGGTAACTTTGGTTCTATTGACGGTGATCCTCCAGCTGCGATGCGTTACACAGAAGCTCGTTTAACAGCGGCTGCTATGGCGCTAATGGAAGATTTAGAAAAAGAGACTGTTTCTTTAGTACCCAACTACGATGAGACAAAAAAAGAGCCGACGGTATTTCCTGCGAAATACCCTAACCTCCTTGCAAATGGCTCCTCAGGTATTGCAGTGGGTATGGCGACTAACATTCCTCCTCACAACTTAAGAGAGCTCATTGACACAACAACGCTGCTTTTAGACAATCCTTCAGCTTCTATTGAAGAGATTATGAAAATAATGCCTGCACCGGATTTTCCAACAGGAGGCATCATTTGCGGCTATCGCGGTATCAATGAAGCGTATCATACAGGCCGTGGAAAGCTTATCTTACGGGGTCGTACAGATATAGAGCCCATGAAAGGCCCGGGAGATCGCTCTCAGATTGTGATATCAGAGATTCCTTACAATGTGAATAAGTCTCGTTTAATTGAGCAAATAGCCCACCTAACTCAAGATAAGCAAATCTCAGGTATTAGCGATCTTCGCGATGAGTCAGATAAACGAGGCCTTCGTATCGTTATAGAGCTAAAGCGAGCTGAGATTCCTGATGTGATCTTAAACCAGCTTTATAAGTTTAGTGACTTGCAAGTCACTTTTGGCTGTAACATGCTTGCCCTAGACAAGGGCCTTCCGCGTCTGATGAATGTTAAACAGATGATCACTCCATGGATTGAGCATCGCATTGAGGTTATTCGCAAGCGTACTCGCTATGAGTTGAATAAGGCTGAAGCCCGCGCCCATGTATTAGAAGGCTATTTAAAAGCACTTGATCACTTAGACGAAGTTGTGCGCCTTATTCGTGCTTCAGATAGTAAAGATATTGCTAAAACTGAGCTGATGAATCGCTATACTATGTCTGAGCGACAAGCTAGTGCTGTTCTGGAGCTTCGCCTCTACCAGCTTACAGGATTAGAGCGTCAAAAAATTGAAGATGAGCATAAAGACCTTCTTGAAAAGATTGCCTACTTAAAAGGCGTCCTAGCAAGTGAAGGGCTTGTGCGCGGTATCATTAAAGAAGAGCTAACTGCTGTTCGTGATAAGCACCCTTCTCCTAGAAGAACAGTGGTTATTGCAGCAGAAAGTGAGCTTCAAGTAGAAGATCTGATTGCTGATGAACCTGTACTTTTGACTATTTCTCAAGATGACTATATCAAGCGTATGCCTATTGACACCTTCCGTGAGCAGAAGCGTGGCGGTCACGGCGTGATTGGCATGGACATGAAAAAAGAAGACGATGTGGTTAAAGAGTTTTATGTTGCTTCGACCCACGATACGCTTATGTTCTTTACTACTTTGGGTAAGTGCTACTGGCTGAAAGTGTGGCAAATCCCAGAGATTGGCAGGCGAGCAAAAGGCAAGCCGATCATTAACCTTTTGGAGAACCTTCAAGAAGGTGAGCGTTTAGCAGCTGTATTGCATACGAAAACGTTCCATGATGAGGCAAGTGTGCTCTTAGCAACCAAGCGTGGTGTGATTAAAAAGACGCTACTCTCAGCTTTTTCTAATCCTCGTAAAAAGGGTGTCATAGCTCTTAACATTGATGAAGATGATGAATTGATCCAGGCAAAACTTGTGCGTGAAGATGAGCAGCTTATGCTCTTTACACGTCAGGGTATGGCTGTGCGTTTTAATAGTAAAGACGTGCGCTCTATTGGCCGTGTTGCTCGCGGTGTTCGGGGTGTAAGTCTCAAGAATGAAGATGATAGAGTGATCAGCTGTCAAGTGGTTACAGGTGATGAGACGGTCCTTGTCGTGTGTGAGCGCGGTTATGGCAAACGCTCAAAAGTCGACCACTTCCGTGAAACTCGAAGAGGGGGTAGTGGAGTGCGCTCTATTATCACAAGTCTTCGTAATGGTAATGTCATCGGAGCTCTATGCGTCAAAGATGAAGATAGCGTAGTGCTTATGTCTCAAGGGGGCCAGGCAATTCGTATCCGTATGAGTGAGCTGCGTGTAATGGGCCGCTCAACACAAGGTGTACGTTTAGCGCATCTGAAGAAAGAAGACGGCCTTGTTGCTATGCAAAAGATCGAAGGGCAGATAAAAATCCCAGAGAATCAGCAAGAATCTGAAGTTGATGAAGAGTCTGATAAATAAAAAGTAAGGTCATGTCTCAAAAGGGCCAACTGATTACTTTTGAAGGGGGTGAGGGTGCTGGAAAAAGCACTCTCATCACTTATATTGCTGACAAGCTTGTGAGTCTTGGGCATGAGGTTATTCAAACCCGTGAGCCTGGAGGCTGTGTTCTTAGCGAAAAAATCCGTACACTTCTTTTTGAAAATACACCTTCAAAACGTACCGAGCTTCTTCTTATGCTAGCTGCAAGAGCTGAGCATGTTCATACTAAGATACTGCCTGCTTTAGAAAAGGGTACAATCGTTCTCTGTGATCGCTTTGTGCATTCCACACTCGCTTATCAAGGTGCAGGTAGGGAGATGGGTATAGAAGAGATCAAGCCTCTATGTGCATTTGCTGCACAAGGGATAGAGCCTGATCTTGCTCTTTATTTAGACATAGATCCTGTTGCAGGTCTAAAAAGGGCACACAGCCGCACTGAAACCAATCGTATGGAGTCTGAAGAGATTGCTTTTCATAAGAGGGTACACGGTGCATTTTCTGAAATGGCAAAGAGGGGCAATCTGGTCCAGATTGATGCCTCTTTATCTATTGAAGAAGTGAAAGAGATTGGCTGGTCGATTGTGGAAAAGGCTCTTGTGTAATGGATGTAATTGGGAACCCAGAGGCGCAAAGGCGTCTGCGTTTGCTTGGGCTTTGTAAAAAAAGCGACTTGCATAATTCTTCAAGTGGGCAAGAAGATAAAAAGCCGAACCTCGGTCTTGCACTACTTTTTCATGGCCCTAAAGGAATTGGAAAGGCCTTCTTAGCAAAAACATGGGCTTTAGACGTTTTAAAGAAAAGCTCTCGTATCGATGTGAATCTGTGGGAGTCACATCCCGATTTACACCTGTTTAAGCCTCAGGGAAAGCTCGCTTTGCACACAATCGATTCGATGAAGCATTTAGTTTCTCAAGTCTTTCTTCCTCCAACGCTCAGCACCTTTAAAGTCTTTATCTTACAAGATGCAGAACGGTTGCCTGACATTGCTGCGAACTTCTTATTAAAAACCTTGGAAGAGCCTCCTGAAGACACTCTTTTTATACTCACAAGCTCCGATCCTGAAAAGCTGCTTACAACTCTTAAATCCCGTTGTCAAAAAGTGCCCTTTTTCCCCGTAGATGAAAAAGAGATTGCCTCGTGGCTTGAGCAGTCATTTGAAGTAGGAAGTAAAGAGGCCGAGGCTCTTGCTAAAGCTTCAAGAGGATCTCCTGCTAGAGCTCGGAGACTTGCTCAAGAGCTTTCAGAAGAGTTTTTACAAACTTTTACAGTGGGTATGCGAAGGCTCTTTTCTGGGGATATGGGTCTTGTAAGCATGGCAGACTTTGCCACTTACTTAGAAAAGCATATAGAAGATCAAAAGGCGCATTTAGAAAAAGAGCTTTTAGCCCGATTTGATGACCAAAAAGAGCGCTTCACACCTTTAGTAGCAGAGATGCAGCAAAAGCAGATTGAAGGGGAAGCAGCGCTTTTTAAGTCTGAGCTGATAGATGAGCTTTTTGAACTCATCCTTTTTTTTGTTAGAGATCTTTCTCTACTCCAGCTTTCTCAAGAGGCTCCGGGGCTAGAAAAAGGCTTAGAAGAATATAAGTTGTTTCCTCTACCGATTGATATGAGTATAGCTTATAAGAAAGAGGAAGTAGGAAAGTGGCTACAAAGTTCTCAGCTAGCGCTAGGGACTTTTATTCAATCTTTAGCTCATATAGAAAATCTTCTTATAGAGGCTAAAAGCTCACTGCGCTATTCGATTAAGCTCTCTTCTAGCCTTATGCGCCTCTTTCTCAAGATTTAGCTATAGTTAGAAAATTTTTTAGGTTTCTTGGAAATGTTTTAATGTGATAAAATACTCACTTTATTAACTAAAAAAGAGATTAGCCATCTCTTCTAACCCTGTTCGCCCATCTTTACCTGTTTTAAACCGGGATGCTATGGCGCCTCGCAGAAATACAACCCCCCAAGCTCCTAATTTTATAAGTTCTATTTTACCTAGAAATGCCTGGCAAGGCGCTAGCTATCTAGTATCTGCAGCTATAGCAACTTTCCCCAAACAAGCTGTAGCCTTTATAGGCTGGATGATTAGTGCTTCGACTATCCACGTAGCTGGTGAGCGGTATGATACTGCAGCTTTGGCAAAAAGATTTAGAGCATTTGCAGCTAACCACCTTCTAGCGGTGCGCATCGTAGGTGTAGCTTTGTTAGCTTTAGCTGTGGCAATGATCCACAGGTCTTGTCAGCAAAAATTAGATGAGCCATCTAAGCAAGCTAACTTAATAAACGCTTTGCAAGCAGACCCCTTAAAAAATAAAGAGGTCCTTATAAACGCTTTGGAATTAGAGCCCATAAAACATAAAAAGGTCCTTAAAAGGCTAAAAGCAGAGCCCGATTTATTAGATAAGTTATTTGCTACAATCACCCAGGATTTTAAAAATAGCAAGGAGATATGGGCCGCAACGCCGTTTGTTAAACGCTGGTATACACATTCCAAGATAGCAACAGTTTGCACTACATGGGTTAAGGGAGAATATTTATACGTCAAAATTGAAGCAAGTTTCTACGGAAAGCACTACGACCCTTTAACATTTCAATGCATACTTAGAGACCCAGATGAATCGGACAGGTTTAAAGGCCCAGATAAATCAGACATGTTTAAAGGCCCAGTAGGCGTCTTTGTTAATACTGATAAAACCACGAAGCCCGCGGAATTTGTGATGACGATGATTTCTGGTGGATACAGCGGTCATGAATTAATGAAAAAGCACCTTGCAACGCGGATAGAGGAATTTTTATTTCCTGAATAAAAATCTAATTAGAGTCTCCAGGTCTAAAACTACCTTGAGTTATATAACGGCCTGACATTCTTATTTAGATTATGACGCTTTTATCTATGCCAAAAAAACTGTATAGTCTGAGCCTTCTAAACTTGTTCCCATTGTTGGCCAAAAGCTTATTGATAGGACTATTGCTATGTCTTTACAAGACAGGCTTGCTGAGAAAATGACTTAGCGGCTCTTATTAAGCCTTAAAAGCTCACTGCGTTACTCTATTAAACTCTCCTCAAGTCTCATGCGGGTTTTTCTGAAGATTTAGCCAAATTTGTATAATCCATTTTCTACTCTTGTTTATAAGATTTAATTTATGGTAGGATAGCTCCTTTAGAAAACAACTAAGAGAGAGATTATTATGGCAACACGAGCATCAAATGCAACGATATCAAGGCCAACCCCCCCTTTAGAGCCTAGCAAGCCGGGTGTCTTAACATCTATTTTACCTAGAAGCATTTGGCAAGGGGTTAGATACCTTGTTCCTTTAGCTACAGCTGCTTTTCCTAAGCATACCGTAGACTTTATTGGCTGGGTGATAAGTAAATCTACTATTCATGCACTCGGAGAGCCAGTTGACAGTGCATCTCTAGCTAATAAATTTACAGCATTTGCAGGCAATCATCTTTTGTCTATACGAGTTCTAGGTGTTGCTCTAGTGGCTATTGGAGCTGTATTTACCTATAATGCTTATCAGAAAAATCACTTACAGGTTTTAGAAACAGAGCAAACAGAAGCTGAGAAAGCAGCGGCCTATAAATCAAAAGTTGAAAAGTATTCTCCAGCTATGGATGAAGTATTGACAATAGATGCTCTTCAAGGCGCCCTAGAGAAATTTTTTACAGATGAGGGTTGTAGTTGCGAGATTTCCACTATCCTTCCTGAAGAGGGCACTAAGGATTTAGTACGTTCTTTTCAGATTACAGTATCAACACAAAGTTCAACACCAATAGCTTCTAATGCTAGCCCTCGCCGTCAAGGTCCAGTGGACAATTACACCCTAGATTTTACATTGGATCAATCTGGGGAATTTAAGGCAGAGGTACGAACTTATCCGGTGGGTAAAGAGCAAAATGCTATAGGTATGATCAGTGAACTAGAAGACCTTGTGAGCTCTGTGAAAGCAAAAGCAGAAGGTCAATGATCCTATTCTTGTATGCAGAAAAAATTAATGCCTGCTCAAAGATGCAGCCTCGCTCTTATCGTCGGCAATAAGCTTGGCGATGGCATTATTGCGATGTCTCTTAGAGATCGCCTCGTGGAAAATGGCTATAGGGTCACTGTCTTTGGCAATGCTATAGAGGGTTTAAAAGCTCTATTTCCGAAGACTGACATAAAGCCTTTTCCTTCTCTGAAAGAGGCTAAAGGGGCCTTTTCTTCTTTTGATATTTTAGTCTACCCTCAGCAAGAAGATGATTGCGGCTTTCCCTTAGCTAAAGGGCAAAAGCGGTTAGTATTTCGGGAAGATCCTCGCTTTCATGAAAAAAAACCAATGCGAAAAATCTATGAAGAGCTCAGCTCAGATCTTTTAGACTGCAGGCATACCTATAAAGAAAATAGCTTCAAAATTCCTAAAGGGTGGAAAAAGGCTTTATCCTCTAAGAGAGTAGTCATCCACCCTATGAGTGGAGAGGCTTTTCGCAATTGGTCCAAGCGCAGATTTTTGAAGCTCGCAAAGCGTCTCAAGAAAAAAGGCTTTACTCCTGTTTTTATTGTCTCACAGGGGGACTTGAAAGAGTGGGAAGAAGCAAAAGCGATTTGTGAGGTTAAAGCGTTTGATAGTCTTATGGATCTCGCAAAGTTCCTTTATGAGTCAGGAGCTTTTATTGGTAATGATTCAGGGCCTGGGCACTTAGCAGCGCTTTTATCTGCGCCAACACTTACTTTGTGTGCAAGAAACAGGCTCGGGGCTAGATGGGCACCTTCTAACAATCCAAGAGCTATTCTATATTCAACAGTTCCTCTTTTAGGACCTTACCTTCAGGGTAAGTATTGGAAGCATTTCATATCAGTTAGTAAGTGCTTAAGACGTTTTTGTGAGATTGCAAAGTAGCTATTTCCTTGCTCAAGAAATTTACATCCTGCTACATCTTAAATTATGTATATACTCGGTGTAGATATAGGAGGCACGAAGACTAATGTCTGTCTTGCAACCTTGGATGGAAAGATCCTTTTACAAAAGCGCTTTTCTACAAGCCCTGAAGAGGGCTTTGAAGTAGAGCTCGAAAATATTGAGTCTATTTTCCAAGCTCAGCTTAAAGAAAAAGACCTTTGTTTAGACGATATCGAAGCCATTGGCATTTCATGCCCAGGTCCCATCAATTCAAAAAAGGGTCTGATTGTAAATCCTCCTAATCTCAAGGGATGGGAAAACACTCCTATTGTTGAGGAATTTACAAAGAGGTTTAAAAGACCAACATTTCTAAATAACGATGCAAATGCAGCAGCTCTTGCTGAGTATCACTTTGGAGCAAGAAAAGGTGTGAAAAACCTTATCTATCTTACAGCGAGCACTGGAATGGGCGCTGGGATTATTGAAGATGGCAAGCTCATTCAAGGCGCAACAGACACAGCAGGCGAGGTCGGGCACTATGTACTTGATATTGATGGGCCAATGTGCGCCTGTGGGCAAAAGGGATGTTTTGAAGTGTACTGCGGGGGACTCGCAGTGGCTCAAAGAGCCCAAGAAGAGATCCGTCAAAAAAACATAAAAACATGCATGACGGATAGTGGTCTTGCTATTGATGAGATTGATATGGAAGTCATTATTGCAGCGGCTAAAAACAAAGATAGTTTTGCGCTAAAAATATGGGATGAATTTGTAGAGAGGCTCGCTCAAGGAATTGGCACTGTTATAATGACCCTTAATCCGGAGGCAATTATTTTAGGGACAATTGCCATTCATGCAAAAGAGTTTTTAATGGAGCCTCTTTTGAAAGAGCTTAAAGGAAAAGCGTGGTCAGAAGCGAGAGATGCTTGCATTATTGAGCCAAGCGCTTTAGAAGGTAAGATTAGTGCACTTAGTGCCATTGCAGTGGCAAAAGCAAACATAAAATAGGACTCAGCATGGAAAAAAAGACAAAAGCCCATCCATTCATTTATGTATCAACTCTTTTTGCGGCTATTGGAGGCCTCTTATTTGGTTATGATACAGGGGTAATCTCAGGAGCTATTTTATTTATTAGAAAAGAGTTTTTGCTTACGTCAAGGCAAACAGAGCTAGTTATTGGAGTAATCTCTATAGGGGCGGTTTTAGGAGCAGCATTAGCTGGGCCTCTTTGCGATTACTTTGGGCGTAAAAAGATTGTGCTTGCTTCGAGTCTTCTTTTTGTACTGAGTGCTGTAGCTTTGGCGATGTCTGGAACGGTAGAAGAGCTTGTGATTGGACGCTTTGTTGTAGGGGTTGCTATTGGTATATCTTCTACGACAGCGCCTTTATATATTGCAGAGCTTTCTTCAAGAGAGCATAGAGGAGCCCTTGTGACTATTAACCAGCTCGCAATTACAATTGGTATTTTGCTCGCTTTTTTTATAGGGGCTGTTTTTGCTAGTACAGGGAGCTGGAGAACCATGTTTGCCTTAGCTGCTGTTCCTGCAGCTATTCAGTTTGTAGGCATGCTCTTTTTACCCGAGAGCCCTAGGTGGCTCCTTAAGAAAGATCGAGGGAGTGAGGCTCATGCTATTTTAATGCGCGTGCGTGATTGCGCCTCTGATGTAACGAAAGAGATTGATCATATTAAGAAGAACATTTCTCATGAAGGCGGCTCATTCAAAGATCTTTTTGCACGCCCTGTTAGAAAAGCTCTACTTGTAGGGGTAGGAGTTACCGTGATTCAACAGATTACAGGTATTAACTGCGTACTTTATTATGCACCGACTATCTTTGAGTTTTCAGGATTTGAGTCTGCTGCATCTGCTATCTTAGCAACAACAGGTGTTGGGGTAGTCAATGTATTTATGACGTTTGTAGCTATTTGGCTCCTTGACCGTGTAGGGAGAAAGCCACTGCTTCTCATAGGCCTTGGAGGGATGATTTTCTCTCTATTTATGCTAGGCTTAAGCTTTATTTTACCTAACATGGCAGATCTTCAAGGATTCATATCTTCACTGAGTCTTATGATGTATGTTGGCTTTTTTGCCTTTAGCTTGGGGCCTGTTGGCTTTTTGCTAAATTCTGAGATTTACCCTTTAAAAGTCCGTGGAAGAGCGATGGGTCTTGCGATCTGTATGAACTGGTTTGCAAACTTTTTAGTCACATCTAGTTTCTTAACCTTCTTAAGTATCTTTGGAAAATCAGGTACTTTTTGGCTTTATGCTGTAATAGGCATGATTGGCTGGCTCTTTATTGTGCGCAAAGTCCCTGAGACTAAGGGAAAAAGCTTAGAAGAGATTCAAGACTTTTGGAAGCAAAAGACTAAGTAGCTTTGTGTTTGGACTATTGCGTGTAAATATTGGGGCTTCACTATTTTAGTGAGCGATTTTTAAGATATGTCTTTTGGAATCAATTTTATTTTTATCATCTATTCGCGTTAGGTTTACTCTTTTTTGGAGCCCTGTTGTGACGAGCCTATCTTAGGCTAACTCTTTTATGAGACTTCTTAATTTTTTGGTGTTTTCAAAATTTTTATAAGATTGTATTTAATTACTTCTTGTATTAAACTAACCCTTTTATTCATTTTAAATAGAATGAATTAGTTGATTATTTTGCCTCTGAAATTGAGTTAAGATTAGAGAATCTAGAGGCTTTGAGCAATATAAAAAGATATAATAAAAACACAGGATTTAACTATGTCAAACTTTCAAATACCAAAAAATTTAGCTTTTCCAGCGTTAATGCTAGCAGGTGGAGCTTTTCAAGCCGCAGTTGGGCATTTCGTCACTAGAAAAGTGACTCCTTCAATCACAGTCGGCCAGGCTACATTGGGCAGAGCTCAAGGTATTTTCTTAGCAACTTCTGCACTTTATACGCTAATTGGCACAGCGGCTATGAACTATGGTGCAAAATATGCGTTAGAGCATGGGTTTAGTATTCTTGTTCCTAAGTCATGGAGTGCTGTGGCATTTGTTGCACAAGCGATTTTAGTAGGAGGAGCTATTTACGGTGCTGGTAAAATTGAAAGCTCTGAAGTTAAAGCGTACAAAAAATTAGCTGATGCATGGGAGCAGTTAGATAATCCATTAGATGGTAGGATACAAGAAGCCTTAGAACAGCAAGATAGCCCGTTATTCACAGCTGTAGTTGTAGAAATAGCAGCAGCAAAGCAAGCTCTTGAGGAAGTGATAGAAGCAAGAAATGTGCTTACACAAGGGACTGTTGTAGAAGCTGAAGTTCAGGAGCAAGCTGCAAGATTAGCTCTTTATACAGAGAAAAAGGCAGAACTTGAAGGCAAGCTAGCTACGATACACTATAGCGGCTTAGTCAATGCATGGAAGCATTTAGATGCTCCACTAGATGCCAGGATACAAGAAGCCTTAGGACAAGAAGATCGCCAGTTACTCACAGATCTAGTGGCAGAAATAGCAGGAGCAAAGCAAGCTCTTGAGGAAGTGATAGAAGCAAGAAATGCGCTTCCAGAAGGAGCTGTTATAGAAGCTGAAGGGCTAGAGGCAAGATTAGCTGTTTATGCAGAGAAGAAGATAGAGCTTGAGGGCACGCTACGAGAGATAGCGTATAGGAGCTTAGTCAATGCATGGCAGCAGTTAGATACGCCATTAGATGCCAGGATACAAGAAGCCGAAGAAGATAGCCCGTTACTCACAGATGTAGTGGCAGAAATAGCAGCAGCAGAGCAAGCTCTTAAGGAAGTGATAGCAGCAAGAAATGCGCTTCCAGAAGGAGCTGTTACAGAAGCTGAAGTTCAGGCGCAAGCTGCAAGATTAGCTGTTTATGAAGGCAAAAAGGGAGAACTTAGCGAGGAACTAATGAACAGTTCTTTATCTTTCAGCTAGGTCTTAGAAAGCGTTCCTGACCAGCCGAGCTTAGTGCGTAGTGTTAGGTACTCATCGCGCCTTTCTAGATTCACTATTTTGAATGTTCTTTGGGATGGCTTTATAGTCAGCGACTCCTTAGGCTTTAGCGCGAACTGTTTCATGCCGTCTTTGCTTACTTCAACACCTTCGAATGAAGAGATATATTCGATGTGCAACTCATTTTTAGGTAAGAAGACAATCGGGCGGTTAGAGATAGTGTGAGGAGATATAGGGGTGAGTACCATAGCTTTTAAGCCTTGGCTTAGCAGTGGTCCTCCAGCAGCTAAAGAGTAAGCAGTTGAGCCAGTCGGCGTAGACAAGATAACACCATCAGCTCGGAAGGTGTTAAAGTACTTCCCATCAACGTGGATTTTGAGTTCGATAAGGTTTGTACAAGATCCTCTATGAATCACAATGTCATTAACGGCATAGGGCGAGTCTCCATTGCGAGAGTTGTATTCTAGCATTAGATGGTCATCAATAGTATAGGCGCCTTTTAAAAGAGCTTCTAAGCTGGGGTAGAGGTCATCAAGGGGAATATCAGCCATAAAGCCGAGGTTGCCTCTGTTAATACCTAAAAGAGGCGCTTCAATAGCAGGGTATCTATGGAAGAACTCTAAAATAGTGCCATCCCCTCCCACGGAAAGGCAAAAATCAATATCACCTGGAGAGTCATGCAGAGGGTGGTTACGGTCTTCGGTGATTACTGAATGGCCCTTGCCTTCTAAGAAGTATTTGATCTCTTCAGAGATTTTTAAGGCATCGGGCTTTTGTGAGTTGGAAAAGAGTATAAATTTCATAGATTATAGTTCTTCAGTCTCAAAGGGGACCATTTGAGGTGCTTTATCCAAGTCACCTTCACGTTTTTTAACAAGCTGATCTATCTTTTGTTCAGCTGATTTTAGTTTTTCTGAGCAGGTGCCAATTAGAGTATCAGCTTCTTCATACAGATGAATCGCTTCTTCAAGCTCTACACCGGAGTGGTTCATTTTTTCGAGTATTGCTTCAAGCCTTTCAAAGGCCTCGTCAAATTTAAGCGCTTTCTTATTCATAGATCATATTTCCTTTCAGGTGCGGCTTTTAGGTTGATTATCGAGGATTTGTGCAAAAGCTTCACCATCATGCATGCGGATAGTAACAGCTCCTTCTTTTACGAGCGCCTCTTTCGAGAGGATAATAGAACCCTCTTTTTGTGAAAAGATTAGAGCATACCCCTTTTTAAGAACCGATCTAGGATCTACGGCTTCTAAATGATCACATAGGGCTTTTAATTTTAGGCGTCGCTTTTCTAGCTTTTGGGTAAAAAGGCGGTGCAAATTTTTTTGCTGCTCTTCTAATGAGCGAGTTTGAAGGCGCAAGCGGCTTTTACGCTCATGGCCAGCAAGTAGTAATTGCTCAAGAATTTTCTTAAGATCAGTGTGCGCTTTTTGCGTGAGCATAGGAGGCTTTTTTCGAATAGAGAGGCCCATACGACTAAGACGCTCGCTAATAGTGCGCACTTGAGCTTTAGGTCTAAGTGCTTTTAGGCGCTCTTTGTGCATTTGTAAAGCATGCATTTTTTTTTCAGTATAGCTTCGGGCTGCTAAGCTCAAATCTAGGCGTTTTTGATCAGTTTTTTGAAAAAAAGGAGCAAGTAGAAGATCACTTGTATTCAAAAGAGGGTGGCGTGTGTAGCGGGAAAAAAGAGTTTGTGTGTGCAAAAGCTTGTGATTAAAAGAGCGCATAAGCTCAGAGTGCGCTTTTTCTAAAAATTTTAGATGTTTGGTACTTTCTTCTAAAACAATTTCAGCAGCAGCTGAGGGTGTGGGCGCTCTTTTATCTGCTACGCAGTCTGCAATGGTTGTGTCGGTTTCATGACCAATTGCGGATATAATAGGAATATGGCTCTTAAATATTGCTTCAGCAACTACTTTAGAGTTAAACCCCGATAAGTCTTCAATAGAGCCGCCACCGCGCGCAACTATGATGACATCAGCAAGCTTATGTCGATTAATCTCTTCAATAGCGAAGCAGACTTCACTCGGGCACAGCTCACCTTGTACTGAGACAGGGGAGACGATCAAGTGAAAGCCGAGCGCTCTTCTTTTTAGCACATGGATGATATCGCGTATAACAGAGCCGGTAGGACTTGTAATCACAGCTATTTTTTGAGGAAAAGAGGGCAGGGGCTTTTTATGAGAGGAGTCAAAATATCCAAGCGCTTTTAGCTCTTCTTTTAGCTTTTGGAGTTTTTGCAATAGAGCACCTAAGCCTGCAATCCTCATAGAAGAGGCAATGAGTTGGTATTGGCCTCTAGGGGCATAAACATCAATATTGCCCATAACAACAACTTCATCACCCTCTTTGGGGATAAAAGAGAGTTTAGAGGCTGAGCCTTTAAATAAAGCACATGATAGCTGAGCACTTGTATCTTTCAGAGAGAAGTACCAGTGGCCAGAAGACTGCTTTTTAAGGTTACTAATCTCACCTTGGACATATGTGGGAGAAAAGGCAGCTCTAAGCTTACTTTTTATTTGAAAGGTAAGAGCTGAGACAGAGAGGATGCTATCATCTAAAGAATCGACCGTTTCTAAGGAAGAATCTGAGGCGCTGTAAGCTTTATCCATAGAAGCAAAGAGGATTAGAATTATTTATTTCAAATAAGAGGCCTTGAAGCCCTACATACAAAATGGTATACTCCTGTTAATTCATGGTCAAAAAAAATATGGCGAAAAGTATGGGATCGGTTAAATCGTGGGTCATTGGAAATTGGAAGATGTACCACACTATTGAAGAAGCAAGCCGCTTTTTTGAAAAAGTTTCTGGGAAATTGTCTGATAAAATAGAGGTAGGTATTGCTCCATCTGCGTGCGTTCTAGGCGCTTTTCATGGCAAAAAACTGCCCGTGCAGCTCGGAGCTCAAAATATGCATTTTGAGTCTAAGGGTGCATTTACTGGTGAGCTTTCTCCTACTATAGTCAAAGAGTGCGCAAGCTTTGTGCTTGTTGGCCACTCAGAAAGAAGGACTCTTTTTCATGAGACAGATGATATAGTTGCTAAAAAAGCATTTGCTGCTATTCAAGCAGGGCTTCTGCCTGTAATTTGCATTGGAGAGACATTAGAAGAGCGCGAGTCAGGCAAGGCTTTAGAAGTCGTAGAGCGCCAGCTCAAAATAGCTACCTCTGGTATTGAAGATAAAGAGTTTTTGATTGCTTATGAGCCTGTATGGGCGATTGGTACAGGGAAAACGGCTACTGCTGAAGACGCAGAAAAAGTTCACGCGCATATAGCTAGCCTTTTAAAAACTCCAAGGCCTATTCTTTACGGAGGCTCTGTTAAGCCAAGTAATATTTCTGAGCTAACAGCTCAACCTAACATTCATGGAGCTTTAGTCGGCGGCGCTTCACTAGACGCTGACAGCTTTATTCAACTGACCGAAGGAGTATGTTCATGATTCTTTATTACACTGTTATTAGCCTTTTTCTTTTTTTAAGCCTGCTTTTGTGCGGCATTATTATGATGCAAGAGGGTAAAAGTCTCGGACTCGGCTCTGCTTTTGGAGGCGATACGCAAGACTCTCTTTTTGGAGTCTCCACAGCTGAAGTTCTCAAAAAAGTTACTGCCTGGATGTTTGCGATCTTTATGATTCTATGCATTGTGCTTTCTTTTTGGACGACTTCTATCGCTAAAAAGTCTACGCCTAAGCCTAAAACAGAAGCTGTGCAAGAGGTGCAATGAAGCGAGAAATCGCCCTTTATGGGGAGCGTGTCTTACGCGAAAGATGTGCTAAAGTAGAAAAAATCACCCCAGAAATCAAAGAGCTTGCAGCCGATCTTATCCGTATGGCTAAAGGTAATGCAGGCTTAGCTGCCCCTCAGATTTTTGAGGCAGTTCGGATGTTTGCGGCAGTCTTTGTCAAATGTGATAAGCAAGGTGAATTTTTACGTGATGAAGAGGGCACAGTTCAGATGGAAGAGCCTCGTATCTTCATTAATCCCGAGCTTTCTAGTCCTTCCGAAGATACAGAAATCTTAAGTGAGGGTTGCCTCTCTATTCCAGACTTTATGGCGACTGTAGAGCGCCCCTATGCCATAACCATTAAAGCTATGGATCTAGAGGGTAATACCTTTGAAGAGAGGATAGAAGGCTTTAATGCGCGTATCCTTATGCATGAAAATGACCACCTCAATGGGGTGCTCAACATCGACCGCATGACTCATGCTGACAAAAAAATATTTGAGCCTGATTTAAAAAGGCTTAAAAAAGAATATAAAAAACAATCTAAGTAGTTTTTTTTAATCTATTTTAGTAAAATGGGTGAAAATATTTACTAAAGAGGTTTTTTATGTCAGCAGCAGTTAATTTTTGTATCCCAGGTCTTGAATGGAAGCACATAGGCCAAACAGTTGCAGTAGCTGCGACTGCTGGTGCGCTTCGTTTAGGCACGCGCCTTTTACCTGTTGCATTAACAGGATCACACCCAATAGAGGCTGTTCTAGCTACAGGGCTTGCGAGCCTTATTCTTTTTCCTAGTCTAGATAATCGTCCTCTTTCAAAAGCTAATATGCAGCGCATGTGGGAGAATGTTCCGGGTAGTGCGTGGATATCTGCAAAATGTACAGATATTACACAGAAGCTTCAAGGTACTGCTGTAGAATCATCTGCTAAAGCACCTTTACTATCTGATGACACACGTAAGTACTTGAAAAGAGGTCTTGAAGGCGCAGCTTATTTAACACTTGCTGCTGGAGTAGGCTCTATGGGGGTTGCTCTATTGCGTTCTAAAAGCTGGGTGACAGTCATGGGTGAGAAGGGCTTATCTATTGCTGCTTTTCAGCTTGTAGCTTTAGGGATGTTGCATATGAATACATCCTTACAAGGAAACAAGCTGGGGCAGAATTAGGCTAAGTATTTACCACTTAGGCCTTAGGCTCTTTACCTTTAATCGGGGCTGGTGAGGCTTTTTGTTTACAGAGAGCTTCAGGCCCCCTTTAAAGGTGTTGGCTTCTGTACGCTGAACGTAGACCGCGATATTGAGGTTGCAGGATAAGAGCTTCCCTACTTCAATACGGAAGTCATTAAAAGACTTTTCTCCTGTTCTGTGCCAGCCGTGGCGCGACTCTAGATGGAGGCGCCATGTAGGTGAAAGCCTGCAGGAAAGATCAAAAAGGACTGTATTTCTCGCATCACTTAAAGGTGAAGCTAGAAGCTCATCAAGGGTTTTATATGCTTCAACAAAAAAGCGGCTTGCATCTGCTTTTCTAAAAGAGTATTTTGAGCGGTGTCGAAATTCAGTGCTCAGCGCTACATCCTGAGAAAAGGTCCATTCACAGCCAATATTAAAAGCTTCAATTTCTTTTTTTTCTCGGTTCCAAAGAGCGTGGGAATGGGCATTCAAGTAAGGCTTTTGCCAGTCGAGATCCAAGGCGATTTTAGGCCAGGTGTTTTGCCATGTTTGTGTATGCCATAAGCCTAAGAGATAAAGATCAAGGCTTAGCATGCGGACGCCAGGTTTGCCGATATTTACAAAACGATTTGAAAGACCTATTTTTGCTTTTGTGAGCTTTAAGTAAGCATCTTCAGTATCAAATATTAGGTGTTCATCAAGAGAGTGACTCGGTTTTGTGTAGTGCTCAACTGAGGCAAAAGGAGCGATAAGGTGGCTGTGCTTGCGGATTGCTTTTAGGAGAGGAAAGCTCACGTTAGCGCTTGAGCGCAAAAGGTAAAAAGATTGGCTGCGTCCAGCAACAGTGCTTCCGTAAAAAAGGTAAATAGGCTCTAAGGCAAAGCTGCTTTTTAATGGGAGTGTTGGCAGTGTGCAAATGAGCTTTGGCCTGGCTAAAAAGCGCATAGAGCCAAAGTCATTTAGCTCAGAGTGCCATTGTCTAGCAAAGCGGTAATCTAGGTAAGAGAGTTCTAGAGGAAGTGTTGTCATAATACCAAAGCGCGAAAGCATCATCGGCGCTGCCATAAAGCGGACCGTTGGAAGTGACTCTTTCATCGTTTCAAAGAAGTTAATTTTCACGTGATCTTCAATACTAAAAAAAAGGGGGCCTGCTCCTCTTGCAGATACGAAAAGGCGCGTAGGCTTAGGCAAGGGCAAAGCAAAGGTGTCTCGGGGATAGTCGTAGGCCATCTGAGGATCGCTGAGCTTATCATAAGATAAAGAGATAAAGACTTTGTCGTCTTTTGAAGGGTGTTTCATGAGGCCTTCTACGCGGTAACGGGCCTTGTTTTTACGGTTTAAGATGGTACGATCACGGGTGATGTAACTTCTGGTTTTAACAAGTGTCTCTTCTTTGTCATAGAAGCTCTCAAGTCCAAATCCAGGCCCTCTTTTAAAGCGGTAGTCAAAACGTGTGTCAATACGTGCATGTTTCCAAGAGTAGATTTGGTATTTTAATGTGAGCCTCGGTCCAGCTTCACTTTTCCAGGCAGCTTGAAAATCAAAGGGGCTTTTAGGAAGCGTATCGAGATTAGCCCGCATGCGGGGTAGCCACATGACAGGCATTTTAACAATTTTAAAGGTAAGGTCTTTGGCGCGCATAAGATTATCTGGAGCAATCGTCATGCTTTTTGCTTTTAAGTGCCAAGAAGGGTCTTTATTTTCACAGGTGGTGAGCACTGCACCTTCAATCCGGCACTGTCCATTTGGCTGAAAATAATCTTTTTGCCTGAAATATAAAAAGAGCCACTTTGTGTCTTTCCTTCGTATAAGACACCTGAGCGGCTTTTTAGATCATATTCTATTCTATCTCCAATAAAAAGCATGCCTTGGTACTCAATGCGCAATTGACCCGCGGCATGAACAAGGCTTTTGCCAGCACTTCTAAAGTAGCGGATATATTTTCCCTGTACCCAAAAATCGAGGTTTTCTAAAAGGCCTCCTTCATTCGTTTCAATGTAATCTTCTGTAATATGGGCATCTTTAAAATCCAGGCGAGTAGGGGGAGTGGTAAAAGCGATGAGAGGGGCTAAAAGAGCAAGTATTCTAAGAGATTTCATTACTGCAAGGCCTGTATAAGAAGGCTTGCAAGCGCACATTGTAGAGAGGGAGGCGCTTTTTCCATGGCCTGTAAAAAGAGCTGGATACTCTTGTCACTTTCACATTGGGCTACAACTAAAAGAGCTTTTAAGAAAAGTTCTGTTTTTTCTTCTGCTTTTAGTTCAAAAGCTACTTCCCCACGCTGCGTAAGAGTTGGCTCTACAGGCTCAAGCTTAATAGTATTATCGCTCAGCTCTTTGAGGGCCCATGCTTTGATATCATTAAAGTAGCACTCTTCTTTTGTGAGGTAAAACAGAGTGAGATTTGCTTCCACTCTTAAAAAAGGCATGCCAGGAGCATCTTTGCACTCTTGCAAAAGCTGAGTAGCTGCATCGTTGTCAACTAAAGTAAGTGCTTGCGTTATTAGAGGCACAAGGTCTGTAGCATGAGAAAAAAGGAGCTTTTTGGCAAAGGGGATAAAGGCTTTTGTCCCTAAAGAAGCTGCGCTGAATATAATCTCGTGGGCAAGTCTTTTTGATGAGCTTAAAATATCAGGGCGCTTTTTTAAAGTTTCAGAATGGAGCTGGCGCACGCAAAAAGCCTCTAAGGCTCCAGATGCTGAAACTTCTAAGGAAAAGCCAAGGTCTGGAGCAAGAAGAAACTCAAGAGCTGTATCTAAAGCTTGAGCGTGCCCAAGCTTAAGCAAAGAGAGCATACTTCCCAGCCTAACATCAGCACTTGGGTTTTTAAGTAGTTTTTCTAAAAGAGAGGCGCTTTTGGGCATTTCACTGAGAATGCTTAGGGCAAAAAGATCTCCTTTTTCTGCTCGCTCTGTAATAAGAGCTCTAGCTTTTAAGTCACCTAAGCGGTGCCTTGAAATAAGAGCTGCCATAGAAAGGGCACTTTCAGGGCGCTCGCTTAGCTCACAAAGCCGCTTTAAAGCGCTCTCATCCCCAAAAACACCTACAGCATGGGCGGCAGACTCTAGTTCAAGAAGGTGCGAGTGAGAGAGCGCTTTTTGAATGTCAGGAAGGCAAGAGCTAAGTTTATGTCTTGCTGCAGCGTTAATAGCACGGGCTCTTAGAATATAAGAGGGACTAAGCATCTGCTTTTTCAATGCACTTTGGGCTACTTTGTTTCCAATAATAGCAAAGAGGTCAGAAAAAAATGGCTGGAGTTCATCGGGCAGTTTATACATTAAGCTTTCGGCCTGCTCGAAGGCTTCAGGATGTCTTTTTGCTGAAAGTCTGCTAATAGCTTCAAACCGCACAAGAGGGTAGTTTGAGCGCATAGCATCAAATAGAGCTTGCGTTGCGCGGGTATCTTCTAAAGCATCTAAAGCGTGAATAGCTGCGAGCTGTACCATAGGCGCTTGAGAACTAAGAGCAGAATGTAAAAAAGGTATCAAGTGTACATTTTTTGCAAAGGCACTAGCAAAAACGCTCATAAGCTGCATTTGAGGGTTAGTGGAAGCAAGGCCGTTTAACATCACTTTTGTAGCAAGCGATCTTAAAAGTGGAAAATCATGAATCTGTTTTTGCTCGAAGCGATTTTGGTATAGATGGATTGCTTTTGTAATGTCGCCGCGGTTAGTTGCCTGGCGGATATGCATGCTAGCTATATCAGAGCTTTGATTTGAAGGGCCTCTAGGGCGGTCAGGGAGCTTTGTCATATCCATGGAGACAGGTTTAGGCCCACAGCCCACTAGGGCCAAAAAAAGCACACTTACTGTCAAAGAGTGATTTAAAAATTTAGACATAAGACTAAAGCTACACCTGTTTCAAGTTGCTATTCATTCCCAATTACCTTATCCTATAGGGGTATTTTTTGACCTTTATCTTTGGAGTAAAACAATGACAGAAGTAAGTTCTAGTGCACAATTAGCCTCAGCTCCTTTAGAGCCTTTTATAGATGTTGAGTTAAATGGGCTTGAAAATCAGCTAGAGGCTGAGAAAAATTTGCCCGTAGTTAAGGCTGATGAAAAGAGGCCTACAGTAGATACATTGAGCTCTGCAAAAGAGGAAAAAAGTTATTGGAACTGGATGCCATCTTGGCCGACTTCTTTGTCTTTCTGGCCTAGCAGTGAGGCGAGTCTTACTGTCCAGGACCGAACAAGTTTGCCCCTAGATCATAGTGAGTATGAAATTTATAAAAGGCTTTGCCTTCAGATCACAGATCTAGAATGTGAAGTGATCCGTCTAGAGGCGCATATGCAAGCTTATGAAAACGCAAGCTTGTGGCATGTGGAAAATCGATCTCTTTTTCAAGAGCTAGGAGTTTTGCGTCCAGACCTTACAAAGGTCACTTCTCGCTTAGAAGGAGCGCGCCTGAATCTAGACAAACTTTGCAAAGAGCTTAAGTCTGAAGAAAAAGTTCTAAAAGCTTACTTTTCCTATGAGGGTAAACTGTATGAATACCAGGCTGTCAAAAAAGGAGCCGCTCAAGCTGTAGAAAAAGGGGATTTATCTTCTTCAGAGCTTTTAGCTTTTTTAAAAAAGAGTCAGAGCAAGCAAAAGGCAATTAAAGCTGAGCTTGATAGCTTGAAAAAAGAGTTTGATGTGCTCAAGCCTCCTGTTAAAGTTTAGCTCTATCTTTTCTCCACTCTTATGTAAGGGACCTGTGTTTTCGCTAGGTTCTTTTTCCTGCGCTATGTAAACTTAGTTTTTTAATTTAGTCTGAGAGGAGGTCTGTTATGGGTTCTTTAGAAGGTGTTTCTTCATGGTTGCATGCTGCTGCGCACTATCTTTTCACCAAAGAAGAAGACGTAAAGGCCCACGATGATGAGCCGATCATATATAATGAGTACACAGGCATAGAGCAAGATTATCTAAGCGAGACCGTATACGTAGAGAAAACAGACCTTTCTAAGTTTGAAGACTATGCAATTAAAATGACTTTAGGGCTAAGCGCAGAAAAAATCTTTTGTGAAAAAGATATTAAGGAAATGCTTACTCATAAAGAAAAGCTGCTAGAAAATCTTCAGAATCTTTTAAAAAAGCGTCACGCTTTAGATGGTGAGCGAAAAAAATTTCCAAGAGCTGTACCTAAGCATCTACAAGCAAGACAGGCTACTATAAAAAAAGAGATTAGCCAGATAGACATAAAATATCATAATGACTCTGATAATGTTATAAAGACTAAAAAAAATGTGCAAAAGCAAAAAGAAAAGATAGTCTTAATAGAAAGCCTTTTACATGAGGTCCAGAAAATTGAACAGATGTGTAGCTCAGAAAAAGTTAGCTTAGCTCAGGTAAAAGCTAAGAGTATACATTTTGAAAAGATGCTTTTAAAATATTCACAAGACCATCTGAAAAGTTTTGATCAAGGCCTTCTGATAAGAGGACTCAAAGTCTAGGCTACAACGGCTTTGTAGCTGTGATTAAAACAGCTGAACCAAACAACAAGGGTTTTGTTTCGACACAGATAAAGCCTGCATCTAAGACCTCTTTTTCAAGCTGTTTTGCGCAGATAAAGCCTTGGATACTTTGACTCAAGTACTCATATGCTTTTTTGTCTTTAGCAACCCTTTTTCCGATCCAGGGGACAAGCTTGTTAAGATAAAGAGCATGCATATGTTTTAAGATGAAATTTTTAGGTGTAGAAAGCTCTAAAATAGCAAAGGTGCCTCCCGGTATCAAGATGCGCTTAGCCTCTTTCAAAGCAGCTACCCGATCGTTTACATTACGAATCCCATAGGCGACGGCAGCGCAGTCGCAGATATTTTCTTCTAAAGGAAGGTTTTCTATATCAGCTGTGATGCACTGAATAGGAAAACCTTTCAGGCGCTTTTCAGCTACATCTAACATGCCTTTAGAAAAATCTACGATAAGCGCTTTTTTTAGGGGTGTTTTTTTCATAAGTGCTTCGGTAATAGCACCTGTACCTCCACAAAGATCAACAAAAGTTGTGGGATTTTTTCTACTTAGCTTTTGGACAAGAGCGCGATTCCATAGACGGAAAAGGTTACATGAGAGCCATGCATTGCCTTTATCGTAGTGAGGGGCAATGTGGTCAAATAAGGAGGCGATAGTTTGGGGTTTGTCTTTTGTGTATAGACTCAAGTAGATTACCTCATTTTAAAAAAGCTTTAAGGGGCTTTAGGAGCTTTACCGCACAATTTACAGCTTTGCTTAGCTTTTGTAGGGTCAAAGCCGCACCGTCTGCAAGAGAGGCGGCTTTTTCCCTGAATAACATAACTAATGCCAAGGCCAAGTGTACATAAGAGTAAAGCGCCCACAGTAAGAAGCAAGGTGGCAATAAAGCTCATGGCTTACTTACGTCCTTTTTTCCTTGATTTCATCAAGAGAGAAGCACTTTCATTGGCAATAAAATCGATCCAAATGGGTGAGCTCCAGGCAATGTGGCCATCTTTTTGGAAGACTCTTAAATAGTAATAGACAAAGGGAGTTTCATTACTGCCAGGAGGCAAAACCACATCTCCAAGAGGGTCCATGTCATCGTAGGTAAAAGAAAACTCAGAGGAGTCTGGCTTAAATGTACTTAGGACTTCACCATTTCTTATAATCTCAATCTTTTCTAAGTCTTCTGTGCCAACTGCAAAGCCGCTGATATGGCGGTTAACAATAAGGCCTGGCTTTTGCAAAGTAGAAAGCTCAGATCCAATAGGGGCGTTTGCTAAGTTTAGGCCGAGCAGCATCCTAGGTCCAGTTGTTGCGAAAGTTCGCCTTTGGTAAAGCGCCTCAAAAAGAGCATCGCGGCTAAATTGTGGTGCCATAATCCCTGTAATCCCAGGTGAGTACTGCTTTTGCCCCTCATCTATAAGGTTTTCATAGGTGAAGCGATCGTCAAGGCCTCCTGCTGTAAATCCAAAGCGGTGGCCTTGGTTCAGAGCGTGACGAATCGTTCCCTTATCAAAGGCAGTTGCGCCTTTTTTCTTTTTAGAATTGATGGGAAAAGGATTGCCCTGTTTTGCAGTGCATTCAGAAGAGCCCCAAGCGTTATAGATTTCTACAACACGTTCAAATTCAGGATTAAAATCCTTAAAATCAAAAGGAGCTAAGCTCGATCCTGTAAAACAGGGAATAGCTAGCAGCTCTTTAGGTGTATGGGTGCGATAGATCTTTTTTAAAGCGCTATTTTTAGACTCTTTTTTCCTCAAAAGAGGTTTTGAGTCTTTTGCATAAATAAATTGTCGAAGGCCCTCTTCATTGTCTTCCCCTTGCCATTGGAAGCCAAGCATGCTCACAAAGCGGTCTTCTTCATTGAATTGGGCAACGTTATTTACGACTTGTTTCCAGACATCATTTGAAGTCTCTTCAGTAGGTTCTGGATTAGAAGTGGCAAAGAAGTTCATAGCCTCTTCATCACGCAACGATCTAAGGCACGGTTCAATGTCTTCCATTGTGTCGTATTTTTCGTTTTCTCCATGTAACTGACCCCAAAAAAGGCTTGGCGCCTCTTCAGAAAAGCATTTAATAGGCGCAGAGTAGAAAATATCCCCTGTACGAGTGTTGTGAAGCTTAAGCCTGTAGACACCAGGCTCATTAAAATAGAGGTTGGGGATAGCTAAATAGCCCGTCTCAGGAATAAACAGCTTCCAACTTAAGTTTTCACGTAGCTGATTGTAACTGAGATCGATAAGTGTGCCTTCTTCAGTATTGCTAGTAAAGTTTCCAAACTCATCTTCAAAGCGGAGCACAACATCAAAGCGCTTGTTTTTTACTACAAAAGAAGGGGTAATTGCGCGTATGTGAGAAAGCTCTGCCCCTTTAACGTCGATGGTAAAGATTTCAGGATCACCGTAGTTGCCTTTTCCCTTTGTGTCGATATAGAGGTAAAAAGAGCGCCTTCTTTGCAAATGGCATTGGCACGTATTACCTGCTGAGTTGTCTTCTACGGAAGAAGAAGGACCCTTGCCGATAAAAATAGTAAAGCTATCTTCTGCTTCTAGATCTTCAGGAAGCTCAAACTCAAACTGAGGCACAGGAGTATTTTTGGGAATAACAGCTTTAGCAAAAGCTTTAGCCCCTTCTTCTGTAACCATGTAGATTACATTTTTTTTCTTTTTGCTATCGGTTTCAGGCAATTCCCAGTCTGTAGGGCGCCCTTCACTAAGCAGATCAAACTTTAGCTTTGTTCCCTTAGGTAGGGCAGTGGCTGTTGTATAGATAAATTTCCAGGTTCTTTTTTGTCCTGCATAGGCTATGGCAGGCTCACTTACAGCTATCGATCGGCGCATTTCATTCCTTTAAAAAGAGTCTTTATAGATAAGCACATTATGCATAAAACGCCTTTGATTTTCAACGTGTTTTAATATAGATGGATATATGTTTGGAACATCTCTTTTCCAAAGCCGTTAGGATCGCCACCTACATGGGTAATGCGGCTGGCAAAAACAGGGTACCAGTGTAAAGGAGCTATCAGCTTAAGAAAGGGTTTAGGAAACTTAGAAGTTCCTTTTTTTCTGTGCGCTTTTCTTCCATTAAGCTTCATAGTTTTTTTGTCTCATGTATCAATATATTTTTTTTAAACCTTGTAGCAAGGAAAGGCTTTTTATCACTAGAAAAAAATAGAAGGAAGGAGGTACACTGGCTCTTTTTTAAGGTTTACACAGAATAGAAATAAGGAGAAATAACATGGCAAATTCAGTGGATTCAGGAAATTACTTCATCACAGATAGATTAGATTTTCGAGCAGGGGGCTCCATTAATATTATTGGAACAGATCAGTGCTCTTTAGAAGCTTATGCTAGTTTGCTGCAAGGAGATTGGAAAGCATCAGAAGATGATAAGTTTATCTATCTAAAAGCTATGTTTTGGGAGGAAAAAGAAGGTAAAGAGGCCACTTTGAAAGGTTTGATAATTACTTCGTTTGAATCGCATATCAACGAAAACAACAATCTAGTTCTTATTGTTCAAGCAAGATCTCGTGGAGCTTTTGGCTTCAATAGTAGCTCTAAAGAGCTCAAATACACACTGCCTTTGCCTCCAAAAATAGACCGATTACATCAGCCTAAAGGAACAATTTGGGCTAAAGATGGAATAGTAGAGCTCGCTTTTTACAAGAAGTAAGTATTAGAAAATTTTTGATCTTAAGCAGGGGGCTTATTTTATTAAAGATAAGCGCTTTGCTTATATTTGAGCCTGCGCATTACTTATATAAACAACAGACTTCTCTCAGCAAGGGCTGTTTGCTTTTTCTATTCTAATAAATGCTCATTTGAATTATAATTGTTATTATAAAAAACAACTTAGAGTGTAAAATTATGTTTCTATTTCCTTTTTCGTATACTAATTGTCGCAGTTATCTGCCTGCCGCTGCTGCTATCACGCCTTTTGTTGGACTTGTAGCTTATGTAGCTCAAAGCACTCTAAAATCAAATGCTATAAAAGCTCCTTCTTTAAAGCTGTTTGCTGCGACTGTAGCCTCTTCTTTAGCACTTGGGTATCTAACGCGCTTAGCGTTATCTTACCTTCAAGCTCAGCCTAGAGAATTAGAACAGCAGCCACCTCAAAAAGAAACTGTAAGTATAGGGCTTGATCGGATGGCTTGTGAGCTATTTAAATGTACTACTGATTCTGGAAAATTTCCAGACAAGGTTTTTGATGTGGAAGTTCAAACTAGTTCAGGTATAACAGACGTTCATACAACTGGCCCTGAACTGAAATATCAAGAAGATAGTACAGTTGTTGTGCAGACAAGAGATTACACTATTTTAGGTGTTTTCGATGGACACAGTGCAAGTCCTGAAAGCGATATCAAGACCCCCCCGGCAAGCAACTCTCTGAATTTATTAAAGATGAAATGAGGGAAAAGCTTGTTCTTCTTGCTCAAAGACTAGTCTCAGAAGAGATTGCTCCAGAAAACTTTCAAGGTGAGATTATCGCTATATTTGAGCAGGCACAAGCAGCGTGTGTAAGACAGTTTCCAAGGAATGCTCAGCCTTCACTCACAGACCAGCCTCCAACCGCTCGAGCAGGTACAACAGCGACTCTCTTTTTAAGAATAAAAAATAATTGTTGGATAATTAACCTGGGAGATTCTCGGACTATTGTCTATGACCGCGATAATAAATGGCTTGCAGCTAGCGAAGACCATGGGTTCGATAAGGATACTATAGTCGCAATGCGTAAGCAGGGCTATTTAGTAGATGAATCAGCAGTACCTCTTGGTGGCTCAGTCTATGGAGGCTTGCACTGGGATGACGGGGGAGAAGATACCTTTGGTGTTTCTCATGCTTTTGGGCATTCTAGTATAGTGCTTCCAACTAGTATAGAGCTTCCAAATGGGCATGTAGGCCTTCTATGTGTTCCTGATGTTCAAGGCCCTTTCGCTATGGCAGATGTGTTACACGTAGTTGTATGTTGCGATGGTGTGACAGATAGCTTCCCAGACAGCTCTAAATTTCTTCCAACTGTTTTAGAGGGGCCTCAAGCTTGGGTGAAAGCAGCTTATGAACAAGCAAGCTCAAAAGGAGATAACATCTCACTTATCCATTGGGACTTAACTAAAAGAGAGCTTAGTTAAAATCCTCTTGTTGATCATCTTAGGAAATAGTAAAGCAAGGGCCTCTTTTAGAGGCCCTTGTCACATTCAGTCATTTCAGGTAAAGTTACGCTTCATAACGAGGAGATACCTAAATGGCAAAACTAAGTGATATTGAAAAAATTCTAGGAAATCAAGCAGATGACCTTTTAAACTACAAAAGTAAAATCGAGTGTTCTAAAGACCTACATAAGCCTGGGTCTGATTGGGTAGATAGGATCTTTATTCCTTCTAACCGTAATGGCAGAGTGCTGTGTAACTTGCAGTGGCTTTTTTCTCATGGAAGACTTGCGGATACAGGGTACTTAAGTATCTTGCCGGTTGACCAAGGTATTGAGCATACAGCTGGAGCTTCATTTGCTAAAAACCCAATTTACTTCGATTCAGAAAACATTGTTAAGCTTGCTGTTGAAGGCGGATGTAGTGGTGTAGCGTCTACGTTGGGAGTGCTTGGTTCTGTAGCACGTAAATACGCGCATAAGATCCCTTTTATTCTTAAGCTTAATCACAACGAGTTGATGACATATCCTAATACATTTAATCAGATCATGTTTGCTTCAGTAGAGCAAGCTTATGAGATGGGGTGCGCTGCTGTAGGTGCAACAATCTATTTCGGTTCTGAGGAAAGCGACCAGCAAATTATTGATGTGGCAAGAGCGTTTGATAGAGCCCATGAGCTTGGCATGGCCACAATTCTTTGGTGCTATCTTAGAAACCCTGGTTTTAAAACAGAGGGTAAAGACTTTCACACAGCAGCTGATTTAACCGGCCAGGCGAACCATCTTGGTGTGACGATTGAAGCCGATATCATTAAGCAGAAGCTGCCAACGAATAACGGCGGTTTTAAGACGCTTAAGTTTGGTAAGCAAGTCGATGGCATGTACACAGATCTTTGTTCGGATCATCCAATTGATCTTACGCGTTACCAGGTTATCAACTGCTACATGGGGCGTATGGGCCTTATCAACTCGGGCGGCGCTTCTGGAGACAACGATTTGCAAGATGCGGTATCAACAGCTGTCATCAACAAGCGTGCAGGAGGTCTTGGTCTTATCTGTGGAAGAAAAGCATTCCAGCGTCCTATGAAAGAGGGGATAGAGCTATTGCACGGTATTCAAGATGTCTACCGTTGTAAAGATATTGGCTTAGCTTAAGCTTGAATGAGCTCTTCAGCTACTGTATCATGAAAAAGCCTCCCCTTCGGGGTGAGGCTTATTTTTTGTGTAGAGGCAAGTTTGATGAACTTGGCCTCTTCTAAGCGTTTAAGTGTTTTTTCGATCTCAGGGCTGAGTGCCCCATATTGGGCTTCAAAGCTTGATATGTCTATGCCTTCTAAAGGTCTCAGGCCTACCGCAAGCATCTCAGCTTGATGAGCTAGGGGCTCTAGGCTTTCACTGAAATCTATTGGGCTTTTGCCTTCTTTTAAAAGGTCGCTATATTTTTTAAGATTTGCGATATTTTGAAACCGCTTTTTATCCCAATAGCTAAAAGCAGAAGGACCAAAACCTAAAAAAGATCTACCTTGCCAGTAGCCGAGGTTATGTCGAGATTCTTTTTTAGTTTTAGCAAAAGCAGAGATTTCATAACGATTGAGGCCCGCTTTAGGCAGGATTTCATCACAGAGCTCAAACATCTGGGTTGAGTCTGCTTCAGAAGGAAGCAGAGGAAGAAGGCTTTTTTGCTTTCTGAAAAAAGCCGCTCCTTTTTCAAAAGTGAGGTTATAGAGTGAGATGTGTGAGATGGGAAGGCTAATTGCACAAAGAAGCGTTTTTTCCCAAGATTCAAGCGTTTGGTGCGGCGTCTCATACATCAGGTCTATTGTGATGTTATCAAAGCCAAAATTATCTGCTTTTTCAATAGCTGCCTTTGCTTGAGCTCCCAAGTGCCCTCGCCCAAGCGCTTTTAAGAGAGTATCATCAAATGATTGGATTCCTAAGCTTATGCGGTTAATGCCAAAAGACTGGTAGTCTTTAAGAGGAAAAGTAGAGGGGGTGATATCTTCAGGATTGGCTTCTAATGTGATCTCACAGTCTAAGTCAACTTTGCAGTCTCTATGGATCCAGGAAAGGATCTTTTCAAAAGCTTTAGGGGAGAGCTGCGTTGGAGTGCCCCCTCCAAAGTATATAGAGGTGATAGAAAATTGTGAGAGTTTATCGCGTTTTTGCTGCCACTCTTGTTCTAGAGCATCTATCAGAAGGTCTTCTTGCGAGGCCTTAAAAGCCAAGACATAAAAATGGCAATAAGGACACTTTTTACGGCAGAAGGGGATATGGAAGTAGAGACTAGCTTTAGGTGCTATTACCACTGGCTGTTGTCTTGATCACTCAGCATCCCGCGCTTCCAGCGGTTTTTATCTGAGAAAGGATCTTCTTCTTCTTCAGTGACATCTGTTTGGTCATCACTTGTTTCATACCCATCAGGAGCAAAGCTAGAAGAGCTCTCGTAAGTAGAAGACTCTAAGCCTGCATCTGTTAGGCTGCTGCCGCCTTCAATCTCAAGCTCTGAGCCTAGCGCGTTTTCTTGGTAGCCGGCTTTAGCGTTGTTTCTTCTAGGGATGATATATTCTTCAGTATCACCGCTATCTTTAATCGCTTTAAGACGCTCTTTTTCTTCTTCGATTTTAGTCTCAAGCGTTTTAATTTCAGCTTCATGGATTGTAAGGTCTTTTTTAGGCACAAGACCAAGGTCGAGCCACTGTTTTAGGTCTTGGCATTCGGCTTCAAGCTTTCTTAAGCGTTCACTTTTAGGGCGTACCATAAGTCACATCTCCGTTGGGGTAGCTAATTGTCTCGTCTGTTTATCTCAATTGGAATTTTTTGGAAAGAAAATTCTAAAAGGTAGCAGCAGGGAGCGAAGATGTCCCATTGGACTAATCTCTATAAAGCCGTAGCGTGAGTAAAAAAGCCCCTTAGCAATAAGGGGCTTTTTTTTGTTCTTATCTAAGCTGATTTTTCAGCTCTATTCACATTTTACTTAACAAACAACAATCTATTCAGCTTAATTTAGTTAGTTTTAAATAGTTATAGTTAGTTTAAATATTAATTGAATTAATACCAATTAGTTAATAATGTGAAATTATAAGAGAGATTAATGTAATGGGCCCTTAGGCCCTGGAGAGCCGTATGCAAAAGCCATGGAGACGCAGCCCTTGGGGAACTATTTGGATGTCGCCAAAAGAGACGTTTTCGAAAGTGCTCGAATATAAGCCTCATTATATGCGTTTGTTTTTTGCGACTGTTATTGGTTTGAACTACGCTTCATACATTTTGAGTGCAGGCATCTCTAATTTTGTCAGCTGGAGTCGGCTTGTAGTTGTGCTTTTAACAATTGTACTCTCGCCTATTTTGGCTCTAGTCTTTTTCCGTATTGGGGGATGGCTGATGAGTAAAATTGGGGGATGGTTCGGGGGAAAAGCTAATGCACAAGACGCCACAACAGTCTTTATCTGGGCAAATGTTCCTGCATGTCTCTATTTCGTGATGTGGGTTGTAAACCTCATCGTTGCGCGCTCTATGGGAGCGAGTATTATTTTAGGAAATATCCCGCTTATGGCGGTTATGGCTCACTATCCAGGCTGGGCCTTTACCAACTGGCTTGTCGGTCTTGTGCTCAGTATTTGGAGCATTGTGATCTACGTAAGCGGTATTAGTCTGGTACACAAGTTTTCGACGGCAAAAGCGATTGGGACATGGATTATTGGATCGCTTTTTAACATGGTTATCTTCTTTGTTTTGTCGTCGTTTTTTGTCTTTTTTATAGGGCTAGTCGGGGGACTTATAGCCTAAAACATGCTTAAAAGGAGAATCAAGCAATGGCGCATTTAATACAGAAGAAGGGGATTTTAAAAGGGCTTATTGCCATGCTTGTTGCATGTGTGGCTATGCTTTATCTTTCTCCAGCTCAAGCGAGCAAAGATGAAAGTGGACATAACTGGCAAGATTTCGTTGCTAGCGGTGTGAATAAGTATAAGGTTTCATTCCCAAGCTACCCACATCATGTCTCTGAGACACTCAAGCTTAAAAGCGGTAAGGTCGCTATCAAATACGATGCTTATATCGCAGAACATGGCGTACACGCTCTATACATGGTGCTTATTGCTGAGTATCCGAAAACAGAGGTAAAGCCAGACCCTAAAGTAGGTCTAGATGCTTTTCTGAAAGGGATCTTGTCGCATAGCTCAGAGAGTGAGCTTATGGCAAGCAACTGGCATTCTTTTCAAGGCAACACAGCTGTAGATTTTCTGGTCAATAACAATGGCGTCATGATGAAAGGGCGAGCTGTTATGGTAAATAACTGCTTATATCTAGTCGCTATGGAAAGTCATAAAACGCACTTTCAAGAAGAGAATTTTGACTTCTTTGTAGGTTCTTTTGAGTTCGTACAAGATTAGGTACTAGAAGTAAAAGAGAATGCTTGCCCCGAAGTACGTAGACGAGCGCATGCGGTAATACGTTGTTTCAGCTCCATCAAAAGTCTCTGCTTTAATGTGGGGGCTTAACGTACGGCCGACAAAACCTTGGACGTTGAAGTACTCAAAGTAGTGAAGTTTAACGCCGCCTTCAGCGCCAGAACCGTTATAGAACATGACTCCTTCAGGTAAGGGGTCTGTTTTTTGTAGGCGTCTTGGCAATTGTAAAAAGCGAGCGCGAGCAAACAAAGTCAAAAAGCGATTTGGCTCTATTTCTAAGCTGACATTTATAGGGAATACAGCGTTTACTTTAACGTATTTCCCTATAGAAAAGTCAATCCCTGCAATAGGTACTACACGGTTGTATCTCAGGCCATAGTAACCAATAAAGCCTGCATGTATATTGAACTTGTCTTCGTAGTTATACTTCGTGTAGATAATGCCTCGATACAGCGTGTAATGAGAAAAATCCATCTCAGCTGGATCCATGGACATCGTAAATTCAGAAGCTATCGTCCAGCCTTTAGCATCGAGGGTAAAAAGACCTAAAGAAAATTCAGCTTGGCCGAAGAGCTTACGAGTGGTGATAGGATTGTGCTGCCAATCTAGCTTTAAGCCTGAGGCTCCAACTCCTATTTTAAAGCCGGCCTTCCGGTTGAACATATGGTTCCAGCTGCTCTCTGCATGGAAAACCTGAGCGTAGCTCACCTCGTTATTGGCAATAGCAGGATTGTGCACATGGGTTTTCCCGTAATAGAGGTATTCACCCTGATTTTTGAAGAAGTTAGTCGGGATCTGGTGGGGCGTTGCCTTAAGTGTGCAAGGGACGCAGGTAAGAGATGCAGCTACTGTAGCTATAAAGGTAGAATAATGGCGAGCCAAAATTTATGCTCCGGGGTGGTGAAATAATACGGGATCATACGGCATTTGGTATTTTTGTCCAAATAGAGAACTAATAAGAGTACTTATTGAAAGATTTATCTGAAGGGATCAGCTGTTTTAAAGTGCATTTTGGCGCACTTTATCAAAGCCTCTTTGCCCTGAGTATGAGCGATTTTTCTAGCGGCCTCATCAACAGCTTTACTCGCTCCTTTAGGAAGCGTTATGCCCATCTCTTTGCCCAGCTGTTCAAGGCTCTCAACAAAAGCAGCCCTAGCTAAAATAGAGGCGCTAGCGACAGCAATGTCGCTTTCAGCTTTTGTTTTTTGCGTAAGCTCAATGCCAAGACCTTTTTTACGTACAGCGCTTTCTAAGACGCTTTCAGAGGCGAACTTATCAACAAGAACAGGATAGTTCCCTGTCTTTTGGATCACAGCTTCAATAGCCGTTGCATGGCCCCAAGCGAGCAGTGTATTTAAGTTCTGAAACTTCTCATACAGAGCGTTGTACTTAATAGGGGATATTATAACGACTTCATATGTACACAGGCTTGTAATCAAGGGCTTCAGTTTTTTAATCCGGGTATCTGTCAGGGTCTTTGAGTCTTGCACTCCTTTTTCTGAGAGTTTTTCTATAGCTTCAGATGAAGTGTAGACTGCTACAATACAAAGAGGGCCAAGAAAGTCGCCTTTACCTGATTCATCACCACCAATATGAGGCGTTTTGTCTATGGTGAGGTTTTTTGTTGTGAAAGAAAAATTCCCCAGCATAGGCTCGATGTAAAACTCAATAAATTCACCCATTTCCTTGCCTTGAATAACAAGCTTGCCGCTTGTATATGCTTGGACACAAAGTCCCTTTTTTTGGGCAAAGAAAAGAGAGTAGGGGCGCTCTGAGAAAGTGAAGCCCGCCTCTTCAAGGTCTTGCTTCATGAGCGTTGCTTGCTCAGGGGTGATTTCATTCACAAAAGTTTTAGACATAGCTGTATCATAGTCCCTTTGAGTTAAATTTGTATATTGCCTTTTTAGCTTTTGGATACTAAGCTCCAAGAGTACTAAAGCAAATATAAAGACATACAAGGCTGATGAAAGGCTAAGGCTTTAAGCGATAGGTAGGTTTATGGATTCTAAGAAAAAGTTTGGACAGACGCTAAGGGAACACCGAGAAAAGCTCTCAAAGAGCTTAACAGATATTGAAAATGAAACCTCTATCAAGCTTAGTTATCTAGAAGCTATTGAAGAGGGAACACTGGATAGCCTGATTTCTTCAGTCTATGCGCGCGGCTTTACGAAGCAATATGCCAATTTTCTTGGACTTGATGGAGAGCGCCTTTTAAGAGAAGAGCAAATTTTTTTTAAAGGTCCTGAAAGTAAGCCATACTTTTCCTACGGTATTAGCACGGTAGAGACAAGAGGTTCACAAATGCCTTCAAGTCAGCTTTGGACGTATGTGTTGAGGGCTGTTTTAGGCATTACCCTGTTTTCTGTTTTTTGGTACCTAAGCAGACATTTTGGATGGTTCTAGGGGATGATAACCAAAACGCAAAAATCCTCTCATCTAAGAGCAGGCCCATCAGATTTGCAAGATGAATTTCCTGAAAAGATTCAAAAGCCAAGAAGAAAAATCTCCCAGATTTTTTTCTTTGGCGCCTTTATGGGTTTTTGTGACTTAGTCCCAGGTATATCAGGAGGCACGATAGCTTACCTCTTTGGTTTTTATGATGAACTCTTAGGATCCTTTGCAGCTATAGGGGAGATTTTTAAAAGTCCTAAAAGGGGACTTAAAGCCTTTTTTTCTGAAGGAAAAGCGCGCTTTTGGTTTTTCTTAGCTCTTGGAGATATTTTAGCGATTCTTGTTTTTTCAAAAGTGCTTCATATAGCTCTAGAAATGCCCTGGATACGCGCGCATCTTTTTAGCTTTTTTCTCGGCCTAATTGTTGTCTGTACTTTCTTTTACCTAAGAGGTATTCGCTTTAACAAGCGCGCCTTTTTTAGCCTTTTTTTAGGCTTTGGTATTGCAAGTGCTCTTATGGTCGTAAAAACTTTAGGGATTTCATTTTTTTCAAATCCAGATCTGATTTTGAGCTCGTCTAATTTAGGCTCAGATATCCTTTTGTTCGTAGCAGGCATGCTTGCTTCTATAGCTATGCTATTGCCCGGTATATCAGGTAGCACACTGCTTTTGATAGTAGGCCTTTACTCGCCTCTTATCTCAGCACTTGCGCTTTTTAGCGAAAGCCTCTTTGTAGGGCAGTTTGATATGCAGGCGTTTACTTTTTTAAGTAAGGTAGGCCTGGGCGTTTTAGTGGGCTTTTTATTAGGGGCAAGAAGTATCCGCTTTTGCCTTGCAAGATGGGAAAACAATGTGATGGCACTGCTATCGGGCTTTATATTAGGTAGTCTTCCCATACTGTGGCCTTTTAGGGGCGCACTTAGTCCTATACAGAACGAGGCTGTTGCAGTGAATGAAGTAGGGCTTATTTTAGGTTGTGGCCTTATGTTTATTTTAGGAGCTTTTTTGTCTAGGGGTCTGGGCTTAAAAGCTAGAAGACAAAAAGCTTATAGAGGCTAGATCTCTTATTGAGATGTGCTCACAAGAACAGAAAAAATAGAAAAAAGGAAAAGCAATTATGGAAAAGGTAATTTTTGTCTGTCTAGGAAACATCTGTCGATCACCTGCAGCAGAGGCTCTTTTTAAGCATATGTGTAAGCAAAAAAAAGCAAAGCATAACCTCGACATCTGCAGCCGGGCTATTACCCGATGGAATATTGGAGATCCTTCAAGCTACCAGATGCGTGAAGCAGCAAAAAAGCGGGGATTTGAGATTCCGGGAAAATCAGAGGCGATTACCCCAGAAGATATGGAGACTTCTCTTTATGTGCTTGCAGCTACTGAAGAGATTGCCGAGCATCTAAAAGAACATGCGCCCTCAGAAGAGTCTAAAAAGAGAATCAAGCTCATCTGCGAATGGAGCAAGAAATACCCTAAAGCCGATATTCCTGACCCCTATCAGCTAGGGCAAGAGGCTTTTGAGCATGTTCTTGATATACTTGAAGAGTCTCTAGAAGGGCTTTTTTCACACCTAAAAGATCTCGGAAAGGTCACTACTGCCTGATTTAGGGCATTCTTTTAATACACTTTATTTTAAATTTGTATTTTTAATGTTTTTTAACATTTAGTTCGCTAAAATATGTTTATATTTAATGTTTTTATGAATTCCTTAATAAAGGTGATTTTATGGTTTTAGGTTTAATTCTAAGGTCTGATACTTATAAAAACTGTGTTAGGCCTATTCTGTCCCAGCAGCATTCTAATGCTGCAACGATCAATCTTAGATTTTTTCGTGGATTGTTTGAGTCTAATGGGATGGGTATGCATCATAGTTACACTTATTCTCGTCCTATGGCATTAACCTCTGAAAAAATGGTAGAGAAGAGAGGGGACAGCAGTTCGCAAAATGTCCCTTTCTATTCACTTAAAAGGGTTATTTTAGCTGCAAGGCGTATATTATTTTCATCTCCATCTGGCATAGGTAATGCAAATTTAGCCCATAGGCTAAGGATTAATCTAAATTCTAGGACTATAAGTAGCGGGGCACACTTTTATCCCACAAAAATTTAGTTTTAGACAGGGTGTAATCAAAGATAAGTAACCTTATCTTTTCTTGTTGATATCAGGGGCTTCTTTTTAATTTTAAAAAAAAGAAGCTATTTTTTATAAATTAGTTTAATTTAGTTGAATATTAGTTTGACTAATCTTTGTTTTTTGGGTATTAGTTAAATTATAACCACTATTCCCAAGAAGCATGATGCATAAGAAAATACAAGCTGCTCAAAAAGGGCGCCTCTTCGTCAATCCTCATATCATCGATGATAAAAGAGCTCTTAAAGATGGGCTTTTATGGGCTATGGGCAAATATAGAGATATACAAGAAGAGCTCAAGGTCCCCGAGGGGTTTGAGATGATATTTTCTGAAGAGAAGGTTTGCTTTGAAAGCCCAAGTGTTACTTGGGCTGGGCACTCTACCTTTGTGCTTCAGGTAGATGGAGTAGTTTTTCTAACAGATCCTGTTTGGAGTAAACGCTGCTCTCCTTCTCAGGTCTTAGGGCCGAAAAGGCAACATGAAGCACCTTTTGATATAAAAGAGCTTGGCAGAGTAGATTACGTTCTTATTAGCCACAATCACTATGATCACTTAGATAGTAAGAGCGTTAAAAAGCTTCATGAGCTTCATCCTGAAATTTCATGGATAGTTCCACGGGGTTTAAGCCCATGGTTTCATAAGCGCAAAATCCATAAAGTTGTTGAGCTCGACTGGTGGCAGAGCCACAAGGTTCCTTTAGGGTCTATGAAGCTCTCCATTACAGCTGTGCCAGCGCAGCACTTTTCGGGAAGAGGCTTTTTTGATCGCAATAAAAGCTTATGGTCAGGGTTTGTAGTTCAAATGGAAAAAAAGCAAAAACTCTATAAGCGTTTTTACTTCGCAGGGGATACTGGATATAACGACAAAGACTTTAAAGCTATTGGGGAGCATTTTGGTAAGATGGACTTAAGCTTGATTCCTATTGGAGCTTTTGCCCCAAGAGCTTTTCAAAGCCCTATGCATATTGATCCTTATCAAGCAGCTGATATCCACAAAGAAGTAGGTTCAAGCTTAAGTGTAGGCTGCCATTGGAATACTTTTCGCCTTTCTACTGAAGAACGTTTTCGCCCTATAGTTGATCTCGAAAGGGCTAAAAAAGAGAAAGGTTTGCAATCAGAGGCTTTTCGAGTACTATATCCAGGACAGACAATCAACTGGTAGACTTTCTGTGAGATCTGAGCTGCTTCAAAGGGTCAAAGGCCCTTTTATTGAGCTTTTAACAACGCTAAAATGGTATAGGCGTGCGCCTGCTTTCAGAAGAGCAGATCAAAGACTGAAAAGAGCTTACGGCCTTTTTGGCGCCTACCATCTCGCTCGATCTAAGAAGTGGAAGCAAGTAGGCTCTATTGAGCAAACCCTTCCACCTTTTGGACACACACCCCTAAAAACTTTAGAAGAACTAGCGAAGCTTGCAAATGTTTCTAAAGGCATGCATGTCTTCGAGCTTGGCTGTGGTACAGGGAGGTCTTCACTTTGGTTGAGTTTATGTTTAGGTTGCAAAGCAACCGGTGTCGATCGTTTTGAGCCTTTTATTGAAAAAGCTCAAAAGGTGTGTAGACAAGGTCTTACAGATCAATCTACCGTTGAAAATTCAGTGCAATTTATATGTAGTGATCTGCTTGATATAGACTACTCTTTAGCGCAGTGCATTTATTTCTATTCTACAGGCTTTGATGAGGCTTACATACAAAAGCTAAGCCAGGCGCTTAAGTCAGCTCCTAAAGGATGTCGACTTATCACAATTAGCTTCCCTTTAAAAGAGTGCGATAAAGACACTCCCTTTTATGTAAAAAAACGGAAGAAGGTCATTTTTCCTTGGGGAGAGGCTTTTGCATTCTTACAGATTAAAGGAGATTAAAAAAAAGTGCTTAAGAGAAAAGCGTGCGCTTATTTTTTAGGTTTTGTATGGTGAGGAAAAACTTAAGAAAGTTGTAAAAAGACAGCTTTTAAGAGAATAGAATATATAGGTTAAGCGATGCAAAAAGAGACATGGGGCACAAAGTTTGGATTTATAACGGCTGCTGCTGGGTCTGCTATTGGCCTTGCGAATATTTGGCGCTTTCCTTATGTCGTAGGTCAAAATGGAGGAGGCGCTTTTCTCATTGTTTATTTTGCCTTTCTTTTGCTGATTAGCTTTCCTTTACTTGTAGCTGAAGTCTCTTTAGGGCGTCATGGAAAATCGAGTCCTCCTGGAGCTTTTGCTTCGGTGGCTCGAAGAAAGGTTTTTTGGCGTGGATGTGGTAAACTCTCAATTTTAACAGGTTTTTTGATTAGCTCCTTTTATGGGGTTATTGCAGGCTGGGTCATCGGTTACTTATGGCAAGCGATTATAGGCCATGTAGTGCATTTAGACACTTCAACTAAAGCAGCTGCTTATTTCGATCACTTGATACACAACCCCAGCTGGAGTATTGGTTTTCAGGCTATTTTTGTAGCCTTAAGCGCTCTTGTCTTAGTCGGTGGAGTCCGAAGAGGCATTGAATGGGTGAGCCGTTGGTTAATTCCGCTTCTTTTTCTTATCCTTATTATTCTCATCATTCAAGGCTTTTCTCATATAGAAAAAGGGCAGCTTAATTTTCTGTTTAGCATGGACTTTTCTAAGCTCACTGGAGCAGGTGTTTTAATTGCTCTTGGGCAAGCTTTTTTTACTTTAAGCTTAGGGCAAGGGACTATGATCACTTATGGCAGCTATCTTTCTAAAAAAACAAATATCGTCGCAAGCTGCGCTATGGTAGTTTTGTTTGATACAGTAGCGGCTCTTTTAAGTGTATTTGCGATTTTTAGTATCGCTGGCGTATCACAAGCGAGTAAAGCAGCAGGGTCAGGCCTTATTTTCTCTCTTCTGCCTGTCGCTTTTTCCTCTCTTCCTGGAGGGTACTTTTTCTCTGTACTCTTTTTCTTGCTAGTAGCTATAGCAGCTTTGACATCTCAAATATCAGCTATGGAGCCTTTCATCTGCTATCTACAGGAAAAAGGATGGAAAAGAAAAGCAGCGGTTATGCTCTGCGCTTTACTCTGCTTTCTTGTTGGATTACCCAGTGCGCTTTCCTTTGCATATGGATGGGCTTTTTACGATATTATTTCCTTTTTCTCTCTCAACATCTTAGTGCCTTTAGGCAGTCTTATAGTTGCTATAATTATTGGATGGGTCTGGAAGTCTAGGCGCGCTCTAGAAGAAATTGAACAGGGGGCAAATCACCCTAAGCTAGAAAAAAAAGGGCTCTATATCTACTTCAAATTAACATGGAAGTTCATAGCTATAGCTCTCATCTTGCTTGTTTTTATAGAAAATATCTATCCCGTTTAGACTCTCTTGTGTTAGCCTCAAGCTCCTTAATTTTTAGGAATCGGAGCTATTATGAGCCTTTCTTTAATAGGATATTCAGACCCTTTAACTTCTTTTAGAGAAGAGGGCTTAGATCTTCAGTCTATGTCTGAAAAAGTAGCTAAGCCTCTGAAAGAGCGCATTTTAAAAGTAGCTGCAAGCTCTATTCAAGAAGACGCATACCACCCTAAGAGCTCATTAGAAGGGAAGAAATATTATCTGATTGATGGGGTAGTAGCGCTTAGAGAAATTAATGAAAGATCTACCTACACGAAAAAGCTTTTAAAAAAGCATCCATCTCTAGGGACTATGTTGGTGCCTATCATATTGAGCACTGCTGTAGCTGGAGTGTATTTTATGAACCCCATAATACCTATTACAATTGTTGGGTTTGGGGTTGTAGTGCACATCCTACTCGATATGATACCTGTTTATATTTCTAGATCTTCAACTCTAGCTAAAGACATCGCAAAAATAAGACGGCTCGGCTATGAGAAGGGATTTTATAAGATTCAAAAGGAGGCTTTGGGACTTGATCCAAAACTGCCTTGCGACGCTTTTCACCCAGAGGAGCTAAGATATCTCTATATGAAAAGCTTAATTGATCTCAAAAAGCAAAGCTCTTTAGGTAATTGTAAGAAAGCAAAACTCGCTTTTACTGTTTTTCAAAGCAACCTTTTTGGCAAAGCGCTTTTTGGTAGTTTAGATCTTATGGACAGCTCTTTTACTCGTGACTTGTCTAGCTTGAGCAAGCATTTTGAAAATAGGCGTTTAGAACTTTATGAAAGCTTTGATAAGAAGTATCTAGGGGAAATCAGCACTTTAAAAGTGATTTACCAAAATCGCATCAATAGTGTTATTTACTGGAGAACTCAGATTCATTATATGAGAGATGGCACTTCTTATATCGAGACGAAGCGGGATTATCTCCGAGAAGAAGTGGAGAAAAATAGGCTCGCATTCGAGCGGGATTATAAAATTAAAGTGCAGCGCAAAGAGTGGATGTCTCATTACGGTTCTTTTTTTAATGAGGCTAAAGCTTTTTTAGAAGAGGCGCATCCTTGTGCAGAGCGTTATTTAAACGATTTACACAAGAGCGAAAAACAGGCAGATAAAATAGGAGCTATATTTTGACAGTAGCTTCTGTAGCACTAAACTGCTGTGTTGAGTGGACTCCTTCTTTTAATTTTGATGAGGTCAGTAAAAGCGTTTTAGAAAAAAACTTAGATAATCGCGTACAGGAATTGGGAAAGGCGTATCTCATTGATGGAGCCTTGTTATTGGAAAAATCTGAGGACCACTTAACTCTTGCCAAAGATTGTCAATTACAAGGGCGTATTATGCGGATAGCAAGCGCTTGGCATTGTCTCCTATGGATTTTTGCAGCTTGCACTATAAAATGGGCCTTGGAAGCTTATCTTAGTCCTGTAATTTCCAGCCTTATAAGCCTAAGTCTTGGAGTAAAGCCTCTTTATGATCGCCTGCAAAGCGCCTCACAGTGGGAGGATAAAGCACAAAGATATGGAGCACTTAGAGTACCTTTAATGGTTGCAAAGATGCGAAAAGAGGGTTACGAACAAGGCTTAAGCTATACGGTCGAAAAAAAACTAGGCAAGCTTTATCACCCAAAAGAGCTTGAACACTTATTCAAAAAAGAGTGCTTGTTTTGGCAAAGAAGTTTTCAAAAAGCTGCAACTTCTGAAGAAAAGTCAGCTCTTGCGGGTCGGTTTTTTTGTAAGAGTGTGCTCATTTCCGATAAAAGTTTGTCTTTGCTGACAAAGGCCCTTGGAATAGAGCACCCTTTTGTCCGGCAGCTCAAAGAGTTTCAAAAGAGTATAAAAGAGACTCTTGAGCAAATAAACCTACAAATTCTCTTGGATCAAAGCTCTTTTACCAAGGGTACTAAGCAAAATAATCCAGAGTGTATCCATCTTGTCCACAAAAGAATAGATCAAGCTTACACAGGCTTTTTTGATGAGGCCTTTTCTAAGCTTGAGAAACTAGCGATCTCTTTGGAGGCTGATTGAAGAAGCTTATCAAGCGTATGAGCATCGACTAGCTGCGAATTTTCACAAGAGCGAACAGCATTTATGACGGTAGAGTGATCCCTAGCAAAGATTTTTCCTATAGCAGGGTAAGAGAGTTTAAGCTCTTTTTTACATAGATACATGGCAATTTTTCTCGGACGAGAAAATGCATGTGCTTTACTTTTGCCGAGGAGGTCTTCTGTGGGAATTTTATAAAAATGGCTTACGGCCTGGATAAGCACTTCAGGGGTAAGTGATTTCTGTGCATGCATAAGGCATTGTAAGCGCTCTGAAAGAGCGTTTGAGCTAAGCGTGTGAAAGGACTTGCCTTCTAGGTGTTCGTTCAAAATAAAGCCTTCTAGAGCTCTTACGCACTCATGAGGTTTTTTAGAGCGTCCCATAATCAGTTTGAGTATATGAGATGCGCTTACAAGGTCAACTCCCAGAGCAAGGGCTTTTTTTTCTAAAAGAGCTGTAAGTCCTTTTTCAGCAGGACTTTCAAGCTTAAGACAAAGACCCCACTGAAGTCTGGATACAATCCTAGATTCTAGGCCTTCAATATGGTGAGGGGCTTTATTACTTGAGAAAAAAAGCTGAGCCTTTTGCTCATGGAGGGAATTAAAAACATGAAAAAAAGCCTCCAAAGTAGCAGGCTTTCCTGCTAAGTGGTCAATGTCATCAATAAGAAGAGCCTCTAAATTTGTAAAATGCGCTCTAAAAGTGGATACCTGGTTAGAGCGAATAGCATATATAAAAGCTTCTTGAAAGCTTTTTGCACTTATAAAAAGGACGCGTTTTTTTTCTTGTTGGAACTTGTGGGCAAACGCTTGCATTAGATGGGTTTTCCCTGATCCCTTAGGGCCAAAAAAGTAGAGGGGATTGTAGTGGTCTAAATGACTTAGAGCGCCCTTCCAAAGGCTATTATTATCCCAAAAAGCAAAGTTTTGAAAGGTAAAAAGAGGGTTTAAAGGAGCCTGCTCAATTAGAGGCTTTGGAGGTAATTTTACAAGCTCATTGGGAAGGGTAATCTCTATTTTTATTCTTCGAGAAGAGGTGCTTTGAGCAAATTTTTCTAAAGAAGAGCGCAGATGTTCATCAAACCATGCGGCCAAAAAAGCTGAGGGCGCTTTTAGCTCAATTCGTCTCGCGTCATAATGGACAAGCTCTATCTCATCGAGCCATTTACAGCATCTCGCAGGAAGGCGGTTTTTTTGAGTTAAGACAAAAGCTTTCCAAATATGCATCGGCGGTTACAGGGGCTATGGGCTTTGAGGTAGCGTTGCCCCATTATTCACAAGAAAGCCTTTTTATCAACTAGCCTTTTTCTTCATATATTTTTCCATAGCCCACTGCTGGAAAACAGCTAAAAGCATTGAAGACAAGAAGTAGATGTTTAAGCCTGCAGGCATATTGTAAAAGATAAACAAAAGAACAATAGCCATAACATTACCCATGACTTTTTGCTGCCTTTGCTGATCAGTCCATAGACTCGAGTCCTTAGGTAGTTTAGAAGAGAATTTTTGCTGAATGAGCATACCTAAGGCGTTTAAAACAGGAAGGAGGTGAAACTCATTGCCTAAGATAGGCAAGTGATAGCCCCATGTAAAGAGGACATCAGGAGCTGCTAAATTATTGATCCAGCCAGGGATAAAAGAAGCTCCACGCAGCTGAAATGTCGATTTGAGAAGGTCGAACATACCAATCAAGAAAGGCAGCTGAATTATCATAGGCAAACAGCCTGATATGGGATTAACGCCTCTTTGTCGGTAGAGGCTCATCTGCTCAAGATTTGCTTTTTTAGGATCTTTACTGTGTTTAGCTTTAATAGCAGCAAGCTCAGGTCCAAGCTTTTGCATTTTTATCTGAGAGCGTATGCCCCAAGCATTTAGAGGGTACAGCATCACGCGCAGCGCTATAGTAAGCAAGATAATAGAGATGCCCCATGAGCCTGTCCAACTATGGAAGAAGTTAATAAGGACAAATAAAAGTTTTGCAAATGGCTCAGAGATAAACGCAAACCAGCCAAAAAATGAAGAGGCCTGTTTAACTTCGGGGTCTTTTTCGCCGTTTGCTTCAGCTGCACTATCTACGAGGGCTAAAATATCGCGATGGTAAGGGCCTGAATAGATGCTTAATTTTTCTTTAGATTCATGAGCTTTCAAAGGTAAAAGAAGTTCATAGCCACAAAGATCATTTGGAGAAAACTGACCTACTGTGTCCATGTGACTTAAGCGGCTTTGAGCTTTATGAGCTTCTACTCGGCGCGTTTTAAAGCCTTGGTTTAAAGCGGTTTTTGGACGCATAACAATACCAAAAAAACCGTTAGAACTAGAAACCCAATCGGCTATAAGAGGCGAGACATTAGAAGAGTCTTTAGGTAGTGAGGTTGATTCTACATGAACCTTGCCTCCATCTTCATATTTGTAACAGATAGTAGAAGTGGCTCTTTTAGAGATGAGCTCCGTCTCGAGCACACCTGAACTCACCCAAAGGTCTAAAGGGGCTCCGGATACTTCTACTTCTAAGTCAAAGGAATAAGGTGCTTTGGGGTTTAGAGTAAAAGTTTTTGTGATGGTTGATGTAGGCAAATGAGCTTGAAAAGAGAGGCTTTTTTCTGTGTGGGCAACAGGCTTAAATATAAGATTCTCAATAAGCTCTTTGTTTTCTACAGACGATAGACTAAAAGCGTAATGCTCTTTTCTCATTGGATCTGCTTTTGTGCCTCGCCTTAAAAGAGGGTGGTAGCCTCCCATTTGGGAAGAGATTTTTTCGCCTGATGCAAGATAAGCCTCTTTGATAGGAAAATTACCTATACCATCAATTTTTTGAGCTTTTTCATCTGCTTCAATAGGTAGGATAACACTTGTTGGAGATATGGACTTATGAGGAAGATTAATCTCTGAGATTGAAGCAGAGTTTATGTCAAAAATGACCTGCATTGTTTTGCTTTTTAGAGCTAAGGCTTTAGCTTCTTTGGCAATAGGCAGGGCTTTTTTTCTTAAGGTTGAATTGCTGCTGTTCGAATGTGCTTTACTGTCAGATTCAGGTGATGATGTTACTAAGCTGGTATTAGCAGAAGCAACACTCTCTGTAGAAGGTGCACTTATAGGAAGTGATCCCAGTTGTTTGACGGTAAAAAAGTGGCTAATAAGGAAAAAAGAAGCTGTTGTGCAAACAACAAAAAGCAGGGGTCTTAGGTTCATAAGATTAGAGATCCTGAATAAAACGTTTAAATTCACTAGAATATTTGAGCTTATCGAGCCAAGGGTCGGCCTCAATCTGCTCCTTATCAGGTAAAGAACCATAGTCTTTTGCCTTTTTTAAGTAAAATAAGGCCGTCTGATCAAGGTCTGTTAGAGAGTAGAGGCAGGCCAAGCTATAAAAAGTTCTAAGACTACCTAAACGAGCGCAGTGAATAAGCTTTTTTTCAGCTCTTGTATAGAGGTTGTGAGCGCTTTTGTCCTGGGGCTCTTTTTGCATATAAGCTAAATTCATAAGAGCTAAGGCTTGTTCATAAAAAGCAGGCTCGTGCTCTTTATCTGTTTTGGTAACTATTTCAAGGTGGTCTGCAGCTTGTTTGAATAAAAGAGCATTAGAGCTCAGCTCAGCAAGCCCTATCATAGATAGGGCAAGCTCAAAGCGTACAGAAGGATCAAAGCTAGTTTTTCCTAGTTGTTCGGTAAAAAGCTCTATAGCAGATAAAAAGCAAGTTTCAGCGCCATTTAGAGTAGCGTATAGTCGAAGTGCACAGCCGTAGTGGAAAAGCCACTCTCTATGCATTTGGGCACTCAGCCCCTCTTTAGAAAGAGCAGACTCAAAGATGTCTACAGCCTCTTTAGCAAGGAGGGCATCTTCTTGAATTTCAGCGAGTTTAGTAAGAGCAAAAGCGTAATCGATCTGGGTACTTAAAGAGATCTTAAGGTGATATGCTTTTTCAAAGCATGTTGTGGCTCTTTCAATACACCTTTTTTCAAAACCTTCTATGTTAGCAAGACCTAAGTGACACAGGCCGAGTGCATGCCAAAATGAAGCATTAGCAGGCTCTTTTTCTAAGGCATCTTCAAAGAAACAGACAGCTCTATGGAAAAAATCAGCGTTATTATGAAAAAACCCTAAAGCGCAGGCGCAAAGGCCTTGAGCATAGAGAAATTTGGGATTAGCATACTCCCGGTTCTCTAGTTCTGTAAGCACTTGTGTAGCAAGGGGAATTTTATCGAGTGTGTCGTTAAACAATGAAAGTTTTGTAATCCCTTCGACTAAAAGGAGTGGTATTTCACTGCTATCAGGGTCTAAACTTTTAGCTTTTTCTAATTTCTGGATAGCGAGCTGCAAATAGACAGGGTCTTGCTTGGTTTCAGTGGCTAAAAACAAGAGCTTGCTCCAAAGCATTAAAAGAGGCACAGAGTCTGCATTTGAAGTGCATACATTTGAAAAAAAGGAGATAGCTTGATTGAGAAAACTCTCTTTCAAAGTGATCTCATAGAGCCTAAAATGGGCCATAGCTAAACGCGCTTCATAGAGGCTTTTTTGCTCAGGTTCAATTAAGCAAAGTTCTTTTAAGGTTTTTTGCGCTTTTTGAATGATATACTCGCTTTGTACTTTTTTAGAAAAAGCGAGGTATGCATCACTGAGCTCTAGTAAATAGCGAGGGTTCTTTTTAAAAAAGGGCTGCGCTTTTTCTAAAAATTCAATAGCTTTATGCCATTCGATAGGTTCTGTAGCAAGATTGCCCATCTCAAAATGAGAAAGTCCCAAATCCCAATCAATATCAGCTTTTTCTTGGGAGCTAGTAGCAAAAGAGCGGGCCTTTTTATAGGCTTTTAAAAGCTTTTCAAATAAAGCGGGCGTTTTCTCTATGAGCCAAAGCTCGTAGAGAATCCAACCATAAAGTTGCCATATAAGATAGTTTTGAGGTTCAATTTTCAGGGCATCTTCAACAGCACTTTTTGCGATTGGCATAAGTGTTTTGTCATAAAGGCCAAGTTCGAAAAAAATAGCAGCTTTACGAAAATGAAGCTCACTTAATCCTGGAGATAGTTTGAGGGCTTTGCTGAAGAGAGCATGACCCTTTTTCCATGCGCTTTGAAACCATTTCCTTTCAGCCTCTCCCATGAGGTAAAAGGTTTCATCAAGTGTTGAGAGTTTTTTGCGTTTGAGTCTAAGAGGCATGAATTTGAGCCTTTAATCCTTCAAATCTATAGGTTTAATTAAGTCCCAAGGTCTTTCAAAGATCCCCTTAAAGCTTAGGCCCTATCCTAGAGAGAGCTTTGTTTTTAGGCAAGGCAGTGTTATTTTCAAAACTATGGGCAAATAATTTAAAATAACCATTAGTCTGTTTATCTTCTTGCCATTGATTTTATTTAAGAATTGCTTTAAGATCCGGGCTGATCAGGAGGAGCTATGATAGACGAATCAGACACCATCGACATGCCCGAAGTGGCTTATGGTACGAGCCTTATGGAATCGCGGACCGTCCAGCTAGATGATCAGCTCCTAGAGCGATTAGAGGATGTTTTTGCCCAATCTTTATCCCGGATTAAGCTTAAAGATATTACAAAAATAGCTTATGAGCATTCTTCTGTTGATATAGCGCATGCTGCGGCTAGACTTCCTTCTCATTATCGTCTTATTATTTATGAAAATCTTCCTTCTAGGGCTCGCCGAGCAGATTTTATAATAAATGCTGAAAGCGACACTAGGCGCGCTATTTTACGCGCTCTTTCTGAAAAAGAAATTAAGCGCCTTGCTGATGCTATGCCTTTAGATGAGGCTGCAAGCCTGATTGAAGAGCTCCCAGAAAGAAGACTAAAGCGGCTTTATGATCTCTTAGACCCTAAAAAAGCGCTTCAAATAAAAGAACTTATAAGCCATGAGCGCACAACTGCCGCTCGCCTTATGAGCGGTGATTTTTTTACATTCTCTTTAGAAACTACAGTAGCTGAAGCTACAGCATCAATTCGCGACCGGCCTGAAATTGATTGTACGCGTTGCGTTTTCATTTTGGATGAAGAGGGCAGAATGCAGGGCTATGTTGCAGTACGTAGTTTGCTGATTTCTCCTGGTGATACGCCACTTAAAAGTCTTTTACGCTATGTAGCGCATAGTGTTGATCTAGATAGCACACGAGAAGAAGTGGTTGAAATTGTAGAACGCTATAAGATCTCAGCACTTCCAGTGTTTGACAATGAAGAAAAGCTTGCGGGTGTGATCACCTACGATGATGTTATTGAAGCTATCGAAGATCTTACAGACGAAACACTTGCTCGCATGGTAGGTACAGCGGAGAAGGTCACTGAGCACCAATCAGGCCTGCGCCGGTTTTTTTCTAGAGCGCCTTGGCTTTTAGTAACGCTAATGGCAGGCCTAGTGAATATGGAAGTTATGTCGTACTATGCTAGCGCTCCCAAAGTATTTTTATATTTTGTGCCGCTTATCATGGGGCTTTCAGGCAACATTGGCCTGCAATCTAGTACAGTTCTTGTTCGTGGTATTGCCGTTGGTATTGTTTCTCCTAAAAACAAGTGGAAAGTCGCTATTAAAGAAATGACACTGGGCGTTATGACAGGCCTTATTTTTGGTATTTTATGTGGCCTTGTTGTCTATATCTTGAGTCAGATAGGCCTTGATACAGGCGGCATTACCCCTAGAGTAATCAGTGTGATTGTGAGTGGAGGCCTTGCTTCTGCATGTATTGGAGCAAGCTTACTGGGCGTTTTAGTGCCTTTACTTTTTGCTAAAATTGGCGTAGACCCTGCGATTGCTTCAGGCCCGATCATCACAGCTTGTAATGATTTCTTGTCGATGCTGATTTACTTCCTGATCGCATCTTGCTTGACGTTTATACTATTGGGATAAAGATGCCCTCTAAAAAGATTTTCCATTTAAGCCTTTTATGGATGGCGCTTGGATTCGGCTTACTCGCTTTAGGTGTCCATTTTGCTATGGAGAGTTTTTCCATTTCTAAGGCTCTTTTAGCTGGCAATTCTACAATAGGGGAGGCCAAGCTCGTCTGGTTACCTTTTTTAGCTAAGCTAATAACCCCCGAGCTTGCAATTCTGGCTTTGCTCCTTATATGGATGGCATTAGGTTTTTTGATCACCCGATTTATTTGGATGCCGTGTGCAAAAGCACTTGTGTTTCTTTTGATGCACGAAAGGCCTCATACGCGTCTTTTTATAGCATTACTAATAGCCCCTATAGCCATAGGACTCTTTATTGCTCTTATGCCATGGGTAGATTGCGCTTATGCACTAGGAGTTTCGTTGGGCCTTTCTTTTTTTAATGGAGGTTTTGTATTTTTAAAGTTCTCTCAGGCTTTAAAGACGCATTTACCTAGTTAGATTATTTTGAATGCTCAAGGCGAGCTGTAAAAGCTGATAGCTGAAACAAAGCAACGTCATTGATTGACCTGATATATCTTTGAATGATTTCTTTAGATTGAGTGGTAATGGTATCATCTGAACTATCCTTGGGGAATTCTAGTTGGATATCAAATTTATGAACTTTATGAGCTTGACTTGCATCGTCTAACTGACAAGTAACCATAACTGCCCAGTAAGTTTTGATTCTACCGTCACCTTCATAAAAACGAGGGGTATAATTCTTAACTGGAGATATCTCAGTTGATACAATCTTGCCGCCAATGTCTGGGACAATCGGCTTAAAATAGGCTTCTACACAAGAGTTAGCCATAAAGTGCTCCTTAATTTATACCTTGCATATTCGATTTCCAAAAATAGCTTACTTATCATAGCTAGATCCTTTTTTAATTTCAAACGCTCTATAAACTTGCTCAGTGAGTATCAGTAGAGCCATATGGTGAGGAAGGGTGAGTGTAGAGAGACTCCAGAGCGTATGGCTCTTTTTCACCTCATCACCAAAGCCTTCAGCTGGACCAATAGCGAGCGTAATATGGGCTCCTCTGGACTCTATTTCTCGGATGAGATTTTCCGAAAATTCCTTACTATCAAAGACTTGACCCTTAGCATCTAGGCAGATAGCTTTTGGCTCTTTTTTAAGGGCTTTTTCAATAGCCTCTTTATTTTTGAGGTATTCAATCTCAAGGGTTGCTGAGGAGGATAGGCATTTGGTATAATGAGCCAGAAGCTTTTGATAACACGCATCTGGCTTTTTGCCAGAAGCAAGGATTTTGACTCTCATATGAACCCTTTTATTTGGAATCCAGATCCGGTAGCCTTTACCATTCCTTACTTAGGCAGACCTGTCTTTTGGTACGGAATTCTATTCGCTTTAGCCTTTTTTTTCGCCTATAGAATCGTTTTAAAGCAGCTGAAAAAGCACCTTATACGAGAGCGAGAGGGAAGCGATAATCAGCCTGATCGGCAGATAAATACAGTGGGAAAAAGGCTTATAGAGAAAAAAGAAGCTTATAGCTTAGCTTCTAAAATGATTGACAAGCTCTCGCTTTGGGTAGTAATTGGCGTTGTGCTTGGGGCTCGTCTATTCCACGTCTTTTTCTATGATTTCCCTGCTTTTTTACAAAGGCCTTTTTCTCTTTTTAGCACTTGGGAGGGGGGCTTAGCGAGTCATGGAGGTGTAATCGGTGCACTTATTGCTCTTTTTGCTTTACTCACAGTGCATAAAAAGCTTTTTTCTAAAATAAGCATGTTAACTCTTTTGGATATGTTTGTCCCAGCAGCAGCTGTTATGGGAGTATTCATTCGCTGTGGAAACTTTATCAACCAAGAGGTTTTGGGCAGAGCTAGTGATTTGCCGTGGGCAGTTGTTTTTCAAAGACCTATTGATGGCAGCTTCCCTATAGCTCGCCATCCTGTTCAGCTTTATGAAGCTCTTTTCTTTTTAAGCTTGTTTCTTCTAGTCCCTTTATTAAGAAAAACATTTAAGCGATTTCATTCAGGGGCTTTGGCTGGAGCTTTTATTGCTTCAGTTTTTGCTTTCCGCTTTTGGATAGAGGACTTAAAAGTCGAACAAAGCTTTGTTATTGACAGTTCTCTCAATATGGGAGCTTGGTTAAGCCTCCCTTTTGTAGCATTGGGCCTTGGACTTATGATCTATGCTTTTGCTAAAGATCCTCTAAAACGCGCTCAGAAAAGCTCTTAGACTTCTTTCGTTCTAAATTCAATTTGATTTGTTTTAAATTAAATCAAATTGAATTTAATTTGTTAATTAAATGTTATTAATGTTAATAAAAAGGTATGGAACAAGATATCTATAAGCAGCGCCTTATTCGTGAGGCAAAAGAACAGATCGTAGAATTTGGGATGCTCACAGAAACTACCTTTTTGCCCGATCGCCTAATTGATTATTTTAGGTACTTAGTCAAGTATTACCAAAAAGGTCATATTTCTGAGCATGAGCTGATCACGAGGTTCAACACAATGGAACAGATGATCAATCAAGTTTTACGTTTAGAGGGGTATCCTGATACTATAGTGCCTCTAGTTGAAGCAATCTAAGCCTAAGTCTAAAGCCCGGAAGCAAGCCTAATTTTGTACATGCATAAAACGATTGAAACTAAACATGAAGCTAGGTTTTTATCTGTGTGTAAGAAGCAAGCAATTAGATGAATTTTTGTTTAGTACATCCCGTGCTTAATTTTTTGATAAGCTGTCCAGATCTCCTCAAGACAACGCATTTTTTCTTTCGATTCACTGGTAAGGTCATCGGCAAAACAGGCTACAATTTTTAGTACAGTATCTTTTTGAGAAAGAGTCGTTATTTTTCCCTGTTGCAAAAGGTCTTTTTCTTTAGTCTGATGTGCAATCATAAGCTCGAGCGCTAGGGGGAAAAAAGATAATTCTTTATTTCGGGCTTTATCCGCCTCAACTAAGAGCTTGGGAAAGCAAGCGAAGCCTGTTTGCTTGAGTAAATTTTCAGTTACTTTAGAGGGATGTGCTATAGCAATTTCAGGATAAGTAAGGCGTGATGTGATAAGAATAAGTCCTTGTTTCAAGTTTAATATTAAGTCTATATAGACTGCGATATGAGGATTAAAAATATTTCAATACTAAAAGATTCTTGATATAAAGCAGTCTAAAATTGAAAACGCCTAAACTAAGTTGACATGTCAGCTACACAAGAGTCATAAAGTGCTCTAAGTAAAGCTCTTATTTCAGTAGAGCTCTCAGGAAAACTCTGAGCAAAACGTGCAACAAGGTCTACGATAGCTTCTTTTGGAGAAATCTGACTAAGAGTAGCTTTTTCCACGCTATATTGTTCTTTTATGAGCAAAGGCGCTAGCTCAAAAAAAGATTTTCCCTCATCCCTAGCTTGAGCGGCAGTAGCAAGGAGCTTGGGGAATTGGTTGCTGCTTCCGTGCGCAAGTAGCCGCTCGTGTACTTCAGGGGCACTTGCTATAGCAATTGTAGGATGAAAAGATGCGGTCATAAGAAAAGAGCTCCATTTTGTTGGTTTTTTTCAATGTCTATAGAGACTATATTTTGATGAAATCAAAAATATCAATACCAATTTTTCTTTTAATTTAAATATCGCACTGATTTAAGAGAAGAAATAGCGTTAAAAGCATTTTGATAATTAGGGCATCAAATCTAGAATCTTTTTTTTAATACATTTCCATCTTGTCGGTTGATGGGCCTTATGCTAACCTCGAGAGTTAAATGACTTTTAAGGCCTTAAACATGAGAGCGACAATACTTTTCTTTGAGGGACAGCAGCCTCTTTTTCAGGGAGTTGAGTCTATTTTAGATAAAAAAAGCCATACGCTTGTCTTTATTGAGCCGAGATATCCAAAAGCTTTGGAAGAACTTAAAGCATTAGGCTGGAAAGTGATTTCCCTGGAGGGGCTATCTTTAGAGGCTGTAGCCTTAAGACTTAAAAATAGATCTCTTATTATTCCCTTTCCAGATAAGCGCTTTCAAAAGGGCATGGCTATTTTGAAAAAAAGCCTTACTCGAAAAATCACAAAAGGCATTAAAAGCCTTATTAACTGTTACCATAACCGTTTTCAAAAAGATTGCCAAAAGAGATCAGAGCTTACTTTAGAAGCTTCAGTAGAGGCATTACGCTCAGATTGCAGAGTGCTTGTAGATGAAGATGCCTATGAAGGTGAAGAGCTTATTATGGGTGGCTTATGTATGGCTAAACCAAAAAATATTTTCTTTCCTAAGGCAAAGCCAACTTGTAAAAAAACGCAGCATCTTGTTTTTCCCTATGCACAAAAAATAGCCAACAAGGGCTCATCAAGAGCTCAAAGTACTGTTAACTTTGAATCTTTAGAACCAACCATTGAAATCACCTTACCAGAGTCTGTAGGCAGAAGGGCGCCTATTTCAATTAAGCCTATTGTGAAAAAGAAAGCTATTATCCGCTTTTTCGAAGAAGAGTCTAAGGGAAAAGAGTAGCATATTGCAAAAGGGCAAAAGCTGTTTTTGCATCATTGATCTCTCCATTTTTTACTTTCTCTAAAGCTTTTGTAAAGGGAAGCGCTATGAGTTCTATGACTTCACCTAAGTCTTTTGGAAGTGGGCTTCTTGTAAGATTATGTGCTGCGTAGACATAAACTTTTTCAGTGCAAAAACCAGGGGAGGGGTAAAGTGTGCCTAAAGGTTCAATTTTTTGAGCTTTATAATGGGTCTCTTCCTGAAGCTCTCTTTGGGCCGCTTCTAGAGGGTCTTCACCTTCATCTATACGGCCAGCAGGCACTTCGAGTAAAATCTCATCAATAGGATAGCGGTATTGCTTCACAAGCAGCACCGTCTTTGGATCTATAAAGGGTAAGACTCCTACACCTCCACAGTGAAGCACCACGTACTTCTTATGGGTGTGCTTTTCTCCCCCTTCATCCTGGATATCGACTAGGTCCTCTTTGAGGTGTATCCAACCATCTCTTAGATGCCAGCGAGTCTGCTTAGGTGCATTTTTTTCTTTATAAGCCCTTCTTTCTACGGGACTTAAGTGAGATTCGGGCTTGTTATTAGGGTCATGCATAGTTTCAGGTGGAAAATCAAGTTATTTTCATGTTATAATAGAGGCTTTAATAAAACTAGGACTCTGTTGTAATGCAGCTTAAAAAAGCCGTGATTAGTATGCTTTTAGCATGTGCTTTAAGCGCTCCGATGTTCTCGATCATCAAGGCATCCTTTGCTTTTGCAGGGATGATGGAAGTGCTTTTATGCCATTTTTTCTTTGCTGGGGCAGTGACGGGCTTTTTGTGTTTAAGGTTAAATCGAGACCGGTGGAAAATTAAAGGCAAAGGCCTTCTTTTAGTCCGTATTTTACTCGGGCTTTTTACAACGATTGGAATTTTTGTAGCGACTAGTAAAATGCCGATAGTCCGCGTCTCGCTTCTTTTAAATACAGCCCCTCTATTTGTGCCTCTTATTAGCCTTGTCTGGCTTAAAGAAAAGCTATCATGGCCTCTTTGGATGGCAATATTTATTGGCTTTTCGGGAGTTGTTTTAGTTTTAAATCCGAGTGGGGGATTGTCATTAGTCGGGGCTTGTTTAGGCCTTTCTGGTGCAATGGCTTCAGCATTTAGCATGGTGATTTGTCGTAAGCTCGTAAAAGACAACCACCCTTTAATACTCTCTTTTTTTCTTATCTTAGCAGGATTTTTAGTCTTAGCTCTTATGCTTCCTTGGACTTATGAGCCCATTAGTTTGAAGCTTCTCTTAAATGGAGCTTTATCAGGGACACTGTTTGCCGTAGAACTTTATTTCTTCACAAAAGCTTTCGAATATGCAAGCGCTTCATGGCTCGGGCCTTTCAACTATGCAGGTGTGCTTATGGCAGGTCTTGTCGGTTTTTTAGTTTGGGGGCATGTACCCAGTGTTTTAGGGTGGATTGGAATGGGGCTTGTTATGCTTGGCGGCTCTAGTGTTTTTGTGCTATCTAAACGTGAGGACAAACCTACAGATGATTTGCTGGACGAGACCAGCCTTAAATAAAGCCTGTAATCACGCGAGCTTTTCCTAACACATGTTTAGATTCGGAAGAATTTTCATATCTTCTCTTAAAGTAAAATGCACTTCTCATGTAGACTCACCCTTTTATCAACAGATACTTTAGGAGATTCTTATTACCATTTTGGACACTTTATCAGGATTAAAAACATCAGCTTCTGACTACTATAACAGCTGGTTTAACCCAGAAGAGGAAATCGTTGAAACAGAAGCTGCTAAAGTAGCAGATAAATCTGCTCAAGAAATTGTTGAAAAAGTTGAGCTTCAAGAAGCTCAAAACACAGATGCTGAAGGACCTACTGATATAGAAGAAACAATTAAAAGCCCTATTGCGGGTGATATAGTATGGCCTCCAGGAACTATTCCAGTTCATCAGCAAGTAGAAGATTCTGATAACACCAATTCTGTAGAGCAAAACATTCAAACCAATGAGAATGAAGAATTAACAAGTGCAGAAGAGGCTCAAGTAGGTTCTTGCGAAAGTGCATGTATACAGCCGTCGCTTATTACAGTAAAAAGCCAATTGGAATATGCAAGTGAGCAACTAGCTCAAGACTTAGAAGTTGCTAAAATCCATCTAGGTAAAGCAAAAGAAATGGTTCAGAAAATCGAAGATAAAGCAGAGGAAAAAGAGGCTCTAGGTTTAATCACCGCTTTTGAATTAACTTTAGCTAATTTCGAGGCTGCTTTAGATGAAGCTAAAGAGCTTGAGCAAACCTGTTCAGAAGAAATTCAGCTAAAAGAAGAGCCCGTCCAAGAGATTTCTCAAGATGTCTAAGAAAAAAACGCTAGGAGCTTTTGCTCTTACTATGATCAATGTTGCTGCGATTGCAAGCCTTAGAAACTTGCCTATTGCAGCAGTGCATGGCTTTAGTCTGATATTTTATTTAGGCTTAGCAGCCCTTTTTTTCTTTGTGCCTATTGCTTTATTTTCAGCAGAGCTTGTTTCTAGATATCCTAATAAAGAAGGGGGAATCTACCTCTGGGTCAAAGAGGCCTTTGGAGTGCGCATGGGCTTTTTGGCTATATGGCTCCAGTGGCTTGGGAATGTGATTTGGTATCCCACTATTTTGACCTTTGTAGGAGCTACTTTCCTTTCCTTGATAGATCCTTCGTGGGCAGAAAACTCTTGGATTATGCTAGGTATTGTCCTTTTTATTTTTTGGGGATGTACGCTTTTAAACCTTAGAGGGGTTGAGCTTTCAAGCAAAATCAGTACAACAGGAGTTATTTTAGGTACGTTTGTGCCTACGGTTCTTATCGTAACGCTTGGTATGGCGTGGTGGGCTCAAGGCAAGCCTTTGCAAATAAGCGTGGGTCTGTCTCACATTATGCCTCATTTTAAAAGCATTCACAGCTTAGCTCTTTTGTGCGCTATCGCTCTTTCATATGTTGGGATGGAAATGTCTGAGGTTCATGCTGCAGATGTGGTTAACCCAAAAAAGACGTACCCTAAAGCGATATTTATATCGATGGTCGTCATTTTTTTGATCTACACCTTAGGTGCCCTTTCAATCGCTTTTGTTATTCCTATGGGGCAAATGAGCCTGACTACAGGGGTTGTGCAAGCCTTTGATCTTTTTTTTAGTGCTTATGGACTCGGCTACCTTGTGACGCCTATATCTCTGCTTATTATACTTGGAGTGATTACAGGGGTTAGCACATGGATTATAGGCCCTAGCCGAGGGATTCTTGTAGCTGTAAAAGAGGGTCATTTACCTGCTGTTTTTTATAAGAAAAACGCTCAGGGCATGCCTAAGAATGTAATGATTTTACAAGCTATAATTGTGACTTTCTTAAGCCTTCTATTTCTTTTTATGCCCTCAATTAGTAGCGTTTTTATTCTGCTGACTGTCCTTGCTACGCAGGCCTATATGGTGATGTATTTTCTTCTTTTTGCAAGTGCTCTTCGCCTGCGCTACACGCGCCCTTTGCCTGAAGGAGGTTATCATGTGCCTTGCAAAAACATAGGAGCCTGGATAGCTGCTCTTGCTGGAATGCTCGCTACGCTTGTAATTTTTGTAGTCGGATTCATACCTGCAGAAGAGTTCTTAGAGAGCGTAGCTCTTTACGAGTGGATGCTTATCCTTGGCTTGATTGTGGGCTGCGTTTTGCCTTTTTGGCTGGTGAAACTTCCTTTTGGCCGGAAAAACCAAGCTTAACTTCTTCATTGTCAGCTACCCAACGATTTTTTCGAGACCGCTTGGAAGCGAGCTTATCGTTTTTATTAAGGTAGCCGAGCTTTAGCTCTTCTGAGTAGACAATCCATAAAGCAAATAAAATAACTCCAGTACAGCTAATGAGTGTCCATGAGATAGGTTCACCTAGGATAAGCAGGCTAGTTACAGAAGCAAATATAGGACTTAAAAGCCCTGCAAAAGAGAGCAAGGTCATCGTATATTTCTTTAAAAGGTAGCCGTAGATGTTAAAGCAAATAATATTAGAGATAAGCGTCATCAGCACAACACCCTGGATAAAAGGCGCAAAGCTCGTGACCGGGAGAGGATTCCAGCTATCGATAAGCAGAGAGTTAACAAGGGCCATCAGCCCTCCAATAAGCATACCATAAGCATTAGCCATAAGCGTTGAAACCTTGTGCTCTTTTAGGCTAACGCGCAGTAAAATCCAGCCATAGACAGAAGCAAAGACAGCTCCAAACATCGCGATATCAGGCCACGAGATAAAGCCTATGGCATTCATAAGAGACTCTGATCCCGATTCCTGCATAAGCACAGGGAAAATAGCTAAAAAACCAAGAGCCATCCCAATCCACTTTCTAGGGGTCATTTTTTCCTTGAAGTGAAAGTATGACAATAGCGCCGCTAAGAATGGAGAAAGGCTATACAAAAAGCAGACTTTAGCTGCTGGGAGTGATGAGAGGCTCCAAAACTCTAAAGCATTTGTAAGATAGATACCTAAAAAACCAAAAAGGGCTAAAGCGCCTATCTGCCTTAAGTTGAGCTTAAAACTTGAGCGGCTTCGAATAGCTAAATATCCTAAAAGAATCACAGCAGCAAAAAGCATCCTTACGGCCGTTAAGAAAAGAGGGGGGGAGACAGTCAAAGCAGACTTTCCAATAGCAAAAACAGAAGACCAAAGAAGGTAGTTAAGTAGAATAAGCAGCATATCTTTTCCTAAAGGTGCATTTGATAGAGGCTTTAGTTGTATCAGAAAAAGAGGCGTAAGAGCAAATGATTTTTTATTCGATTTTTATCTCAAAATCAGCAACGCTCTTTATATTCATTATTCAAGGTTTAAAAAATGCCACTTCCTTCAATCACTTCTTATATGCCCAATATGCCTGCATCTTTAGGGCTGCCAAAAGTAATTACGAATAGCTCGTGGAAGCTAAGGGTAGTTGTAACACTGCTTGCTTTAGGTGCTATTTTTGCGCTTGTAAGGATTTTTCAAGCATCAGGTAGCAAAAAACTTCCAGATCAACCTGATAACCCAGCTATAAAGCCGCAAGTATCCACTCCAGGAAGGCTGAAGGTTTTGGGACCTCAATTACAGACGTGGTTTGAGGAGGCTAAAGAGCATGTTGCTGTGGCCCCTAAGCAGCAGCTTGAAGGGATTGAAGGAGGCGTCTTAGCACTTGATCTAGATAAGCGAGCTTCTTTAAACATTTCAGAAGAAGAAAGTGCAAGCTATCCCCACTGCATTAAAGTAACAACAAGCTCTAAGCCAGGGGTGGATGATAGAGGCGCTTTAGCTAAAAGCAAGTTAGATACCGCTATAGCAGATATGTTCATGATTGCTCTTATGTGTGCAAGAGGTCTTGCGTTTAAAGACCAAACCTTAGGATTTTTTCGAGCCTTCAGTGAAGGGCTTAGAATGGAGGTTAATACTCCAGGGCATCTAGGAGCTATGACAGAGCATAAGCAAGAGAGCTTACCTCTACAAGCAGCTTGCCCTGATTTGGATAGCCAAGTGCCCAGAGAGCCCGGGGTTCTAGCAGGATATTATCCGAGCCAACTTGCAAAGGATATAATGACTGGATTCAATAATGTAGACCATGACCATGGACCAGGCATTCAAGAGCAGTGGCGTCTTTTCTTTTTTCTTCTGGATAAAGTAGTTAGCTCCGATGACAATATTGAAGGCATTAAGGATTTTTTAGCTTACAAGGACAACTTCCTAGTAAAAGTAGACTCCGGAAATGTAGAAGGTCCTACTGACACTTTCTATATTCTATTCAAAGATTCAGGACCTGTAATTGAGGCAGATGAAGAAGAGCTAAGATTAGGGGCTGTTCCTTTAGATCCTCGGGTTCGGGCGCTAAGAATTGCAGCCTTAGCATCGACCCTATCACCTGGTGGGGCTACAGAGGCAGATACACCTATAAGAGGTGATGCTAGACAAAAACTTGCTCGTAGCACTCCCTTAAGACTTGAGCAAAGAAGAGCTCAAAAAGAAGAAAGCTAGTCGATAAGATGCTTTGTTAAACTTGTCTGATTAGCGCCTCTCGTCTATTCTCCTAGACTATGAAATTCTATATTGAAATAGACGCTTTAGATGCACTTGTGTCTTCTTTAAAAAAGGCGAGCCCTTCTATTAGCTCTATTGCTATTATCACAGATACCACGGTTGAAAAACTCTATGGGCAAAGTGTTTTAGAAAAACTAGAAAACGCGGATTTTGCTGTAGGTATTTTTTCTTTTGAAGCTGGAGAGGCTTCCAAAATAAGAAAGACTAAAGAGCAGATAGAAGATGCGTTAATAGCTGCTGGTTTTGATAAAGCTTCAGCTATTATAGCTTTAGGTGGCGGCGTTGTTTTAGACTTAGCAGGCTTTATTGCAGCGACCTACATGAGAGGTGTGCGCTTATACTCAGTGCCAACGACTCTTTTGTCTATGGTTGATGCGTGCTACGGGGGCAAAAATGGAGTCAATACCGATCAAGCAAAAAATATGATAGGCTCAATACATTTTCCTCAGGGGATATTTATTGATCCAAGCTTATTAAAAACACTTAATGAAACTGAGCGCTTATCTGGAATGGCAGAGGTCGTTAAGCATGCGCTTATTCAGGATAAAGAATTTGCACAAACGCTTTTTAATTTCGATTTTAAGGATAACGCAGCTATAAAAGATCTGATTCAAAAAAATCTTAAAATAAAAGCACATATTGTAGATGCTTCCATTCAAGAAAAAGCAAGTCAGATGCGTGATCAGCTAAACTTTGGTCACACGCTCGGTCATGCTATAGAAGCTCTTTTTAAGTATGAAATCTCTCATGGCTACGGCGTTTTTGTTGGCATGGCTTTTGCTAACTTTTTGAGCTTAAAGCTTGGGCATATGCCTGAAAAAGAGTTTGAAGAGATGGACAGACTTATCCATCATATCTTTGTTAGCTTGCCAGCTTTTATGATCCTTATCAAAGAGACGTTAGAGAGCAAAGAGAACCTCGACTTCGTGATAGAGCTGATGCTCAGAGATAAAAAAAATGAGGGTAACCAAATCCGCTTTGTCTTGTTAGAAGGTGTTGGAAAGGTGCACACTCAATTAGAATATGACGTTTCTGATGAGGGATTAGATTTAAAAGAAAAGCAGAAGATCTGCTTTACCCATGCAGTAGACCAGAATGTGGTAAAAAGTAGCTTAAATGAGTTTTTCATGAGGTATGCGGGCTATGAAAACGCTTCTGTGCGCTAGTTTAGTTGGGCCAAAAGCCCGAGATATCAAGTGGCAAATTGCAAAGTCTTTAGCTAAAGCTGATCTTCTTGAGCTTAGGCTCGATCTGTACCCAGAGCTTAAACCTGAAGAAGTATCACATTTTTTACCGCTGAGGCCTTGGATTTTGAGTGTCAGCTTAGAGTGTTCAATAGAGCCTTGGGTAAAGCTAAAGCCTACTTATGTCCAGATAGAGGTAGATGAGCTTCCTGAACTCCTAAAAGAGCTGAAAAAACACAATCTTTTAGGGCGAGTTATACTGAGTCGTCATGGGGATAGAGAGCCTGAGATCAAAAGGCTTATTCCTGCCTGCTTTTACAAGATGGCGTTTCCTTGTACATCAGCACTAGAGGCTTTGGAGTTTTTTACGACTAAAAAAGACCTTATTGGCGTTGCTATGGGGGAGTGTGGGCAGTTCGGAAGAGCACTTAGCCAAAAGCTTCAAAATGGCATTACTTTTGCAGCGGTGAATAAAAACCTATGTACTGCTCCTGGGCAACTCACCCTTGATGAGCTTGTAGATATTTACCATGTAAAAGAGCAAACAACTAAAACGCGTATTTTAGCTCTAGTGGGATCGCCTGTTAATAAAAGCTGCGGGCACATCTTTCACAATGAGATGCTTCGAAGAAAAAATCTAGATATTCGCTATATCAAAGTGCCTTTACAGCTAGGAGAGCTCGCTGATTTTGTTGAAAAGGCGGTAGAGCTCGATTTTTTTGGTTATAGTGTAACGACTCCTCTTAAAGAAGAAGCCGCATCCATTGCAGTCTATAAAGATGCATGTACCCTTAAGACGGGCGCTGCTAACACGCTTCTTTTAAAAGAGGGGTCTTTAATTGCAGCAAATACCGATGGGCCCGCAGCAGCTTTTTGTCTTGAGCGGAAACTCGATCTTTTTGGAGCACGCGTGGCTATTTTAGGAGCAGGAGCTACTGCACGTGCGATTGGCTTTAGCCTCATGGAAAAAGGAGCTACAGTTGCCTTTTTTAACCGTACTTTAGAAAAAGCAAAAGAGGCAGCTGTGCAAATAGGCGCCTTGGGCTACAACTTATTTAATTTCTGTCCTTATGGGTTTGAAGTAGTTGTTCAGGCAACAAGCAGCATAGATCTGCCTATTGATTACACCTTGCCGAAAGGTGCTGTAGCTTTAGAAGTAATTCAGGGAAATACACCTTTTTTGTCTTCAGCGAAAGCCTCAGGATGCGAGACAATTTCAGGTCGAGAGCTATTTGTTGCTCAAGCGACCTTACAACAAGAATTTTGGTTTGCTGATGAACACAGTGATTACTCCAAGCAAAGTGCGCTTACCTTCGAAGGTGCGGGCGCCAGCTTCTAAATCTCATACAGTGCGAGCGCTTATTTTAAGCGCTTTTGCAAAAGGCAAAAGCCGTCTTAAAAACTTGCTTATTTCTGAAGATGCAAAAAAACTCATAGCTGCTTTAGAGAAGCTTGGCGCTCAGTTTCATTGGGAAGAAGAAAATCAAGAATCTTCAGAGATCATAGTAACAGGCAATGCAGGTGTTATAAATAGCTCTTTTTCGGAATCTTTGGACCTTGGAAATTCAGGTATAGCGCTTAGGTTTTTATCAGCTCTTACAGCTTTAGCCAAAAAGCCCATCAACCTCACAGGCGATGCTTCACTGCTCTCAAGGCCTATGGATGATTTATCAAATGCATTAAGAGAACTTAAGGCTTGTATCAATAGTAATAGGCCTTTGTGCGTAGAGTTAGAAGGCAGAGACTCTCAGCCTGTATCAGCACTTATTTTTTTAGGAGCCTTGCTTGTACAACCTCTAGAAATCCGCGTGAAAAACCCCGGAGAAAAGCCGTGGGTGAGCGTCTCTTTAGATTGGCTTGATCGCTTAGGAGTTTCGTATAAGAATGAAGATTTTCAGAAAATTACGGTATTCGGTAAAGGGGGATATTCAGGTTTTTCTTATGAAGTGCCAGGAGATTTCAGTTCTATCAGCTATCCTCTTGTTGCGGCTATTTTAATGCGCTCTCATCTTATAATAGAGGGTGTCGATTTTTCAGATAGCCAAGGAGATAAAGCGCTCGTTTATCTTTTGCAGGAAATGGGAGCTGATGTGCGCATTTCACAAAAGGCTCTTGAGGTATTTCCAACAGAGTTTTTAGTGGGAAGAGCTATTGATGTGAACCCTATAATTGACGCACTTCCTTTACTTGCTGTTATTGGCTGCTTTGCTAAAGGAAAAACGCATCTTTTTAATGGCGCTATTGCAAAGGCAAAAGAGTGTAACCGCATTGAGGTGATTGCACAGGAGCTGAAAAAAATGGGCGCCCATATTGAAGTGGAAAAAGAAGGTCTTATTATTTATGAAAAAGCGCTTAAAGGCGCGTTTGTGGATAGCCATAAAGATCATAGAATTGCTTTAGCACTCAGTATTGCAGCTTTAAGAGCAGAGGGAAAAACGCATCTTTCTCAAGCGGCATGTATAGAGAAAACATACCCTAATTTTTTAGAAACATTATTTTTTCCGTGCCCTTAACTTTCTTTGAAGCGTATAGTTGGGGGGCTTAGGGTTTTAGCTAGGAGGCCGTTTTATGTCACTTGCTCTTATTGGATTTAAAAATGTAGGTAAAAGCACTTATGGACGCGAAGCTGCAAAGCGAGCGGGGTGCACTTTTGTTGATACTGATAGACTTATTGAACAAATGTACTTAAGAACAACCGGTCGACTTTTAAGTTGTCGAGAAATTTTCCATACATACGGAGAGAAGCTCTTTAGAATGCTTGAAATTAAGGCTGTTGTTTCCATAGATTTTTCTAAGCCTCAAATCATCGCACTTGGGGGAGGAGCGCTTACTAATCCTGAAGTGATTAAACACCTGGCAGGTAATGTGCGTTTCGTTTACATGCATCTTTCTAAAAGAGCTGCAGAGAGGCAAATGTTTAAAAATGGAGTGCCTCTTTTTATAGATGCAAAAGATCCTCACACCTCTTTTAAAGTTGTTTGGGCAAAGCGTGACCCCCTTTTTTCTTCTTTAGCAGATATAAAGGTCGATATGGAAAAATACGATCACGAAGCTGTTGTTAGCTATATCACTTCTTTAGTCCATAGTGAGGCGTCCCATGCCCTCAAATAGCTTTGGCCAAGCATTTCGCATCACTACCTGGGGAGAGTCTCATGGGCCTTCTATTGGAGTTGTGATTGATGGGTGCCCTGCAGGTTTAGAGCTTAATGAAGATGACATTCAAGGCGCCTTAGATCGTAGGGCTCCTGGGAAAACTCCATGGGTATCTCCCAGAAAAGAGCCCGATCATGTGGAGATTTTATCGGGTGTTTTTGATGGATATACGACAGGATCTCCTATATCTCTTCTGATCCAAAATAAGAACAAAGACTCTATGGCTTACCGTGATTTAAAGGATATCATTAGGCCGGGTCATGCCAATGGAGTATATCTAAAAAAATACGGCGTTTTTGATCATCTTGGGGGAGGCAGAGCTTCTGCTCGAGAAACAGCTAGCCGGGTGGCAGCGGGGGCTATAGCAGCTAAGCTTTTAAAGCATTTTGGCATCCAGTGTGTAGCTTATTTAAAAGAAGCTGGAGGCATAGCTCTAGATGTTTCTGATCTTGAATTTGAAGATTTAAGAAATCAGACATATAACGATCCTCTTTTTTGCCCAGATGAAAAAACAAGCAATGAGATAGCATTTAAAATAGAGGCCGCTAAAAAATCAGGCGATTCCCTAGGCGGAATTATAGAGGCGCAAGCTATTTTACCTGCAGGCATTGGCGCTCCTATTTATGAGCGGCTAGATGCAAAGCTTGCACATGCCTGTCTTTCTATTCCTGCCTGCAAAGGCTTTGAGATTGGATCTGGCTTTGCTTCTGCTAAAATGATGGGCTCAGAGCATAATGATGAACCGGTTTCTTTTCAAAAGGGGCTTAGAACAAAAACCAATCATGCTGGGGGAGTCTTAGCGGGGATTTCGACAAGCATGCCTCTTATTTTTCGAGCTGCTTTTAAGCCGACTTCTAGCATTCAAAAGCCGCAAAAAACCATCACGCTTTCTGACGAGGCGGCAGTACACAAGCTTCCCAAAGGCTCGCGGCATGATCCTTGTATTGCTGTGCGCGCAGCGCCAGTAGTAGAAGCTATGACAGCGCTTGTTTTAGCAGACCTTTTGCTTATGCACCAAACAAGTCGCCTAGATCAAATGAGCGCTGCTGAATCAAGCCGCCTAAATCCAGAGCTTGTTTAGAAAAGTCATTATCGTCCATGGTAAGTTTTAGGGGCCTTTAACATGCCTCATAGGAGCTTTCTTGTAGTGGGTGAATATCTTTATCCAGAAATAGAGCCTTTTGATGCGGGCTTTTTGCCTGTCAGTGACATCCATACCCTGTATTATGAGCAAAGCGGTAAGCCTAACGGTAAAGCAGCCCTATATCTTCATGGGGGACCTGGCGGGCAAATCACTCCTAAAAGCAGGCGTTATTTTGATCCTGATCGTTTTCGTATTGTCGCTTTTGACCAAAGAGGGTCTGGACAAAGCACACCTCACGCCTGTTTAGATGAAAATACTACTTGGGATTTAGTTGCTGACATTGAGAAACTGCGAGAGCATTTAGGAATAGCGAAGTGGGATATTGTCTTTGGGGGTTCATGGGGATCGACATTGAGCCTTGCGTACGCTCAGACGCATCCCGATAAAGTTGGCAAGCTTGTGCTTAGAGGGATATTTTTGGGCTTAACTGAAGAGCTTAAATGGTTTTATCAAGAGGGGGCTAACTTCTTATTCCCGGATTTATGGGAAGAGTTTATAGCTCCTATTCCAGATGAAGAGCATAGCGATCTTATTAGCGCGTATCACCATAGGCTTAAAGACCCTGATCCACTGATATCCCGAAGAGCCGCTACTGCCTGGGCTAACTGGGAGACAAAGACCCTTTCTATCAATGCTGCAGCTAAACATAAAGAGGGGAGCATAGAGTCTTGCGAGCCTGATCTAGATGCTGTTTGGGCAATTGCTCAGTTAGAAAATCACTACATCTATCACGGCCTTTTTTTAGAAAACGAGACCCAGCTTTTAGATAACATTGATAAGATCCGCCATATCCCAGCCTATATTATTCATGGGCGGTATGACATCGTCTGCCCCATTTCACAGGCTTACAAGCTATATAAAGCATGGCCAGAGGCGCATTTTGAAGTGATCAGTGATGCAGGGCATAGCTCATCTGAGCCTGGGATAGAAAAAGCGCTTGTAGAGGCTACTAATCTTGATTAGCTAAGATGAAATTTATGCAGCACGGCAGCAGCTATGGATAAAATGTAGAATTGGCGCAGCCATTTGCTGTAGTAGAGGCACAGCTGCATTATTAAAGCGGTTTGTGTCAGCAATTGGCGCATCCTTGTCTGTAAAAGTCATCTCACCCGCGGATAGAGGCAATTTTCCAGAGAGATTGTCTTGTGTGGGTGCAGCTATAAACCGAGCAAACAACATAAGGCTTGTCATATAGAACGCTGTATAGGCAGGGTTTATGCAAATAGGTATAACAGCACTTCCTACAGCAGCAAAGGCATAAAGAGCTTTAACAGCTTTAATTTTGCCCAAACGAGCCCCTGTTTCTTCATTGACTACCGTCTCATACGGAGGATTCTGCTCGTGCCTAAAATCACTTTGTCTAATTTCAGGAGGTGAGGTCAATCTATTAAAAGCCGCCATAGCCAAAGCTTGGATAACTAATAAAGACCCAGCTAATAAAAGAGCTGCTCTTACTGGGGGTAAAGAAAGCCCATAAGGGGCTATAGCTTGGTAGCTATTTGATATTAATGACATAATTAAAGTCCTTTTTCAGTTAATTTAATGATAATATTAACAAATTATTTGTATAATTTAAAGTGTTTTTATTCGTCTAATCGCTTTTAATCGATTGTTATATTTGTAAAATGTTTATATTTAGATAGACAAGGCCTTTGGCGATAAAAAAGTTTATATTGTTACTTATCGTGACCTTCGAGACGTTTTTGTATCTTCTGTTAGCTATCTTCCGACTGTTTATAGAAATATGAAGCGCGAAGACTTGGCAAAAGAGTTTGAGTCGGGTTCGTTTGATGAAAAGCTTTTAAGGGTGATTAAGGGAGATTATCCTTTCTCAGAGACAGGAGAAATCAATCTCTATGTATTTGATTTTATTCATGCTCATCGTGAAGAGTTCTCGCAATTTCTTTTTATAAAGTACGAAGACCTAATAGGCTCGCAAGGTGGAGGCGGTGATGAGCTGCAGAAAAAAACCATTGAGGCTATTGCTAAAAGATTAGGTGTTCAAATGACTAGCGAAAAAGTAGAGAGCATCTCCAAGGATCTTTTTGGTGATAATGTTGTTGGATGCACCTTCCGCAAAGGTACAATCAACCAATGGGAAAAGCATTTTAAAGATGAGCACAAGCAAGCTTTTGAAGAGCGCTGGCTAGAGATTCAAAATCGTCTAGGATATTCAGGATTTGCTTCTAAGTAAAAAAAACATAAGAAGTATGTTATTTAAAATAACATCTGTTGATTTAAGCTCGAAACTTCTTAGTGAGCTGGTCTGACTCTTTTTTCTCTTGGCGTTTTTTTATTGCCTCTCGTTTGTCGTAGAGCTTTTTACCACGAGCTAATCCAAACTCTATTTTTGCATACCCTTTCTTGAGGTACATAGAGAGGGGAACTAAGGCGAGGCCTTTTTCTTGGGTGGATTCTTTGAGCTTTAGGATCTCTTTTTTGTGCATGAGAAGTTTGCGCTCACGCCGCTCTTCATGATTAGCGATATTGCCAAAAGCATAGGGAGCAATGCTTGCGTTAATAAGCCAGAGCTCGCCTTTTTTTAAGCGGACATAGGCTTGATCGAGACTTGCACTTTGGGCTCTTAGGGATTTGATTTCTGTGCCTGTGAGCACAATGCCTGCTTCATAGGTATCGAGGATTTCGTAGTTGAAGCGGGCTTTTTTATTTGAGGCTAGCTTACTCATAAGAGGGGGCAAGAGCTTTTAGCTCCATTTACTTTTTTCAAGGTTTATTTAACTGCCAAACATAGCTTCACCAAAGGCAGTGACTTTGAAGCACATCTCTTTAGCATTGATATCTAGGCCTATTTCAACAATACCTGCTTCAAAAAGGCCTTCAAAAAGGGTGGTTTTCATAAGCGCAACCTCTTCTTCTTCATAAGTCGGAAGCGCAAAGGTCCACCTCTTGCCTGTTTTTGTAATGCAGACATCAATTTCTGGACGAAAGGGGATAATAGCACCTTTCATAAAGTTTTCAAAAGAAATCCAGTTATGATCAATAGCTTGGCTGATCGCTTTTTCAGCCTCGCGTGCGCTTTTCTCGTTGCTTGCACATTTTTTAATGCGCTCTGCTCTAAATCGGCTAAGCAGACAAAAGCCTTGATCTTCTAAAGAAAGCTCAATCCATCGGGGTTCTGCTGAGCTGCTGATGAGCTGGCCATCTTTAATGGAAAGGATATCAAGGGCAAGCAGATTGTGAAGTAGGTGCTTAAAATAGGCGGTTTGCTCACTGAGGTTGTCTTTTGAGAGAGGGGGCATTTTTTCTAAAGAGCGACTTATGATCTGAATGCTTTCTTCTGAAAGATTTTGGTGATCATCGACTTCTAGACTCTCTGTTTTTGTAAGCTCTAAGATTTTAGACATGTCTTTTACAAAAGCAAACTCAATAGGGCGCATCTGAAAAATGTCTTTAGTTTGAGCTTCTTTATTAGAGGTGCTTGGAGAAAAGCGCTCTTTGCACTTTTGATAGTCACTGTACTCTTTTAAAGGGAGAAAAACAGGGGTGAAGCTATCACCTTTTTTCTCATAGGCGAGGTAAGCGACTAAGCTCAGCTCTGAAAGAAGGGCAAGCTCTTGGAGACCGCGGGCATCTAAACCGAAATCATCGCAAAGAGACTGGGCATCTAATTTAGAGTTAGAAGATTCCAGTTTCTTTGCAACTTCGGCGAGAAGTGGATTTTCAAAAGGAGCTGTCTTAAGATGGCGCTCATAGACAGTAGGGGTCATGAAATACTTCTCAACAAGCGCATCAAAAATGTCGCTTACATTGCGGGGGAGCAAATACCAGATAGGTAAAACGTGTATGGGGACATGGCGAAGCAGGCCCCTAAAAAATTCTAGATCAGGCTTAAAGCCCTCTTCAAAACGCAGCAGGTTGAGTTCAAAATATTTGCGGCGCTCTTTATCTACATAAATAGTGTCATCTTTTATTGTGAATAAAAGACTTTCAGAGAGTTTTTCTAGAGCTTCTCGCATTTGTATAAAGCTTAAACCTAGATCTGCACTCAGTGTGTGTATGGGAATTGTGACAGAGCCTAAAAGAATCTCTTCAAAAATTTCAAGATCCCTTGGAGTGAGATGAGACAAAAACAACCTGACTTCAATGTCTTTGTTAGAGTCAAAGTCTGTAAGACACACCTTAAGCTTTCTTGGCTGTGATGAGGTTTGAATATCTGTCATATTCTCCAGAATTGTTTTGTATTGTCCGTACAAGGCTAAGAATATAAAAAACCTTGTTTAATATCAACAATATATTTTTTATAGGTTAATTTGTTTATTTATAACTATTGTTATTAGAAGTTTATGATAAAAGATTTTTATTTTCTTATAATCAATCAAAATGGTAAGGTCGTCTTATTTAGAATATATTGAGGTGAGACTCTTAAGATGACGGATCGTTATAGCCCAGGGCAGATTGAAAAAAAATGGCAAAAAAAGTGGGAAGAAGAAGAGACATACAAGGCTGATATAGACCCTTCTAAACCCAAATATTACGCTCTCGATATGTTCCCCTACCCTTCAGGAGCAGGCCTTCATGTAGGCCATGTCACGGGCTATACAGCAACAGACGTCATTGCTCGATTTCATCGTCAAAAAGGATTTAATGTCCTCCATCCGATGGGATGGGACAGCTTTGGTCTTCCTGCAGAGCAGTACGCGATTAAAACAGGTGTGCATCCTCAAAAGACTACTGAAAAAAACATTAATACCTACAGGCAGCAGCTGAAGTCTTTAGGCTTTAGCTATGACTGGTCACGGGAATTTGCTACAAGCAGTCCTGACTATTACAAGTGGACCCAGTGGATCTTTACTAAGCTCTATGAAAAAGGTTTAGCTTACGAGGAAGAGGCGCTCGTTAACTTTTGCCCCGATCTTGGCACAGTCGTTGCTAACGAAGAGATTGAAGATGGCAAAACCGTTATTGGAGGCCATTCAGTAGAAAGAAGACCTCTTCGTCAGTGGATGCTAAAAATTACAGCTTATGCAGAGGCGCTTTTAAAAGATCTTGATGACCTTGACTGGCCTGAGCAAATTAAAAAATCACAAGCGCATTGGATTGGGAAATCAACGGGCGTTCAGATGCACTTTACTGAAGAAAAAACTCAGGAAAAGATTACGATTTATACAACCAGGCACGATACTCTTTTTGGAACGACATATCTTGTTTTAGCTCCAGAGCACCCTCTTGTAGATGCGATTACAACAAAAGAGCATAAAGCAGCTGTTGAGGCGTATAAAAAAGAGGCTGCTAAAAAAAGTGATCTTATGCGTACAGACCTCGCAAAAGATAAGTCGGGCGTTTTTACAGGGGCTTATTCTATTGACCCTGTAACGGGAAATAAAGTTCCTGTATGGGTTGCGGATTATGTCCTTTGGAATGTAGGTACAGGAGCCGTTATGGGCGTGCCAGGGCATTGTAATCGCGATTATGACTTTGCCAAAAAATACGATCTGCCGATTGTAACTGTGGTCGACTTGAAGCCAGAAGATGATATTGAGATGCATGGCACTACTATAAATTCTAAAAATGAGAAAATCTCTTTAAATGGCCTCTCTACTGAAAAGGCAAAAGAAAAAGTTGCAGACTTTTTAGAAAAAGAAAACTTAGGCAAGCGGCAGGTTAACTACCGCTTAAGGGACTGGCTTTTTTCTAGACAGAGATATTGGGGAGAGCCGATTCCTGTGTATCATCTAGAAGATGAAAAAAGGCCCTTAGGTCTTGATGAGCTTCCTTTGATGCCGCCTCATATGGATGACTTTAGTCCTAAAGAGACAGGAGAAAGCCCCTTAGCTAAAGTTTCTGAATGGGTCCATTTTATCGATCCTAAGACAGGAAAAAAAGCGATGCGAGAAACCAACACAATGCCCCAGTGGGCAGGCTCATGCTGGTACTACTTGCGCTTTTGTGATCCCAAAAATGAAAAAGCTGCGTGGAGTGAAGAGGCTGAAAAATACTGGATGCCCGTCGATCTTTATGTAGGGGGCGCTGAACACGCAGTCCTGCACCTTTTATATGCTCGCTTTTGGCATAAGGTTTTATATGACTGCGGTCTTGTTTCTACAAAAGAGCCTTTCCAAAGCTTGCGCAATCAAGGACTTGTTGTTGCAAACTCTTTCAAGAAAAAGTCTGGCGCTTACGTCGATTTCGAAGAAGTGATTAAAAAGGGCGATGAGAAAAATCCTCAGTATTTTGAAAAAGGGGACACAGGTGAAAAAGAGCCCCTTATTTGCCAGATTGAAAAGATGAGTAAATCCAAGCTTAATGGAGTTATCCCCGATGAGATTATCGAGGAGTTTGGAGCAGATAGCTTGCGGCTTTATGAGATGTTTATGAGTCCTTTTGATCGGGAAAAACTGTGGGATACTAAAGCAATACTGGGTTCTTGGCGTTTTTTAAACCGCTTTTGGGATCTATGCACAAGCGACAAAATCCAAGAAGCCCGGCCTGATGAGAAAGACCCTGCGTGCGCTATCAAAAAAGGCATGCGCCTTGGCTATAAGCTCGTCTTAGGAGTTACGGAAGATATAAAAGGGCTTCAGTTCAATACAGCGATTGCTAAGATGATGGAATTTTTAAATAGCATGCAGCCTCTAGTAATCTATCCAAAAAAGACGATTCGTTATGCAATTCAATCGCTTTATCCTTTTGCGCCTCACATTGCTTGTGAGCTATGGGAGCGCCTTGGCTTCACTGATGATATTCACACAGCAGACTTTCCAGAAATAGACCCTAAAGCTGTTGAAGAAGAAAATGTAGCTTATGTTGTTCAGGTGAATGGCAAACATAGAGCGACTTTTGACAAAGTCAAAGGGCTCAATCAGGCAGATCTAACTGAGCTCGTAACCAATGATGAGCGCCTAAAAGGGTATCTTGAGCCTGGCATTATTAAAGTGATATTTGTGCCTAATAAGCTGATTAACTTTGTGGTGAAGCGATGATATTATACACAGGCGCTTTAGGCTTATGGGCCGCCTTTGCAAGTATATCCCGCCTTTTCAAAGGTAAATGGTGCGATGTGAGGGTGAGGTTTAATAGTAACTTGCCGAAAATAGAAGATATAGAGCGTTCTAAAAGCTTAAAAGCTGGTGAAAAGCCACTTCGCTTTTTGATCCATGCCGTTTCTGTAGGTGAAGCTAAAGCTATAGCGCCTCTTTATAATCGTTTAAGAGCAAGATACCCAGATGCTTTTTTTACTATTACCTCTATCACCCAAACAGGCCATACAGCTGCAAAAAACTTTTTAAAAGATGCTAATCTGTACACTTTTTTCCCCATAGATTTCAAAGGACCTGTTCGCCGCCTTTTAGATGTAGCTCAGCCTGATATTATTATCCTTTCAGAAGGGGATCTATGGCTGAATTTTTTATCAGAAGCTAAAAAAAGGGGATCTGCAATCTTTTTAGCGAGCGCTAAACTTTCAGAAAAAAGTTTTTCCAGGTTTAAAAAGTTCTCTTTTTTTTCAAAAAAGCTGCTTGCCCCCATCGATCATATTGCATGCCAGTCTGAGCTTTACAAAGAGCGGTTTTGCGCGCTTGGTAAAAGCTCATCTCAAGTGAGTGTAACTGGCAATCTCAAGTACGATGAGCCTTTTTATCCTAAAAGCGATCTTAGAGAAAAACTTGGCTATACAAAAAGCGACAAGATTATTGTCATTGGCTCAACTCATCCCACAGAAGAAGAGCTAATTTTCAATCAGCTAAAACCGCTTTTAGACAAAGACAAGACGCTTCATCTTATCTTTGTGCCTCGTCATCCCCAAAGGTGGGATGGGGTCTTTGATTTTCTAAGCCGAACCAGCTACAAAGCTGATCGCTATAGTCACCTAGATTTATCTAAAGATAAACCTCTAAAGCCTGCTCGCTTATTACTCGTTGATCAGATGGGCCTTTTATGCCCTTTGTATACTATTGCAGACATCTCAATTGTTGCAGGTAGCTTCACTTCTAAAATAGGGGGGCACAATATCTTTGAGCCTCTTTTGGCAAGATCAGCTCTTGTCTTTGGTCCTCATATGTATACGCAATTACCTATGCGAGAAAAAACGCTTGGAGCTAAAGCTGGGATTGAATCTATGCCAGATGAGCTGGGTAGAGATATAGAGGCTCTTTTGACAGACCCGAATCTAAGAAAAGCCTTAGTGCAAAGGGGAGAAGCTCTTATTAAAGAGTGTCAAGGCAGCTCTGAAGCGACTCTTAAAGCTCTAGAGTCTATTTTGGAAAAAACTTTTGCAAGTAGAGAAGCTCTTATCTCTTCAAATGTATCTCTTGCTCCTTGAGTTAAATGTCTCTTATGCGCTAAGCTAATCTTCTATCGCGGGGTGGAGCAGTGGTCAGCTCGTTGGGCTCATAACCCAAAGGTCGGAGGTTCGAATCCTTTCCCCGCTAATTTTTTTAGCCGACGGCGGCATAGCTCAGTTGGTTAGAGCACCGGAATCATAATCCGGGTGTCGTTGGTTCGAATCCGACTGCCGCTATCCTTTCCAATATTTATTAAAGACAGATTTTTAAAATGAATGTCAAAAGAAGACATTTGTTGGAGAGCCAGACCTGCTTCCATCTGAAAGTTGGCATTCAATAGTAATTTCTGTTTGCTTAGCATAGCTCTGAAGAGCAGAGCAGGATATAGCCTTTCTTAGGCTTCTATTGTATCTGGTTCTATAGCAAATTGGTAAGCCAAGCTTCCCCCAAGGCCACCTAAAACAAGACATCCCACTACAGCAACAGCTTCTACTATCCAGCCCACAACGGGAAATTTACTTGCAACCCATAGACCAAGTGTTACAACAGCAATATCTTCAATGCGGCATGTATTTAAGCTAGGATCTTTTTTAAGCCTAAGCGCAGCTATTTTAGCCTCTAAAGCTTGAGATTCAACCTCTTTGCTATGAATTTTTCTTTCAAGAGCTTCTTTCCATTCAGGGGCCTTATCTCTAGCTGGAGTGCCAGCTGAGTTGGGTACACCAGACGCGAGCCTCACAGGGTTTACATGAGCATCGTCAAGAAGCTCTCCATCGGCTATCTTTTGAGCATTAATAAGATGTTGTTGTAAGCCTTCTGTATCAGCATCTCCTACCTCAGCACGTAGGTCTTCATTCTGTTGTGTTTTAGATTCAATTTCATAGTCTAAAATATTTTGAGAAGGATCAAACCAGCTCACAAAAGTTTTAAAATGGGCCTTACCTAGGAGCTGCCTACTTTGCCTACCATCTCCTATAAGATCTGCCGCGGTAGCTTGAAGGGGACCTTTTTTTGATGTAAACTTATCGTAAAGCCCTCGGATTGTAAAAACTGATACAGCCCCAAACGTTAAAGCTATAGCAGAGGGCTTTTCTCGAAGTAAAAAAAGGATATAAAGGCCTGATAAAACCTCTTTTTTACATGCAGATTTTATTCCTCTATACAAAAGACGATCAACAGGAAGGTTCAAAGAATTAAGCATTTGATTGCCCTGTAAAACAGCCGGGCGTATTTGTTCCCAAATAGCTTGTCTAGGATATGCGAATAATAATCCAACCATAATAATCCCTCCTCTAAAGGAAATAATTTTAGGTCCATTGTCTAGCAAGGCTGCTTTTCACGCAATGAAGAGATAAAGAAAAATTTATGAATTTGCGTCTGATCGAGCTACAATAGCGCAAAATAGAGGAAACTCTTTGCGAGCTCTATTCTCTCTTTTTGCGCTCCCACCTGTACTTTTTTTATCAGAGATCCACTCTTGGAAATCTTCTGTGCAAAAGCCTGCTTTTTTTAAAAAGCCAAAAATAGCTTCTAGAGGGTAGTGGAATGCCTTAAGCTCTTTACTCTGTTGTTTACTGGGATTCATCTGAATGGGTATCGCTTGATTAGAGAGGTAGCTATCCAGTCTCCGGTATTGGAGATTTTTTTTAGGATCAACGCCCCAGTGACTTTGTCGGGGAATTCGAAAGCAGGGGTGATTAAGAATTAAGATAAGCTTGCCATTTGGCTTTAGGTATTTTTTAGCATTTTCTAAAGCACCAAGAGGATCCTCAAGGTTTTGCAGAGCTAACATAATAAGTGCATGAGAAAAAGAGTTCTTCATAGACCCAATGCTTTTACTAGTGAGTTCAAATGGCTTTGTGATGTCATGGCACTCAAAACAGAGTTCAAGGTTTTTGCCTTTTAGATTTTTGAGCCTTTTACGAGCATCCTCGATAAGGCTTTTCGAAGCGTCCACACCAAAGTAAGTTGAGCCTTTAGGAAGAAGAGAGGTTGCTACAGCATTGCCACAAGCAAGATCTAGAAGAGAAATATCCGAGCTCTTGTCAAAGATTTCTTGAAGCTTGGGTAAAATCACATGCTCATGATAGTAGTGGCCTGTGCTACCCACTAAAGCGCTATACCACTTAGCGCCATCTTCCCATGAAGTCGACATTAAAGGATAAGACCGGCTGGATTTTCTAAAAGGCCTTTAAGCGCTTTTAGAAACTGTGCAGCATCTGCACCATCAACAACTCTATGGTCGCATGATAAGGTGAGTGTCATCTGCTCAGCAGCTACAGGCTTGCCATCTTTGATGATCGCGGCCTCTTCAATACCAGCAACGGCTAAAATAGCAGCTTGTGGGGGATTCAAAATAGCTCCAAATTGAGTAACTCCATACGAGCCTAAGTTCGAGATAGTAAAAGAGCCACCTTGAAACTCTTCAGGCTTGAGAGTCCCTTCTTTAGCCTTGGCAGCGAGTGCCTTTATCTCTTGAGAGATTTGATCAATACGCTTGAAGTTTGCGTGCTGCACTATAGGCGTAATGAGCCCAGCGTCTATTTGAACAGCTATGCAAATGCCCACAGTTTTAAAACGGATGATTGTATTGTTTTCAGAGTTGTAGCCGCTATTGATTGCTGGGTAATGCTCAAGGGCAATGGCGCATGCCTTTGTGATGAAATCATTCACAGTAAGCTTAATACCAAGCGCTTTTAGCTGAGCTCTTAGCTCCATAAGACATGTGACATCAATTTTTTGGCCTACATAAAAGTGGGGGATAAATGTCTTAGAAGCTTGGAGGCGCTTGCCAATAGCCTTTCTCATTTGAGATAAAGGCTCTTCTGAATAAGCTCCTGCTTTTTCTGTCGGTTTTTTTTGGCTATGGAATTGGATAACTCCCTTTGTCAGAGCATGAGGAAGGTCGCGGCTTACTACCCGCCCTCCAGGCCCTGAGCCCTGTAAATTTTCGATATCGATGTTTTTTTCTTTCGCAAGCCTCTTCGCTAGAGGCGAAGCAGCTTTACTTGTGACGCCAATATCTACGTCATGATTAAGCGGGGGGGCAGGTGTGAATATAGGCTGTTCTAGACCGGGAGCTGGGCTCGGAGGGGGTGAGCTTGGAGATGCGCTCTTTTCATCTCGAGGCGCCTCTTGAGAAGCAGATGTGCTACTTGGGCTTGGGCCTTTAGAGACCCCTTCAGGCTTATAGTTTGTGATATCTTCATCAGCAGATTCTGAAAAAATAGCAATAGGATCGCCGACTTTAGCTTTAGAGCCTTCAGGGATAATGATCTTTCTTACATACCCTTCATCAAGCGCGTTGTATTCTACAGTGGCTTTATCAGTTGCTACCTCAATAAGTAGGCTGCCAGCTTCAGCTAAGTCTCCTGGCTGTTTGTGCCATTTAACAATTGAGCCCTCTTCCATCGTGGGAGAAAGTTTTGGCATAGTCAGTGTAAAAGCCATTATGAAGCTCCTTTAGCGCTTAGATTTGGGCGCATGCTCAGCGCTGTGCGTACAATTTTTTGTGTAGTGGGCATTGTTTCAGCCTCAAGTACTTTAGAATAAGGCATAGGGGTCTCTTTTTGGCAGATGCGCTCAACTGGGGCATCTAGAAAGTCAAAACAACGGTTTTGAACTTCAAAGCCAACTTCTGCGGTAATGCCTGAAAAGAGATGGCCTTCCTCTACTAAAAGACACATATGCGTCTTTTTTACAGAAGTAGTGATAGTTGCGATATCAAGAGGCTTAATAGTTCTTAAGTCAATGATTTCTACATCAATGCCACGAGTCTTTAGCTGAGCTGCTGCTTCTTTGCAGAAGTTAAGCATCCGGCTATGGCTAATAAGTGTTAAATCTTTTCCCTCTTTGATGATCTTAGCCTTTCCAATAGGAACGAGATACTCCTTAGTAGGTATCTCCATCTCTTCGCCATACTGCAGTTCATTTTCTAAAAAAAGTACAGGGTTGTTATTGCGTATAGCAGACTTGAGTAGGCCTTTAGCGTCGTAGCTATTACTAGGAGATATAACAATCAAGCCTGGAAGGTTGGCATAGAAAGCCTCAACACAGTGCGAGTGCTGACATGAGACTTGAGCTGCAGCTCCATTAGGGCCTCTGAAAACAATCGGCACATTAAAGCGGCCATCAGACATGTAGTGCATCTTAGCAGCATTAGAGATGATTTGATCGCAACCAACAAAGGAAAAATTCCAGCTCATAAGTTCTACAATAGGCCTTACACCTGTCATAGCTGCTCCTACACCAAGACCCATAAAACCTAGCTCTGCAATAGGTGTATCAATAATGCGTTTAGGGCCCCACTTATCTAAAAGACCTTTTGTGATTTTATAAGCGCCATTGTACTCGGCAACCTCTTCTCCCATAACAAAGACAGTTTTATCGCGCGTCATCTCTTCGTCGATAGCCTGCCTAAGAGCGGTTCTGATGTCTACTATTTGTGTGTCCATTATTCCGCGTAAACGCCTTCCTCTAAAGAAATTGGATCAGGCCAAGGGCTTGAGTCTGCATATTTCATAGCTTCTAAAGCAATATCCTTGCAGCTTTTATCTAAAGCTTTAAAAGCTTCTTCATCTAAAGCGCCTAATTGTTCAATGTGCTTTTTGAGCAGTAGGATAGGGTCTGAGCACTTTGTTATTTTTTGCAGATCTTCTTTTTCACGGTAAAGAGCCGGGTCTGAAACAGAGTGACCTTTAAAACGCTCTACCACTACTTCTACAAGTATTGGCTTTCCATTTTCAGCTACCTTTTCTTTCATTTCAGAAAAAGCCTCATAGCAGTCAAGAAACTGCGTTCCATCAATAGTATATGATTCTATCCCATAAGACTTAGCTTGTTTTTCTGCGATGGGGTACTCAGAGATAGCCCGGTTAACTCGTGTGCCCATGCCCCAGACGTTGTTTTCAATCACAATAATGCACGGTAAATCCCAAAGGCTAGCTAAGTTTAGAGATTCATGAAAAGCACCTTGAGCAACAGCACCATCACCTAAAAAGCAGATGGCAGGCTCAGGGATATCTCGGTATTTATTAGCAAAAGCTGCGCCTATCGCAATAGGGACTTGTCCACCGACAATACCAAAGCCTCCTAAAAGCTTATCGGTATAAAGGTGCATAGAGCCGCCTTTTCCTCCAGCATTACCCGTTTTTTTTCCGTAAAATTCCGCCATAATTTCATTAGGGGTAGCTCCCAGAAGAAGAGCTAAAGCGTGGCAACGGTATGAAGCAGCATACCAAGGAGCTGTGCCAAAGACTTCTACAATCGCTGTCTGAATCGCTTCTTGCCCGATATAAGAGTGAAAAAACCCACCCACTTTGCCCTGTAAATAAGCCGCTTCAGCCCGGGTCTCTAGATTGCGGATCATCAGCATCTTTTCAAGAGCAGCTAAAAGCTTATCTGCTCCCAACCGTTTTGCGACTTTGTTACGAGGGCATTCAAAAAAAGAGTAGTCTTTAAAAAGATCTTCGTGCACACGCTCTCCTAGAGCCAAGTTTGCTATCCTCTCTAACTTAAGGGGTAAGGGTAATAACGATCAAGACAAAACGCATCTTATTTATTAGGAGTATTTTTAACCTAACGTCTTAAGAATAAGAATCTTGATTTTTATTTTCTATAATAATACAATGAGCTTCACTCGATTAAAAGAAAAAATAAATCATAGGAAAACTACAGATGGCAACAGCATTGAATAAATTAGGAGCATTAGCTCCATGTATAGCTAGCGGCGCTCTTCAAGCGGCTCCCTATTTAGGAAGAAGTGTATTGTGTTTAGGAGCTGCAGGGGCTTTGTTTCTTAAAACCCCAGTTCAGGATCTTGTAGTAGCAGCTGCTGATAGATTAAATAATATTGTGGAGGGCCTTTTTGATAAAGGCAAATTTACTAAATCTACAATGACCATAACTGCAATAGGACTATCAACATTTATTCCTTGGGGCGTTATGAATCTAGCTGCGCGTAACATCAACTACTTAAGCTGTCTTTAAATGGGGCCTGGAGCTTATGCACTCACAGTAATTATTCCTGGGGTCATACTAGGATGTGCCTAAATCTAGAAGGAAGATAAGCTCTCTTTTAGCTTTTTGAAGTACTCTAAGCGTTTTTTCATATCACGCTCAGCTCCTCTTTCTACGGGTTCATAAAGAGGCTCATCTAACCTTACACTTTCAGGGAAGTACGTTTGGGCAGATGTATCTTCTGGATTATCGTGGTCATAGACGTAGCCTTTTCCAAATCCCATTTCTTTCATCAATGGCGTAGGCGCATTTATAATATGAGCTGGGGGAGGCTCTTTTTGCGTTCTTTTAGCAAGAGCTACCGCTTTTTTATACGCTACATAACACCGGTTGCTTTTAGGAGATAGCGCTAAGTAAATGACTGCTTCTGCTAAAAGCAGATCCCCTTCAGGAGAGCCCAACTGGCGATACGCTTCTATAGCACTTTGTGTGAGCATGAGCGCTGTAGGATCAGCTAAGCCTATATCTTCTATAGCTGTGCGGATAAGCCTTCTGCCTATATAAAGAGGGTCTTCTCCACCGATCAACATTCGAGCAAGCCAGTAAAGAGCCGCATCGGGATCAGAGCCTCGTATCGATTTATGTAGGGCTGATATAAGGTTGTAGTGTTTATCAGCTGATTTGTCATGATAGGCTAAGCGAGTAGCAAGTAGGCTCTTTAGAGCCTCAAGAGAGATATGCTCTTTATCTTCTAAGCTAGTTTTTTCTGGGCCGTAATTTTCGATGTTTTCAAGCATATTAAAAAGAGCTCTTGCATCACCGTTAGCTGCGCAAGCTAAGTGCTCTTTAGCCTCTTCAGAAAGCCGATAAGCACTTTTAACTTGATGGCGTTTTATGAGCTCTAAAAGGTCTTTATCTTCTAGGGGAGTTAAAACAAAGATATGCAAACGTGAAAGCAGAGCATTTGCTAGAGAAAAAGAGGGGTTTTCAGTGGTAGCTCCAATAAGTATAAGTTCTCCTTTTTCTACAAAAGGTAAAAAGAAGTCTTGCTGCGTTTTATTGAATCTATGGATCTCATCTAAAAAGAGGACGAGTCTTGAATGGAATAGGGGAGAGTCTCTTGTTTCTTGCAAAAGCTTTTTAATATCAGATATTGAAGTGTCACATGCTGATCTGCTTACAAAATGTCCTTCTAAGCTTTTTCCATAAATTTGAGCTAAAGTAGTTTTGCCTACTCCAGGAGGCCCCCAAAAAAGAAGAGAAGTTGGATTTTTAGAGTTTAAAAGCTTAGAAAAAAGAGAATTTTTAGCGGTAAGATGACTTTGGCCTACAATACTCTCAAGGCTCTCGGGGCGCTCTTTCTCAGCTAAAGGGGGGATGTTTAATTGAACCATAAAAATTTTCTTTGTCAAAAATAGATGATTTCTACATTGTGAAGTTTATGGGGGAAAAGCCCCCATGTATACAGTATACTAGGATATCCAATTATAGGAGAAATGATGAAAAAGAAACTGCCAATTATAGCACACACTTTTTCCGTTATCGGAGGTGTAACTTGGGGCTTAATCGGTCTGTTTGATATCAACATCATTGACTATGTATTTGGTCAGATGTGGATAGAAGACTTACTATACGTAATCATCGGTATTTCCGCTGCTTACCAGTTCTTTACGTGGAGAAAATACGTAAGGTAACTAAAAAGGGGGCTTACCGCCCCCTTTTTTTTGTCTTGATTTCCTTGAAAATCTCTACACTAGCCCGCATTTCTATTTTAAAACAGTTACATAGCCTAATTCTGTGAGTTCATTAGTAGAGTCTCTTCTTACTAAATAGTCTCCATTAACGATGCTGTGGAAGCGTGCAATATCGAGTTCAAGCCTTAAAAGAGTGTTTCTTGACACATCATTACTTTTAGACAAAGCAGTATGGATCTTATTCAAGTTGTCAAAACCCTTCTTAACGCCTTTATACAAAGTGAGATCTTCTCTTTGAGAAGTCCATTTAAGATCGAAGTGTAAGATAAGAGGGGTAAGCAGTATTCCAATCCCTATAGTACTGATAACAATAGCTAAAAATCTGAAGTAACGAAATTGATTTTTCCTTAGACACATAGGCTGTAGAATCCTTGCAGCGAGAGGTGAGCCAGAATATTTATCTAAAGGTAATAGATTCTCAGTTAGAGCGTTTAAGGCAATTTTCTCAGTGCGACCTTCTAGATCTGTGATGATGAGCTCATTTTCTTGCTCATTAAAAGAGCAATCAGAAATAGTTCTTGGGCTTTCTAAGTTAGGTGTTATGTACAGCATTGAGATGCTTCTCTTAGTTTTTATTGTCTTGACTTGAGGGTCGATTTTATCAGCTTACTAATATCTCCGCAAGCTGTTTTTAAAAACTGTAATAGTAAATTTGAACCTCTTTTAAGATTTTATTGAGCAAAAAAAAGCCTTTTCCCTAAGGAAAAAGCTTTTAAGTACGCGAACTTAAGATCTTAAGGTGCGCTTACTTTTTGCTCCAGCGCTTACGGATGGCTTTGTAGCCAAAAAACTCGTATGCAGCTGAAATACCGATGATGACGTAGATTAAGTTATCTACCCATGTTTTTGAGAAAACATAGTCAACAAAGTTGAAGTCAAACAGACCGATTAGTCCCCAGTTTAATCCACCGATTATTACTAGGACCGCAGTCAATACATCTAATTTTTTCATTTCAACTCCCAAAGGTTGTTAGGTGTTTCGAAAAAGCTTGCTCTACCGTCATGATCCATAAATAGGTATTTTTTGAAAATAGTTTTTATACTTTATTTTATTTTTATCTTCTTTTGCAAAGAAAATTCTTGAGCTTAATCTCCAGCCCTTTCAGAATGAGGGAGCTATATAGAAGTGCTTTTTCAGGAGATATCTTAATCTCATTAGAGCAGTTTTAGGATTTTAATTGAAAATCAGGAGAAGTTAGGTGACTACAGAGATTTTATCACGTATCCAATTTGCTTACATGATCACATTTCACTACATATATCCGCCTTTGAGCATAGGCCTCTCCTTGCTCCTGATTTTTATGGCTTTTATGTATATGAAGACCAAAAGCCATGAGTGGGAGGTGCAGCTTAAATTCTGGATTAGGGTTTTTGCCCTAACGTTTGCTCTTGGGGTCGCAACAGGCGTGCCTATGCAATTTAGTTTGGGAACTAATTGGGCCAGGTACTCTCGCTTTGTAGGAGATGTTTTTGGTGGAATTCTGGGGGCTGAAGGGGTCTTTGCCTTTGCAATGGAGGCGGGTTTTTTAGGTATTCTTCTTTTTGGGTGGAAACGTGTAAGTGCTAAAATCCACCTTCTTTCGGCTATTATGGTCTCATTTGGAGCGCATTTAAGTGGCTTTTGGATAGTAGCAGCAAACTCATGGATGCATACACCAGCGGGCCATGTGCTTGTTAAAGGCAGGGGAGGGCAGACAGTAGCCCAGGTCAGCAACTGGTGGGATGTCGTTTTTAACCCCTCAACTGTAGCTCAGTTCAGTCATGTTGTTTTATCTGCGTGGCTTTCAGGAGCTTTTCTTGTAATCAGCATCGCTGCTTATTACATGTTAAAAAATCGTCATAAGGATTTTGCAAAAGTAGCTATGAAGATGGGTCTTATACTAGCTACAGTATCTACTATTTTACAGCTAGTTTCTGCTGATAGATTGGGCAAAGTTATTGCTCAATATAATCCTATAAAGCTAGCTGCATTTGAAGGTGTTTTTGATACACAGGAATACACGCCTGCCTATGGATTTGGGTGGGTGGATATGAAAGCTGAAAAATCTTACGGCCTTAAAGTGCCAGGCCTTTTAAGCTTTTTAGTTCATTCAGACTTTAAAACCCCTGTGCCAGGCCTTAAAAGCTTTCCAAAAGAAGAGTGGCCTAATGTGCCTGTTGTTTTTCAACTATACCATTTGATGATAGGACTTTTTGTGGTAATGGCGGCTTGTGTGGCTTTAGGTCTATATCTTTGGAAAAAGAAATGGAAGGGCAAGCCCTGGATGTTTAAGATTCTTATAGTTTCTGTAGCCTTTCCTCAGATAGCAAGTCTCTCTGGATGGTATTCAGCTTGTATGGGCAGGCAGCCTTGGGTAGTTCACGATCTTCTTAAAACTAAGGAGGCCTTTTCAGCTACAGTGACTCCTATGCAAAACCTAATCTCACTGATTATGTTTATTGTGATTTACACAGGATTTTTTGTTTTATTCCTGTTTTTATTAGACCGTAAGATTAAACATGGGCCTACTCTAGAAGAAGACGAGTCTGAGTTTCGAGATCGTTACGAAGGTAAAAAAGCTTAATTGGAGAATTTTATGGAAATATTACAAGTTCTTGTCTATCTGGTTTTTGCTGTTGCAGTGATTTCATATGCAGCTTTAGATGGATTTGATTTAGGGGTAGGCTGTTTACATCTTTTTGCTAAAAGCAACAAAGATAGGCGGATTTTTCTAAATGCGATAGGCCCTGTGTGGGACGGGAACTCTTTGTGGATTGTAATATCTACAGGCGTGATTTTTGCAGGTTTTCCACCTGTATTTGCTGCGGTTACTTCAGGTTTTTACCTCCCTGTTTTACTCATAGTAGCTATGTTCATGTTTCGGGCGGCTTCGCTAGAGTTTCGTAGCAAAACAGAAAATTTACATTGGCGGGCTTTTTGGGATCTATGTTTTTGTCTTTCCAGCTTTGTGATGGCTTTTGATCTTGGCATGGTACTTGGTAATATGGCTCGTGGAGTACCCTTAGACGAAATGGGGAATATGATTCCAGATCAGCTCGACTTCTTCAATGCTTATGCTTTTTCTATTGGGGCGCTAGCGACAGCACTTTTTATTATGCATGGAGCCCTATATTTGCTCATGAAAACAGAAGGCGCTTTGCAAAAGCAGATTAAGAGCTGGATGCCCTTTCTTATTGGAGGCTTTTTGCTCTTTTGGTTTATAGCAACTACAATGACCTTCACTACTGAGCAGCAGATGCTTCACCGGATGAATCACTCACCATCGCTTTGGATTGTAGCTATCTTAAGTCTAGGCTCTTTCTTTTCAGTAATTCGCTGTGTAATCAAGAAAAAGTACGGCTTAGCCTTTATTTCTTCTGTAGTAGCTATTGCTCTTTTTGTAGCTCTATTTTGCATTGGGACTTTTCCCTACTTACTTCCTTCAACGGTAAATGCTGCTGAAAACAGTATGACTATATTCAATAGTTCTTCGAGCTTTATCACCCTTTTAACCCTTACTATTATAGCAGCTACTGGGGTGCCTCTATTTTACTATTACGCCTCCTATGTTTATAGGACTTTCAGAGGCAAGGTTGAAGTAGGTAAGCATAGCTACTAGTCTTCAATAGAGGCCTATTGTTAGCAAAGCGGTTGTGTGGATGGTGGCTTGGGCAGATAGGCCTAAGTTACTCAGGGTCTCGTATTTTTTTATCTCTCATTAAAGTACGCAATTCGTAATGATCTTACAGTCAGTACTTTGTGCTGTGTCCGGCCAAAAGCTCTTTAATTGAAATTAATGTTATGTTTGCATTTTATAAAACTAAAAATAGTATTATTGAATTATAAATTAACTACTTTAAATAGGTTTTAGTATGAGTGTGAAATTTCCAGATACCCTAGTAGGGCAAGATGTTTTCAGTGATTTGTTGGATAGAGCAGATGCTTTAGATCAAGTGAGCCCTATTCAATTTCAGAAAAAAGCCCCTATCACAAGCGTAGCTGATAGAGCTCTACACAATAGCAAAATGGGTGCACCTGTCACTCAAGCTGAAATAGGCTTAAGAGATGCTCTTGAGAATACGGTGTTGCATATTGCTGCTCAAAAAGGGGATATAGCCAAATTAAGATCTGCTATTAAGGTAGGTGCTGATGTCAATGCCACCAATGTATTTGGTGAGACAGCTCTCCATATAGCTGCTAGCTCTAACAATACTCAAATGGTCTTAGAGCTTCTTCGGGCGGGTGCTGATATCATAGCTCAAGATAACCTAGGGCAGGTTCCTTCTGCTAAAGAGACGCCTGCTACTGTAGAAACAGACGATTTGGATATCTCAGAGTATACAGAGATAACACTCGAAGACTCCTTTCATGGGCTCAATGAAAGCCCGTCTACTAGAAAAAGCCTTGCTGCAAAAACCTATGCAATAGCTACTGGCTTGAAAGCTCTCTTTGTAGCAAGCTAGTTTAAGTAAGAAAAAACAGATTTCAATTCCCCTTTAATTTGGATTTGCTATAGTCCAGATTAAGGGGGAATTTCTTTATGGAGACATATCTTTATCTCGTGCGTCACGGGGAAACAGATCTGGATAAAAAAGGCATTATGCATAGCGCATCTGACTGCCCTTTAAATAAGAAAGGGGAGGCAGAGGCTGAGCTTTTAGCTGAGGTCCTAGGGCATCATCCAATTCATGCTATTTACACATCACAGATGAAAAGAGCATTTGATACGGCAACTTTAATCGCTAGCCGTCACAACTGCGATGTGGTAATTGAAGAGGGCGTTTCTGAAAGAAGGCTTGGGAAAGCCGAAGGGATGCATAAGAGCGAATATGAGAATATCTTTATGGAAGCGATGCTTAAGCATAGCGAGCTCAACTTTTATGAAAAGCTATTCAATAAAATTATTGATGATGGGGAAAGCCATATAGACCTTGCTGAAAGAGTTTTACCTACCTTACACACCATCTGTGAGCGCCATAAAGGCAAGCATGTAGTGATTGTCACTCATGATTGGATTATTAAAATTTTAATGATTCTTATTGGTAAGTATGATGAGTCTTCCATTGAAATAAAAAGCGGCGCTGTGGTAGAAATGAAGGGCAACGGTAAAGAGCTTGCCATCTTATCCAAACAGGGCGTCTTTGCAGAGAAACTAAAGGCAAGCGAGTTTTAAATCCTAAAAGGTTTTTAAGTGGCTTGGATCATTTTGGGCTTTGCCCTTTTAGCCAGTGCTTTTACTGCTAATAAATTTCTTTTATATGAGCTTTCACCTGTCTTTTTTGTTGGACTCAGGATGTTTATTGCTGGGATCTTTTTATGTGGATTCTATCTCTGGAAAAGATCTCCTAATATGCGTCTTGCTCACCTAAAAAAAGATACTGGCGCTTTACTTACTATCTGCTTTTCTACGACTTTTGTTCCCTCTGTTTTTAAAGCTTTTGCTTTGAAATACCTAATGTCTTCAGAAGCTGTTCTAATCGGCAGTCTAGACCCCTTTATTACAGCAATATATGCATATCTTCTCTTTAGTGAAAAAATCACTTACCGTAAATTCATAGGCATTTGTATCGGCTTTTTTGCTATCACATTGCTTATTAGCACACGGCGTACGGCCTATGGAGATATCTTTGACTTAAGGAAGCTCTTTACTTGGCCAGTGCTTGCTGCGTTAGGTGCTGTTGTCATTGGGCGCTATGGATGGATTTTGACTCAGTCACTGCTCAAGAGTAGCCGTTATCAGCCAGCAGAGCTTAACGGCATTAGCATGTTAGGTTCGGGGTGTTTTGCACTTATAGCCTCTTTTGCTACAGGCAATGCAGCCCCTTTAAGTATTTGGGCCTCACCCCAGATGCTCTTTTTGATTGCTTATACCGTCATCATAGGTAATCTTATAGCCTACACAATGTATGCGCATTTTTTGAAAAAGTATCCCGTTACTCTAGTCTCTTTCTTAGGTTTTTCTGTGCCTATATTCTCACATTTTTATGGCTGGATGGTCCTGGATGAGCCTCTGTCATGGAAGTTTTTCTTAGCTACAAGTGTTGCTGCTTTAGGCCTGATAATCTACTCTAGGGAAAGGCTCAAAGAAACCAAAGTTGAGACATGAGGCGCATCTCCCACTATCTATTTTGTTCATTAGCTTTTTTTTCTGTGCCTATGGCTGCTTTAGCTCAGACTCAAAGCAGTAAAAGCAGCGAGGAGATGTTTGAGGGTAAAATTCTCTTCGTAAATACTAATAATTACTCTGTTACCGTCTCAGCTAATGGCTATAGTAGCACGCTTTACTTAGGGAGGGGATCAGGCCTCTCATCGAACAAAAAGCCGATTGCTTTTAGCGATTTAAGCGTTGGGCAAAAGGTGCTTATGGCTCCAGGGGGCAATTCAGGGGGCATACTACAGCTCAGTAATCTAGAAGTCACTGAGCCTATTATTCACAGGAAAAGCCCTGTTCCTAAGCCACAATCTTCAGAGGTTTCAGGGACAGTAGAAAAGTATGATCCTTTCAATAAGAGGCTGACTGTATCAAGCGGTGGCCGCACGTACTATGTCAACCTTCCTGAAGGTATGAAGTGGACTGGATCAGGAAAGAAGGGAGTACGCGCTTTAGTTAAAGGCAAATCTATCAAAGTAAAGCTCGAACACTTCGGTGTAGCTCGCCAAGAAGCTGTCTCTTTGGAAACCCAGTAAGAGCAGATACACTATTTAGACGAGTTATCTAAGCGTTTGCAATCTGATCTTAAGGATAAAGAAACTAAGAAGGCTACAATCACAGAAGCTGTAAGCACAAGCCCTGCAGGCATAAAACGGCCGCTATTTGCAAAGCGAAACCCAAAAACAACCATTAAGATAACAGAAGCTATAAGGGCTGAATAAGTCCCAAAAGCCTTATTTTTTAACATGCCAATGCCACTTAATATCATAACCAGGCTAGATAAGACTGAGGCAACTAGGGATATGAGACTTCCAGCTTTTACAAAACCTACAGCTCCTCCAATAAGTAAAAAAATAGCAAAAATAAAAACAGCAAAAATAGAAAATTGTTTCATAAAAACTCCTTGATGGTTCCAAGTGTAAAAAAAATACTGCATAGAGGCAATAGAAAAGAGGCGTTTTTAAAGTAAATTTTTGGCTCTTTAGCTAAAATAGCCAATGGTATATGCTCTCTATAAAAGGAACTGTATGTCTACGAGCCGCCGTCAGCTCATTCCCTTCTTTATTGCAATATTCATCGGTTTTTTAGGGATGAGCACTCCAATACCTCTTTTCCCTCCTATTTTTCTTAAAAAAACTTCTTTCTTCTTTGATGCTTATTTAGGCCATTCTACAAGAATGTTTTGGCTTTCTTTAACATTTATTATCCATCCTGTAGGTCAATTTTTTGGCTCTAGTTTTTGGGGGATGCTCTCTGATCGCATTGGGCGTAGAAAGGCGCTTATACTTTCACTATCAGGAAGTGTTATTGGCTACGCAGGTATAGGCCTTATGATTATGGCTAAAACTCTTGTAGGTCTCATTTTATGCAGGCTTTTTTGCGGCTTTGTTCAAGGAAATCTCTCTATTGTGCAAGCGGCTATTACCGATAGAGCCTCAGGTGTAGACAGAGGCGTTTTGCTAGGAAGACTTTATGCTTTTATTAGTTTAGCGTTCATTATTGGGCCGCTTTCTGTGGGTCAGTGGATCCGCTCTAGTGGCCTTACTCCAATGAACTGCGCTTATGCTTTTTGGACTATAGGCGCCTTTATGGTCTTAGGGGCCTTATATCTCTATTTAAAAGCAGAGGATGCCCCTGTTGTTGGAAATAAAACAGAAGAGGGCGTTAAAGACCAAATAAAAGGTGTTATAGCCCTTTTTCAAAGCAAGCCCTTGGTTCGCATTTTTACAACAAACTTTTTGATTTATATTGGTATTTTTTCCTACTTTCGTTTTTACACAACACACTTTTTTGAAGTTTTTTCATTTGGAGCCTATGAACTAGGCATGCTTGCTGCTTATGGAGGCATTTGTATTGCTTTTTCTCAGCTCTTTATTATGAAAGTAGCTTCTAGAATTTTTGGAGAAACACGCCTTTTAGCAATAGCTTCTGTAAGCTTTTGTATTGGCATCCTTCTAATGACCCAAAACACCGATCCCAGAGGATTTTTATACACATTACCTCTTACAGGATTAGGCCTTGGCTTGAGCTATCCTCTATGTACGCTCATAGCTTCTAGAGCTTCGGCAGATCTGCCCCAGGGGAAAAGTTTAGGCCTTAACCAAAGCGTTCGAGTTATTGCAGAAGTAATATCGGGTCTTGTAGGTGGAGTTATTGCAGGTTATGGTTCTAAATATGCTCTTATTGCAGGTGGCATTGTTTCTATGTGTGGCGGTCTTATGCTCTTACAAAGAGAACT
>JBDNIV010000016.1:0-15334 GCA_041688145.1 Chlamydiia bacterium | reverse complement strand
ATTTTTCCACTCATCTACTTCTAAAATAATACGATCGCCGACTTTACACTCTTTGCCTACGCGGATTTTAGCGGGTTTTTCTCGGCTAACAACAGGGATCAGCACTTGAGCTATCCCATTATCTAAAAGCTCAGTCACTGTGCCGACAAACTCACTACGCGCTCTTTCAATGATCGCCAGTACCTTTCCCTCTAAGCCTTTTTTAGACTCATCAGTCACTATAGCTTCGACAGTATCTCCATCAAGAGCGCTACTGATAAAGGGCTTAGGAATAAAGACGTCTTGTCCAGAAGCAGAGCCTGATACAAACCCAAACCCTCGAGGGTGGACGCTTATCTTACCATGAAAAGGTTCATTTTTTTCTTTTGTCATATCCCTAACTCACCTAATCGTTTTTCCAAAAGACGTGCATCGCGGTAAACAGCTACCTTCATGCCCATCTTTTGGCCTATTTCTGTATATTCTCGGATATCATCGACATAGAAGCAATCTTTTGCAGCCACACCAGCTTTGGCCAGAGCTGCTTGAAAGATCTTGGGCTCAGGTTTGAGGCTTCTAGCTTCATAGGAGAGGATATAGCCTGTAAAAAGGCGTAAAATGGGGTAGTGCTTATAGAGATGCTCAAAGTGGACATCGCACGTATTTGAGATTGCAAACATAGGGATATTTTTCTTCTTCAAGCTCCAGATAATAGGCTCAATCTCAGGATTCGCAGAAAAGCCAACACAAAAGGCTTTCCTTAGATCTTTAGGCAGTATTTTGCGGCTACATTTTTTCTCTAAAAGTGTGTGAATTTCATTGAAGCTTAAAGCGCCTGTATCGTAGCGGTGAGCTATGCCTTCATCCCACATAAAAGATTCAATAGCTTCTGGTTCAAGGCCGCACAAATGAGCCACAGTATGAATTGTTTTTCGCTCATCAAAAAAAACACAAACATTGCCAATATCAAAAAAACAGCACCGAATCATAAAGAAACTCCTTCTCTTTGAAGAGTCCAAAAAGAGGTCTCAGGATATGCAGCTTTTACCTTGTGTATCCAGAGCTCTAGTGTTTTAGAGTCTTGAAAAACCATAGCGCTTGTGGCCAAAGCATCTGCAAGTATACAACTTTTAGCAGCCACACTAACACAAGCTGTACTCTTAGGCTTTATCTCAAGAGGCCAAGCTGATCTAGGGTCCAATATATGGCAGAATGTCATGACCTTATCTTTAACAGCCACGCTCCAGTTTTGCAAGTAATCTCCTGAGGTTGCTAAGGCTTGATTTTCTAAAGGAAGTTTGACTCCTTTTTTTACATAAGCTGGGATCATGACTTGCCACGCTCTTTTTTCAGGATGCTCTCCAAAAGCGCAAAGCTCTCCTGACCAATTAATGAGAGCTGATTTAATTCCTTTTGCTCTGAGCATATCTGCAATAAGATCAATAGCATGCCCTTTAGCAACACCTCCAAGATCTATAGCTAGGTTATCTGCTGTTTTATAGAAAATGCCTTTATCTAAATGTACTTTATCAAGACCGATAGATGCTCGTGCATCTTCTAGCTGAGCTTTATCAAGAAGCGCACCTTTTTCTAAGGATCCTTTCCACAATTGCATAGCTTTTTCTACAGTAGGGTCAAACCGCCCTTCAGATAAAGTATGGATCTCTTTACAAAACAAAAGCATATCGGCCAAGGGCTTTGAGATAGGCGCTTTTTCGTATGCTTTTAAGCGGTTCAGTCGAGAGAGTTCTGAGTTTGGATTAAACTTATTGAAAGTGTCATTGATATCGGAAAAAACAGCTAAAATAGAGGTTTTTAGGCTTTTTTGCTCAGTATCAGAAAGGGTCTCACCAATCAGGACATGATACGGCATTTCCATAATCCAGCCCGATATTTCTACAGGTTTAAAAGTATTTTTAGAGATTGGGCTTTCTAATTGAGAAGAAGCACTTTCTCTCTTGTTAGAGCAGCTGCTAAGGCTGGCTAAAGAGAGACTAATAAATGCTATAATAAGCGCTCTATTCATAAGAGGCTCTTTTGATAGGCTCTAACAGTATTGGTTAAAAGGCTTGCGATTGTCATCGGTCCTACACCACCAGGTACGGGTGTAATCAAGCTTGCTTTTTGACTTGTTGATTTAAAATCAACATCACCTACAAGGCGTTTTTTGCTTTTTTTAGAAAGGTCTTCTACTTCTGTAATACCGACGTCAATAACTACTGCGCCTTCTTTAATCCAATCTTCTGTGATAAGGGCAGGGGAGCCTGTGGCTACAATTAAGATGTCAGCTGTCTGAGTAAGCGCTTTAAGGTCTTTTGTTTTGCTATGAGCAAGAGTCACTGTAGCATTGCAATCAGGGGCATTTTGCATAAGAAGTGCAGCAAGGGGCTTTCCTACAATAGCACTTCTCCCCACAATTACAACTTTTTTGCTTTCAACAGAAACGTTAGAAGCTTTCAAAAGCCTTTGAATACCTAAAGGCGTACAGGGGATAAAGCCGCTCATATCACCTAAAAGGAGCTTACCCATATTTTCACAACAAAGGCCATCTACATCTTTTTCAGGCTTGATAAGGGCTGTAAATTTCTTAGCATCTAACGGTTTTGGCAAGGGGAGTTGGAGTAAAATTCCATGGACATCACTATCTTCATTAAGAGCTGCTAGGGCCTCTTCTAAAGTTTTGGCAGAAGTTTTTTCTGGAAGGTGGATGACTGTTGAGCGAATGCCTACATCATTACATGCTTTTTGCTTTCTAGAGACATAGCGCTTTGAAGCGCTGTCTTCTCCTACAAGCACAACTACTAGATGCGGTTTTTTTTCAAAAGCAGCTACTTCCTCTGCTACCTTTTTAAAAATGCCCTGAGCTGTCTTATTGCCATCAATAATCATAAGGCCCAGATAGTAACATATTTGGGCCTTTAATGGCTTGGGGTCTGTTAGGAGTGTTTTTTTGAAATTGCGCTCAGCTGAGCCATGTACAGATGCATACAGACAAAAGCAAGTAACATGGGAATTGCGATAAGTTCAGTGAAGAAAGTGCCAAAAAAAAGATTGTTCCCTTCTAAAAAAAATCCTATATAGATCATTTTCGTGCTGGCAAAAATGAGGTTAAAGATAAAGCAAAAGCCAAAAGCAGATTCTCGGCTAAGTAGGAAAAAGTGTTTTAATGAATAAATAAAAGCGCCGATAACAGCAAAGCACAAGGTGAAAAACCCAAAGAAAAAAGCGCTGCCTATGGCATCACTAATAAAGCCTAAAAGAGCAAAGATGATAAGAGAGGGGAGTTCATTTCTCTCAAATACACGAGCAATCGCATAGGGGGTAAAACAGTAAGGAGCCAAGTTTGGGAAGAAGACAAAGAGAGTAAAGCCTAAAATAAGCGAGCCTCTTTCCCAGAGATGATTGCTATGAGCAAGTAAAAACTTCCTCATAAACTCTTTCAAGACTTTAAGCAATCTGGGGTCCCTTGTTCCAACTGGCCTTTATGCCAATTGTAGGCAGTCTCAATAATATGTTGCAAACTCGAGTATTTTGGGCTCCAGTCTAGGAGCTTTTGTGCTTTTGTGGGGTTTGCTACAAGCTCGGGAGGATCGCCTGCTCGTCTTGGTGCATAGGCAAAAGGTACTTTTTTTAAAGAAGAGACGGCTTCGATAACCTCTTTTACTGAGTAGCCTATGCCTGTTCCAATATTAAGGCCTACTCTTAAAGGAGCTTCAAGAAGTTTGGCTAGAGCTTTCATATGAGCAGAAGCGATATCACACACATGGATATAGTCTCTAATTGCTGTGCCATCAGGCGTGGGGAAGTCAGATCCAAAGATAGATAAAGGGCCTCTTAAGCCTAAAGCAGCTTCAATAGCTAGGGGAATTAAATGAGTCTCAGGGGAATGCTTTTCACCAATTTCCCCTTCAGGATCAGCGCCTGCGGCATTAAAGTAACGAAGTGCTACATAAGAGAGATCAAAAAGGTCACTAAAATGTTCAAGTGTCCTTTCTGCAAGGAGCTTAGAGGCTCCATAAGGATTAATAGGTTTTTTAGGGTGCGTTTCATCTAGAGGGAGTTTTTCAGGATTGCCGTAGATAGCGCAGCTAGAAGAAAAGATAATCTTATTACAGCCACTTTCTAAAAGAGCTTCAGCTAAGTTAGCTGTACCTGTGCAGTTATGCTCGATGTATAGAGCAGGCTTTTGCATTGACTCGCCCACAAGTGTTTTGCCAGCCAAATGAATAGCAGCGATAGGCTTATGTTCAAGGCATATTTTTTTTAATGTTTCTTTGTCTAAAAGAGAGCCTTGAACAAAAGGGCCGAATAGAGTGGCGCTTTTGTGCCCCATGGAAAAGTCATCAAACCCCAAAGGCTCAAAGCCGCTATTTGCTAAAGCTTTGCAGATATGAGCGCCAATGTAGCCGCCAGCTCCTGTGACTAAAATTTTCTTTCCCATTTAACATGCTCCTCTAGAAAAAAGCGTTACAGGAATCGTTTTCAGTACGAGGTAAAAATCATAAAAAAAGTTTCTTTTCTCTAAGTAAGCTTCATCCATATCGATGCGCTCTTTTAGGGTTATTTGACTTCTTCCTGATGTTTGCCATAGTCCAGTGATGCCCGGCCTTACTGTGAGAAGATTTTTTACATGGTTTGAAGGAAGAGCTGAGAGTTCTTTATGCACGCGAGGTCTTGGCCCAACGACGCTCAAATCACCCTTCAAAGCATTTAGAAATTGGGGGATTTCATCGATGGAAGTTTTGCGAATAAAATGGCCTAAAGGCGTGATACGGGGATCGTCTTTTAGCTTCCAGTTTTCCTCCCACTCTTTGCGAAGAGAGGTATCATTATCTAAAAGGCTTTTGAGCCTGACATCTGCATCGCTATACATACTACGAAACTTATAGCAGTAAATTTTCCTTCCCCCTTGCCCCATTCGCTCAGCTGCATATATAGCTTTTCCCTTAGAGGTCAAGCGAATTAGAAGGGGAATAGTCAGCCAAATAGGGAGAGTGACCACAAGAGCAAAAAGAGAAAAGACAATATCAAAGGCGCGTTTGAAAAAACTTCGAACTTCTTGAATATCTTCAAAAAGACGAGCCTCTTCAATAAGGTTTTTTGTGTCAGTAGGTCTTTTATGGACGCGTCTGCGCCTTAAAGTCTTGGTTTGCTTATTAGACATAAAAGTAATTCTAACATGCCTTTTATTTAGCAGCAAATGGGCTTAAACTCAGTTTACACAGAGATTTTAGTAGATGCTTTAGGTAGCTCAAGAGAAGAACCTAGAGAAAAAGTTCTAGAACATAGAGCTGCAAGCTCTAGGTTGTGCGTAGCAATAATAACGCTGCGTTTTTTAGATGCGCAGGCTAAGAGCAGCTCAAAGACCTTCATAGATGCTTTAACATCTAGATTTCCTGTGGGTTCATCTGCAAACACAAGATCAGGCTCTGTAATAAGCGCTCTTGCAATAGCTGCACGCTGCTTTTCTCCTCCAGATAAGAGTTTTACAGGAAACTGTAAGCGGTGAGATAAGCCCACCTTTTCTAAAAGGCTAATTGCTTTTTTAACGCTTTTTTCCTTATCGAAACTACGCGCTATTTTCAAAGGAAGAGTGACGTTGTCAATCAAAGAAAGATCGTCTAAAAGATGAAAAGATTGATAGATAAAACCAATGTGTTGAGAGCGTACTTTAGGTGCGTTTTGAGACGTCAGTGTTTTGCCAAGTACTTCTATAGAGCCTGCACTTGGAACCTCTAGACCAGCTGCTATGTGTAAGAGCGTGCTCTTGCCTTTTCCAGAGGCGCCCACAAGAGCTATAGATTCACCTGGGTGTACTTGCAAATTGATGTTATCAAGGACAGTAACTTCTTCTGGAAAGCTAAAAACCTTAGAGACACTTTTCAGCTCTAAAAGAGGTGAGTTTTTTCTTAAGTCGCTTTTATGATTTGGGCTTTCGCTCATGGAGACCTCAGAATTTGCGAAGGGCTAAGCTTTAAAGCTTTTACAGCAGCAATAGCGCCAGCTAACATAGACAAGAGCGTTGAGAAAGCAAACGTAATACAAAGAGCAGTAGGTCCTATAGAAACGCCTTTTGCTATCCCAAAGCCATCACTGCTAAATGCGGGGTGGGCTTGAAGAAAGCTTAAGGTATTTATAAGACCTTCTAAATTATATACAGTAATCGATGCTGCTAATGATCCAACAGTCGCTGCAATAAGTCCAATCAAGCCGCCACATAAACAAAAAATAAGGCATATGCTTTTCTTAGAAGCTCCCATAGAGCTTAAGATAGCAATTTCACCCCGCTTGTTTTGGACTAAAAGAACTAAGAAAGAGATAACATTGCAGCAGGCAACTATTAGGATTAACCCAGATATAAGTACAAAGAGCATGCGATCGCTTTGAAATTGCATCAGAAAAGGTCGAGTAAACTCATAATCAAGGTAAGTGTCTACTGAGAAAAAAGAGGCTAAGCCAGCACTAGCTAAGCTTTTTTGGATCTCTTTTTGGGCGTTTTGAGCTCCTTTAGGACTGGGCGTCCAGCCGATAAAAGCATTGCCAAGCGTGCGGTCAAATTCATACTGAGTTTGGGTTGAGGCAATGGTCGTGACAGTCTTTGGACTCGCAATAATCATACGTCCCGCTAAAGGGCTTAAGCCTGGGTCGTAAAAGCCAGCGACATAAGCGCGTTGGCGCTGCTCTTTTGTGCCTGTGATTTGGACATCAGAGTAACCTAAATAGCCGACATCTCCTAGACGAGCGCCTTTCTCTTTAAAACTCTTAGGTAAAAGGATAGCAGCCCCTAAATCTGTATGCTCAGGTAAGTAACATGTGTGGTCCTCTTTAGCATATGACCAGTAGGGAAGGTAGAGGGTAGAAGATTCAGCTTTTAATAAGGGCTTGATTTTCATTTCGACAACGTTAAAGTCATCTGAATCTAGGTCTAAATTAATAGATATGGACTCTTTAGAGTAACCTTTCATGAAAAAGCTACACGATGTTTGGATAGTGCTTTTTTGATAAGTTAGATTGGCTACTTTTAAAGGCGTTTTAGAAGGAAGAAATAAAGGGGGTCTAACTGCGTTTCTATCGAAGCTGATCTTTAGGTCAGGCACGTTTTTAGCAGATTTCTTTGCGCTTTTTTCTAAGGACAATTCGACTTTGTCAGGGTGGAAAGTTAAGGTAGATGGAAGAGTTTCTATATGAGTTGGCTTTTGCAAGTAAGCGGCCAAAAATTTCCCCTGGGGGCTTATATGAGTATAGGTAACTATTTTTCCTAAACTCGGAAAAGCACTAAAAGAGATGGGAATGCGCTTTTTCAAGCTAAGCTCAGAAATATCTACTTGAGAAAATAATGCACTTAAACGGTTTTCAATTTCTTTTTGAGAAGCTCGACTTTCAGATAGAGGGCTTTCTTCTAGAGCACTAGAGTTTTCTTGGCTCAGCATTGCAATAAGCCCCGTCATATCGTCAGCTGAAATAGGCTCTAAGGTATTGGCAATTTTGGGGTTGTGAGAGTCTAAAGAGAAAAAATAGGGCACAGAGGATAAGAAGCTCTGCGTTTTTTCTCCTGTAAAAGCTCCAGAAGGAGCGTCGCGAATAAGGCGGAGGCGCAGTGAGCCTCCTGTGACATGCATTTCACTAAAAGAAGTGTTATCGCTATGTTTTTTTAAAGTGCTCTTAAGATCTTTAACAAGGTCCCTAACAGAGCCATCAGAGTTCAATGTTTTCTCTAGATATGCTTCATGGAAATCTTCATCAATATCAGGATTGATAGGATCACTTTTAGCACTTATAAGCTTTTGACCAAGAGTCTTATGAGTATAGTCTGAGTTTAGGGCAAAAGCGTCAGATTTGTAGTAATACGAGCTGTAGTATGCTTCTGTGGGAGTGATACGAATAGAACCATTAAGGCTTGTGATCTTATCAAGCCAGGTCGACTCCATAGCTCTTGTAACAGAAAAAAAGACAAGAACGAGCCACACTACAAGGGCTATCACACCCGTCGATAAAAGGGCTACAAGAGAGGCAGATAAACTTTTTTTGCGTGGGATTAAATACTTGAGGGCAAGTCCAAGCTCAAACATGAGGGCCCTTCAATCTTTAAGATTATTTAGCTTCTCTAAAAACAACGTGCTTTTTTGCGCGCTTGTCGTACTTTTTGAGCTCTAGGCGAGTTGTATGGTTACGCTTATTTTTCGTTGTCCAATACATCTCATCAGTCTCAGTGCTTTTTAGCTTGATAGTTTCTCTAGCTCTGGATTTTTTTGCCATGGGAATCTCCTAGTCTTTAAAAGGGCATATCGTATCAAAAAGGGGCTTTATCTTTCAATGTATTAAGTGGGTGTAAACTTTTTTTATCCCTTGTTTTGCTCTGATTATTCGCCTATTTATTTTTATTTATTCAAATAAGCTTTTCTCAAGTTGACGAAATGGGAGAATCTATTCTATAGTGACACCTTTAGATGCCCGGATGGTGGAATTGGTAGACACGCTTGACTTAGGATCAAGTGCCTTATGGTGTGTAGGTTCGAGTCCTATTCCGGGCATTTCTTTTTTCTAGATTTTTCTTACATATTTAAGATTAAAAACCCGATAGACTTCTTCAGGTGAGCAAACACTTTATTTTAGAGAAATAGAGGTGGATTTAAAGAATTATATAGGACTTTTTTCCCAATAGGGATGTCCTTCAACTTTTAGATACTGTTGTTTCTTTTCATCCCAGGTGCGAGCAGGAGAGATATCTTCTCCATATTTAGACTGTAGCCATTTTTCAGCCTGATTAGGCACATATACTTCAACACCTTCAAAAGATGTCTTTTTTAGAGGAAAAAGCCAGCTGATTGGCTTGGGATGTACGAGGTTTCTTTCACGGGCTTTCCATTTTTCAGGTATGAAAAAGGAATGTTCTAGTGAAAAGATATAGTTTACAGTCCCTTTTTCGGGAGAAATATTATAAGTATAGATATCGATCAAGCTGGAGTTTTTCTTAACAAAGACCCTTAGATAGGTGCGGGGAGAGACACTTCCTGACCAATCTTGTAGCACATACAGCTCAGGGTCGAGCTCTTGCAAAGCAGCCTTTGCATTTTCAAAGTCAGGCTGTAAAATGCTCATATCTACGTCATAGTCCCATGCGATAAGTCCTGCATGCCGATAAGCACCTAAGCAGGTGCCATCATCAAGCCAAAAAGGGATATTGTATTTTTTAAAAATTTTTGAGATTGCTTTAAGCCCTTTTATATCTTCTTTTATGCTCGGGTGTACAAGGGGGCCTTTTGGCAGGTTTAGGCATGGAGATACTTCTTGAGAAAAAGAGGCGAGGCCGCATTTTTCTAAGACGTTATAGTTAGCTTTAGAAGGAGGGGTTTTGTCTTTAAAGTATAAACCAATGGCCTCTTGATGAATCCGAGAATCCTTATGGACAAGAAGGCTGAGCCCTTTAAGGCACGAACCTAAAATAAGTGAGCTAGGAGTTGCTATAACACTTGTCCAGGTCTTTAAGGCCCTGTTTTTTTTATAGTCAAAAACATGACCTAAGTTTGTAGCAGGCCCTGGTTTTGATGTGTCGTAGCGATTTGCTTGAAAAAGGTAGTGGATAGGGGACAAGGCTGCGTTTCCAATAGCTTCTAAAAGAGAGGGGTCTTCAGACTCAGTGTTGAGATAGGCGTTGTCTTTTATAATGAAAATAAAGCGGGTCACAGGCCCTTGCATAGCAAGTTCAAAATCTTCAATCTGAAAGCTCTTGAGTTTAGGAGAAGCGCTTGCCAAAAAAGGAGCACATAAAGCGTACAAGAAAACAGTCAGGGCTTTGTGGTATTTCATCTACAGGTCATACAGTTCTTGAGCGTTTCTGTTCATTGCTTCTATTACAACATAGTCTATCATCTCATTCCAGTTTTTTGAGCGGATTGAATTTGTAATTCGGATATAGCTAAGGTTGGTGCGTCTTGTGAAATTTTCAATGTGCTCAGGTTTTATATTACCTAAAGCATCTTCTTGCTTGAAAGAGCCTATCATACCCTCTTTCATCCCATTATCTTCACCGTTTAAAAAACTAGGCCATATAAAATTTTTACGCCTGCTAATACCACATAGATCTCTTAAAAGTTCAGGGTGGGTAAAGACATGTTCAAGATTACGCAACGGGTGGATATTTGCTAGTTTATCGCCAGCTTGGCGCAGCTTAGATTTATTGATTACGATTTGGGCGTGGTTAGCTCTTGACATAGTGGACAGGATAAAAGACATATTAGCATGTTGTTCTTGCGAAAGCTCTTTCCAGTAATCACGAGGCGTATCTTCAATCGGGTTTGCGATTAGAAGCAGTGGAAAAACAACAAAAAGGGCAAGCCACTTTTGCTTTAGAAATTTCATGCTAGACTTTCGCTATAAGTCATATAGTTCTTGAGCATTTCTTTTCATTGCCTCTATTACGATATAGTCCATCATTTCATCCCAGTTTTTTGAGCGGATTGAATTTGCAATTCGGATATAGCTAAGGTTGGCGCGTCTTGTGAAATTCTCAATGTGTTCTGGCTTTAGGTTGCCTAGAGCAGCCTCTTGTTTGAGAGAGCCTATCATACCGTCTTTTACTCCATCATCTTCACCGTTTAAAAAACCAGGCCATAAGAAATTTTTACGCCTGCTAATGCCACATAGATCTCTTAGAAGTTCAGGATGGGTAAAAATATGTTCAAGGTAGCGCAAAGGGTGAATAGGAGATAGCGTGTGACCTGCTTGGCGTAGCTTAGATTTATTCACTAAGATTTGAGTGTGGTTAGCTCGTGACATAGTAGACATGATAAAAGACATGTTGGTATGCTGCTCTTGTGAAAGCTCTTCCCAGTAGTTACGAGGTGTGTCCTCACTTGGGTCTGCCATTAAAAGAAGAGGGAAAATAAGGAAAAGGGCGAGCCATTTTTGCTTTAGAAATTTCACGCTAAGCCTCCGTATGCGTTTGACATGGATACATAAGATTCTATATACATGACATGTTTTTTATGAAAAACAAAATATTAGGATAGCATGAAATTGCGCAAGTTCTTTTTCTCTTCTGTTTTATTATGTGCTCTTTTTTTATCAAAAAAGCTAGAAGCCTATTCCTTCAACACAGAGCGTTTTATTCGCTTGAGCAAGCCAATTTCTTTGTCAGTAGGTCCTAGGATTTATTGGAAAAAAAGGCATGTATATAATGGCGCTTGCACCAAAGGCTTTTTAGAGGGCTTTGATATCAAGTTCGATCGAACAAAGCGCGGTAGTATCTATTGGGCTTCTTTATTTAACTATGCTTGGGGGAAAGCCACAGGTACAACAGGAGGAGGCGCCTTTTCTAAGGCTATTGTAGCGGACTATTCTTTAGAGGGGCGTTTAGGCTATTCCATTCAACCTGTTTTGCGCGATACGCTTTTCCTTACCCCTTATGTGGGTTTTGGTTATTATCAATCTAAATATCGCTTTGTTGAGCCTTCAGTCCCTGAGCTTGATTATTATTATAAAAACCCATATCTATCTACAGGCTTTTTATTCAGTCGCTTTTTAAGGCCCTGGGTGAGCCTAGGACTGAACTTTTGTGTGCAGTTCGCCTTTGATGGGAAAAGGTGCTTGAAAATAGCAGACAGTTACTCAAAGGCTCCAGTAGACAATGAGATGCAGTATATTATAGAGCTTCCATTCACTTATCAGGTGAGTAAAAAAGAAAAAGGGTTTGGTATGCAACTTGTGCCTTTTTTCGAGTATCGCCATTATGGTGGTAGGATTTCAGGTATAGCTACGTTTATAGATACTCGTTTTATAATTGCAGGAATAAATGCCCGCGCTACTTACCGATTTTAATGTTTATGTCTAAATATGTTGTCTATTGGGCCTTAAGGCCGTTTATTTTTTCTCTGTTCTCTTTTTCATGTGTATTTTCATTTCCTTTAATGGGAGCTGTAACAGGTGATGCACACCTTACTAAAAGCAAAAAGGTGCTGATATTTAGCTCTAAAGGAGGGTACTGCTCTGAAGCAGCTGCACGTGCAATTCAGCAAGCGTTTGGCCCTAACTATACATTTACAATTGAGCGACCTATAGATGATCAGTCATTTTTGGGTATTCCTCTTGTTGAAACGTTCTTTAATGCTCCTCAAAGAGGTGGGTGGAATCGCACACTCAATCTTTTGACTTATATCACCCCCTTTGCTTACAAAATGGGTCAGGGTCAGGTCCAAAAGATTATCGACTCTTATGTCGATAAACAGGCGCCTGATCTGATTATATCGGTGTGTCCTTTTATGAATTCTTGCGGTATTGAGTCTGCAAAAAAGCACAACATTCCTTATATTCTCATTGCTTTAGATGACGATCTTACTTTCTGGGCTAATGGCTTGAAAAACATCACTTATCCTAAGTTCCGCATGACGATTCCTAGAGATGAGCCTATCACTCGAAAAGGTCTTATAGAGCACAAAATTGATCAAAAACTTGTTTCGGTAGCAGGTCAACCCATTCGCCCTGAATTTTTGACTCCAAAAGATACTGAAGAGCTTCGTAAGAAGCATGCAGTGCCTACTGGAAAAAAAGTGGTTCTTATCATGATGGGGGGAACGGGAAGTTCAGCTACCACTATTTATGCACGAGAAATTGGTAAACTGGACGCTAATGTGCACCTCATGGTTTGCATCGGACGTGATGAGGCTAGAAGACAAGAGTTAAACCTTGTTCCTTTACACTCTTCCAATAGTATGCAAGTCATAGGCTTTACTGATAAAATAGCAGAGCTTATGGCTATAGCGGATCTTATAGTCACAAAGCCTGGTCCAGGCACTATTCATGAGGCGATTACAATGGGAAAAGCGCCTATCCTTATCGACCGTACTATTCCCCCTGTCTTTTGGGAAAAAGCGCACCTAGACTATGTGCTTAAATATGAGATAGGGGGACAGATTACCCGAGTGAAACACTTGCCTAAGCTGCTAAAAAAGTACCTGCACGATCAGGTTATTAGAAGCCGGATCCAAGAGGCAATGAAGGAGCTTCCACACGAAGACTTTCAAGCCAAAGTCAAGCAGATTGTAGAAGAGCTGATTTCTTAGCATTCAATTAAGAGTTAAAAGACTTAGAGGTTTTTTGTGTCATTTTCCAGCTAAATAAACTCGCGCTAGTTTAGCAAAAAATCTTATCAAACGAAGCATCTTTTGCAGTAAGAGCAAAGGCTGTCATAGGGAAGCTTCGAGTAGCCTCTAATAAAGGGCTGTATTCATTCTCACAGTAGTTACCTATAGTCTCTTCTGGATCAGGTGCGCGCATCCCTAGCATAACAAGCGCTTCTGGGTTAGAAAACGAGCGGACCATAGAGAGCAGATCACCTGTAGGATTTACGTAGACTTCTGTTTCAATTTGAAAGCGCCCAGCAGCTAAAAATTCCTCAAAGTACCCCAGCCTTTGGGCTTTTGTAGCTTCATCATTAGCAAGGCTTTTGATGCAAATTTTAGCGCGTCTCCATGAAGGAGATCTTGTAAGCATATAGGCAAGTAGCACCATGAGCTCGGAGTTATTTCTTGACCGCTCATCCCACCAAATATCGATATGTTTGACTTTTTTCTTTTTAGACGGGGCCTCTGCATCTAGAGCTTTTTCACTAAATATCACCACATTGCGGCCCTTATCATGAGCTACATTGATAGCTTCAGCGTAGTGCCTTGAAAAGCGTTCTTTGTCAACACCCTCGAGTATGATGCTGTCAGGAACAAGGCTGCCTATGCCATAGCTAGAGATCATTTTCTTCATGCCATCTGCGGGGTCTTTTGCACGGCTTACATTAACTAAGGCATCAGCGCTTTGGCGAAAAAGAGAGTCATTGATAAGGCGTGTGATTGAGACTCTACGCTCTTCAGAAATTGCCTCACTGCTGAGTATCGAAGCGATAGTTAAAAAGCCGCGACCCTGTGTAATCGATTTAGCAAAGTTAAAAAGCTGTGAGCTTGGCAAGCGCGATGGGGTCTCAGTGAAAAGTAGGAAGTTTGGGCGCCAGGAGCGCATAACTTGAGGCATATTCGATAGCCGGTAAACCGCAAAGCGAGCTAAAAAGATTAAAAGGCCTTGGCGAATATCGTCCCAGTGAACGTCGAGCTTGCGTCTTTTCATAATTAGGCAAAGCAATATTACAAGGCCTATAGCCATAAAGCTTGCCCCTGCATTGATCATAAACATTGCAAAAAGACATAAGCCTCCTCCTATCATTGAAACGACCCAAGGCACTCTAAAAGTGGGTCTCCAGCTAGGGCTGCTAAGGAGCTCTTCAAAGCCAGAAGCTAGGTTCAGCATTCCATATGCAATTAGCATAAACATTGATAATAGGGGACCTAGCTTATCGAGGTCGGCAAAATAGACCGCACAAAAAATAAGACCAAACGTGATAACTATGGCTATTTTAGGCTCTTTCTTTTCTCCAAACTCTGTGCCAATAAACTCAGGCATTACCCGGTCTTTTGCTAAGGCTTGCAATGTTCTTGGAGCTGATAAAAGCCCAGAGAGCACACTTGAAAGTGTAGCGCCCCAAATGCCGATATAGATAAGGGGTGCGAATTTAGCAATTTTGAGCATGATCATAGGATCACTCGCAAGCATACTTAGAGGTGCCATGTAGCTTAGAAATATAGGCGTTATGATGTAAAGAGCAATTGCTGTGAGCAAAGTCAGCATAGTTCCAAGTGGGAGTGATAAACTTGGTTTTTTTAAAGTGCCAGACATAGAAGCGCCTGCTTCTATACCTGTTGCTGCTGGGAAAAAAAGAGCAAAAGCTCCCCAAAAAGTAAGGGGAGACATTTTCAGCGTAGGTATTGTTTCAGGAAGAGAGACGGGATGTCCAAAAGCAAGAGAAAGGCCTGAGGCTATTAAAAGCACAAAGATAACTAACTGAGTTTTCATAACTAGGTCTGTAGAGAAATAGCTAATTCCAGCAAGAGTTGTCAGTGTAACTAAGCCTATAAGAGGCGCTGGTACATTAGGCAAAAGAGGTGACAAAGACTCAGCAAAACCGAGTATGCAAAAAGCTGCTGTAGCTGCTTGAGAAAGATAGAGGAATACGCCAATAGCCGAGCCGATCTCAAATCCAAAGCACCTTGAGACCATAAAATATGTCCCACCATCACCTACTTTGCCATTAGTAGCAGTTGCTGAAAGAGAGAGGCCTGTGAGCGTTGTGACACAAAAACTAAGGATAATAACAACTAAAGTAGAGGTTAAGCCAACATGGCCGAGGACAACACCAAGACGCATGAAAAAAATCACTCCAATAACATTGAGAATATTGGGTAAATAGACCCCAAAAAAAGTCCCAAAGCGAGCCTTTCCAAGAGAGGGAGCTTCTTCCTTTTCTTTTAGTTTTTTT
>JBDNIV010000015.1:0-9967 GCA_041688145.1 Chlamydiia bacterium | reverse complement strand
CTGGAATAGAGCATCTAAAATCTTTTTTTCCTCAGTTAAATTGCGCGCCATGATGCCTTCATCTGTAATAAAAGCGCGCATGTGTTGCATTTTTAGCCCACTTGCTACTGCAGGCACCTTAATGCCGTTGTAGTCAAACCAAAGCTCTGCATCCATCTCTCCATCGAGGTAAGCGATTTTACAATGCCCCCTCAGCTCCCCAACAAAAGGCAGTGTTGTGAACTGACTAATAGAGTTTTGTCCGGTCACATGAGCAAAGCGCCCTAGCTCAGGAAGCGCATTTTCTAAAAATGTTCCAAAAAGAGGCTCAGGAACAGCCATCGACTGCACTTCTTCTAAGTGTCTTAAATGAGTGCGTTTAATGGCAGGCTGGAAACGGTAAAAAGTCCCCTTATGAACAAAGCCTGGCTTTGCACAATCAAATAGAAACACATCTAACAGTTGTAGAGTCTCAGCCCCTACTTCAATAGTGGGGTTAAGTATAACGTTTGTCGTCGGAGGTTTTATAAATTCAATTTCAAAGCGCAAGTAAGCACTACCAGCAAAAAAAGCAATCGGACTTTCAACATTTTCCTCATATAAGCATGGCAAAGGTGCTGTTACAACCTCATCATCATCTCCGTGAAAAAAAGCCTTCTTCTCTTGGACTGCCATTTCATAAGCCAGCGTAAAGAGCTCACCTACATCTTCGAGTTTCATTTGGAAAAAACGAGCAGGCTTATCCTCTGTTTGATTAAAGCGAGCAAAATTCAAAACAAATCCAAGCATCTTCCGACTAGCAACATCAAACGAGCTCAAAGTCAAAAGCAATCTTTTGCCTCCAAGCTCTTGAATCTCTTCGTGCTTAATAGCATCTAAAAATGCACGCACATCGCTTACCGCAAGAGGTTTTGAGCGAAAGCTTAGGCGAAGCATCATTTGCATATCTAAAATAGGAGAGCGACTTTTAGGATCCAAAGGACGCGTTAAAACAAGATTGAGTCCTGCCTCCTCTTCTATCCACTTTTCCTTAGGCCTAAAGAAAGGAGAACGCGTGAGCACTTGCCATGCATGCGCATACTCTTCTAAACGCTCTTGATCAAATTTCGCATCATCAATCGCTTCTTGATTCGACTTTGCTCTATCAATAACTCTACTTAAGTGCTCTTTTTCACCATCATCATCAACATTTTGAAAATTTTCATGTCTAGAAAAATCGACTGTCATTTGATCAATGTTTTTCTCTAGGTAAAAGACAAGCGCGGCTAGATGTTGGCAGTCAAAGCTGTAAGAACAATCACATGTAGAATCAATAACTTCTGATTCAATGCTATCAATTTCTATTTCACATTCATAACGATTTTCATAAGCGCCCTTCACACTTGCAATAGCACGAATTTTTTGACTCGACAGCTCTATAATTTTTGCTGAATGCACACCCCCTTCTTTAAAAAGGGTTTTACCTTCGCTTAAGAGGTTTGCAGAAAAGTCTTGTTTGATCTTACGAAAATTTATCATGTTACCGAGTAGAACTTATCAAAGTTTGAAGAAACCATACACGCTTATTCAATTCTTTTAACCGTTTTTTTTCCAGCATGCAACTAAAAAATTTTAATTTGTCATTTTCATCCCCACTTTGTCTTCCGAAAATAGTAAATAGGGCCGCCTTAAAATGTGTTGAAAAAGATCCTTACACAAAAAAACTAGCGCAAATTATTTGTATTATTTATAGTTGAAATTTAAGACGCCTTTTCACGAACAAGTCACATTCTGACTGCGCGCTGAAAAGACCGTTATATAGCGGGCTTTCCCCACTGCCGATTCTGGATCAAAGTTTCCTCCATTCTTAGGTTCAGAATCGGTTTTTTTTATTCGAAAACTTTTGCTCAAAAACGAACCTCAAGCTATACTGATCTCTTTGTACCTAATGCGGGTGTAGCTCAGTGGTAGAGCATCACGTTGCCAACGTGAGGGTCGTGAGTTCGAATCTCATCATCCGCTTTTATTAACTCCATTCAAAGATTTTACCCATGGATAGTGCTTTGGCTTCTAAAACAGACGAAAACCAAAAAACATTTTCAAATGATAAAGCGGACGTTTCTATAGAGAAAAGCCCTGGATGTGTTGTTAAAGCACATGTACAAATCAAACCTGAGCACGCAAAAAAAGTGCGTGAAAATGCTATTAAAGCTGTTGCTAAAGACGCAACACTTCCTGGATTTCGCAAAGGGAAAGTTCCGGCTAACATGGTAGAAAATCAATTCCCTAATGACATTGAGAAAAAGTGGGACCAGCTTCTTCGCAATGAAGCTTTAATAGAGACTCTTGTCTTAAGTGGTTACAAAATTATGCAAGAGCGTCCAACACTCACCTCTAGAGTCAAGAATAAAGACACAGAAAAGGGTGCTGAATTAGAGCTTGATTTCCAAATCAATCCAGAGTTGCCTCCTTTGGATCTTTCTAAGATCAAGCCTTTAGAAAAAAAGGCTGAATCTGTCTCTGATGAAGATGTAAATGAAATGCTAGACAACATTCGCCTTTATTTTGCTGAATGGAAAGAAATTGAAGGGCGCGCAGTTAAAGAAGGTGATTTTGTTCTTGTAGATGTTTTTGACGCAAGCCAAACGCCTGCAGCTCCCCTATTTTCTGACCAGCAGTTCAAAGTGACTGAAAAAGCAATGGCCGGCTGGCTCTATAAAAATATCCTTGGCAAAAAACCCGGCGACAGCTTCCGTGCAAAAAGTGAGCTCGATAAAGATGCCAATGCTGATCAGAAAAAGCGCTTTGAGCCTACAGACTGTGAAGTAACCATTAAATCTGCACGCGAAGCCAAACTTCCTGACATCGATGATGAACTCGCTAAAAAAGTGGGCGCTAAAAGTGCTGATGAGCTTAAGGAAAATGCCCGTAAGATGGTCGAAGGTCAAATTAAAGAGCGTATTACGAATGAAAAGCGCGCTCACTTAGTCGATGCTATTTTAGATGTACACTCTTTTGATGTACCCAAAGTTCTTGTCGATGATCAAGCAAAAGGCCTTTTTGAACACATCCAAAGAGGAATCTATAGCAGTAAATCTTTAGATAAGTCTGTTTTTGGCACAGCAAAACCTGAGCTAGAAGAAAAAGCGACCGAACAAGCTAAGCGCCTTATTATGCTAAGTTACCTTATTAAGCGCACAGCGGATGAAGAAAAAATTTACCCTTCTGATGAAGAAGTAATGCAATATCTTTTAAAGAGTATGCCTATGGAAGCCATCCAACAACTCTCGGATCCTCAGTATGCAGATCAGAAAAAAGCAGCGATTGGACGCGCTTCTTTAGAAGTAGCTGAATTAAAAGTATTAGATCATTTACTTGAAAAAATTACCGAAAAGTAGTGGAATCACCTTGAAGGCTAAAACTAACCTAACAGGACCCTATTATGAAACGGTATGATCTAATGCAAAACTCAACAATCCCTTACGTTATTGAAGACACAGGACGCGGTGAAAGAACCATGGATATTTATTCCAGGCTTCTAAAAGATCGCATCATTTTCATTGGCACAGAGATCAACGACCAAGTAGCAAACGCAGTCATTGCTCAGCTTCTATTCTTACGTACTGAAGATCCTAAAAAAGACATCCACATCTACATCAACTCTCCCGGTGGGGTGATCACATCAGGTCTTGCTATCTTAGATACTATGCGCTACCTCGGATGTGACATTAATACTTACTGCATTGGCATGGCAGCTTCTTTTGGAGCTCTTCTTGTTGCTGCTGGCACAAAGGGCAAGCGTTTTGCGCTTCCTAATAGCCGCATCATGATTCACCAGCCTCATGGTGGTGTAGGCGGATCTTCAACAGACATTGCTTTACAAGCTGAAGAAATTTTAAAACAAAAAGTGCTTTTGACTAAAATACTTAGTGATTGCACTGGACAAACTGTAGAGAAAATACAAGACGATTCTGAGCGTGACTTCTATATGGATGCTGCTCAAGCCCTTGAATATGGCCTGATTGATCATGTAATCTCTTCTTCTCCAAATAATGCTGCTAGCTCAGAAGGTGCTGCAGCGGTTGCTGGAGCTTAAATAAGGAATTTATGGACAAGCCGAAACAACCTGTTATCTGCTCTTTTTGCGGACGTAATGAAAACGAAGTCGAAAAGATCATATCAGGCCCAGGCGCTTTTATCTGTGATAAATGCATTCACCTTTGCGTAAGCATTGTCGATAAAAAGTCCACATCTACAGAAGATGATTCTCCAAAAGACACTCCCGAATTAAAGGTCTTAAAGCCAAAAGAAATCAAAGCGCTTTTAGACCTTTATATTGTGGGACAAGAATCTGCAAAAAAAACAATCTGCGTCTCTGTCTATAACCACTTTAAAAGAGTTAAAAAGATTCAAGCCGGTGAAGATGTTTCTTTTAGCAAGTCAAACATCTTGCTTTTAGGGCCTACAGGATCGGGAAAAACCCTTATTGCTAAAACGCTTGCAGATATTTTAAGTGTACCTTTTACAATTGCAGACGCCACAACTCTTACAGAAGCGGGCTATGTAGGTGAAGATGTAGAAAACATTTTGCTCAGGCTGCTTCAAGCATGTGACTTTGATGTACAACAAGCTGAAAGAGGCATTATCTACGTCGATGAGATTGATAAGATCGGCAAGACCTCGAGTAATGTCTCAATTACACGCGACGTCTCTGGTGAAGGTGTGCAACAAGCGCTGCTTAAGATCTTAGAAGGAACGGTAGCTAACGTACCACCTAAAGGTGGACGCAAGCATCCTCAGCAAGACTATATTAAGCTCAATACAGAGAACATCCTCTTTATTGTAGGAGGCGCCTTTGTCAACCTAGACAAGATTGTCTCTAAGCGTCTTGGTAAAGGGACTATTGGCTTTTCCTCATCTAATGCAGCGGCGAGCAATGAAGAAGAGAAAAACTACCTTCTTTCCAAGGTAGAACCTGAAGACCTCATCCAATTTGGACTCATCCCTGAGTTTATTGGCCGCTTTAACGGCATTGCCCATTGTGCAGAGCTTTCTGTCGATGAGCTTGTGACTATTTTAACTGAGCCTAAAAATGCGGTAATCTCTCCGTATGCGAGCATTTTTGAGCTAGAGGGTATTGCACTGCATTTTGACGAAGACGCTTTATCAGCTATCGCCAAAAAAGCTAAAGCTATTGGAACAGGTGCTCGCGCACTTCGCATGATTGTAGAGGGGCTGCTTTTAGAGCTTATGTATGAAGCGCCTTCTGATGATACTATTGCTGAAGTCCGTGTTACGCGTGCGTGCGTAGAAAAAGGGGCACGTCCCGACGTCATTCATAAAGGCGTAAACGAGCAAGACCGAGCTGTTTAATTCCCAGCCTTCGAAGGCTTTTTTGCCTCTTCAAGCTTTTTCTGAGCCCAGTAAGCTGTGCGCTCAAGTGCGATCAGCCCTGCTGCTTCAGCATATACTATCTTATGCCTTAGGTTCCCTCCTGAGTTAAACGACCGGTCCAATCCAGGTAGAACCCCCTCGTTCATCATGTAGAACTCCTCCTGTACAGTCCATCGTAAGCCTTTTTTTTCAACGATTCCTTTGATTTGATTATAGGCCTGGTTTTGCTCAGCCCCTCCATCACCTTGACTCATCAGACTTGCAATTGCCTGAGCACGCTCTAGTGAATTAATAGCACCCGGAAGAGCATCTATCTGATGGTTTTTCCCGCGAATTACAGCAAATGAAATACCCTTATCTCTTAAGTGCTGATACAGGCGATTTACCTCTTCATCTGACTTTTTATGTCCACACCACTCTGTATGGAAACAGCCACAAGAGACCCAAACCCTTTCTATTTTTTCGTCTGCAACTGCTCTATCGAGGTTATAAAGTAAGCTGTTTGTTGCAAGAGGCATTTTAGCGACTACTTGATCAAGACCCCTAGCGTTTACAACGCGGTCATGAATCTCTTGTGCCTTTGCTGCAAATTCCGCTATATAAGCTAGGTTTTCTCTCGTTGTATTTTTTAAAAACTTTTCATGTCTTTGTTTAAAAATAGTAGGATCTATTTGATAGCCTTCTAGAACGCTTAGCCAACAGCTATATTCCGTAAGGGCTCGAGATATTACAGAATCCCCAGTTAGCTCTTTACCTTCATAAACATCTCTAACTAGCTTAAATAAATAGCCTGCCATTGATAAAAAGAATAGACTCTGGCTATAGTCCGTGCCTGTTTGATCTAGGTTTGCGTTCCATGACATGCTACTAGTCGTTACCCTTTCACGCATAAATTTGGTCGGTTCTAGCTCGTTTAACTTTCTAGCATCTAAAATCCCTTCTCGCATAAGAAGATCGCCACTTTGCCAATGCGCGTTAATATAGCCCGCATTGACTTTGTGCATAGCTGCATCTGCGTGGAGATTTGATATGAAAATGACTTTAGCGACCTCAGCTATCTTTTCTAAAGAAGCCCCTGGCTCAATATCACTGCTTGTAGCGACCACCACCATATCTTCTTCAAAATTACTGGGGATCTCATACCACCAATTTAAAACACAATCTGGAAGGATCTGCATAGCTACTTCTCTCAAGTTCTTTTTATTAATAATAGGACATATCATCTCATGATTTTGTATATAAAACAATTGTATCCTGCAGATTTCGAGCTCTTAAACACACAAAAGTTGGCTAAAAAAGCAACTTTACAGTACTACTGGATGTATAGGAGCTTTTTATGGCCAAGCGTCCCGATTTTCACCATTTACGTGCCCTTTTAGAGGAAACTAAGAACTCTGATATTATCCATCTTGATAAGACGGTCCATAATATTATAGGGTTTTTCATCCGGATCCAGGACAGGCTTGCCTCTGAGGACAAAAATGATCGCAAAGAGGCTCTAAAGGACTTAGAGACCCTACATAGCGAGCTAGAAAAGCATTCTCAAGCAGCGTGTAAAAAAGCGGGCATGAGCGAAGAAGAGCTCAAAGACTATATGCATAACAAGGAAAATTTCACCCCTGAAGAATGGGAAGTCCTTAGACGTGCTGAAAACGAGCTTTTGGACTATGAAAAGCAGCTCCTTAAGCCTAAGAAGGATGCAAAATCCAAGTCCTCTAGCGGCTCTTCTGGAGCTAAAAAAGGCAATAAAAAGCCCCCTACCAGATCTGGCTGGATCTCTGGATAACCTAAGCCGCTTATAATTAGCATATTGCAGCATCTTATTTGTAATCAACAGGTTACAAAAATTCTATATTTACATAAAAATAATTTAGTTTAGTTTAAAATATTAACGTTTAGTTATTTAAACTTAATAATTAGTAAAATTATAATAATATTTTACATTATTAAGTAAATTTAAATTCGCTATCTGTTATAATGAAGCTAGGGGGAATAGAGTCTCATACAATCACCCCCTAATTCAGAGACTCGAAAAGTAATAAACAAGGTGGATACAAAATAATATGATGGAACAAAACGACATGCTTCTGGCTAAAATTGGCCAAGACCCTAAATTCGCTCAGCTTAGACAAATCGCAACTGAAATCGGTAGCGCGCAGATGGACGCTCTTACGCATAAACACACAGCTGTTCATGCAGAGATCTCTACGCAACTGACTCAAATGAGTGGAACTTTACATTCTCAAGCACTACAGGCAAATAGCCAAGGCTTAAAAAATCAACCTATAGCATCCCAAGAAGAAGACAATACAGTACAGAACGAATCAAACAATGCTCCTCTTGGTAATTCAAATCCCGATGAATCAAACGGTGGGCTCGGCTCAAGCGACCCTGACGCAAATGATGGGTCTTCAAATGGACTAGGTGACGGTGCGCCTTCTGAAGACGCAGGCGCTCCTAGTGACTCTGGAGTAGGAAGTGACCCTTCTGACAACCCAAGTGATTGGCAGCCGTCAGACGTTCACTCAGACGTACTCGCTTACGACCGTGAGATGTTTCACCTTTTTGACATGCTACAAAGTTCGCAGATGAATAACCCGCAAGCGCTTATTCAGTTTGTTATCGCCCTAAGTAAAATGGCAGGACAAGGAGGCGCTGAGACGCCTTCAGGAAGTGCGTATTCTAACCAATACAACTCATTTTCTCAGTCTATTGCTAACCTTCCTATGCCTCAGCTAGGTGGATTTTTCAAAGGCTGTTCTAATATGGGACAAGCTATGGGTTATGCCATTGCAGCAGCAGCTCTTTACCAATCTAAAGGAAGCACAAGTGGCGCACAAAGCATCATCAATAAAATTGTGGCTCAAATGGGTGGCGGTTCTGGTCTTTTAGGACAAATTCGCGCATCACTTACAGGCAATGCTCTGACGCAAGTCTCGACAAATATGCCTGCCGGTTGGGCTTCTTTGAAAGATGGTGGTAAGCAGGTTATCTCTAACATTATGGAAAGTCTTGGATACGCTATCCAAGGTGACTTTGACTCTATTAATAAAGCGTACATGCAGTCTTATATTCAAAGTATCTTAGTAAACTTTAAAAACCTTGAGCACAAAGGTGCAAGCTTATCTGAACTTATGAACTACGTCATGATGTCATACAACGAAGTCGATGATAACGCGGGTTCATACGCGGTCCCAATCGATGACCTTGGTGGCGCAGGTAACAGTATCTCTAATATGATGCAAGCCTTCACGCCTACAGGCCTTGATAACGCTACTAATGATAGACATACATCTCCTTACTACTTTAAAGGTCAAACAATGCTTCCCGACCAAGAGCAGCAAGCATCTGACATCTTTGATAACTATTCAGCGCTTCAAAACGAATGGCAGGATGCCCCCTCACTTACTCAAGGAGGCGCAGAAAGTGTTGGGAGTAGCATCCAGACAGCCCTTTCTAAAATTGATACAATTAATCTTGGAGATACTTCGAATGATAGGGTAACTTCCCACTTCAGCACCCAAGATCTAGCCCAGCTGCGTAGCGCTCTTGGAATTAGCCCTGGTGGCGCAGTGAGCATGAAGATGCTTGGCAAAGCTTACGAGGCAGCAGGTGATAAAAAAGATACAAAAACACAAGAAATCCTACGCCGATTCCTCTTTTGTGGACTTGACTTTGTTGACTCGACATCAGCAAGTGGTACATCTAATGTGCCTCAGCCAAATGCCCAAACTCAAGACGCAATTAACAGCTTACAAACAGTGCAATCACAGATTTCAAGTGTTAACCAAAGTACTAAAGCGCGTTTTACAAACGCCAACCAAACCGCTGCCAACTTACTCTCAACAGACGGTGGTATTATGAAGAACTTGCTCAAAATTACTGCGAGCATCGTTCAAAACGAGAAATTTTAATAAAACCTAATAAATAAACCAAGGACATCTTATGTCAATAGACCCCTCAATAGAAATAGGTGACTTCACCTCAAGCCTCAATGGCGACCAGGCTATCGGTGCTCAAGACGTGATCTTGCAAGCTCTTGTAGACGGAAGTGCTAACCAAGAAGCTGCGCAAGCAAGCCTCTCACTTGGATTCACTAAAGTCTCACAATCGCTATTAACAGACGAGATGGGATTGATATCCCACTACACCGGTATCGTTCAAGCTAAAGCTGATGCTATCCAAAAAACTGGTAAAGACGATGATAAAGGCCGTGCAGAAGATAATGCTGCTATGCAAGCTGCTCAAGCGCAGATGCAAGCAATTACGACAAGTTCAAATGGTATTGACAGCACAAACAAATCGATGAGTGACCAAGCAAACAGCAACGCTCAAAACTTGAGCTCATCGATTCAAGATTATGCAAACGTAGCAACAAAAGCGACGAGCATGGTGGCCTCACTAGTATCATCACTTGTCCCTTCATTAGGATAAACATTATGACAGAACCAATAGAAAATATAGAAAATATAAGCCCTGAGCCTGTAGACCCAAACGCCACAACGATTAACGGTTTTCAATCTCAATTTGCTGGATCTGCTCTTGTCAATATTTTGACATCGGTAGCTGGTCAATGGCTTAACTCAGAAAATCGCATTACAAGCTCAGCTGAACT